>NZ_JANLCM010000001.1:1800155-2400207 GCF_024979235.1 Herbiconiux aconitum
CACCGAGGTCACGGAGCGCGTGGAGGTCGTCGACGTGATCGAGACCGATAGCGCCGCTCGCGAGCCGCTGGGCGGCCCCTACGTCGTCACGGATCACGCTCCCGTCGCCGAGCAGGCCACGGCCGCCTACGAGCGTCAGCCGGTGGGTGGCCCCGCGGTGACGTCGTCCGAGCCCACGTCGGCCTTCACCGACCCGCAGCAGACCCGCACGCCCTATCCCGCCGCCGCCTTCGCTCCCGCGCCGCCCGCGGCCGCAGCGATGGCCGGTGCCGCCTACCCGCCGCCTTACCAGCCCGTGCCGCAGCCGCTCGTATCGACGCCCCCCGCCCCCCGCGGCAACCGCGGCGGCGGCTCGCTGATCGCGCTCGTCGGAACCGTCGCCTTCGCGGTGGTCTACGCCGCGGTCGCCTTCGTCATCATCTCGGTGAACGTGCAGCCCGACGCGTACGTCTCGGCGTTCTCGTCGTTCCTTCTCAGCGCCGCGTTCATCGTGCCGGTCGTCGTCTTCGCGATCTCGCTCATCCTGATCGTTCTGATCGTCAACCGCGCCGGCTGGTGGGCCTACGTGCTCGGTGGCTTCCTGGTGGCAGTGCTGGTCTACTTCGCCGGCATCGCGGGGGCGCTTATCCACGTGCAGGCCTGGACCTGGCAGCCGCAGGAGCAGTTCGACTTCGTACGCTCGCTCACGATGGACCCGCTGACTCTCGCCGGGGCGATCGTCGCGCGCGAAGCCTCGATCTGGACGGGCGCCTGGATCGCTGCGCGCGGTCGCAAGATGAAGGCCCGCACCGTCGCCGACCGCGAGGAGTACGAGCGCAACCAGGAGGCTGCCACATCGGCGCCCGCCTACACGGCACCGGCGGAGTCGGGCTACCCGGAGCCGCAGGCACCCGTCACGACCTGGTAAGATCCTGAGGTCCGCGTTGCCGGTCGTGGAGCTGCGGCTCCTCGGCATTTGACCCAGATGGGTCAAGAGGCTAGAATTTTCCGGGTGTGTGCATACTTGCATGCCCAGATTTTCGAGCGAAGCCAGACTGAGAAGTCTCCACTGCTCTTCCAACCAGCGATACCAGAGCCATTTTGTACCGCCGGTGGATCCAAGCGAACTCGACACGCCCGTAACGGCGTGTGCGGATCGTGAACGAACGGGTACCGGATGTCCGTGCCCGACCAACACTGTGCAGTACGAATACAAGGAGTAAGTAGTGCCAACCATTCAGCAGTTGGTCCGAAAGGGTCGCACCCCGAAGGTCACCAAGACCAAGGCGCCCGCCCTCAAGGCCAACCCCCAGCAGCGCGGCGTGTGCACCCGTGTGTACACCACCACCCCCAAGAAGCCGAACTCCGCGCTTCGTAAGGTCGCCCGTGTCAAGCTGTCGAACGGCACCGAGGTCACCGCTTACATCCCCGGTGAGGGCCACAACCTGCAGGAGCACTCGATGGTGCTCGTCCGCGGCGGTCGTGTGAAAGACCTCCCCGGTGTTCGCTACAAGATCATCCGCGGCGCGCTCGACACGCAGGCCGTGAAGAACCGCAAGCAGGCTCGCAGCCGTTACGGCGCGAAGATGGAGAAGAAGTAATGCCTCGCAAGGGTCCCGCCCCGAAGCGTCCCGTTGTCGCCGACCCGGTCTACGGTGCTCCGGTCGTCAGCCAGCTGGTCAACAAGATCCTCCTCGACGGCAAGAAGGCCACTGCTGAGCGCATCGTCTACGAAGCTCTCGAAGGTGTCGCCTCGAAGAACGGCCAGGATGCCGTCGTCACGCTGAAGAAGGCACTCGACAACGTGCGCCCGACTCTCGAGGTGCGCAGCCGCCGCGTCGGTGGTTCGACCTACCAGGTGCCGATCGAGGTCAAGCCTCACCGCGCCAACACCCTCGCACTGCGCTGGCTCACCTCCTACGCGAAGGCCCGCCGCGAGAAGACGATGACCGAGCGTCTCACCAACGAGATCCTCGACGCGTCGAACGGTCTGGGCGCCGCTGTCAAGCGTCGCGAAGACACCCACAAGATGGCCGAGTCGAACAAGGCATTCGCCCACTACCGCTGGTAGTCGCTCGCCCTCTTTTTCACCCTTACTTTTCGGAGGATATCCGTGGCACAGGACGTGCTCACCGACCTGAACAAGGTCCGCAACATCGGCATCATGGCTCACATCGATGCCGGCAAGACCACCACCACCGAGCGCATCCTGTTCTACACGGGCATCACCCACAAGATCGGTGAGGTGCACGACGGCGCCGCGACGATGGACTGGATGGCGCAGGAGCAGGAGCGTGGCATCACGATCACCTCTGCTGCGACGACCTGTTTCTGGAACAAGAACCAGATCAACATCATCGACACCCCGGGTCACGTCGACTTCACCGTCGAGGTGGAGCGTTCGCTCCGCGTGCTCGACGGCGCAGTGGCCGTGTTCGACGGCAAGGAGGGCGTTGAGCCCCAGTCCGAGACCGTGTGGCGTCAGGCCGACAAGTACAACGTGCCGCGCATCTGCTTCGTCAACAAGATGGACAAGCTCGGCGCCGACTTCTACTTCACGGTCGACACGATCATCAACCGCCTGGGCGCCAAGCCCCTCGTGATCCAGCTCCCCATCGGTGCTGAGTCGAGCTTCGAGGGTGTCGTCGACCTGGTCGAGATGCGCGCGCTCACCTGGCGCGGCGACTCCAAGGGTGACGTCGCGCTCGGTGCGAAGTACGAGATCGAAGAGATCCCGGCCGACCTCAAGGAGAAGGCCGACGAGTACCGTCAGGTGCTCCTCGAGACCGTCGCCGAGACCGATGACGCGCTGCTCGAGAAGTTCTTCGGCGGTGAGGAGCTGTCGGTCGCCGAGATCAAGGGCGCCATCCGCAAGCTCACCGTCAACAGCGAGATCTACCCCGTGCTGTGCGGTTCTGCGTTCAAAAACCGTGGTGTGCAGCCGATGCTGGATGCTGTGGTCGACTACCTGCCGAGCCCGCTCGACGTGCCTGCGACCGAGGGTCACGACATCCGTGACGAAGAGGTCGTCGTGGAGCGTCACCCCGACCCGAAGGACCCGTTCGCGGCCCTCGCGTTCAAGGTCGCGGTTCACCCCTTCTTCGGTCGACTGACCTACATCCGCGTGTACTCGGGTCACCTCGACTCCGGCGGCCAGGTCATGAACTCGACCAAGGGCAAGAAGGAGCGCATCGGCAAGATCTTCCAGATGCACTCAAACAAGGAGAACCCGGTCGACTCGGTCACCGCCGGCCACATCTACGCGGTCATCGGCCTGAAGGACACCACCACCGGTGACACCCTGTCCGACCCGTCGAACCAGGTCGTCCTCGAGTCGATGACGTTCCCGGAGCCGGTCATCGAGGTCGCGATCGAGCCGAAGACGAAGGCTGACCAGGAGAAGCTGGGTGTCGCCATCCAGAAGCTCGCTGAAGAAGACCCGACCTTCCGCACCGAGCAGAACCAGGAGACCGGTCAGACGGTCATCAAGGGAATGGGCGAGCTCCACCTCGACATCCTGGTCGACCGCATGAAGCGCGAGTTCAACGTCGAGGCGAACGTCGGCAAGCCCCAGGTGGCTTACCGCGAGACGATCCGCAAGACCGTCGAGCGCCACGACTTCACGCACAAGAAGCAGACCGGTGGTTCGGGCCAGTTCGCGAAGATCCAGATCGCGATCGAGCCTCTCGAGGTCACGGCCGACAAGACGTACGAGTTCGTGAACAAGGTCACCGGTGGCCGCGTTCCGCGCGAGTACATCCCCTCGGTCGACGCCGGAATCCAGGATGCGCTGCAGGTCGGCGTGCTCGCCGGATACCCCATGGTCGGGGTCAAGGCGAGCCTGCTCGATGGCGCCTCGCACGATGTCGACTCCTCGGAGATGGCGTTCAAGATCGCCGGCTCGATGGCGTTCAAGGAAGCGGCCCGCAAGGCCAACCCCGTTCTGCTCGAGCCGCTGATGGCCGTCGAGGTGCGCACGCCCGAGGAGTACATGGGCGACGTCATCGGCGACCTGAACTCCCGCCGTGGTCAGATCCAGTCGATGGAAGACGCCCAGGGCGTCAAGGTCGTCCGGGCACACGTCCCGCTGTCGGAGATGTTCGGCTACATCGGTGACCTGAGGTCGAAGACCTCGGGCCGCGCGGTGTACTCGATGGCCTTCGAAAGCTACGCCGAGGTCCCGAAGGCTGTGGCCGACGAGATCATCCAGAAGAACAAGGGCGAGTAGCACCCGAGTTCTGCGGGCCTCGTAGGTTCGCGTAAAATATCAACAAACCCCCGCCTGATTCCGGATGCAATCCAGCACCCGTGACTCCGGCATGAGAGTCCTGAGGAGGACCTAGTGGCTAAGGCCAAGTTCGAGCGGACCAAGCCGCACGTCAACATCGGAACGATCGGTCACGTTGACCACGGTAAGACCACTCTTACCGCTGCCATCTCGAAGGTCCTGGCGGACAAGTTCCCGTCGGCGACCAACGTTCAGCGCGACTTCGCGTCGATCGACTCCGCTCCTGAGGAGCGCCAGCGCGGCATCACCATCAACATCTCGCACGTCGAGTACGAGACGCCCAAGCGTCACTACGCTCACGTCGACGCCCCTGGTCACGCCGACTACATCAAGAACATGATCACCGGTGCTGCTCAGATGGACGGCGCGATCCTCGTGGTCGCCGCCACCGACGGCCCGATGGCTCAGACCCGTGAGCACGTTCTGCTCGCGAAGCAGGTCGGCGTGCCCTACCTGCTCGTGGCGCTGAACAAGGCCGACATGGTCGACGACGAGGAGATCCTGGAGCTCGTCGAGCTCGAGGTTCGCGAGCTGCTCGCGAGCCAGAACTTCGATGGCGACAACGCCCCCGTCGTTCGCGTCTCCGGTCTCAAGGCTCTCGAGGGTGACGAGAAGTGGACCCAGTCCATCCTCGACCTGATGGACGCCGTCGACGAGTCGATCCCCGACCCGATCCGCGACAAGGACAAGCCGTTCCTCATGCCGATCGAGGACGTCTTCACGATCACCGGTCGTGGAACCGTCGTCACGGGCCGCGCCGAGCGTGGAACCCTCGCCATCAACTCCGAGGTCGAGATCGTCGGCATCCGCCCGACGCAGAAGACCACGGTCACCGGTATCGAGATGTTCCACAAGCAGCTCGACGAGGCATGGGCCGGCGAGAACTGTGGTCTGCTCCTCCGCGGCACCAAGCGCGAGGACGTGGAGCGCGGTCAGGTCGTCGTCAAGCCGGGTTCGGTCACGCCGCACACCGACTTCGAGGGCACCGCCTACATCCTGTCGAAGGATGAGGGTGGCCGTCACAACCCGTTCTACACGAACTACCGTCCGCAGTTCTACTTCCGCACCACGGACGTCACCGGCGTCATCACGCTGCCCGAGGGCACCGAGATGGTCATGCCCGGCGACACCACCGACATCTCGGTCGCGCTGATCCAGCCGATCGCGATGGAAGAGGGACTCGGCTTCGCGATCCGTGAGGGTGGCCGCACCGTCGGTGCCGGTACCGTCACCAAGATCAACAAGTAACACTCCGCACCACACGCATCAGGGTCGCGCCTTCGGGCGCGGCCCTTTTGCTTTGCCGGGACTCCTCAAACCGTAGCAAAAACGAGGAAACCTCGATACAATTGCCGCCGTGAATGGATTCTCCGCGTGATGGCAGGTCGGCCCTTCCATGTCGATCTGGGAGGCATGATCGACCTTCTGAGTCGGCACATCTACTCAAGCCCTCACGTCTTCTTGCGGGAGCTGCTGCAGAACGCTCGCGATGCGATGGTGGCTCGGGGCGAATGGGACTCCCGCGAAGGCCTGCAGCCGAGCGTGTCCGGGAGGGGTGTGCTCGTGCTCCCGTGCCGCCCGGGCCAGTCCGAGTTCGCAGTCATCGACGACGGTATCGGTCTGACCATCGACGAAGTCGAAGAGCTCCTGGCGACGGTTGGGAGCAGCTCCAAGCGCGACATGTTCGAGTTGCCCCATCGGGACTATCTCGGTCAATTCGGAATCGGGCTGCTGAGTTGTTTCATGGTCTCAGACCGCATCTCGGTGACGACGCGTTCTGCCAAAGGCGGGTCGGCCGTGCAATGGGTGGGCAGCACCGACGGCACGTTTACGGTCCGCCGCCTGTCCACCGCAGAATCTGCTCGGCGGCGCATCGGAACCGAAGTGCGCCTGATCCCCTCTGCCGATCCGTCGATGTCGCTCGATTCGGAGACCGTAACGGCACTCGTTCGACGCTACGCACGGTTCCTCGACGTGCCGATCCTGGTCGAAGATGCGCAAGGTCGGCACGTGGAGGTCAATCAGCACCCGGTGTTCATTGATGAGATCACGGCCGGGAATCGAGAAGCCATCGAGGCCTTCGGACGTGGATTCATCGGTGCGACCCCCTTCGACATGGTGAGTCTGCGTGCACCGTCGACGTCGACGCGCGGAGTCGCCTTCATTCTCCCGTTCGCCCAGCCGCCAGGTTCGCGGCGGTCGGGAGCCGTTCATCTCGGTGGAATGCTGGTGTCGGAGCGCTCGGAGGAATTGACTCCGAATTGGCTGGTCTTCGCCAGGGTGTGCGTGGATTCCGACGGACTCACACCGACCGCGTCTCGAGAGCAATTGGTCGAGAACGACGCTCTTCTCGAGACGAGGAACGCCATCGGGGCAGCTGTCAGGGAGTGGATTCTCGAACTCGCCGCCGAAAGGCCCAGGAGGTTCGCCGAGTTCGTGTCCATCCACGAGATGTCGCTCAAGGGAGTCGCGCTGCACGACGACGAGTTCGCCCGGTGCCTCCTGCCGCACCTTGCGTTCGAGACATCGTCCGGCCGCATGGAACTCGGCGACCTGCTCGGAGGCGTGATCCGATACGCGCATACCGTCGACGAATTCCGTCAGGTCGCCCCACTGATGCCCTTGGGCCGGCCGATCCTGAACGCAGGCCACGCGTACGACGTCGAGATTCTCGAGCGGGCTCCGGCGTTGTTCGCCGGGACCACTCTCGAGACGGTCACAGCGAAGAGCGAGAGCGAACGGTTCGGAACGCCGCCAGCCTCCGACCGTCAGCGCGTTCTCCGACTGGTCGAGCGCGCCGGGGCCGTCCTCTCCGACTCCCAGGTCGCCGTGATCGTAAGGCTGTTCGAACCGTCCGAGGTGGCTGCGCTGTCGGTTCACGACGCCGGAGCAGTTCGACGGGCCGAACTCGAGGGCGCGCGATCGGTGTCCGACGATCTCTGGAAAGACGTTCTCGATCGAGTCGACGCGATCGCCCTGGACATTGCCGGACCACCACTGCGATCCGGATTGCAGCTCTGCCTCAACTGGAACAATCAGATCGTGCGGTCGCTCGCCGAGATGAGCGACCGGGCGGCGTTCGAGGAGGCCGTGCGTCTTCTCAATCTGCAAGCCGTCTTGGCGAGTCATCGGCCGCTGAGGCCTGTCGATCGAGCGATGGTTGCGAGGTCTTTCACCGCGATTCTCCAGCGGACCATTGCGCCTGGCACAGGGAGGCCCCGGTGAATGTCAATGACCTCGTGGCACGGATCGACTCTCTGCCTTACGGACGCGCAGAACGCGCTCTGCTCGCCCGTGCGATCGCCCTAGCGATCGAGTCCGACGACGCTGAGCTCGAGTACGCGTTGCGGATGCGCATGACGCATTCCGCCGCGATGACCGGTGACACAGAGGTTCAGCTCAGTTCCTTCGCCTGGTGTCGCGCCCGTCACGACGCTGATCCGAACCGGTTTCCCCTGACGGCGGGAGGGGAGCGGTTGCTCTGGCACTTCAAATGGATGGCCAGCGCGCTCGTCGGATCGGCACGATTCGGCCTCGATCAGATCGACCGAGTTCTCGATGACATGGAAGAGCGGTACTCCCGTGCCGGCGTCGGCCGGAAAGGCGTTCTGCAGAGTCGCTTCCGGGTGAAGGTCGCGCTCGGCCACCTCGACGAGGCGCGCCGATTGCTCGACGAGTTGCGCTCAACGCCTTCCGATGACTTCGGCGACTGCGACGCCTGTTCGCGCGCCGTCGTCGCCTGGTATCACCTCGAAATGGAGAACGACGCGGCAGCAATCACCATGGTGGAGGAGATGCTTTCCTCGGGTGCGACCTGTCACAGCCAGCCGCAGAACGCTATGTCGATGGTGCTCCTGCCGTACCTGCGCGCCGGGCGGGTGGCTGACGCGCAGTCGATGCATCGACGGTCCATCGACCTCGTGACAGAGCGCGGCGACCTCGGCGGTCTGGCCGGCCAGCTGATCTACTTCGCCGTCACCGACGATGCGACGACGGGCCTTCCGGTGCTGGAGCGCCACATCGGCCGGATCGCCGATGACAGGCTCTTCGACGCTCAGCGATTCGACGTATTGTGCGCAATGGGGGTTCTGCTCGAGGCTCTCGACCGTGGCTCACACCGCCCGGTCAGGGTGGCCGGCGCCGAAGCGGCTGCTCTCGTCGGCATTCTCGGCGATCACCCCGAACCGTGGTTTTCTGACGAGCTCGCCGTCGGTGTCAGGGCAGCGGCGGAGAAGCTTGCGCGAGCCTTTGACGGGCGGAACGGCACCAGGCGGTTCGAACGATCACTCGCCCGGTCGCGGGCGCTCGGCGACCTCAGCATCCGGCCCCAATCCTGAAGTCGATCCAGAAGCCCTTTTGCGTTCCTCGGACTTCAGCCACAATGGTGCTCTTGAGCCTCGTCAGGTCGGGGCCGGATCGAAGGAGATCGAAATGGGACTGGACGACATCACGAAGAAGGCCCAAGAGTTCCTAGCGGACAACAAGGTGCAAGAAGCGCTGAAGAGCGAGCAGGCCGAAGACATCAGCGACAAGGTGCTCGACGGTGTCTCCGACACCGTGAAGAAGGTCACCGGGGGCAAGTTCGATGAGCAGGTCGAGGGCGCCCGGGCTGCCGCCGACAAAGCAGTGGGCACCGAGTAGGCCGATTCGTCCGATTAGGACTTAGATGGTGAGATGCCCCGCCTCCGACGCTCAGATTCATCGGGACGGGGCATCCGTCGTATCCGCTCGGGGAAGGGCTTCACCTACCGCGACGACGACGGCACCACCATCACCGACCCGGAGTTGCGCGCCCGTTTCGAGCACCTGGCCATTCCGCCGGCGTGGACGGATGTCTGGATCGCGCCCTACGCGAACGGCCACATCCAGGCCACCGGAGTCGACGGCGCCGGTCGCCGTCAGTACATCTACCACCCGACGTGGCGGGAGCAGAAAGACCGCATCAAGTACGACCGGGCCCTGGCGCTGGCCGAATCGCTCCCGGCCGCCCGCCGGCTGGTGACGCTCGATCTGCGCAAAGAGGGCTACCCGCAGGAGCGCGCCCTGGCCGCGGGTTTCCGGATGCTCGACACCGGCTCGCTGAGGGTCGGCAACGAGCGCTACGCCCAGCAGCACGGCAGCTACGGGCTCACCAGTCTGCTGTGCGAGCACGCGACCGTGTCGGGTGACATCGTCAAGCTGGAGTTTCCTGCGAAGAGCGGCGAGGAATGGGAATCCGAGATCCTCGACGCCGACCTCGCCTCGGTGGTGCGGAGCCTGAAGCGTCGCGGGCCACAGGCGCGTCTGCTCGCGTGGAAGTCGGGTCACCGCACCTGGCATCCGGTTGATCCGGAAGAGATCAACGCCTACGTCAAGGAGCGCACGGGCGGCGAGTTCACGGCCAAGGACTTCCGCACCCTGCACGGCACTCTCGCGGCCGCCGTGAGTCTCGCCCGGCACGGTCCGGAGGATCGGCCGACAGCTCGGGCACGGGCGCTGACCGCGGCGATGCGCGACGCATCCGTGGTGCTCGGCAACACCCCGGCGATCGCGAAGAAGAGCTACGTCGACCCACGGGTCGTCGACCACTATTCGGCCGGGCAGACCATCGACCCGACCAGGCTGGCGTCGGCGGAGAGCGAGCTGCGGGCGCTCTTGTTCACCTGATCCGATCCACTTTTCGGGCCTGAAGTCAAGGGTTGCGTTCTCGGTGCAAAGGCGCAGAATGGGGGCAATCGTTCTTACGGGAGGCTCGCCGCCAGACGCTGCGAACAGAGCTTGGCCGAGAGTGACCAGCGCGATTGAGACGACTGGGCTCCGGGTGCTCCCGTAAGAACGTTTCTCGTTCGACATGCCGTTGAAACCTGTCGGGCATAGCGTGGTGATGTGTTCACCAAGTTCGACCCCGCGGCACCCGAGGGCTTCTTCGAGGCCGAAGCGGCCGGCCTCGCCTGGCTGGCCGCGAGCGACGGTGTCCCCTGCGTCAGGGTGCACGCGGTGCGGCCCGACGGCATCGAGCTCGACGAGTTGCGCAGCGCGCGGCCGAGCCGGGAGGCGGCGCGGCGATTCGGCGAGCTGCTCGCGGCGACGCACGCGGCGGGCGCGGATGCGTTCGGCGTGCCACCGGCAGGCTGGTCCGGCCCGTGCTACATCGGCCGGCGCGGGATGACGGTGGGGGAGTGGGCGACCTGGAGCGAGTTCTACCCGCAGGAACGGGTGCGGCCGTACGCCGAGCAGGCCGTGGCGCGGGGCAACCTGACCGCCGACGGCTTCCAGACCGTGGTGCGGGCGTGCGAGTTGATCCGCTCCGGCATCTTCGACGACGGCGAGCCGCCCGCGCGGCTGCACGGCGACCTCTGGTCGGGAAATGTCCTGTGGACACCGACGGGGGTGGTGCTCATCGACCCAGCGGCGCACGGCGGCCACCGGGAGACCGATCTCGCCATGCTGGTGCTGTTCGGAGTGCCGTTCCTCGACGACATCCTGACCGCCTACGACCAGGTCGCGCCACTTGCTCCCGACTGGCACGCACGGGTTCCGCTGCACCAGTTGTTCCCGCTGGCCGTGCACGCCGTGGGCCACGGTCCGTCCTACGGCACGGAGCTGGTGCGAGCCGCCGAGGCCGTGCTGGCCCTCGCCGCCGGGGTGGCATGAGCAGGCGCGACACGCCCGGGTTGCAAGTAGGCCCCCGATGTGGCAAACTCGTCTAGTTCAACATTTCGGGCCGCCCTTGGCGTGCCGGATCACTGTTTTGGCAGTGCATAGCCCCTGAGGCTAGGCCGCAGACAGCAGAACATAGCTTAATCGCCACCCCCTCCTCGCCCTAGGTGAAGTGTGTGTGCGCGTGCTTGATAGCAAAACAGTGGTGCGTCCAATGCAGTCGAGGCTGTACGACGCGAGACAGAGAGAGAGTCACACATGGCGGGACAGAAGATCCGCATTCGACTTAAGTCGTATGACCATGAGGTCATCGACACCTCGGCGCGCAAGATCGTCGACACGGTCACCCGTGCAGGAGCAACCGTCGTCGGCCCCGTGCCGCTTCCGACGGAGAAGAACGTGATCGCAGTCATCCGTTCTCCCCACAAGTACAAGGACAGCCGGGAGCACTTCGAGATGCGCACCCACAAGCGCTTGATCGACATCATCGACCCGACGCCGAAGGCCGTCGACTCGCTCATGCGTCTCGACCTCCCCGCCGACGTCAACATCGAGATCAAGCTCTGAGCGGGAAGGAACCAGTAAACACTCATGGCTACCACCGCTAAGACTTCCAAAGGCCTGCTCGGCAAGAAGCTCGGCATGACCCAGGTGTGGGACGAGAACAACCGTCTCATCCCCGTGACCGTCGTCGAGGTCTCTCCGAACGTCGTCACCCAGATCCGCACCCCGGAGAAGGACGGCTACTCGGCCGTTCAGATCGCCGCCGGCCAGATCGACCCCCGTAAGGTCAACAAGCCCGCCACCGGTCACTTCGACGCCGCCGGGGTCACCCCGCGTCGCCACATCACCGAGATCCGCACCGCGGATGCCGCTGACTACACCATCGGCCAGGAGCTCACCGCCGAGAGCGTCTTCGAAGCCGGCCAGAAGGTCGACGTCGTGGGCACCTCGAAGGGTAAGGGCTTCGCCGGTGTGATGAAGCGCCACAACTTCAAGGGTGTCTCCTCGTCGCACGGTTCGCACCGCAACCACCGCAAGCCCGGCTCGATCGGTGCGTCCTCGACGCCCAGCCGTGTCTTCAAGGGCATGCGCATGGCCGGCCGCATGGGTGGCGAGCGCGTCACCGTGCTCAACCTGGTCATCCACTCGGTCGACGCCGAGAAGGGCCTGCTGCTGGTCAAGGGCGCCGTTCCCGGTGCCAAGGGCCGCCTCGTTTTCGTTCGCAACGCAGTGAAGGGGGCGTAGTTCATGGCTACCGCAACTAACACGCTCGATGTCCTCGACGTCTCCGGCAAGAAGTCCGGCACCGTCGAGCTGCCCGCCGAGATCTTCGACGTGCAGACCAACATCCCGCTCATCCACCAGGTCGTCGTCGCTCAGCTCGCCGCGGCCCGTCAGGGAACCCACAAGACCAAGCGTCGTGGTGAGGTCTCCGGTGCCGGCCGCAAGCCGTTCAAGCAGAAGGGAACCGGTCGCGCTCGTCAGGGCTCGATCCGCGCCCCTCAGATGACCGGTGGTGGCATCGTGCACGGACCGGTGCCCCGCAGCTACGCGCAGCGCACCCCCAAGAAGATGATCGCCGCGGCTCTGCTCGGCGCGCTGTCCGACCGCGCTCGCGGCGGCCGCGTGCACGTGGTCGAGTCGCTCTCGCAGGGTGAGACCCCCTCGACGAAGGCCGTGAACGAGTTCCTCGCCACTGTCGCGTCGTCCAAGCACGTGCTGATCGTGCTGGAGCGCACCGACGAGCTGAGCCTCAAGAGCGTTCGCAACATCCCGACCGTTCACGTGCTGCCCGCAGACCAGCTGAACGCCTACGACGTCCTCGTCTCCGACGACATCGTCTTCACCAAGGGTTCCTTCGACGGCTTCGTCGCCTCGAAGACCAAGAAGGAAGAGGTTTCCGCATGAGCAACGCCGCGTTCAACAAGGACCCGCGCGACATCATCCTGTCTCCGGTCGTCTCCGAGAAGAGCTACGGCCTGATCGATGAGGGCAAGTACACCTTCGTGGTCGACCCCCGCTCGAACAAGACCGAGATCAAGCTCGCCATCGAGAAGATCTTCGGTGTTCAGGTCGCGTCGATCAACACGCTGAACCGCACGGGCAAGACCCGTCGCACCAAGTTCGGCCAGGGCAAGCGCAAGGACACCAAGCGTGCCATCGTCACGCTGAAGTCCGGTTCCATCGACATCTTCACGGCCGTCGGCTAGGCGCGGAAGCTAGAGGAAAAGACACATGGCTATTCGTAAGTACAAGCCCACGACTCCGGGCCGTCGCGGTTCGTCCGTCGCGGACTTCGCAGAGATCACCCGCTCGACTCCTGAGAAGTCGCTGCTCCGCCCGCTCTCCAAGACCGGCGGCCGCAACAACCAGGGTCGTATCACGACGCGTCACATCGGTGGTGGCCACAAGCGCCAGTACCGCGTGATCGACTTCCGTCGCAACGACAAGGACGGCGTCAACGCGAAGGTCGCTCACATCGAGTACGACCCCAACCGCACCGCACGCATCGCGCTGCTCCACTTCGTGGACGGCACGAAGCGCTACATCCTCGCGCCGAACAAGCTCGCCCAGGGCGACATCGTCGAGTCGGGTGCAGGCGCGGACATCAAGCCCGGCAACAACCTGCCGCTGCGCAACATCCCCACCGGTACCGTCATCCACGCGATCGAGCTGAAGCCGGGCGGTGGCGCCAAGATGGCCCGCTCCGCCGGTGCGTCGGTTCGACTCGTCGCCAAGGACGGCCCCTACGCGCAGCTCCGTCTGCCGTCGGGCGAGATCCGCAACGTGGATGCGCGCTGCCGCGCCACGATCGGCGAGGTCGGCAACGCCGAGCAGTCCAACATCAACTGGGGCAAGGCCGGCCGTAACCGCTGGAAGGGCATCCGCCCGACCGTCCGTGGTGTCGCGATGAACCCGGTCGACCACCCGCACGGTGGTGGAGAGGGAAAGACGTCCGGTGGACGTCACCCTGTCAGCCCGTGGGGTCAGGCCGAAGGCCGCACCCGTCACCCCAACAAGGAAAGCGACAAGCTCATCGTGCGTCGCCGGACCGTCGGCAAGAAGCGTAAGTAGGAGTCGTAGAAAATGCCACGCAGTCTCAAAAAGGGCCCCTTCGTCGACGACCACCTGTACCGCAAGGTCGTCACGCAGAACGAAGCCGGTTCGAAGAACGTCATCAAGACCTGGTCGCGCCGTTCGATGATCATCCCCGCGTTCCTCGGGCACACCATCGCTGTGCACGACGGCCGCAAGCACATCCCGGTGTTCATCACCGAGACCATGGTCGGTCACAAGCTGGGCGAATTCGCCCCCACCCGTACCTTCCGTGGACACGTGAAGGACGACAAGAAGGGCCGTCGCCGCTAACCGCGGTGACGTGAAGGAGGAAGAGAAATGGTGGAGTCGATCGCACGCGTGCGTCACATCCGCGTCACCCCCATGAAGGCCCGTCGTGTCGTCAACCTGATCCGCGGCCGTCAGGCCGTTGAAGCGTTGGCCATCCTGAAGTTCGCCCCACAGGGCGCTTCGGAGCCCGTGTACAAGCTGGTCGCCTCGGCGATCGCGAACGCGCGGGTCAAGGCGGATGCCTCGAACAGCTACCTGGACGAGCAGGACCTTTTCATCGCGAAGGCTTTCGTCGATGAGGGCACCACGCTCAAGCGCTTCCAGCCTCGTGCACAGGGTCGCGCGTTCCGCATCAACAAGCGCACCAGCCACATCACGATCGTGCTGGCAACCCCCGACGAGGCTTCGGCCATCGAAGGCGCGAGCAAGAAGGCGAGCAAGTAATGGGCCAGAAAGTCAATCCGTACGGCTTCCGTCTCGGAATCACCACCGACCACGTGTCGCGCTGGTTCTCCGACAGCACGAAGAAGGGTCAGCGCTACAGCGACTATGTCGCCGAAGACGTGAAGATCCGCAACCTGCTGAAGACCTCGCTCGACCGCGCCGGAGTGGCGCGCATCGAGATCGAGCGCACCCGTGACCGCGTTCGCGTCGACATTCACACCGCCCGTCCGGGCATCGTGATCGGTCGTCGTGGCGCCGAGGCCGAGCGCATCCGCTCCGACCTCGAGAAGCTCACCGGCAAGCAGATCCAGCTGAACATCCTCGAGGTCAAGAACCCCGAGGCCGAGGCTCAGCTGGTGGCTCAGGGCATCGCCGAGCAGCTCACCGCTCGTGTGGCCTTCCGCCGCGCGATGCGCAAGGGTCTGCAGGGTGCTCAGCGCGCCGGCGCCAAGGGTGTCCGCATCCAGGTCTCCGGCCGTCTCGGCGGCGCGGAGATGAGCCGCTCGGAGTTCTACCGTGAAGGCCGCGTGCCGCTGCACACCCTCCGCGCCAACATCGACTACGGCTTCTACGAGGCCAAGACGACGTTCGGCCGCATCGGTGTGAAGGTCTGGATCTACAAGGGCGACATCACCAACAAGGAGCTCGCCCGCGAGCAGGCCAACCAGAAGTCGACGCGCCCCGAGCGTGGCGACCGTGACCGTCCGCGCCGTAACGCCGCCCCCAAGGCGGACGCTCCGGTCGCAGCAGGAGTTGAGGCGTAACCATGCTTATCCCCCGTAGAGTCAAACACCGCAAGCAGCACCACCCGGGTCGCAGTGGGCACGCCACCGGCGGCACCAAGGTGAGCTTCGGCGAGTACGGCATCCAGGCCATCACCCCCGCTTACGTGACCAACCGTCAGATCGAGTCCGCTCGTATCGCGATGACCCGTCACATCAAGCGTGGTGGAAAGGTGTGGATCAACATCTACCCCGACCGTCCGCTCACGAAGAAGCCGGCCGAAACCCGCATGGGTTCCGGTAAGGGTTCGCCCGAGTGGTGGGTCGCGAACGTCAAGCCGGGTCGTGTGCTGTTCGAGCTGAGCGGGGTCAACGAGACCGTCGCTCGCGAGGCGCTCACCCGAGCAATCCACAAGCTGCCCCTTAAGGCACGCATCATCAAGCGCGAGGAGGGCGACGCGTAATGGCGATCGGTTCCAAGGAGCTCGCCCCGGCGGAGCTCGACACGTTCGAAGATTCTCGACTTCTCGAGGAACTTCGCAAGGCCAAGGAAGAGCTGTTCAACCTGCGCTTCCAGTCGGCTACCGGCCAGCTCGAAAGCCACGGCCGCCTGCGCGCCGTGAAGCGTGACATCTCGCGCATCTACACGGTCATCCGTGAGCGCGAGCTGGGCATCCGAGCGACGCCCGCCCCCGTCGAGGCCCCGGCCAAGGCGACGAAGAAGACCAAGAAGGCGACCGAGGCACCCGCTGCCGAGGCTGCCGAGCCTGAGAAGGCTGCTGAGACCGAGGAGGCCAAGTAATGGCTAAGACCGAAGAAAAGGTCGTAGCGACTGGCCACGAGTCGGCTTCGCACGACGTCAAAGACGCGGAGGCCCGCGGTTACCGCAAGGCTCGCCGCGGCTACGTGACTTCCGACAAGATGGACAAGACCATCGTCGTCGAGGTCGAGGACCGCGTGAAGCACCCGCTGTACGGCAAGGTCATCCGCCGCACCTCCAAGGTGAAGGCGCACGACGAGACCAACAGCGCCGGCATCGGCGACCTCGTGCTCATCAACGAGACCCGTCCCCTGAGTTCGACCAAGCGCTGGCGTCTGGTCGAGATCCTCGAGAAGGCCAAGTAGGCCTCGGCTTACTTAGTTCAGGAAGAGTAGAAGAATGCTTCAGCAAGAATCACGAGTGAAGGTCGCCGACAACACCGGCGCCAAGGAGCTCCTGACGATTCGTGTTCTCGGTGGATCCGGCCGTCGCTACGCGGGACTCGGCGATGTCATCGTCGCCACCGTGAAGGACGCCATCCCCGGTGGCAACGTCAAGAAGGGCGATGTGGTCAAGGCCGTCATCGTCCGCACCGTCAAGTCGACCCGTCGTTCCGACGGCTCGTACATCAAGTTCGACGAGAACGCCGCCGTGATCCTGAAGAACGACGGGGACCCCCGTGGTACCCGCATCTTCGGACCGGTCGGCCGTGAGCTCCGTGACAAGAAGTTCATGAAGATCATCTCGCTGGCACCGGAGGTCATTTAGTCATGGCGAACATCAAGAAGGGTGACCTGGTTCAGGTCATCTCCGGCCCCAGCCAGGCCCGCGGCGGAGACCGCGGCAAGCAGGGTCGTGTCATCGAGGTGCAGGTCGAGAAGGACCGCGTCGTCGTCGAGGGCGTGAACTTCGTCACGAAGCACGTTCGCGTCGGTCAGACCCAGCGCGGCACGAAGACCGGCGGCATCGAGACCATGGAGGCGCCGATCCACGTGTCGAACGTCGCTCTGGTCGACCCCGAGACCAAGAAGCCGACCCGCGTCGGCCACCGCAACGAAGAAGTCACGAAGGACGGCGTCACCAAGACGGTCCGCGTTCGTTACGCGAAGAAGTCAGGTAAGGACCTCTGATGAGCACCGAGACTGCTGCGCCCGCTGGCAAAATCCAGCCGCGCCTCAAGCAGAAGTACAAGAGCGAGATCGTCGATCAGCTCACGAAGGACTTCGGTTTCACGAACGTGCACCAGGTGCCCGGGCTCGTGAAGATCGTCGTGAACACCGGTGTCGGTGAAGCAGCGCGCGATGGCAAGATCATCGACGGCGCCGTGAAGGACCTCACCGCGATCACCGGCCAGAAGCCGCAGGTCACGAAGGCCCGCAAGTCGATCGCACAGTTCAAGCTGCGCGAGGGACAGCCCATCGGCGCTCACGTCACGCTTCGTGGCGACCGCGCCTGGGAGTTCCTGGACCGTCTGCTCTCGCTCGCGCTTCCCCGTATCCGCGACTTCCGTGGTCTCTCGGACCAGCAGTTCGACGGCCGCGGCAACTACACCTTCGGTCTCCAGGAGCAGTCCGTGTTCCACGAGATCGACCAGGACAAGATCGACCGCGTGCGTGGTTTCGACATCACCGTCGTCACCACCGCGAAGACCGACGACGAGGGACGCGCGCTGCTCAAGGCGCTCGGCTTCCCCTTCAAGACGGCCGAAAACTCCTAAGCACCACCTCACCCACGACGACCACAGGTCGGCATCCTCGGAAAGGGTGTCGAAACCAGGCGCGAAAGGCACCACATCATGACAATGACAGATCCGGTCGCAGACATGCTGACCAGACTGCGCAACGCGAACTCGGCGCACCACGACACCGTGTCGATGCCGCATTCGAAGCTCAAGTCGCACATCGCCGACATCCTGAAGGCCGAGGGTTACATCTCCGGCTGGGAGGTCTCGGACGCGAAGGTCGGCCAGACGCTGACGCTGAACCTCAAGTTCGGCCCGAACCGCGAGCGTTCGATCGCGGGCATCAAGCGCGTCTCGAAGCCCGGTCTCCGCGTCTACGCGAAGTCCACCGAGATCCCGACGGTCCTCGGCGGCCTCGGCGTCGCCATCCTGTCCACCTCCTCGGGTCTGCTGACAGACCGCCAGGCGAGCAAGAAGGGCGTGGGTGGGGAAGTCCTCGCCTACGTGTGGTAATCGACAATGTCACGAATCGGACGTCTTCCCATCGACATCCCTGCCGGCGTCACCGTCTCGATCGACGGTCAGGCTGTCGCAGTCAAGGGCCCCAAGGGTGAGCTCGCGCTCACCATCAAGGAGCCCATCGCCGCTTCGGTCGAGGAGAACCAGGTTCTGGTCACCCGCCCGGACGACGAGCGCGAGTCGCGCTCGCTGCACGGCCTCACCCGCACACTCATCGCGAACCAGATCATCGGCGTGACCACCGGCTACTCCAAGAGCCTCGAGGTCGTCGGAACCGGTTACCGCGTCGCCGCGAAGGGCTCGGGCGTCGAGTTCGCTCTCGGCTATTCGCACCCCATCTCGGTCGAACCGCCTGCGGGCATCTCGTTCACCGTCGAGGGCAACAACAAGCTCACGGTCAACGGAATCGACAAGCAGGCCGTCGGTGAGGTTGCCGCCAACATTCGCAAGCTGCGCAAGCCCGAGCCCTACAAGGGCAAGGGCGTGCGTTACGCCGGCGAGGTCGTTCGCCGCAAGGCCGGAAAGAGTGGTAAGTAACCATGGCTACTGGAATCAGAGGAAAGTCGAAGTCCGCTGCCCGCGATCGCCGGCACGCCCGACTTCGCAAGAAGGTCGAGGGCACGCCATTGCGTCCGCGCCTCGTCGTCACGCGTTCAGCCCGTCACGTCTTCGTGCAGGTCGTCGACGACAGCAAGGGTCACACTCTTGCGTCGGCCTCGACGCTCGAGTCCGACCTGCGCACCTTCGACGGTGACAAGACCGCGAAGGCCAAGCGAGTCGGCGAACTCGTCGCCGAGCGCGCCAAGCAGGCCGGCGTCGACGCTGTCGTGTTCGACCGCGGTGGAAACCGCTACGCAGGCCGCGTCGCGGCGATTGCCGATGGAGCACGAGAGGGTGGTTTGAGCCTGTGAGCACCGAAACCAACAAGGAGCAGGACGTGGCAGCAGTTGCCCAGGCGCCCGTTGAGACGGCTGCGTCGACCGAGTCGACTCAGGCCGAGCCTCGCGAGGCCCGCCGTGGCGGCCGTGAGCGCAACCCGAACCGTGGCGACCGTGGAGGCCGTGACTCTGACAAGAGCAACTTCCTCGAGCGCGTCGTGACCATCAACCGCGTCTCCAAGGTCGTGAAGGGTGGTCGTCGCTTCAGCTTCACCGCTCTCGTGGTCGTCGGCGACGGCAACGGACTGGTGGGCGTCGGCTACGGCAAGGCTCGCGAAGTCCCGACCGCGATCTCCAAGGGCGTCGAGGAAGCGAAGAAGAACTTCTTCCGCGTCCCCCGCGTCGGTAACACGATCCCCCACCCCGTGCAGGGTGAGGCCGCAGCCGGTGTGGTGCTCTTGCGCCCCGCCGCCGCCGGTACCGGCGTCATCGCCGGTGGCCCGGTGCGTGCGGTACTCGAGTGCGCCGGCATCCACGACATCCTCTCGAAGTCGCTCGGTTCGTCGAACACGATCAACATCGTGCACGCGACGGTCGAGGCCCTGCAGCAGCTCGAAGAGCCGCGCGCAGTGGCGGCCCGCCGTGGCCTCGACTTCGAAGACGTCGCCCCGGCCCGCCTCGTGCGTGCTGAGGCCGACGCCCTAGCAGCGAAGGCAGGTGCATGATGGCCGCGCGCCTGAAGATCACCCAGATCAAGTCCAAGATCAGCGAGAAGCAGAACCAGCGTGACACGCTGCGCAGCCTCGGACTGAAGCGCATCCACGACATCGTGGTGCGCGACGACAACGCCCAGAACCGGGGCTACGTGCGCACCGTCGCACACCTGGTGAAGGTCGAGGAGATTGACTAATGGCTGAGAACGAAGCCAAGGAAGCCGCCGAGAAGGCTGCTCCGAAGAAGGCGGCGGCCCCCAAGGCCGCAGCTGCGCCCAAGAAGGACGCGGCGGAGAAGGCTCCGGCCAAGGCTGCTGCTCCGAAGAAGGCTGCAGCCCCCAAGGCTGCCGCGGCCAAGGCCGCCGACGGCGAGAGCAAGGCTCCGGCCGCTGCCAAGGCCCCCGCGGCCAAGGCTGCGCCGAAGACGGCTGCCAAGGATGCAGAGGCCACTGGCCCCCGCGAGCACGTGCTCAAGGTTCACCACCTGCGCCCGGCGCCCGGTGCCAAGAAGGCGCGCACGCGTGTCGGTCGTGGTGAGGGCTCCAAGGGTAAGACTGCGGGCCGTGGCACCAAGGGCACGAAGGCCCGCTACCAGGTGCGAGTCGGCTTCGAGGGTGGGCAGATGCCGCTGCACATGCGCACCCCGAAGCTGCGCGGGTTCAAGAACCCGTTCCGCGTCGAGTACCAGGTCGTGAACCTGGAGACGCTCGCCGAGCTCTACCCCTCTGGCGGAGATGTCACCGTGGTCGACCTGGTCGCCAAGGGTGCTGTCCGCAAGAACGAAAAAGTGAAGGTTCTCGGCAATGGTGACATTGCAGTTAAGCTGAACGTTGCGGTCGACAAGGTCTCCGGCTCTGCTGAGCAGAAGATCGTCGCCGCGGGTGGTTCCGTCAAGTAGGTACCCCAAAAACCGGTGGCCTGGTTCGTGCGCGATCGACTTCTGCGTCATGTGAATGATGTAGCCTGTCGAGGCCATGAACTGGGTCACCGGCTTTCTTGGCATTAAGCCACACACGCAAGCAGGAGGCCCCCTTTTGTTCAAAGCCGTCGCGAGGATCTTCCGTACGCCGGATCTCCGCCGGAAGATCGGGTTCACGCTCGGCATCGTCGCCCTGTTCCGACTGGGGTCGTTCATCCCCGCTCCCTTCGTGGACTTCGGAAACGTGCAGACCTGTCTTGCCGCGAACCAGAACACGTCCGGTTTGTACGAGCTCGTCAACCTCTTCAGTGGTGGCGCCCTCCTGCAACTGTCCATCTTCGCGCTGGGGATCATGCCGTACATCACGGCGTCGATCATCGTGCAGTTGCTGCGTGTGGTCATCCCCCACTTCGAGACCCTCTACAAGGAGGGCCAGTCCGGTCAGTCGAAGCTCACGCAGTACACGCGCTACCTGACCATCGCCCTCGGCATCCTGCAGTCGACGACGCTGATCACCGTGGCCCGGAGCGGGGCCCTGTTCGGCACCTCGACGGTCGCGGAGTGCGGCCAGCTGATCACCAACGACGCCTGGTACGCCATCCTGCTGATGGTCATCACGATGACGGCCGGTACCGGCGTCATCATGTGGTTCGGCGAGATGATCACCGAGCGGGGAATCGGCAACGGCATGTCGCTGCTCATCTTCACCTCGATCGCCGCTCGTTTCCCCGAGTCGCTCTGGCTCATCGCGCAGACCAAGAGCTTCGAGGTCTTCCTGCTGGTGATCGCGGTCGGACTCGCGGTGATGGCGCTCGTGGTGTTCGTCGAACTCTCGCAGAGACGCATCCCCGTGCAATACGCCAAACGGGTGGTCGGCAGGCGAACGTATGGCGGCAACAACACTTACATCCCCATCAAGGTCAACATGGCCGGTGTGGTGCCCGTGATCTTCGCGTCGTCGTTGCTCTATCTGCCGGCGCTGATCGCGCAGTTCAACCAACCGGCGCCCGGTGAGGCGCCAGCAGGCTGGGTGACCTGGATCAACAACTACCTGGTGCGTGGCGATCATCCGCTCTACATGTTGTTGTACTTCCTGCTCATCGTGGGCTTCACCTACTTCTACGTCGCGATCACCTTCAACCCTGAAGAGGTCGCCGACAACATGAAGAAGTTCGGCGGGTTCATTCCGGGCATCCGCGCTGGGCGCCCGACGGCCGAGTACCTCGACTACGTGCTGACGCGCATCACCCTTCCCGGATCGATCTACCTCGGTTTGATCGCACTGCTGCCACTCATAGCCTTGGCGGCGGTCGGGGCGAATCAGAACTTCCCGTTCGGCGGTGCGTCCATCCTCATCATCGTCGGCGTGGGTCTTGAGACGGTGAAGCAGATCGACTCGCAGTTGCAGCAACGCCACTACGAGGGACTCCTGCGATGACGGATGGGCAGAGCGAGCCGGCAGTGACCAGCTCGCTCCGCCTCCTCCTCATCGGCCCTCCGGGGGCTGGTAAGGGGACGCAGGCTGCGCGCCTGTCGGAGGCCTACGGGATTCCGGCCATCTCCACCGGCGACATCTTCCGTGAGAACGTGAAGAACGGCACCGAACTCGGTGTCAAAGCCAAGGAGTTCATGGATGCGGGCCAGTACGTTCCCGATTCCCTCACCAACGACCTGGTGCGGGACCGGCTCAGCCAGCCCGACGTGGTCGACGGCTTCCTCCTCGACGGCTACCCGCGCACCCTGCAGCAGGTCGGGGAGCTCGACGACATCCTGGGTGTCGACGACTACTCGCTCGATGCCGTGATCGTGCTCACGGCCGAGACCGAGGAAGTCGTGTCGAGGCTGCTGAAGCGCTCGGCCGAGCAGGGTCGGAGCGATGACACCGAAGAGGTCATCCGGCACCGGCTCGCCGTCTACGCCGAGCAGACCGCTCCGCTCATCGACGTCTATGCAGGGCGTGGACTGGTCGTGAATGTCGACGGTCTCGGTGAGATCGACGAGGTCACCGGCCGGATCATCGCCGCCCTCGCGAGCCGATGATCGGTCGCGCTCGGTGATCGGGCGTAAGGGGCCGGGCATCTACAAGACGCCCGCCGAGCTGCGCCTCATGGTGCGACCCGGGCTCGTCACCGCCGCCTCCCTCGCGGCGGTGCGCGAGGCCATCCGTCCGGGAATCTCAACGCTCGAGCTCGACGCCATCGCCGATCAGACCATCCGGTCGCTCGGGGGAGTGTCGAATTTCCAGATGGTGCCCGGATACCTGCACACGGTGTGCGCGTCGGTGAACGACGACATCGTGCACGGGATCCCCGGGTCGCGCATCCTGCAACCGGGTGACATCGTGTCGATCGACAGCGGTGCCGACGTCGGCGGCTGGAACGGCGACTCCGCGATGACCGTCGTGCTCGACGACCCGACCCGACCCGAGGAGTTCGCCGCGCGACGACTGCTCTCCGACGTGACCGAGCAGGCGCTCTGGCACGGGATCGCACGGTTGGCATCCGCGCGCCACCTGAACGAGGTGGGGGAGGCGATCGAGGAGTTCGTCGAAGAGCACCCGTCGACCCTCGACGGCGCGCGGTACGGAATCCTCACCGACTACATCGGCCACGGCATCGGCCGCAGCATGCACGAGGCGCCGCCGGTGTTCAACTACCGGGTGCGCCAGCGCGGCCCGGAGGTCAAGCCCGGCCTGGTCGTGGCGATCGAGCCGATGATCACGGCCGGCACCACCGAGACCTACACGCGCGAAGACGAGTGGACCGTGGCATCCGCCGACGGCAGCATGTCGTCGCACTGGGAGCACTCGGTCGCCGTGCACAAAGACGGCATCTGGGTTCTCACCGCCGAGGACGGCGGGGCGGCGGCGCTCGCGCCCCTCGGGATCACGCCTGTTCCCATTCCCTGATCGCGTGCGAGCCGACTCGGTGGCAGAGTATCGGTGAGGAGGGTGATGATGGCTGAACCGACGAATGGACCGGCGACGCGCACTCTGCACGGCACCGGCATCGGTCGTGGGATCGCGGTGGGCACCGTGCTCCGGATGCCCGACCCGCTGCCCGAGCCCGACGAGACCCCGAGCACCCTGACGCCCGATGCCGAGAAGGACCGGGCGAGGGCCTCCCTCGCCGCCACGGCGGTCGTGATCCGACACCGGGGTGAGCACACGAGCGGATCGGCGAAAGACGTGCTCGAGGCCCAGGCGTACATGGCAGAAGATCCGGCGTTGATCGACGACGTCGCCGTGCGGATCGACGGTGGGGCGACCGCCGAACGCGCCGTGTTCGAGGCCTTCGCCGCCTTCCGAGACCTGCTCGTGAGCATGGGCGGCTACATGGGGGAGCGGGCGACCGACCTCGACGACGTCTCGCAACGGGTGGTTGCCGACCTCCGTGGCGTTCCTGCGCCGGGCGTGCCCGACCCCGATCACCCCTTCGTGCTCGTGGCCCGCGACCTCGCCCCGGCCGACACCGCCCTGCTCGACCTCGACAAGGTGCTCGCCCTGGTGACCAGCGACGGCGGACCCACTTCGCACACGGCGATCCTCGCCCGCGAGAAGTCCATCGTGGCGATCGTGGGGGTGACGGATGCGCTCGGTCTCGCCGACGGAACCGAGGTCGTCGTCGACGCGGGAGCCGGCACCGTCGGAGTCTCGCCGAGCGACGAGGAACGGGCTGCGGCCCTCTCCCGAGCTGACGATCTGAAAGCGACCCGAAAGGCGGCCACCGGCCCCGGACGACTTGCCGACGGCACCCTCATCCCGCTGCTGGCGAACCTCGGTTCGGCCGACGGCGCTGCGGATGCCTTGGCGAGGGGCGCCGAGGGTGTCGGTCTCTTCCGCACCGAGTTCCTCTTTCTCGATGCCGCCAGCGCCCCCACCGTCGAGGAGCAGAAGGCGCAGTACGTGCGCCTGCTCGAGGCGTTCGCCGGGAAGAAGGTCGTCGTGCGGGCCCTGGATGCGGGTGCCGACAAACCCCTCAGCTTCCTCAACGACGCGCCGGAGGGCAACCCGGCACTCGGTCTCCGCGGGCTGCGCGCACTCCGGGCGAACGAACCGATCCTGCGCGATCAGCTCGCCGCTCTCGCCGCAGCCGATGCCGAGACCGACGCCGAGGTCTGGGTGATGGCGCCGATGGTGGCCACCGTCGAGGAGGCCCGGTATTTCACGGACCTCGCGCACGAGGCCGGGCTGAAGACTGCGGGCGTCATGGTGGAGGTGCCGTCGTCGGCGCTGCTGGCCGACCGCATCCTCGCCCACGCGGACTTCGCCTCGATCGGCACGAACGATCTCACCCAGTACACCCTCGCGGCCGACCGCCTGCTGGGCTCGGTGGCCTCGTTGCAGGACCCGTGGCATCCGGCTGTTCTGAAACTCGTCGGGGAGGTGGGCGCCGCGGGTCACGTCTCGGGCAAGCCCGTCGGCATCTGCGGCGAGGCCGCGGCCGACCCGCTGCTCGCCGTCGTGCTGGTGGGCCTCGGCGCCACCACCCTCTCGATGTCGCCTTCGGCGCTCGCCGACGTGCGCGCCGAACTCCTCCACTTCACACTTGACGACGCCCGACGATTCGCCGATCTGGCGCTCTCGACCGACAGCGCCGACGGGGCGCGCGCCGCGGTGACGGCTGCCGCCGCCGCGGCGGAAAGGACATCAGCATGACAGTTCTCGAGCGGTCGCAGATCCGGCTGAACGGCACGGCACGGCACAAAGACGAAGCGATCGCCGAGGCGGCCGAGATCCTGGTGGCTGCGGATGCCGTGCTCCCGGGCTATGTCGACTCCATGCGGTCGCGCGAGGAGGAGATCTCGACCTACATGGGGAACCTCCTCGCCATCCCGCACGGCACCGAGGAGGGCAAAGACACCGTTCTCGATTCCGCGGTCTCCTTCGTGCGCTACGACCAGCCGCTCGACTGGGGCGGCGAAGAGGTGCGTTTCGTGGTCGGCATCGCCGGCAAGGACGGCGGCCACCTTGCTCTGCTCGCGAAGATCGCTCTCGTTTTCAGCGACGAGGACGACGTCGCCAGGCTCCTCGACGCAAAGACTCCCGAGGTCGTTCTCGACATCCTCCGCGACATCAACGGTTAGGTGGCGTCGCCACGGCGCCGGCGGTCGTTGCTTTTCGACACGAATAGGAGTATTGGAGCTCCTTGCAGAGCGCCGATTCTTAGCGTAAGCTCGATCTTTGGTGTTTTCGGCCAGTCGTCACCCGACGAATCCTGGGCCGAACCTCCGCACGACCAGCACAAAACTATTTCAAGCGACAGTGAGGCTATGGCCAAAAAAGACGGTGTTATCGAGATCGAGGGCGCAGTCGTCGAGGCACTCCCGAACGCCATGTTCCGGGTTGAATTGACGAATGGCCACAAGGTTCTTGCCCACATCTCGGGCAAGATGCGCCAGCACTACATCCGCATCCTCCCCGAGGACCGCGTGATCGTCGAGCTGAGCCCGTACGACCTCACCCGTGGCCGGATCGTCTACCGCTACAAATAGTTCGCTGCTGGAAAGTAACGGCCCCGCCGCTTAGGTGGGGTACGAGGACAGCGAAGAGAGAAATCACATGAAGGTCAACCCCAGCGTCAAGCCCATCTGCGAGCACTGCCGCGTCATTCGCCGCAACGGCCGCGTGATGGTCATCTGCAAGAGCAACCCGCGCCACAAGCAGCGTCAGGGCTAAAGCAGTAACAAACACATGGCAGTGTCAGAAGCCGTCCGGTGAAAGCCGGGCGGTGGACACCTTCGGTCGGAGGCCGGAGCACATTCACTGTCACAGACCTCCACTCATCAACAGGAGATAGCCACAATGGCACGTCTAGCAGGAGTTGACATTCCCCGCGACAAGCGCGTGGAAGTTGCCCTCACGTACATCTACGGGGTCGGCCGCACGCGCGCGCTGAAGACCCTCGCCGACACCGAGATCTCCGGAGACATCCGGGTCAAGGATCTGAGTGACGACCAGCTCGTCGCTCTCCGCGACTACATCGAAGGCAACTACAAGGTAGAGGGTGACCTCCGCCGCGAGGTCGCCGCCGACATCCGCCGCAAGGTCGAGATCGGCTCCTACGAAGGCGTGCGTCACCGCAAGGGCCTCCCCGTGCGCGGACAGCGCACCAAGACCAACGCTCGCACCCGCAAGGGTCCGAAGCGCACCGTCGCCGGCAAGAAGAAGGCCGGCCGCTAAGCGCGCCGACTGACCAGGATTCCAGGAGATACATATGGCAACCCCCAAGTCGGCCGTTCGCAAGCCGCGCAAGAAAGAGAAGAAGAACGTCGCCGTGGGCCAGGCCCACATCAAGTCGACCTTCAACAACACCATCGTGTCGATCACCGACACCACCGGTGCCGTCATCAGCTGGGCCTCCTCGGGTGGCGTCGGCTTCAAGGGCTCGCGCAAGTCGACCCCGTTCGCCGCGCAGCTCGCTGCCGAGTCGGCTGCCCGCCAGGCTCAGGAGCACGGCATGAAGAAGGTCGACGTGTTCGTCAAGGGACCGGGCTCCGGCCGCGAGACCGCGATCCGCTCCCTCCAGGCCGCCGGCCTCGAGGTCGGTTCGATCAACGACGTGACCCCGCAGGCGCACAACGGATGCCGCCCGCCCAAGCGTCGCCGCGTGTAGCGTTTCCGCTTTGACTCGCCGACGGAGTGTGCTCTGCATGCTCCGTCGGTGAGGCCTTTTCCCACAACTCAATACCTCGTCACGTGAGTGTCATATAGCGGACACTCAGCCGAAAGGAATCACAGTGCTCATTGCACAGCGCCCAACTCTCACCGAAGAGAACATCTCGGAGTTCCGCTCGCGGTTCGTCATCGAGCCGCTCGAGCCCGGCTTCGGCTACACCCTCGGAAACTCGCTCCGCCGCACGCTCCTCTCCTCGATCCCCGGTGCTGCTGTCACGAGCATCCGTCTCGACGGCGTGCTGCACGAGTTCAGCACCATCCCGGGTGTGAAGGAAGACGTCACCGAGATCATCCTGAACATCAAGGGTCTCGTCGTCTCCTCTGAGCACGACGAGCCGATCACCGCCTACCTGCGCAAGCACGCGTCGGGCGAGGTCACCGCTGCTGACATCTCGGCTCCGGCCGGGGTGGAGATCCACAACCCCGAGCTCGTCATCGCCACGCTCAACGACAAGGCGAAGTTCGAGCTCGAGCTGATCATCGAGCGCGGCCGCGGCTACGTCTCGGCGACGCAGAACCGCAGCGAGTTCTCCGAGGCCGGTCAGATTCCGATCGACTCGATCTACTCGCCCGTGTTGAAGGTCACCTACCGCGTCGAGGCGACTCGTGCCGGTGAGCGCACCGACTTCGACCGCCTGGTCGTGGATGTCGAGACGAAGCCGGCCATCACGCCGCGCGACGCCATCGCCTCCGCCGGTCGCACGCTGACCGAGCTGTTCGGCCTGGCCCGCGAGCTCAACTCCGCGGCCGAGGGCATCGAGATCGGCCCAGCTCCCGTCGACGCCGTTCTCTCGTCGGAGCTCTCGGTTCCGATCGAAGACCTCGACCTCTCGGTGCGTTCCTACAACTGCCTCAAGCGCGAGGGCATCAACACGGTGTCCGAGCTCGTGGCTCTGTCGGAGACGCAGCTCATGAACATCCGCAACTTCGGACAGAAGTCGGTCGATGAAGTGAAGGACAAGCTCGTCGAGCTCGGCCTTTCGCTGAAGGACACCGTTCCCGGGTTCGACGGCGCTCACTTCTACGGCGGCTACGACGACGAGAACGTCTAAGACGTTCCTGTCGCCTGCATCGTCCTACCCGACCAACTGACTCACATCTGGAGATAAGAAATGCCCAAGCCAACCAAGGGACCCCGTCTCGGTGGCGGACCGGCGCACGAGCGCCTGCTCCTCGCGAACCTGGCTGCCGCCCTGTTCACCCACAAGAGCATCAAGACGACCGAGACCAAGGCCAAGCGGATGCGTCCGCTGACCGAGCGCCTCATCACCTTCGCCAAGCGCGGAGACCTGCACGCCCGTCGTCGCGTGCTCGCCGTGATCGGCGACAAGTCCGTCGTCCACGAGCTCTTCACCGAGATCGCTCCGCTGATGGCAGAGCGTGAGGGTGGCTACACCCGCATCACGAAGCTCGGCTTCCGCAAGGGCGACAACGCTCCCATGGTGCAGATCGAGCTCGTTCTCGAGCCGGTCGTCGCCAAGAAGAAGGCTGCCCCGAAGTCGTCGGCCAAGGCTGAGGCGCCCGCCGCCGCTGCCGCGCCCGCCGAGGACGAGGTCGTCGAGGAGACTCCCGCCGAGGAGACCGCTCCTGAGGCCGAGGAGACCACCGAGGCCGCTGAGGCTGAGGCTCCTGAAGCCGCCGCCGACGAGGCTCCGGCCGACGAGGCCGAGGAGAAGGACGCCAAGTAGGCATCCGACTTCCGTCGCACGAAGGCCCCGCACCCGCAAGGGTGGCGGGGCCTTCGTCGTAGAATGACAGCCGTGGAACTCGAGACCGGACTGTGGCGCATCCGTCTCGACCTCGCTTACGACGGCACCGATTTCTCGGGTTGGGCCCGTCAGCCCGGTCTCCGCACCGTGCAGGGCGTGCTCGAAGAGGTGCTCGCCACGCTCTTGCGCCGTTATCCGCCGAACCCGCACCTGTGGGTGGCCGGGCGAACGGATGCCGGTGTGCACGCATCCGGGCAGGTCGCGCACCTCGATCTCACCGACGCGCAGCTGCGGAGCCTCCGCCGTCGGGGCGACGACGCGCGCACGATGGAGCCGACGGCTCTGGCGCATCTGCTCGGGCAGCGGATCAATGGTGTGCTCGGAGCCGACTCCGACGTCGCCGTGCTCGCGTCGACGCTCGCCCCTGAGGGTTTCGATGCTCGCTTCTCCGCCGTCTGGCGCCGTTACGTCTACCGTGTGGCCGACACGGCGACACCGCGGGATCCGCTGCTCCGACGCACGACTGTGCGGCATCCGACTCTTCTCGACGTCGAGGCGATGGATGCCGCGGCCCGAGCGCTGCTCGGCTTGCACGACTACGCGACGTTCTGCAAGGCGCGCGAGGGTTCGACCACCATCCGCACCCTGCAGTCGTTCGAATGGCGGCGGGGGAGCGACGGGGTGCTCGTGGCGTCGCTGCAGGCCGACGCCTTCTGCCACAGCATGGTGCGCTCTCTCGTCGGTGGCACAGTCGCCGTAGGTGACGGCAGCCTGACCGGCCCTGAGCTGGTGCGTCTCCGTGATGAAGGGATGCGCACCGGTGCTTTCCTGGTCATGCCCGCGAAGGGTCTCGTGCTCACCGAAGTCGGCTATCCGCCGGCCGACGGGCTGCGCTCGCGAGCGGAGCAGACCAGGGCGCGTCGTGAGCTCATTTGACCGGCGGAGTGGTATCGCCTATTCTTGATCTTTGGTGTGCGCGCCTCATCGTTCGCCGCCCGAAGTTGAGCCCTCCATCGGCTGTGTTCCCCGTCGTTCTGATCGGGAATGCCCACCGGAGTGGGATTCACGAACTCCTCATTTCGAACAAGAAAGCAGCACTACTGTGACGCGTACCTACACCCCGAAGGCCAGCGAAGTCTCGCGCGGCTGGGTCATCATCGATGCGACCGACATCGTGCTCGGCCGTTTGGCCAGCCATGCCGCCGCCATCCTGCGTGGCAAGAACAAGGCCACCTTCACCCCGCACATGGACATGGGCGACTTCGTCATCATCGTCAACGCCGAGAAGGTGGCGCTGACCGGTGCGAAGCTTGCGCAGAAGCGCGCCTACCGCCACTCCGGTTACCCGGGCGGTCTCAGCTCGATGACCTACGCGGAGCTGCTGGCGAAGAGCCCCGAGCGCGCCGTCGAGAAGGCGATCCGCGGAATGCTCCCCAAGACCTCGCTCGGTCGCGACCAGTTCCGCAAGCTGAAGGTCTACGCGGGCCCCGAGCACCCGCACGCGGCTCAGCAGCCCACCCCGTACATCCTCGACCAGGTCGCCCAGTAGCGTCCCTCGTTCAGCAGACTCAGACAAAGGACACACAACTACCGTGGCGAAGATCGCAGATCAGATTGACGTGGCTCCCGAGAGCTACTCCACCGAAACCCCGGCCGAAGAGGCGCCCCGTGCGCCCCGCGCCGTTCTCAACGTGTCGGGTGCGGCCGTGGGCCGTCGCAAGCAGGCCATCGCCCGCGTGCGCCTCGTTCCCGGCGCCGGCACCCTCACGGTCAACGGCCGTGAGTTCGAGCACTACTTCCCGAACAAGCTGCACCAGCAGCTGATCACCGACCCCTTCAAGGTGCTCGACCTGATCGGCTCCTACGACGTGGTCGCGAAGATCACCGGCGGTGGCCCTTCCGGCCAGGCCGGCGCCCTTCGTCTCGCCATCGCCCGTGCGCTGAACGAGATCGACCGCGAGAACAACCGTGCGTCGCTGAAGAAGGCCGGCTTCCTCACTCGTGACGCCCGCGTCATCGAGCGCAAGAAGGCCGGTCTCAAGAAGGCTCGTAAGGCGTCGCAGTTCTCGAAGCGCTAAGCGCGCTTCGGCTCTACGCTTAGCCTATGGCTCGCCTGTTTGGCACCGATGGGGTGCGGGGGCTCGCGAACCAGGACGTCACCGCCGACCTCGCTCTTCGGATCGCGCAGGCCGGTGCACGTGTCCTGGGGGCCGAAGCCCGAAGTGAGGGTCGCCGACCCGTCGCTGTGGTCGCGCGCGACCCGCGGCAGTCCGGCGACTTCATCGCGGCCGCCGTCTCAGCCGGTTTCGCCAGCTCCGGCGTCGATGTCCTCGACGCCGGAGTACTGCCGACCCCGGCCGCGGCCTTCCTGATCGCCGACATCGACGCCGACTTCGGAGTGGTGATCTCCGCATCCCACAACCCGGCCCCCGACAACGGCATCAAGTTCTTCGCCCGTGAGGGCAAGAAGCTGCCCGACGAGGTCGAGATCAGCATCGAGGCGGCGCTCGAGCATCCGCAGCTCGCCCCGCTCGGCGGCGACATCGGACGCATCAAGCGGTTCGCGGATGCCGAAGACCGTTACGTCGTGCATCTCCTGACGACATTGCCCCACCGCCTCGATGGCATCCACGTGGTGCTCGATTGCGCCCACGGCGCCGCGGCCGGCGTCTCGCCCGAGGCGTTCAGCCAGGCCGGCGCCCGGATCACCGTGATCGGCAACGATCCGACCGGCATGAACATCAACGACGGCGTGGGCTCGACCCACCTCGACAAGCTCGCAGCCGCCGTCGTGGCGGCCGGAGCCGACGTCGGCATCGCCCACGACGGCGACGCCGACCGCTGCCTCGCGGTCGACGCCGACGGGAACATCGTCGATGGCGACCAGATCATGGCCATCCTCGCGCTCTCCGAGCGCGACCGTGGCGCTCTGCGTGAAGACACCCTGGTGGCGACAGTGATGTCGAACCTTGGCCTCAAGGTGGCGATGGCTCACCACGGCATCCGGATGCTCGAGACGAAGGTGGGCGACCGCTACGTGCTGGAGGCCATCAACGAGCAGATGCTGAGCCTTGGTGGCGAGCAATCGGGTCACATCATCTTCGCCGATTACGCGACGACCGGCGACGGCATCCTCACCGGACTCCAGCTGCTCAGCCGCATGGCGGCCACGAAGAAGAGCCTGGGCGAACTCGCGAGCGTGATGAAGGTCTATCCGCAGACCCTCGTGAACGTGCGCGGTGTGAACCGCGACGGTGTGCACACCGACACGGTGCTCGCCGCCGCGGTGGCCGAGGCGGAAGCCGACCTCGGCGAGACCGGCCGCGTGCTGCTGCGCCCTTCGGGCACCGAGCCCCTCGTGCGCGTCATGGTCGAGGCCGGAGACCAGGCCACGGCCGACCGCATCGCCGAGTCCCTGGCCGACGTCGTCCGCCAGCGCCTCTCCACCGGCGTCGAGCAATCCCTCTAGCCCCAAACCGCTAACGGGAACGAAAGCCGCGGGCCGCGCTCAGACAACCCAGGGCGACGGCGAGGCCGCGTGAGCGACCTCACCGGAGCATGTCGCCCGCGCCGCAGTAGCGGCGGCGCGGCAAGAAAACAGCTACAGCTTGCGGAGCAGCACCTTGTTCACCGTGTGATCCGCATCCTTGCGGAGCACCAGGGTCGCCCTCGAGCGGGTGGGCCGGATGTTCGCCATCAGGTTGGGGAGGTTGATCGACTCCCAGATGGAGCGGGCCGTCTCCCGTGCCTCGACTTCGTTGAGGCTCGAGTAGCGGTGGAAATAGGACTTCGGATTCGCGAACGCGCCGCGCTGCAGGTCGAGGAAGCGGCTCTCGTACCAGTTCGCGATGTCGGTGGTGCGCGCATCCACGTACACCGAGAAGTCGAAGAGATCGCTCACGGCCAGGGTATTGCTGGCGGCAGGAGGCTGCAGCACGTTGAGCCCCTCGACGATCAGGATGTCGGGCTGGCGCACCACCACTTGCGCCTCGGGCACGATGTCGTAGCTGAGGTGCGAGTAGAAGGGTGCGCGCACCTCCGGGTTGCCGCTCTTCACGGCGCTCACGAAGCGCAGCAGGGCACGGCGGTCGTACGACTCCGGAAAACCTTTGCGGTGCATGATGCCCCGGCGCTGCAGCTCGCGGTTGGGCAGCAGGAAGCCGTCGGTGGTGACGAGTTCGACCCGCGGCGTGTCGGCCCAGCGGGCCAGGAGCTCACGGAGCAGGCGCGCGATGGTCGACTTGCCGACCGCGACCGATCCGGCCACGCCGATGACGAACGGCGTCGACTTCGAGCGCTCGCCGAGGAAGTCGGAGCTGGCGCGGTGCAATTGCTGCGCGCTCGTGGCATAGAGGTTCAGAAGCCGCGCGAGCGGCAGGTAGACCTCGGTGACCTCGCGGATGTCGAGCGGGTTGCCGAGGCCACGCAACTGCACGATCTCTGTCTCGAGGAGGGGCAGCGGAGTCGTCGGTGCGAGAGCCGCCCAGTGCGCCCGGTCGAACTCGATGAAGGGGCTGAACTGGCCGAGACCGGTGGAGGGGGAGTCGGGCATAGGACTCCATTCTGCCCGAATCTGCCGGAATCGCCCGCCCGGGGGCACTGACCGAGTGCCCAGAACGCTCGGCTAAACTCGTGGCCATGTGTGGAATCGTGGGCTACGTCGGCAACAACAGCAGTCTCGAGGTGCTCCTCGGCGGACTGCGTCGACTGGAGTACCGCGGTTACGACTCCGCCGGTGTCGCAGTGATCGGCGCCGACGGCAGTCTCACCACGCGCAAGCGGGCCGGCAAACTGTCGGTTCTCGCCGACGACCTCGACGTGCATCCGATGGCCGACGGTCAGAGCGGAATCGGGCACACCCGCTGGGCGACGCACGGCGGTCCGACCGACGGCAACGCGCATCCGCACCTCGACTCGTCGGGCCGGATCGCGGTGATCCACAACGGCATCATCGAGAACTTCGCCACGTTGAAGCAGGAGCTGCTCGATGACGGCCTGGTCTTCGAGAGCGAGACCGACACCGAGGTGGCCGCGAAGATGCTCGGCCGGGAATACGAGGTGGGAGACGGGCTGTCCGCCGCTCTCGCCCGCGTGGTGTCGCGCCTGGACGGTGCGTTCACACTGCTCGCGCTGCACCAGGACGAGCCGGGTGTCGTGGTGGGTGCACGTCGCAACTCGCCGCTGGTGATCGGGTTGGGCGACGGCGAGAACTTCCTCGGCTCCGACGTCGCCGCGTTCGTCGAGCACACCCATCGCGCCGTGGCCATCGGGCAGGACCAGATCGTGGTCATCACGGCCGACACGGTCACGGTCACCGACTTCGACGGCGCTCCCGTCGAAACGCAGGAGTTCGAGGTGTCGTGGGATGCCGCGGCCGCCGAGAAGGGCGGCTGGTCGAGCTTCATGGCGAAGGAGATCAGCGAAGAGCCCGACGCGGTCGCGAACACGATCCTCGGTCGCGTGCACGACGGCGAGGTCGTGCTGCCCGAACTGGAGGGGCTCGACGAGGTGCTGCGCGACATCGATCGCGTGATCGTGGTCGCTTGCGGCACGGCCAGCTACTCCGGGTTGCTCGGCAAATACGCCATCGAGAAGTGGGCGCGCATCCCCGTGGAGGTGGAGCTCTCGCACGAGTTCCGTTACCGCGAGCCGGTGCTCACGCCCCGCACGCTCGTGGTGTCGATCAGCCAGTCGGGCGAGACGATGGACACGTTGATGGCCGTGAAGTACGCCATCGCGAACGGCGCCCGCACCCTGTCGATCTGCAACACGCAGGGCGCGACGATCGCCCGCGAGTCGGATGCCGTCGTCTACACGCACGCCGGACCCGAGGTCGCGGTCGCGTCGACGAAGGCCTTCGTGGCGCAGATCACCGCGCTCTACCTCTTCGGCCTGCACCTCGCCCGCGTGCGCGGCGAGCTCGACCCCGCGGTGGGCGCCAAGCAGATCGCGGAGTTGCAGGCGATCCCCGAGAAGATCGAGCAGGTGCTGAAGAACGCGCCCGAGATCACCCAGCTCGCCAAATGGATGTCGGACAGCCGTGCCGTGCTCTTCCTCGGCCGTCACGTCGGCTACCCCATCGCCCTCGAGGGTGCGCTGAAGCTCAAAGAGCTCGCCTACATCCACGCCGAGGGCTTCGCGGCCGGCGAGCTGAAGCATGGGCCGATCGCGCTGATCGAGCCGGGTCAGCCCGTGTTCGTCGTGGTGCCGAGTCCGCGCGACCCGAACTCGCTGCACGCGAAGGTCGTCTCGAACATCCAGGAGATCCGTGCCCGTGGTGCTCGCATCCTCGCCATCGCCGAGGAGGGCGACGTGGCGGTTCTGCCGTTCGCCGACGAGGTGATCCGCATCCCGCTCGCCGCGCCGCTGTTCGAGCCGCTGCTCACCGTCATTCCGCTCCAGCTGTTCGCGATGGAGCTCGCGACGGCCAAAGGCCTCGACGTCGACCAGCCGCGGAACCTCGCGAAGTCCGTCACGGTCGAGTAGCCGCCGTGATCGTCGGAGTCGGAGTCGACCTCGTCGACGTGGCGCGATTCGAGCGCTCGCTCGAGAAGACGCCGCGGTTGCGCGACCGGTTGTTCGCTCCGAGCGAACGGATGCTCCCGGTGCGGTCGCTTGCCGCCCGGTTCGCCGCGAAAGAGGCACTGATCAAAGCCGTGGGTCACTCCACCGAGTTCCGCTGGCACGACATGGAGATCGTGTCGAACGAGCACCGCAACCCGGAATTCCAGGTGTCGGGCGGAGTCGCGCAGGCTCTCGCCGAGATGGGAGCCACGCGGCTGCACCTCACCATGACCCACGACGGCGGCACGGCTGTGGCGTTCGTGGTGGCGGAAGCGGGAGGGGCCTGATGGGCGGCGCCTCCGCATCTGTCGCCGCATCCGGTTCGGCTGCCGCGCTTCGCCGCGCGGTCGTCGACACGGAGGCCATCGCCGCGAACGTCTCCCGCGTCGGTGCGCTGGTCGCTCCGGCGGCCGTGATGGCCGTGGTGAAGGCCGACGGGTACGGCCACGGAGCCGTGCCGGCCGCTCGTGCCGCCCTCGACGGAGGTGCCACCTGGCTCGGGGTCGCCGACGTCGCCGAAGCGATCGCGCTGCGCGAAGCCGGCATTCGCGCCCCGGTGCTGGCGTGGCTGCACGGGCACGACCCTGTGTTCGAACAAGCAGTCGCCCACGACGTGTCGATCGGCGTCAGCACCAGACTGCAACTCCAGCGCGCTGCGGATGCCGGCACGCCCACCGCTCCGGCGCGGGTGCACCTGAAGGTCGACACCGGGCTCGGGCGCAACGGGGTCGAGCGCGGCGAGTGGGAATCCGTCTTCCAGGCAGCGAGAGACGCGGTCGGCAACCGGCGCATCCGGGTCGACGGTCTGTTCAGCCACCTCTCGAACGCGAGCGACGCCGACGACCTCGCCCAACTCGATTCGTTCGAGGAGGCCACGGCCATCGCGCGGAGTCTCGGTCTCGATCCGACCGTGCGGCACCTCGCCTCGACGGCGGGCGCCCTGCGATTGCCGGCCACGCGGCTCGACCTGGTGCGTCTGGGCATCGGACTCTATGGTCTTTCTCCCTTCGACGGGGTCGACTCCGCCACGCTCGGGCTGCGCCCGGCGATGCGCGTGGAGAGTCGCCTGATCGCCGTCAAGCGCGTGGTCGCCGGCACCGGCGTCTCCTACGGCTACACCTACCGACCCGACGTCGACACGTGGCTGGGGCTGGTTCCGCTCGGGTACGCCGACGGCATCCCCCGCCATGTCTCGAACCGGGGGAGCGTGTGGGTGGGCGGCGCGGCGCATCCGATCGTCGGGCGAGTCGCGATGGATCAGTTCGTGGTCGACCTCGGGGAGCACGCCGCGAAGGTGGGTGACCGGGTGGTTCTGTTCGGCGATCCGGCCGACGGCTTCCCGAGCGCCGACTCCTGGGCGGAGGCGGCGGAGACCATCAACTACGAAGTCGTGACGCGGCTCGGCTCGCGTGTGAAGCGCGAGTACCCGGTGCTCGTCAACCGGTCAGAGGGGGTGCCGGCATGAGCGATGCTTCTCCGCGGCGGGAGGCCGTCATCGACCTCGACGCTTTTCGGCACAACGTGCGCACCCTGTCGGCGCTGACGCAACCCGCCGAGACCATGCTCGCGGTGAAGGCCGACGCCTACGGTCACGGCATGGTGCCGGTGGCGCGCGCGGCGCTGGAATCCGGCGCCTCGTCGCTCGCCGTGCTCGACATCCCGGCCGCCCTGGTGCTGCGCGAAGCCGGCATCACCGCGCCCATCTTCGCCTGGATGCACGACCCCGATGCCCTGTTCGGCGCGGCCGCCGAGGCCGACATCGACCTCGGCGTCTCGGCGGTCTGGCAGCTCGACGCCATCGCAGCCGCGGGCGCCTCCCGCGCCCCGCGCGTGCACCTCAAGATCGACACCGGACTCAGCCGAAACGGCGCGACCGAGGAGGACTGGCCTGGTCTCGTGACCGCAGCCCTCGAGTACGACCGCCGAGGTGTCGTGCGGTTGCACGCCGCCTGGTCGCACCTCGCCGACGCCTCGCCCGAGGAAGACGCCGTCGCGCTGGCCAAGCTGCACCGCGCGGTCGCTGTGGCCGAAGAGCTCGGCGCGCACTTCGAGCTGCTGCACCTGGCGGCGAGTTCGGCGGGCATCCGCATGCCCGAGGGTCGGCTCGGTCTCGTGCGCTTCGGGATCGCCGCCTACGGCATCTCGCCGTTCGATGACCGCTCGGGCCGCGACCTGGGTCTCCGGCCCGTGATGACCCTGCGCGCCTCCGTGGTCTCGACGAAGCGGGTGCCGGCCGGTCACGGCGTCTCCTACGGCCTGGTCTACCGCACCGGCGCCGAGTCGACGCTCGCACTCGTGCCGCTCGGCTACGCCGACGGCATCCCGCGTATCGCGACGGGCCGCGGTCAGGTCTGGATCAACGGGCGACGCTATCCGATCGCCGGACGCATCGCCATGGACCAGTTCGTGGTCGACGTGGGCGACGCCGAGGTGGCGCCGGGCGACGAGGTGATCGTGTTCGGCGAAGGGGATCGTGGCGAACCCACGGCCGAGGACTGGGCCGGCTACGCCGAGACGATCGGCGACGAGATCGTCGCCCGCGTCGGGGCGCGCGTGGAGCGGGTGTATCTCGGAGCCGAAGCCGCCCCGTCGCCGGTGGTGTCCGCGCCCACGGAGGACGCGGCATCGTGACCACGGATGCGCGTGCGAGGCTCGCCGAGATCGGCTCGCGTCTCGAGATCGCGACCCCCGACGAGATGCACGAGTTCGGCCGCCGCATCGCGGGCCTGCTGCAGGCGGGCGACGTCGTGCTGCTCTCTGGCGACCTGGGCGCCGGCAAGACCACCTTCACCCGCGGGCTCGGCGAGGGACTCGACGTGCGCGGCCCGGTGACCAGCCCGACTTTCGTGCTCGCCCGCACGCATCCGTCGCTCTCCGGCGGACCGGCACTCGTTCACGTCGACGCCTACCGTTTGGGCAGCGCGCTCGAACTCGACGACCTCGACATCGACTTCGCGCACTCGGTCGTGGTGGTGGAGTGGGGCGCCGGGTTGATCGAGGTGCTGACCGACTCCTATCTGGCGATCGACATCGACCGACCGCACGGGGGCGGGGCCGAAGCCACGGAGGCGGGCGCGGTGCAGACCGGTGCGGCGGATGCCGAAGCGGGCGGCGACGCCGACGCGGGATTCGCCGAAGCGCCGATCGAACCCCGCATGGTGCGCATCCGCACCTCCGGCCCCCGCTGGGCGTGACCGCCTTCCGCGAGGGAGCGCGAAGTCGCCCCTGGGGCCCCGATCACGCCCACTTCGCGCTCCATCGCGGAAGCAAGGGTGGCGCTCGGCCACGTTAGGCTCGATGTGTGTTTCTCGCCATCGATACCTCCGCCGGCACGTCGGTCGCCGTGGCCGACGGCGAGATGGTGCTCGCGGAGCGCTCCACCGAAGACACGATGCGCCATGCCGAGGTGATCGGGGAGATGATCGCGGGAGTGCTCGATGACGCCGGCGTTCCGGCATCCCGAATCCGCACCGTCGTCGCCGGCATGGGGCCCGGCCCCTTCACCGGCCTGCGCGTCGGCATCGCCGCCGCCCGCGCCTTCGCCTTCGGCATCGACCGGCCCGTGGTGTCGGTGGTGAGCCACGACGCCGTCGCCCTCGAGGAATGGTCGGCGGGGGCCCGTGGCCCCCTTCTGGTGGTGACGGATGCGCGCCGCCGCGAGGTCTACTGGTCGAGCTACGATCTCGACGACGACGCGCCGGTGCGCTCCGACGGCCCGGCGCTCTGCAAGCCCGACGAGGTGCCCTACGCCGAGTTCGACCGGATCGACGCCACGCAGGTCAGCGCGGGTGCTCTGGCCCGGGTCGCCCTGCTGCACCGGGAGCGCGGGATGAGCGAGGAGTACAGCGAGCCTCTCTACCTGCGGTCGCCGGATGTCACGATGCCCGGACCGAGAAAGCGGGTGACGCCGTGAGCTGGGAGCTCCGACGCGCGACTGTGGCCGACCTGGACGCCATCATGGCACTGGAGGAAGCTTCGTTCGAGAGCGACGCCTGGTCGCGCGAGTCGATGCGGCGCGAGCTCGAGCATCCGCACTGCTACTACCTGGTGGGGGTGGACGCAGAAGCCGGCACCGGCGTGATCGAGGGCTACGCCGGACTGCTCTGCCCGGTGGGGTCGACGGATGCCGACATCCAGACCATCGCCGTCTCGGAGCAGTCGCGGGGTCGTGGGCTCGGGCGGCAGCTGATGGGCCGCCTGCTCGCAGAAGCGTCGACGCGCGGAGCCGAATCCGTGTTCCTCGAAGTGCGTGCCGACAATCCGGTGGCGCACGGGCTGTATGTCTCGCTCGGATTCGCCGACATCGCCGTTCGGCCCGCCTACTACCAGCCCGACGGCGTCGACGCGATCGTGATGCGCGCCGAGCTGCCCACGCGGGGTCCGGCGCTCGCTGCCGGAGACGCCCTCGCCGACCGCGCCGGTGGCGCTCACGGAAAGGAGGATGCGTCATGACCGGCGGCCCCGTGGTGCTCGGCATCGAGACCTCCTGCGACGAGACCGGCGTCGGCATCGTGCGAGGCTCGACGCTGCTCGCCAACGTGATCGCCTCGTCGATGGACGAGCACGCCCGCTACGGCGGAGTGGTTCCCGAAGTCGCGGCGCGCGCCCACCTCGAGGCCATGAACCCGACCTTGGCCGCGGCGCTCGCCGAAGCCGGCATCGGCCTCGACGAGGTCGACGCGATCGCCGTCACCAGCGGCCCCGGACTCGCCGGCGCCCTCATGGTGGGGGTCGGCGCTGCGAAGGCGCTCTCCGTGGCCACGGGCAAGCCGCTCTACGCGGTCAACCATCTGGTGGGCCACGTTGGTGCCGACGTCCTAGCGGCCGAATCGCTCGAGTACCCCACCATCGCCCTGCTCGTCTCCGGCGGCCACACCTCGCTCCTGCTGGTGCGCGATCTGGTCGACGACGTCGAGCTCCTCGGTGAGACCATCGACGATGCCGCCGGCGAGGCCTTCGACAAGGTGGCCCGCGTGCTCGGACTGCCCTACCCGGGCGGCCCGCAGATCGACCGGGCCGCCGTCGGGGGCGACCCCGCCGCCATCCGCTTCCCTCGCGGATTGATGCAGGCGAAAGACCTCGAGAAGCATCGCTACGACTTCTCGTTCTCCGGGCTCAAGACCGCCGTCGCCCGCTGGGTGGAACGTGCCGGCGACGCCGGCGAGGAGATCCCGGTGGCCGACGTGGCCGCGAGCTTCCGCGAGGCGGTTGTCGACGTGCTGCTCACCAAGGCCTTCCGCGCCTGCGCCGATTACGGCATCCCGCGTCTTTTGCTCGGCGGCGGTGTGGTCGCGAACGCGCGGGTGCGCGAGGCTGCGGCCGAGCGGGCTGCGGCGCAGGGCGTGACCCTGCGCATCCCGCCCCTCTCGCTCTGCACCGACAACGGAGCGATGATCGCCGCGCTGGGAGCGCAGCTGATCCAGGCCGGTCACGCGCCGTCGGAACTCGGGTTCGGTGCGGATTCGACGTTGCCGGTCACCCTCATCCAGATGCCCTGACGACGGGTTCAGACGGCTCCCCTCGAGGAGTGTTACGCGCGTCATTGACACTTTCTCAGCGGCCCTGCCACGATAGGGGCCGTCATCGTGTTTTCTTAGGACAATTGGAGTCTCCCTTGACCGAACCCACGCCCGCCTACACACCGGCACCTGTCGCGCAGAAGACGAACGTGCTCGCGATCGTCTCTCTGGTGATCTCGATCCTCAGCTTCAACATCATCGCCGTCATCCTGGGGTTCATCGCCTTGAGCCAGATCAAGAAGACGGGCGAATCGGGCCGAGGCCTTGCCATCGCCGGAATCATCATCGGCGGCATCGGCGTGATCTTCTGGGTCGTCTTCATCATCATCGCCGTCGCGGCGGCGGCCACCGGAGCGATCACCACGACATACTGATGTGCCGGGCGCAGGCGGCTCCAGATCGCCTGCGCCCGAGCCCGACGACGAACGCAGGCAGCACCGGCCGGCAACGGCCCGAAACAGAAGGGCGTTCCCATGAGCGACACGAACAACCCCACCCCTGATGCCGGAGAGCCGCCGGTTCCTCCGGTGACCTCGCCCGAGACAGGGTCGGTTCCGCCGGTTCCGCCGGCGCCGCCCGCTGCTCCCGCCTCCACACCGCCGCCCGCCCCCGGCTACCAGCAGCCGGTTCCGGGCTACCCCGCCCAACCGCCCGCGCCGGGTTATCAGCAGCCGGGTGGCTATCAGCAGCCTCCCACCGGCGGGTATCCGACCCCTCCGACCGGCGGGTATCAGACCCCTCCGCCGGCCCCCGGATACGGGCAGGCGCCGCCCCCCGGTTACCAGCCTCCGCCCGGGCAGCAGCCCTACTACGGCTACCAGGCGCCGGCCACCCCGCCGATGAACACCCTGGCGATCGTGACGATCATCCTCGCGTTCGTGTTCTCGATCGCCGGCATCGTGACCGGACACATCGCCCTGAAGCAGATCGACCGCACGGGCGAGTCGGGCCGTGGCCTGGCGAAGGCCGGCCTCATCATCTCCTACGTATTCACCGGTCTGGCCGTGCTCGGGGTCATCGTCTACGTCATCTTCATCGTCGTGCTGCTCGCAGCCGCCGGCACCAGTTCGATGTATTCGACCTACTAGGCGCGACGTCTCAGGAGGCCGTCACCGTCATCCCGCGACCCGATCGACGAGCAGCGCTTCATGTGCGCCGTCGACCCGGGTGAGGATGAGGGTGGCGGCCTCCGGTCCTTTCAGGGCGAGGCGGGTGCGGAGCGTGGCCGGGTCGACGTCGATGCCGCGTTTCTTGATCTCGAGAGTGCCGATCCGCCTCTCGCGCAGGGCTTTCTTCAGCTGGGCTTCGCCGGCCGGGAGCCGCTCCTGCACGCGGAAAGCGGCGGCGAACGGGGTGGACACGAGTTCGTCGCCGGTGAGGTACGCGATGTCGCGTGAGAGCATTCCGGCATCGAGGCGCTCGGCCAGGGCTCCGATGAGCCGGGCCCGGATGACGGCGCCGTCGGGTTCGTAGAGGTAGTCGCCGAGAGGCCTCGTCGACACATCGGGGCTGTCCGATTCGGCGGTGAGCTCTGACGCGCCCGACTGGTCGACGACGAGAGCGGAGCGACGGATGCCCGGCCTCGCCAGTGCGCCGAACCACAGACCCATCTCCACCACCTGTCCGTCGACCGAGACCCACTGCGCCTCGGCTTCGCCAGGGATGAGCGAGCGGTCGAAACCCGGGCCGAGCTTGATGCCCGTGGGCAGGCGCTCGGCGAGTCCGAAGGCGAAGTCGACGGAGGGGGAGTAGTCCTCGGGGCGGGTCAGCCGGCTCGTGTTCTTGGTGCCGCCGGTGCGCCGGGCAGGGTCGAGGTAGACGGCATCGACGCCATCGAGCGGGAAGGTCTCGGCGTCTCCCAGCACGACCTCGGCCGACGGGAAGCCGGCCAGGTTGTAGGTGGCGATCGCGGCCGTGACCTCGTCGCGCTCGACGCCCACCACCGGGAGGTCGAGCGCCGCCAGCGCGAGCGCGTCGGCGCCGATGCCGCACCCGAGGTCGGCGATGCGCCCACCGCCGCTCCCGGCGGCGCCGATGCCGGCGTCGCGGAAGCGTCCGGCATGCATCGCCGCCACTTTGAGTCGGGTCGCCTGCTCCAGCCCCGCCGGCGTGAACAGCAGCCGATCGGCGAACGCACCGAACTTCGCCCGGGCCTTCTCGCGCAGCCGCGACTGCGTCAACACGGCGGCCACGAGCTCGGCCGAGTGTCCGGCTTTCCGCAACGCCGACACCTGCTTGACGGAGTCGCCGGCGCTGTACAGCGGCAGCGAGTCCAGCAGCCGCAGCCCCTCGGCCGTGAGCAGCACCGACAACTCAGCAGAATCCATCCGGCAAACCTAACGCAATACTGCTCATGCTAAAATGAGGAAAACCCAGTTTGGAGACGATTGTGTCAGCTGAGAATTCCCATTCGGTCGCGCCGGTGAGTCGATTCGCAATCGTCTGCCTCGTGCTTTCATTACTCGGCGCCAGTGGGCTTGGCGTGCTTCTCAGCATCGGCGCGATCGTGCAGATCCGTCGCGACGGCCTCCGTGGCCTGCCGATAGCGATCGCTGCTTTGATAATCTCGGCTGTGTCCTGCGTGGTGCTGCTTGTGTTCTTCAATACCTTGCGGTTCTGAGGCATCAAGCACTGGCACTCACGTTGCGCGAGTGCCAGCGGTGCCTCTAAACTCGAATTAGCACTCTCGGTGTGAGGGTGCTAACCAGACGTTTTTGTAACTGAGAAAGAAGAGGTCAACCGTGTCGGTCTCCATCAAGCCGCTCGAGGATCGCATCGTCATCAAGCAGGTCGAAGCTGAGCAGACCACTGCTTCCGGTCTCGTCATCCCTGACACTGCCAAGGAGAAGCCTCAGGAGGGTGAAGTCGTCGCCGTCGGCCCCGGTCGCATCGACGACAACGGCAACCGCGTTCCGCTCGACGTCGCAGTCGGCGACAAGGTCATCTACTCCAAGTACGGCGGAACCGAGGTCAAGTACGCGGGCGAAGACCTGCTCGTGCTCTCGGCTCGCGACGTGCTCGCGGTCGTCGTCCGCTAGTCCGCACAGCACTTCACAGAACCCGGGTGGCTTCGGCCGCCCGGGTTTCGTGCATTCCGGGCGGCGGCGCTCGGAATCACGCGGAGTAGAGTGACGCAGTGACGCCGCCCTCGAATCTCGCGATCGCGGGCACAGCATCCGAACGCTTCCGCAGTGGGCTGATCTACGGCATCGGAGCCTACGTGCTCTGGGGTGTGTTCCCGCTCTACTTTCTTCTGATGCGCCCGGCCGGGGCCTTCGAGGTCGTCTCCTGGCGCATCCTGTTCTCGCTGGTGTTCTGCGCGATCCTGCTCACCGCCACCCGGGGTTGGAAGCCGTTCCTCGCGATCGCACGTCAGCCGAGGCTGCTCCTGCTGATGGGTCTGGCCGGCGTGCTGATCTACGTCAACTGGCAGACGTACGTGCTCGCCACCCTCGCCGATCAGGTGGTGGAGACCTCCCTCGGCTACTTCATCAACCCGATCGCCACCGTGCTTCTCGGCGTGCTCGTGCTGCGCGAGCGACTACGGAGGATGCAGTGGGTCGCGATCGCGGTGAGCGGCGTCGCCGTGGTGGTGCTGTCGGTGGGGTACGGCAGCGTGCCGTGGATCGCCCTCATTCTCGCCGGCTCGTTCGGCACCTATGGCCTCGTGAAGAAGCATGTCGGACCGCGGGTCGACGCAGTGAGCGGACTCACGCTGGAGACGTTGTGGATCGCGCCGGTGGCAGTGGTGCAGTTGATCGTCGTGAGTCAGCTCACCGGGCTCGTGATCGGCACCGTGAGTGTGGGCAACACCCTGCTCCTGGTGTCTTCGGGAGTCGCCACGGCGATCCCGCTGCTCCTGTTCGCGGCGGCGACGCGGCGGCTTCCCTTGGTCTATGTGGGCTTCGTGCAGTTCATCGTGCCGATCCTCCAATTCGTGATCGGCGTCTTCGTGCTGCACGAACCGATGCCGCCTGCCCGCTGGGCCGGATTCGCGATCGTCTGGATCTCCCTGCTCATCCTCATCGTGGACATGGTGCGGGCCGCCCGGGTCACGCGTGCCACGCAGAACGGCACGCAGCAGCGGGGATAAGCTGATGCGAGCATGACTCACAGCCACCGCCGAGCCCGCGGCAAGGTCGCCCGGGCCGCCACCCTGACCTCCCTCGTGGTGTGCATTCCGCTGGCTCTGACCGCCTGTTTCGCGTCGAGCGGGCCCGAGGCCTCCCCGGTGCCGACGCCGGTGGCGTCGATGGCGCAACCGATTCCGACGGGCGACGGCACTCTCACGATCGGGGCCGTGGTTCCGCTCTCCGGTGCGAACGCCGCACTCGGTGCGGCAGAGCTCGCCGGCGTCGAACTGGCCGCGCGCGACATCGACGAGGCCGGAGGGGTGCATCGGGCGTCGATCATCGTGGTGCGCGGCGACGCAGGCGACAGCGCAGGCGCGCGGGGGAGCGAAACGGTGGCTGCCCTCGGCGGTCGCGGAGTGGATGCGATCGTGGGTCCGAGCAGTGCCGACGTTCTCGACGCGGTGGATGCCGCGGCTGCAGCGGCAGGCATCCCCGGGATCTCGGCGGTCGCCGACCCGGTCGCGGTCGACGAGGCGTTCGCGGCTCGCCTGCGTTCCTCCGACCCGACGCTCGTCGACACCCGGTTCGGTGCCGAGAGCTATGACGCCACCGTGATCATCGCTCTCGCCGCCCAGATGGCCGGAGACGACGGGCGTTCCTCGATCGCGGAGTTCCTGCCGGCCGTGACGAGCGGGGAGGTCGGCTGCTCCAGCTACGGTGCGTGCGTCGCTGCGCTCGAGGCGCGGGCCACCATCCATTACACCGGTGTGACCGGTCAGGTGACGACGGATGCCGGCGCCACGAAGGCCGGATCGTTGCGTCTGATCGGCCTCAGAGGCTGAGAGCGCGCTCATATCACCGGAAGGTAACGATTTCCCTGTGTTACACCCCTGTAACACGAACGTATTGTCCCGACGCCCAATGCCGAATAGCGTGAATCCACGGCTATTTCTTCGAATTCGCCGAGAACTGCACACATTCACAAAAGGAGCACCATGAGCGTAATTGCGAAGGTCAAGGCCTCGCGCTCGAAGCCCCTGTCGATCGTTGCGGGTATTGCCGCGTTCAGTGCCGGCGCTCTGCTGCTGGCTTCCTGCGCGTCGACTCCCTCCACCGACGGCGGAGAGACCACCGCAGCGGCAGCGCTGTGCGGACCAGACGCGGCCACCGCAGCGGCCGACATCACTCCGGTCGCACCCGAAGCCGCGCAGACCCGCGACACGAAGCTGAAGATCGGCTCGATCCTGCCGACCACCGGCAGCCTCGCGTTCCTCGGCCCGCCCGAGATCGCCGGTGTCGACCTCGCGGTCGCGGAGATCAACGCATCCGCGCCGGGCGTGCTCGGCGGCAACGTCGAGGTCATCCACCGCGACTCGGGTGACACCACGACCGACATCGCGACCCAGTCGGCCACCGACCTGCTCAGCCAGGGCGTCTCGGGCATCGTCGGCGCTGCGTCGTCGGGTGTCTCGTTCACCTTCATCGACCAGGTCACGGGTGCTCAGGTCGTTCAGGTGTCGCCGGCGAACACCTCGCCCGACTTCTCGACCTACGACGACGGCGGGTACTACTTCCGCACGGCGCCGTCTGACGTGCTGCAGGGCCGCGTGCTCGGCAACCTGATGGTGGGTGACGGTGCGACCAACGTCGGCATCATCTACCTGAACGACGCTTACGGCTCGGGTCTGGAACAGAACGTCTCGACCGCGATCGAGAACGCCGGCGGAACCGTCGTGGCCTCCGAGGCCTTCAACGAGGGTGACAGCCAGTTCAGCTCGCAGATCGACGCCGTTCTGGCCGAAGACCCCGACGCCATTGCGCTGATCGCCTTCGACCAGACGAAGGTCATCGTGCCCGAGCTGATCGGCACCAAGGGCTTCGACGGCAGCAAGCTGTACTTCGTCGACGGCAACCTGTCCAACTACGACGAGGACTTCGACCCCGGAACCCTGAACTGCGCCAAGGGCACCCTTCCCGGTGTGCTCGCGGATGACGCGTTCAAGGCCAAGGCGCTCGGAATCAACGCTGACCTGAACGACTTCAGCTACGCAGCTGAGTCGTACGACGCAGTCAACCTGATGGCCCTCGCGGCTGTCGCCGGCGGCGCAGCCGACGGTCCGACCATCCAGAAGAACATGCAGGCGGTCTCCGAGGGTGGCACGAAGTGCACCTCGTTCGCGGAGTGCGCCGATCTGCTGGCTGCTGGAACGGACATCGACTACGACGGTATCTCCGGTCCGATCACCTTCGATGAGAACGGTGACCCGACCGAGGCATACATCGGCATCTACCAGTACGGCAAAGACAACACCTACGCGCCGCTGAACGTCGAGTTCGGTTCGCTCGCGGAATAGTCTCCCCGTCACGAAAGCCCGGCCCTCTTCGGAGGTGCCGGGCTTTCTTGACGTTCAGGGCGGGTGTCGCCCTCACGAGGCGGTGCGCAGGAGCCCCCAGGCCCGGTGCCATTCCGCCGGCTCGGCGAAATCGAACGGTGCCACGATCTCGAACTGCCGACCCACGATCACGTAACCCGAGACATCGCCGGCGGGATGCCGGTAATTGCCGGCCTCGACGGGCACACCGGCGTTCTCGCCGGTGAACCGGCGCAAGGGCCGACCTGCTCCGTCGGAGTACCGCAGTCCGGGCACGCTGGGTGTCGCCACGCCGCGCTCGTAGACGAGCCCGTTGCGGGCGGCGAAGGCCGCGAGCCGGTATTCGCGAAGACCGGTGCGGATGCTCGTGGACCGAGCACACACCACGGCGCCGACAGCCGAGCCTGCTGTCAGCAGCCCCCCGACCAGCACAGCGCGTGGATTCGCCCCCACCGCTGCCAGGAGCCCCGTGGTGAGCCCGGAGGTCACCAGGAGCGCGGTGTAGCTCAGGCCACCGAGACACGGTCGCACGCGGACGCGTGGCCCGTTCACCTCTCCCCGCCCTTTCCGGTAGGCGCGCAGTTCAGCCGGCGAAGGGCAAGCGGAGAGAGGTTCGGTGTCGAGAACAGACGAAGGCATGAGTGAGATTATCTCACTGAATGCCTCCGATGGGGATAACGCGTTCTAATGCCCCTGATCAGCGGCGAGCGTGCCGAGGTAGAGCTCGATCACCTTCGGGTCTTTCATGAGCTCCCGGCCGGTGCCCGTGTAGGCGTCGCGGCCCTGGTCGAGCACGTAGGCGCGGTCGCAGATCTGCAGGCAGCGCCGGGCGTTCTGCTCCACCATGATGACGGAGACGCCGGCACGGTTGATCTGGTGCACCCGCATGAACGTCTCGTCCTGCCGCACGGGCGACAGACCGGCTGAAGGCTCGTCGAGCAGCAACACGGAGGGTTCCATCATCAAGGCGCGACCCATGGCGACCATCTGGCGCTCGCCGCCCGAGAGTGAGCCTGCGCGCTGCTTGCGGCGCTTGCCGAGCTCCGGGAACAACGTGGTGACGAAGTCGAAGCGCTCGGCGAAGATGGAAGGCTTCTGGAACAGGCCCATCTCGAGGTTCTCCTCGATCGTGAGGCTCGGGAAGACGTTGTTGTTCTGCGGCACCATGCCGACGCCTTTGGTCACGAGCTTGTTCGCCCGGAGTCCGGTGATGTCCTCGCCCTTCAAGATCACGCGACCGCTGCGGATCTTGATCTGCCCGAAGATCGCCTTGAGCACGGTCGACTTGCCCGCGCCGTTCGGCCCGATGATGCCGATCAGTTCACCGGGGAACGCCTCGATGGTGCAGCCGTTCAGGATGTTCACGCCAGGCAGGTAGCCGCCGACGAGGTTGTCGGTTCTCAGCACCGCTTCGCCGCGATCGGTCGGGGCGAGCGTGTGCCCTCGCGAAGGCTCCTCGGCGAGGGTGTTGGTCTCGAGGTTCTTCTCGTTGGGATCGACGTCGCTCATGCCTACTTCTCCTCCGCTGCCGGCGGGGTGGTGTTCTCGGCCCAGCCGGGGCCCTCATCGACCTCCGGATGCGCCTCGCGGGCTTTGCGCTCCGCCTCCAGCACCGGGTTCGGGCCGTCTTCCATCAGATCGCCCAGATCTTCGTCATGGTGGGCACCCAAGTAGGCGTCGATCACGGCGGGGTCTTTCATCACGGTCTCCGGTGGCCCCTCGGCCACCACGCGGCCCTCGGCCATCACGATCACCCAATCGGAGATGTGCGTCACCATGTGCATGTCGTGCTCGACGAAGAGCACTGTCGTGCCGTCGGACTTCAGATTCTTGATGTGCCCGAGAAGCGACTGCGTGAGGGCCGGGTTCACGCCGGCCATCGGCTCGTCGAGCATGATCAGCTCGGGCTTCGACATCAGCGCGCGTGCCATCTCGAGAAGCTTCCGCTGGCCGCCGGAGAGCGATGCCGCATAGTCTTCGCGCTTCTCGTCGAGCTTGAAGCGGGCGAGGAGATCATCGGCTCGAACCGTGTTCTCCTCCTCCTGCTTGCGCCAGATCGGCTTGATGAGCGACGCGATGAGCTTCTCGCCCTTCTGGCCCGTGGCGCCGAGGAGCATGTTCTGCAGCACGGAGAGTCGACCGAGCGACTTCGTCAGCTGGAAGGTGCGCACCATGCCGGCGCGCGCCACCTTGAACGCCGGCACGCCCGCGAGCGACTTGCCGTCGAACTCCCAGGTGCCGGTGTTCGGCTTGTCGAAGCCGGTGAGCAGGTTGAACATGGTGGTCTTGCCGGCGCCGTTCGGGCCGATCAACGCGGTGATCTGCCCGCGCGGGATCTCGAGGTGGTCGACGTCGACCGCCTTGAGGCCGCCGAACTGGCGGGTGACGTGGTCGGCGACGACGATCGGGTCGACCTTCGCGCATCCGGGGCCCACCTCACCCTTGACGAGCGGGTGACCGGAGACGACTGCGGATTCTGAGTTAGACACTGAAGGACAGCTCCTTCTTGTTTCCGAAAATACCTTGCGGTCTGAAGATGACGAGGAGCATCAGCGCGACACCGACGAGGATGAAGCGGATCTGCCCTGCCTGGGTGGTGGACACGAAGCTCAGCGCTCCGGACTCGATGGCGCCGTAGAGGATGCCCTGAGTGAGCGAGAGCACGACCCAGAAGATCATCGAGCCGACGATCGGCCCGAAGATCGTGGCCGCGCCGCCGAGCAGCATGATCGTCCAGATGAAGAAGGTGAGGCCGGTGGTGTAGTTCGCCGGCTGCACCGCCCTCGGCAGGATGAAGACGATACCGGCGATGGAGCCGAGACCACCACCGAGGATGAGGGCCTGCATCTTGTAGGAGTACACGTTCTTGCCGAGGCTGCGAACCGCATCCTCGTCTTCTCGGATGCCCTTCACCACACGGCCCCAGGGGCTCCGCATGAGGAGGAACACGAGGATGCTGGCCAGCACAACGAGCGACCAGCCGACGATGCGCACCCACCAGTCGTATTCGTTGTAGGTGAACGGGCCGAAGCCGTAGCGGCCCTCGGGGATCGGGTTGATCGCCGCGAAGGTGCCCTTGAACCCGGAGAGGCCGTTGGCGGCGCCGGTGAAGTCGGTGAGACCTGTCGTGGTGACGATGTAGCGCACGACCTCGGCGGCCGCGATGGTCACGATCGCCAGATAGTCGGCGCGGAGCCTCAGGGTCGGGATGCCCAGGATGAACGAGAAGATCACCGAACACGCGATCGCGCACAACACGGCGACGATGATCGGTGCGCCCGCCAGTGTCGGGATCGCGAATGCGTAGGCGCCGATCAGGAGGAAGGCCGCCTGACCGAAGTTCAGCAGGCCCGTGTAGCCGAAGTGGATGCCGAGGCCGATGGCCGCGAGCGCGTAGGCCGCGGTCGTCGGGCTGATGATCTCGCCGACGGCATTGCCGAAGATGTTTCCCCAGTCCATGTGTCGCCTCCCTTAACCGATTCGTTCTTTGCGACCGAGGATGCCCTGTGGCCTCACCAGCAGCACGACGATGAGCACCACGAGTGCCGCCGCGTACTTCAGGTCGGCCGGGATGAAGAGCGTGGAGAGCTCGACGAACAAGCCCACCACGAGAGAACCGACGAGCGCGCCGTAGGCCGAGCCGAGACCGCCGAGGGTGACCGCGGCGAACATCAGGAGCAGCACCTGGAAGCCCATGTCCCACGACACCTGGCGGTAGAGCGCCAGCATCACGCCGGCCAGAGCGGCCAAGGCCCCTGCGAGCACCCAGACGATGCGGATGATGCGGTCGACGTCGATTCCGGATGCGGCCGCGAGCGACGGGTTGTCGGACACCGCCCGGGTCGCCTTGCCGATGCGGGTGCGGGTGAGGAACAGGCCCACCAGCACCAGGACGACGACCGAGATGATCATGCTGAGGATGGAGCCGGTGGTGATGCGCACCGGACCGAGCACCACGGCATCCGAGAGCCCGACGCTCATCGTCTTGGTCTCGCCGCCGATGTAGAAGAGGTAGAGGTAGCGCAAGGCGATGGCGAGGCCGATGCTGACGATCATCGCCTGTACGAGCCTCACCCCCTTCCGTCTCAGGGGCCTCCACAGCAACCAGTCCTGCACGTACCCGAACACGCCGCCCAGAACGAGGGCGATCAGCATGGCCACGAAGATGTTGATGCCGAGGAGAACGGCCACGATCCAGGCCACGATGGCGCCGAAGGTCACCATCTCGCCGTGCGCGAAGTTGTTGAGGCCGGTGGTGCCGAAGATCAGCGTGATTCCGATGGCCGCGAGGGCGATCAAGAGACCGAAGTTGAGGCCCGCGGCGAAGCGCTGCAGGAACTGCTCGAAGAAGCCCGTGGTCTGCCGGGTGTCGGCTCCCAGGGGGAACGAGCGGGTGATCGTGTTGGTCTGCCACTCGCCCGACGAGACCTCCGCCGAGCTCCGATCGGGATCGCGCAACGTCACGCCCTCGGGCAACGAGTCGGCGTCGAGGGTGACCGTGTAGTCGCCCTTGCCCGGCACGACGACCGACCAGCGGCCCGTCGCATCCGTGGTCGCCGTCTCGGTGAAGCCGTCGCCTTCCACCGTGACCTCCACGCCCTCGACCAGGGTGTCGCCATCCCGCAGGATGCCGCCGATCGAGTATGTGTTGGTGAAATCACCGGGCGCCGTGGGCGTCGGCGTGGGCGCCGGTGTCTCGGTGGCGTTCGCGGAGAACGATGCCGAGCCGAGCACGATGCCGAGGCACAGCGCGAGCGCTGCGACGATCATCGTGGTCAATCGGACACCGCGTCCGAGACGGATACCTGCGATCAAAAGACAGCACCTCCTGGAAGGAGACCGCCGGGTGCAGCGGCGATCTCCGTGTCTATGGTCGTAGCGACATTGCTAGACCATACATTCGAATTGTGTCCACGGTGTTTCAACTGGCCATCTAATTCGACGTTCGTCATTTCTACACGGAATACCGCCCACTTCCTAACGGTTACGATTGCAACAGGTAATCGCGCGTGAGGGAGAACAATGGACCAGCCGGATCCGTTCGGTTTTATCGGACTGACCTATGACGACGTGATGCTGCTCCCGGGCCACACCGACGTCATCCCGAGCGAAGCCGACACGACCTCCCGGCTCACGAAGCGCATTCAGGTCGCCACCCCGCTGCTCTCCGCGGCGATGGACACCGTGACGGAATCGCGGATGGCCGTGGCCATGGCCCGCGAAGGCGGCCTGGGCGTGCTGCACCGCAATCTCTCGATCATCGACCAGGCCGAGCAGGTCGACCGCGTGAAGCGCAGCGAGTCGGGCATGGTCACCGATCCGGTCACGACCACACCGGATGCGTCGGTCGCCGAAGTCGACGCGCTCTGCGGCCTCTATCGCGTCTCGGGCCTCCCCGTGGTGGACGGCCAGGGCGTGCTCGTGGGCATTGTGACCAACCGCGACATGCGTTTCGTGTCGCCGTTCGAGAAGTCGACCACGCTGGTGCGCGACGTCATGACGAAGATGCCGCTGATCACCGCTCGGGTCGGAGTCGACCCGGATGACGCGATCGCGATCTTCGCCCAGCACAAGATCGAGAAGCTCCCGATCGTCGACGATGCGGGGCGCCTCAGCGGCCTCATCACCGTGAAGGACTTCGACAAGAGCGAGAAATACCCGAACGCCACGAAAGACGCCGCCGGACGCCTGCGCGTCGGTGCGGCGATCGGCTTCTTCGGCGACGCCTGGCAGCGTGCCACCAACCTGCTCGACGCGGGCGTCGACGTGATCGTGGTCGACACCGCGAACGGCGACAGTGCGGGCGTGCTCGACATCATCCGCCGGCTGAAGAGCGACTCGGCATTCGCCGACGTGGATGTGATCGGCGGCAACGTCGCCACCCGCTCGGGCGCCCAGGCGCTCATCGACGCGGGGGCCGACGCCATCAAGGTCGGGGTAGGTCCGGGCTCGATCTGCACCACGCGCGTGGTGGCGGGCGTGGGCGTGCCGCAGGTGACCGCGGTGTACGAAGCGTCGCTCGCGGCGCGTGAATCCGGAGTGCCGGTGATCGCCGACGGCGGCCTGCAGTACTCGGGCGACATCGCGAAGGCGCTCGTCGCCGGCGCTGACACGGTCATGCTCGGGTCTTTGCTCGCCGGCTGTGACGAGAGCCCCGGCGACCTCGTGTTCGTCAACGGCAAGCAGTTCAAGAACTACCGCGGCATGGGCTCGCTCGGTGCCCTGCAGACGCGGGGCGAGAAGACCTCGTACTCGAAAGACCGCTACTTCCAGTCGGATGTGCCTTCGGACGACAAGTTGATCGCCGAGGGCATCGAGGGCCAGGTTCCGTATCGCGGACCGCTCTCGAACGTGGCCTACCAGCTGGCCGGGGGCCTTCGGCAGTCGATGTTCTACACCGGCGCGCGCACCATCCCGGAGCTCAAGGAGAAGGGCCGCTTCGTGCGGATCACCGCCGCCGGGCTCAAGGAATCGCACCCGCACGACGTGCAGATGGTGGTCGAGGCGCCCAACTACCGCCGCTGAGTTTTCGGATCCGCTCGCCCCGGTCACCCTTTCCCGGAGGCAGAACTCCTGGCTAGGGTTGGGAAGGAACGACGCCGAACACCGATCGCTTGACGAGTGGAGGCCGAAGATCCATGAGCGCACCGATACCCGGGCATGACGGTCAGCCGGGGCAGCTGCGTCAGCCCGGTCAGCCGCCCCCCGCGCAATCTCAGCGTGGCGGACTCTCGACGACCAGCAAGGTGTTGCTGTTCGTGGGCATCCCGGTCATAGTGCTCATCCTGCTCGCAGGTGCCGCCACGACGTTGATCTTCCTGCTGCCCGGCCTCGGCGCAGCACCGGTCAACGAGACCGCCGACGGTGATGGCGCGGCGAACATCCTGGTCGACACGAACAACGCCGAGCTGCGGTTCAGCGCGAGCGAAGACGACCAGGTGCACGCCGCGATGGAGGGGCGATACAGCGGCACCAAGCCGGCGATGCGGCTCGAGAGTTCGGGTGACGCCACGACGCTCCGCGGCGGATGCCCGGAAGGCTGGCTGATCTTCAGCCGCTGCTCCGTCGTGATCACGATCTCGGTGCCGGCCGAAAGCAACCTCACGGTGACGACGACGAACGGCAAGATCACCGCATCCGCTCTCGACGGAGACCTCGATTTCACCACGATGAATGGTGCCGTCGACGTGGAATCACCCACGGGCCAGGTCAGGCTTGACACGACGAACGGTGCGGTGCGCGTGAGCGACGCCGAATCGAGCGATGTGAGCGCAGAGACGACGAACGGGGAGATCCGGCTCGAGTTCTCTGAGGCACCCGACACCGTCACAGCCAAGACGACGAACGGTTCCGTCACCGTCCGCGTGCCCGACGATGGTGAGGACTACTTCATCGAAGCTCAGACGACGAACGGCGACATCGACACGGATGGGCTGGTCAGCGACCGCAGGGCCGATCGCACGATCACCGCGGAGACGGTGAACGGCGGCGTCACCGTCGACTTCAACGAGGGCTGAGCGCGCGGCGGGGCGCTAAGGTCCGCCGGTCGAACGTGCCGACCCCGGCCGATCGGATGATGCGGGACACGCCCCACGGAACGGCCGGCACCCCCGATGCGATCGCCCACTCCGGTGACGACGGTGGAACGGCTGCTGCGTTCGGATGCCAGGGGCGGAATACGTTTCGACCCGTCCCACCGCTTGTCGGAAGGGGCCGGATAGGATGAGGCGTGATGGAAATTGAAATCGGCCGTGCCAAGCGCGGGCGCCGCGTCTTCGCCTTCGACGACATCGCGGTGGTGCCATCGCGTCGCACGAGAGACCCGCAAGACGTCTCGGTGGGCTGGTCGATCGACGCCTACCACTTCGACATCCCGGTGCTCGCCGCACCGATGGACTCGGTGGTGTCGCCGCGCACCGCGATCATGATCGGGCAGCTCGGCGGACTCGGGGTGCTCGACCTCGAGGGTCTGTGGACGCGCTACGACGACCCCGAGCCCCTGCTCGAGGAGATCCGCACCCTGCCCGAGGCCAAGGCGACGCAGCGCATGCAGGAGATCTACGCCGAGCCCATCAAGCCCGAACTCGTGACGGCCCGGCTCGCTGAGATCCGCGCATCCGGAGTCACCGTGGCGGGCGCGTTGTCGCCGCAGCGCACGCAAGAGCTCTACGAGACCGTCGTCGCCGCCGGCGTCGACCTGTTCGTCATCCGCGGCACGACGGTATCGGCCGAGCACGTCTCAAAGACCGTCGAACCGCTCAACCTCAAGAAGTTCATCTACGAACTCGACGTGCCGGTGATCGTGGGCGGTGCCGCAACCTACACCGCGGCTTTGCACCTCATGCGCACCGGTGCGGCCGGCGTGCTGGTGGGGTTCGGCGGGGGAGCCGCCTCCACCACCCGCGCCACCCTGGGCATCCACGCCCCCATGGCCACCGCGGTGGCCGATGTGGCCGGAGCCCGCCGCGACTACATGGACGAGTCGGGTGGCCGCTACGTGCACGTGATCGCCGACGGAGGTCTCGGCACCTCGGGCGACGTCGTGAAGGCCATCGCAATGGGGGCGGATGCCGTCATGCTCGGCACCGCGCTCGCTCGCGCCGACGACGCGCCCGGCGGCGGCTGGCACTGGGGCCCCGAGGCCCACCACTCGCAGCTGCCTCGCGGCAACCGCGTGCGTGTGGGCCAGGTGGCGCCGCTCGAACAGATCCTGTACGGCCCCTCTCCGGTGGCCGACGGAACCGCCAACCTCATCGGTGCACTGCGCCGATCGATGGCGACGACGGGATACTCCGACCTCAAGGAGTTCCAGCGGATCGAAGTGGTTGTAGCCCCCTACCGGGTTGATTAGCGTGTGAACTGACGGAGTCAGTTCCTAGCTCTGCGATGAAGGAGAGTTCCATGGCAACGAAGACCTCGGTTTCGCACTCGACGAAGATCGGTCCGGAGGAACGCGCAGCCGCCATCGAGACCCTCAAGACGAAAGAGCTCGACATCCTCGTGGTGGGTGGCGGCATCGTCGGCACCGGCAGTGCCCTGGATGCCGTGACGCGGGGCCTCCGGGTGGGCATGGTGGAAGCGCGGGACTGGGCATCCGGAACCTCGAGCCGCTCGTCGAAACTCGTGCACGGCGGCATCCGTTATCTGGAACAGCTCGACTTCCGGCTCGTGCGCGAGGCGCTGATCGAACGGGGCCTCCTGCTGCAGCGGATCGCCCCGCACCTCGTGAAGCCCGTGCGCTTTCTCTACCCCCTGCAGAAGCGCGTGATCGAGCGGGCTTACGTGGGGGCCGGGATGCTCCTGTACGACATCTTCTCCTACTCCGGTGGCCGCCCTCCCGGCGTTCCGCATCACCGCCACCTGTCGAAGCGGCAGGTGCAGAAGCTCATGCCGAGCCTCGGAAAAGACGCCTTGATCGGCGGCATCACCTACTACGACGCCCAGGTCGACGACGCTCGCTACGTGGCGAGCGTCGCCCGCACCGCCGCCTCCTACGGCGCCCACGTGGCCAGCCGGGTGCAGGTGGAGGGCTTCATCAAGGTGGGTGAGCGGGTCGTGGGTGTGAACGCGCACGATCTCGAGACGGGCGAGAAGTTCGAGATCCGCGCGAAGCAGGTGGTGAACGCCACCGGCGTCTGGACCGACGACACCCAGGCCATGGTGGGGGAGCGCGGGCAGTTCAAAGTGCGCGCCTCGAAGGGCATCCACCTCGTGGTGCCGCGGGATCGGTTCCAGGGCAAATCGGGCCTGCTGCTCCGCACGGAGAAGAGCGTTCTCTTCGTCATTCCGTGGGGCCGCCACTGGCTGGTGGGCACCACCGACACCGACTGGCATCTCGACAAGGCGCATCCGGCCGCCACCGCTGCCGACATCGACTACGTGCTGGAGCACGTGAACAAGGTGCTCGCGGTGCCGCTGACGCGCGAAGACGTCGAGGGTGTGTTCGCGGGATTGCGGCCACTGCTGGCCGGCGAGTCCGACCAGACCTCGAAGCTCTCGCGCGAACACCTCGTGGCGCACTCGGTGCCGGGGCTCGTCGTGATCGCCGGTGGCAAGTGGACGACGTACCGCGTGATGGCGAAGGATGCGATCGACGCCGCGGTCTCGGCGCTCGACGGCAGGATCTCACCCTCGGTGACCCAGGACATCGCGTTGCTCGGCGCGGAGGGCTACCAGGCCGCCTGGAACAAGCGCGCCAAGATTGCTCGCAAGTTCGGCGTTCACACGGTGCGGATCGAACATCTGCTGAACCGCTACGGCACGCTGACCGACGAGCTGCTCGATCTCATCCTCGACGACCCGAGCCTGGCCGATCCGCTCCCCGGTGCCGATGACTACATCGGAGCCGAGGTTGTGTACGCCGCCTCGCACGAGAGCGCGCTGCACCTCGACGACGTGCTCGCCCGGCGCACCCGCATCTCGATCGAGGCCTGGGACCGCGGTGTCTCGGCGGCCCCGGTCGCCGCCAAGTTGATGGCCGGCGTGCTCGGCTGGGACGAGGAGACCACCGAGCGCGAGGTCGCCTACTATCTCGAGCGAGTGCGGGCCGAGCGGGCGAGCCAGGAGCAGCCCGACGACGAGTCGGCGGAGCGCATCCGCCTGCAGGCGCCCGACATCGTCGAGACGAACTGAGGTTCTGCACAGGGCGTCTCCCGCGAGCGTTCTCCACAAGCTGAGGCCGCCAGAGCGGGGCCCGTGCGCTGCGGGCCTAAAATAGGAGTACCGCGATCGCGGTGACTTCTTGAGGAGACAGCACATGGTGGACGTTCGGCGAGTGAAGCTTCCCGGAGTGGGGGTGCTGCACACCTTCTACACCTCCGACGGCGGAAAGGTGGGCGTGATCGCCCACCGGTCCGGGCACAGCGACCTCATCACCTTCGCCGACGACGAAGACGGCCCCGACGTGACGAAGGTGTCGCTGCGGCTCTCCGAAGACGAGGCGCACACCCTTGCCGAACTCCTGGGTGGCACGCAGATCACCGAGTCGCTCACGGCACTCGACCAGATCCCCGGCCTCAGCATCGACTGGTTCACGGTCGACTACGAAGACCACATCGCCGGGCAGCCTCTCGGCAGCCCCGCTGAGCGCGGCATCGCCGGGCTCACCGTCGTCGCCGTGGTGCGCGGTGAGTCCACGAACCCGGCTCCGGCACCCGACTTCAAGGTCTTCCCCGGCGACACACTCGTCGTCGCGGGTTCGCCCGAGAAAGTGGCCAAGGCGTTCAACTTCTTCCGAACCGGTGCGGCGAAGCCGAAGGTCGCGGTCGACGGTCCGCCCGGAAACTAGACGGCCGGACGCATGCACCTAGGCCCCGACCTCCTCGTCCTCGGCGTCCTCTTCGTCATCGCCTATGTCCTCGGGCGGCTGGGCAAATCCATCGGGCTCCCCGCCATCCCGATCTACATGGTCGTGGGCCTCTTGGCCAGCCCGTACTTCGGCTGGTTCCCGATCAACTTCGTGCACGGGGAGTACATCGAGCTGATCGCGGTCTTCGGACTGATCCTCCTGCTGTTCAACCTCGGGCTGGAGTTCGACCAAGACGAGTTCTTCGGCAACGCCGGCAAGCTCATCATCTCGGGCGGCTCCTACATCGCCATCAACATGGTGGTGGGCTTCGCCTTCGGCTTCCTGGTGGGGTGGGGCACCCGAGAGGCGCTCGTCATCGCGGGGATCACCGCGACATCCTCCAGCGCCATCGTCACGAAGCTCCTGATCGAGCTCAACCGGCTGGCCAACCGCGAGACCCCGATGATCCTGGGTGTCACGGTGGTCGAAGACGTGTTCATCGCCATCTACCTGGCCATCGTCTCGGTGGTGCTCTCCGGCGAGACCGAGATCTGGCCGGTGGTGGGCAAGCTCGTCATCTCGTTCGTGTTCCTCATCGTGATGTTCGCGGTGGCGCGCTGGGGCGGTCGTGTGGTGTCGCGCCTGTTCCGCACCAAAGACGACGAGCTGTTCACCATCTTGTTCTTCGGGCTGGCGATCATGTTCGGCGGCCTCGGTGAGATCCTCGGCGTGACGGATGCGATCGGGGCGTTCCTCATCGGCCTGGTGCTCGGCGCCACCCGCTATCGCAACCGGATCGAGCAGATCGCCATCCCGTTGCGCGACGTGTTCGGCGCTTTCTTCTTCTTGAACTTCGGACTCGGGCTCGACCCGACGAAGTTCCCGGAGGTCATCGTGCCGGTGGTGATCGCGGTGGTGATGACGGTGGTGCTCAACATCATCGCGGGCCAGTTCGTGGCCTGGCTGAACGGCCTCGGGCCGCAGGCCGGCATCAATACGGCGGCCATCCTGCAGAATCGCGGAGAGTTCGCGCTGATTCTCGCGACGCTGGCGCTCGCCGCCGGCCTCGACTCGCGCATCCAGCCTTTCGCCGGACTCTACGTGCTTATCATGGCGATCATGGGTCCGATCCTCGCCGTCAATTCCGAGAAGATCGGTGCGGTGGTGCTCGGCACGAAGAAGAAGCAGGCCGTGGCGAGAGCGCGCTCCGCCGAAGCGGCCGAGGCCATCGCGTTGATGGAAGCCGAGACGCGCGGCGACCGCCTCGGCGAGGTGGAGCAAGTGCCCGCTGCCTACAGCGGCGGTACGGGCGGTTCCGGCGCACCGGGCGGCGGTGACGCCGCCGTGGTCGACGCCGATACCGATCTCGACCTGGGCGACGTCGACGATCTGCCCGAACCCGACCGAGCGCACGCGGAACGCCTGATCGAACAGGCCATGCAGCAGTCCGACGAAGAGAAGCCCCGACCGAGAGACAGCGAGTATTGAGCATCTTCAGTGTGATGCGGCGGCCGCGCTGGATCGCGACCCTCGTTCTCGCCTTGGCGGTGGCCGGCGGATTCGCCGCCCTCGGCCAGTGGCAACTCGATCGCGCCGTCTCGACGGGCACCGTCGTGAACGACCAGACCGAGCAGGTGCGGCCGCTCACCGACGTCGCGCAGCCGCAGGCCCCGGTGGTGGAGACGCAGGCGGCGCAGCGTGTGAGCGTGCCGGGGCACTTCGTGGCCAGCGGCTACGACGTTCTGGGAGGCCGGCTGAACGACGGGGCCGACGGCTTCTGGGTGATCGGTCAGTTCGCGGTCGACAGCCCCGCCGACACCTACCTCGCCGTGGCCCTCGGCTGGACGCCACAGGCCGAGGAAGCCCTTGCGACAGCTCAGGCTCTCGCGGCCAACGCGGGATCGGTCTCTGAGACACTCGTCGGCCGATACCTGCCGACCGAGGCTCCTGTGCTCTCCGACGACCAGAAGCCGCTCGTCGGCGTGGAGTCGCTCTCCGGCGGGCCGATCCAGACCACCATGTCGGTCTCGACCCTGATCAACCAGTGGCCGGAGTTCGACCAGGCCGCCGACGTCTACGGTGGCTATGTCGTCACCGACACCCCGCCGGTCGGCCTCGACGTCATCTCCTCGCCCGAACCGTCGCGTTCGGTGGAGCTCAACTGGCTCAACATCTTCTATGCCGCCGAGTGGGTGGTGTTCGCCGGCTTCGCCATCTACCTCTGGTACCGCCTGGTGCGCGACACCTGGGAGCGCGAGCAGGAGGAAGCCGCAGATAACGCTCCGGATGCGCGGGTAGGCTAGTTTCCATGGCTCTCGCACCCAAGTTGAAGGACTTTCCGCGCATCCGCGGAGCCCTGAAGTTCTACCAGGTCGCCTCGATCATCACGGGCACGCTCCTTCTCCTGCTGTGCGCGGAGATGCTGCTGAAATACACCCCGATCGCGCTCGAACTCGAGCTCGGCGGCCCGCAGGGGTTCCTCGCCCTCGTGCCCGCCGGCACCACAGTCGCCGTGAACATCAGCCTCGGCATCCTGATCGTGCACGGCTGGTTCTATGTCGTCTACCTGTTCTCCGACTTCCGACTGTGGAGCCTGATGCGCTGGCCGTTCCTGCGGTTCATCATCATCGCGCTCGGCGGAGTCATTCCCTTCCTCTCCTTCTTCCTCGAGGCGCGTATCGCCCGCGAGGTCACGGCCTACCTCGCCACGCGCGAAGCCGAGGCCGCCCTACCCGAACCTGTGGAGGCATCCAATTAGCGGATCAGACACCCCTGACCATGAGGAACTGACTCGTCCCGTTCTGGTCGTCGACTTCGGTGCGCAATACGCGCAGCTGATCGCGCGCCGAGTGCGTGAGGCCAGCGTCTACTCCGAGATCGTGCCGCACGACATCAGCGCGGCCGAGGTGGCGGCGAAGAACCCCGTCGGCATCGTGCTTTCGGGCGGCCCTTCGAGCGTCTACGAGGCGGGCGCGCCCGCCTTCGATTCGGAGATCTTCGAGCTCGGCGTGCCGGTGATGGGCATCTGCTACGGCTTCCAGGTGATGGCCCGCGCGCTCGGCGGCGAGGTGGCGCAGACCGGAGCCCGGGAGTACGGCTCGACCGACATGGCGGTCGGCGGCGACGGTGGGTCGCTGCTCAGCGAGCAGCCGCCCGCGCAGACGGTGTGGATGAGCCACGGCGACTCTGTGGTGCAGGCGCCGGAGGGCTTCGATGTGCTCGCGAGCACCGCGTCGACCCCGGTGGCCGCGTTCGCCAACCCGTCGCGGGGCCTCTACGGCGTGCAGTGGCACCCCGAGGTCAAGCACACCCAGTTCGGGCAAGACCTCATCGAGAACTTCCTGCACCGGGCGGCCGGCATCCCGGCCGACTGGAATCCAGGCAACGTCATCGCCGATCAGGTCGCCGCGATCCAGGCGCAGGTGGGTTCGGGCAAGGTGATCTGCGGACTCTCCGGCGGAGTCGACTCGGCCGTGGCGGCCGCTCTCGTGCACGAGGCCGTCGGCGACCAGCTGGTGTGCATCTTCGTCGACCACGGTCTGCTCCGCGAAGGCGAGCGCCGTCAGGTCGAGGAGGACTACGTGAAGTCCACCGGAGTGCGGCTCGTCACAGTGGATGCGCGCGAGCGCTTCCTGAGCGCGCTCGCCGGCGTCAGCGACCCCGAGCAGAAGCGCAAGATCATCGGGCGCGAGTTCATCCGCACCTTCGAGCAGGCGCAGGCCGATCTGATCGCCGAGGCCGCGGCCGATGGCGACCCGATCCGCTTCCTCGTGCAAGGCACGCTCTACCCCGATGTGGTGGAGTCGGGCGGTGGGAGCGGCACGGCGAACATCAAGAGCCACCACAACGTGGGCGGTCTGCCGGAAGACCTGCAGTTCGAACTCGTCGAGCCGCTGCGGGCGCTGTTCAAAGACGAGGTGCGTGCGATCGGCCGCGAACTCGGCCTGCCCGAGGAGATCGTGGGGCGTCAGCCGTTCCCCGGCCCCGGCCTCGGCATCCGCATCGTAGGCGAGGTGACGTTCGAGCGGCTCGAACTGCTGCGGCAGGCCGACGCGATCGTGCGCGCCGAACTGACAGCTGCGGGCCTCGACGCCGAGATCTGGCAGTGTCCGGTCGTGCTGCTCGCCGACGTGCGCTCGGTGGGCGTGCAGGGCGACGGCCGCACCTACGGCCACCCGATCGTGTTGCGCCCGGTGTCGAGTGAAGACGCGATGACCGCGGACTGGACTCGGTTGCCGTACGACGTGCTCGCCCGGATCTCGAACCGCATCACGAACGAAGTCTCGGGCGTCAACCGCGTCGTGCTCGACGTGACCTCGAAGCCCCCGGGCACTATCGAGTGGGAGTGACTTCCGGCGCCCGTGGTGGATTCGTTCGCCACGGGCGCTGTGTCGTCACCCGACTCACCACCCATTCGAGTGGTCCTTGCTCGAAGCGCAGGCGCCAGAAGCTCGTGATGAGAAGCGTGGGAATCGCGAGGGCGAAGAACAAGGGCAGGTTCTGCCAGCCCAGCACCCCCTCATGGGGAACGTTCGCGATGTAGAGCCAGATCACGATGATCTGCGCGCTGTACACGGTGAGCGGCATCGATCCGGCCGACGAGAGCGGCCACAGGATACGCGCGGAGAGTGTGCGCACGCGCCCGGGTGTCGACTCCGAGAGCCACACGAGCACGCCGATCACGGCGACGGCGACCCCGCTTGAAGCGATGACCTCTGCCGTCGAGTCGTCGTGCGCGAGCACAGGCTGCCCTGCGACAGCCGCGATGGCGTACCCGGCGATCGCCGCGACTCCGCCCACGGTCACCATGGCGAGCTGCACGGCGAGGCGACGGATGCCCGACCGTGCGACGAGAATGCCGATCGCGATGTAGGCGAGCCACACGGGCGCGGGGTAGGTGCCGTCGAGCCAGCGCTCCGGAAACACGAGCCAGGCGCTGTCGAGCACGATGGCCGCCCGGCCGGTCGCGCCGTCGATGGCGTCGTTCAGGGCGGTGACGACGACCGGACCGAGCAATGCGGCGGCAACCACCACCGCCGCGATCAGCCAGCGCGGGGCGCAGAGCAACGGGATGGCGACGAGGAACAAGAAGCCGTAGGTGTCGAGGATGATCGCGATCGGGGTGTCGAAGGCGGTGAGCGCCACACCGAACAGGATCAGCAGCAGGCCGCGGAGGGCGACGATGCCGGCGGCCCGACCCCGCGCATCCGGAGCCACACCGCGTTGCCCACCGGTCATCAGGCCGAGGGAGACGCCGGCGATGACGGCGAAGAGAATCGACGAACGGCCGTCGAACACCGTCTCGGCATCGGTCTCGGGCACCGTGTGGGCGAAGAGCATGCCGATCAGAGCGAGGCCACGCGCGACGTCGAGCCCGACGATGCGACCCGAGCTCGTGCCCGGGTCAGAAGGCGGGACGCCGGTCGGCCGGGAATCCGGTGGCTCGGAACGCGGAACGGGGCCATCCATGCGGATGACCCCGTTCTCTCGTTCTCGTCCGGGTGGCGGCTCGGTCAGCGCGTCAGCTTCGGAAGATCGCGATGATGCGCAGCAGCTCGAGGTAGAGCCAGACCAGCGTGAGCACCAGACCGAAGGCGGCCGACCAGCCGTACTTGCGGGGAGCGCCCGAGCGGACGCCCTTCTGGATGGCGTCGAAGTCGAGCACCAGCGAGTAGGCCGCCAGGATGACGGCGAAGACGCCGATGACGAGTCCGAGCGGGATGCCGAAGATCTCGACTCCGCGAAGACCGAAAGCGTTCGGTACGGCACCGGAGATCATCAGCACGAAGTTGATCAACGAGAACACGCCGTAGCCGACGATCGCGATGAGGAAGATCTTGGTGGCGCGCTTGGAGGCCCTGACCTTGCCGCTCGCGAAGAGGGCGAGTGTCACCGCGAACACCGCGAGAGTGGCGAGCACGGCCTGCAGCACGATGCCGGACCACTGCGATTCGAAGAAGCCTGAGAGGCCTCCGACGGCGAGGCCCTCGAACGCCGCGTAGAGCAGGATCAGCGGAACCGACGGCTCGCGTCGGAAGGCGTTGACCAGTCCGAAGACGAGCCCGCCGATGACACCGCCGATCATGAGACCGATGCCGAGAGGCGTGGGGTTCGGGAAGTTGGTGAGGAACCCGACGGCGGCGGTGGCCAGCAGCACGACGAACATGACGAGCGTCTTGACGATTGTGTCGTCGTAGCTCATCCGATCGGTCTCGGACGGCGTGGCCGCCGGACGGTCGTACATGTCTTGCAGGCCCTCGGCGGAGATCGTGGGAACCTGCGCCGGTGCACCCTTGCCGTTAAAGACCGGGTTTCGCGAGAAGGCGGGGTTGCTCGATGAGGCTTCAGCCATGTCAGTCTCTTCTGTGTGGGGAACATGAACGTGGACACCTATAACTTAGTCCACCCTCACCAAGAACTCGCTGGCAGTCCTCCGAATTCCCGCCGTATACCGGTTGGGATGCAAGGGCGGCGCCCGCGTTCGGCGTAGCGTGTCAGCGTGATGGAATTCCCCGGCGCGCACCCTCTCGTCATCGGTCACCGCGGCGCCAGCGGATATCGCCCCGAGCACACCGACTCGGCCTACGAACTCGCCTTCGGCCTCGGCGCCGATGCCGTCGAGCCCGACGTCGTCGTCTCTCGCGACGGGGTGCCGGTGGTGCGGCACGAGAACGAGATCTCGGGCACGACCGATGTGGCCGCGCATCCGGAGTTCGCCGACCGGCGCGCCACCAAGGAGATCGACGGTCATCCACAGACGGGCTGGTTCACCGAGGACTTCACCTGGGCCGAACTGCAGACGCTCCGCGCGAAGGAGCGGCTGCCGGCCGTGCGGCCCTCGAGCGCGAGCTTCGACGGCCGGTTCGGGTTGCTGCGGCTCTCCGACGTGTTGCGCATCGTCGACGAGGCCGAGTCGGATGTGCCGGACGACCCCGCCGACACGGAGGCTCCGGTCGTCGCCACGGCTGCACCGTCGGCCGTGGTCGAGCTGAAGCACGCCACGTATTTCGAGTCCATCGGTCTGCCACTCGGTGAGATCGTCGCAGCCGAGTTGGCCGAGGCGGGATGGAGCGATCGACCTGGCAGGCTCGTGCTCGAGAGCTTCGAGAAGACGGTGCTCGCCGAGTTGAGACGCCGCGGCGTGGCCGCCCACTACACCTACTTGATCGAAGACGGTGGCGCCCCGTTCGACCTGGTGGCTCGGGAGGGGTCTGCCGCTCCCGATTACGCGTCGCAGCTCACCGACACGGGTCTGGCGGCCCTGACGGGGGAGGTCGACGGGATCAGCGTCGACAAGTCGATCATCATGCCGCGCGACCTCGCCGGCGCCGCGCATCGGAGCTCTGACATCGTCGCGCGGGCGCACGCCGCCGGTCTGCAGATCTTCACGTGGACACTCCGCGCCGAGAACCGCTTTCTGCCGCGCAACTTCCGACTGGGGCACGACAAGGCGGCCTTCGGGCAGTGGGAGCAGGAGTTCCGTGCCATCCTCGCCACGGGTGTCGACGGCGTATTCGCCGACCAGCCCGATCTGGCCGTCTCGGCACGCCGCGCTGTCGGTGGCGCAGCCTAAACTTGAGGCAGCATGAGCGACGCCACCGAAACCACTCCCCGCATCACGCCGATCGTGGTCGGCGGCACGGGTCCCGCCGCCGAAGACGATGAGCTGCTCGAAGGCCTGAACCCCGAGCAGCGCGAAGCCGTGGTCTACCGCGGTTCGGCCCTGCTGATCGTCGCCGGCGCGGGCAGTGGCAAGACACGAGTGCTCACCCACCGCATCGCGAGCCTGATCAAGGGCGGCGAGGCCTGGCCGAGTCAGATTCTCGCGATCACCTTCACCAACAAGGCGGCCGCCGAGATGCGCGAGCGCGTCGGGCAGTTGCTCGGGCGAGTGGCGGAGGGCATGTGGATCTCGACGTTCCACTCCGCCTGCGTGCGCATCCTCCGCCGTGAGGCCGAGAACTTCGGCTTCACCAAGAGCTTCACCATCTACGATTCGCAGGATTCCCGTGCGCTTGTGAAGCGGATCATCAAAGACCTTCAGGCCGACACCTTCGGCTTCACGGTGGCCCAGGTCACCGGCAAGATCTCGAAGCTGAAGAACGAGCTGACGGATGTCGAGAGCTACGCGCGGCAGGCGAACTTCTCCGACCCGAACGATGCGATGTTCGTCGAGATCTTCCGCGCCTACTCGCGAGCCCTGCGCGAGGCGAACGCGTTCGACTTCGACGATCTGATCAGCCAGACCGTCTACCTGTTCCGTGCCTTTCCGCAGGTGGCCGAGAAATACCAGAGGCGCTTCCGGCACATCCTGGTCGACGAGTACCAAGACACCAATCACGCCCAGTACGCGCTCATCCGCGAGCTCACGCGGCCACCGGAGTCCAACGAGCTGACAGGCATCGCGGCCTTCGGTGGAGGAGGTGCCTCTCTCACCGTGGTCGGCGACTCCGACCAGTCGATCTATGCCTTCCGTGGGGCCGACATCCGCAACATCGTGGAGTTCGAACGCGACTTCCCCGGCGCGAAGGTCGTTCTGCTCGAGCAGAACTACCGGTCGACCCAGAACATCCTCTCGGCGGCGAACGCCGTCATCTCGAACAACTTCGATCGCAAAGACAAGAAGCTCTGGACGGCGGTGGGCGACGGCGAGAAGATCGTCGGGTTCACGGGCTACTCCGGGCACGACGAAGCCCAGTTCGTGGCCGACGAGATCGCGAAGTTGCGCGAAGGCGGTATGGCTTACAACCAGATCGCCGTGTTCTACCGCACCAACTCGCAGACCCGTGCGCTGGAGGAGATCTTCATCCGCTCCGCCCTGCCCTACCGGGTGCTCGGCGGCACCAAGTTCTACGAACGCGCCGAGATCAAAGATGCCATGGCGTATCTCACCTCGGTCGCGAACCCGTTCGACGGGCTCGCGCTGCGCCGCATCCTGAACACGCCGAAACGGGGGATCGGGCCGGCCACCGAGACGCAGCTGGCCTCCTTCGCCGAACGGGAGAACGTCAGCTACCGCGAGGCGATGCGCCGCGCCGCCGAGCTCGGGCTGGGGCCGAAGGTGACAGGAGCCATCTTGCAGCTCGCGGGCCTGCTCGATGAGGCCACGGAACTGGTGACCCCGGATCGCCCGGGAGGCGAAGCGCAGGTGAGCGAGGTGCTCACCCTTCTGATGGAGCAGAGCGGCTTCGTGAAGAGCCTGCGTGCCACGCGCGACCCGCAAGACGAAGCGCGTGCGGAGAACGTCGAAGAGCTCCTCGCCGTGACGAAGGAATTCAATCGCAACAACCCCGACGGCACGTTGCTCGACTTCCTCACCGAGGTATCTCTCGTGGCGGCGGTCGACGACCTCGACGACTCCAGCGGAACCGTCTCCCTGATGACCTTGCACACGGCGAAGGGGCTCGAATACGACGCCGTCTTCCTCACCGGGGTCGAAGAAGATCTGCTGCCCCACCGGATGTCGGCGGGCGAACCCGGAGGCCCGGCCGAGGAGCGGCGCCTCTTCTACGTCGGAATCACCCGGGCGAAGAAGCGACTCTTTCTCTCCTTGGCGATGACGCGCGCCCAGTTCGGCGAGACAGCTGTGGCCATGCCCAGCCGCTACCTGCAGGAGATCCCGGCCGAACTGATCGAGTGGATCCAGTCGCCCGGCATGGCCACCTCGCGGGGTGGCAGTGAACCGCGGGCGCTCAACGCCAACCGCGGCCGAGGAAACTACGGTGGCGGATCGCGCTGGAACAGCGATTCGGGCCTCGGGATTCCGCCGGGTCCACCCCGGCCGAAGACCGAGTGGGCCAACCGCGTCACCGGACAGGTGCGTGACAACGGCGACCTCGAGCTGCAACCGGGCGACCGCATCCGTCACACCGACTTCGGCGAGGGCCGGGTGAATCAGGTGACCGGCGAGGGCAACAAGCGCGTGGCTCACGTGCAGTTCGAAGCGGCTGGGCCCAAGAAGCTCTTGATCAAGATCGCGCCGATCGAGAAGATCTGAGCCGGCGGCGCGCGAGGTCATCGCCAGCGCCGCGTGGCGAGACCCAGGCCTGCGAGGCCCGCGATGATCGCGGTCACGGCGAGGGTGGTGGACATCACCGTCGGCGCGCCGGAGCCCCCGGTAGAGGCCAACTGCACCGTGGCGGGCGGCGCGGGTGGCGCAGTCGCCGGCGGCGTCGGGGGAACGAGGGGTGCGATGACCGCAACCGATTCCGACTCGTGCACGCGAGTGTCGGAGAACGCCGGAATCAGAACGGGCGCCCTGTCGGTGCCGCCGGCATCGCCGGCAGTGCGGTGGTCTGCATCGCCACCCGCGCCACCGCTGGTGCTGCCCCCGAGCTCGTCGGGATCGCTGCCGGCCGACTCGAAGACGAAATAGTAGAAACCGGCATCGTCGACCTGGATGCACGGAGATTCGTGCGTGCCGTCGGACTCGATCGTGGTGGTCACGGTGCCGGCCACCGGGAAGTCGGCCCACCCCTCCGGTGTCGTCTCTTCGGCAGGCCGATTCGGCAGTGGACCCAGCAGTGTCGACGTCACGACGATCGGCGCAGCGCCTCGCGGGAGCCCGTCGACCGTCAGCCGGTCACTGACGCAGCCGCTGTCGTGCACGTCAGCCGCCGAGGCCGCTGTCGTGATCGTCGGAGAAGCCGGTACGACGGTGGTCTCCGAGGCGACCCCGAACCGCGACGCCCAACTCATCAGCCGGTCACCACCCTTCTCGAACGGGGTGCGGGCCGGGTCGATGGAATCGGTCCAGACGTAGTAGCCCGCCTCGGGCACGATGCAGGGAGGCGATTCCATCGTGCCCGGCCCGGTTTCGGCCGCGGTCTCGACCGAGCAGACCACCGGGGCATCTGCGGGCGCGGCGTCACTCTCTACCGGTCGCGTCGGGAACGGCCCGAGCAGCACGCTTTCGATCACGACCGGGATCGGTACGAGGGATCCGTCGGGGGCGCGGTACACACCCCACTCGTCACCGGTGGGCGAGTCAGCGTGCACTCCGAGCTCGAGGGTGTCGGTGAGGGCGGTGCCTGGCTCGGCGACCGCGTTGCTCGTGGTGGTTTCGACGCGGGGGTGGAACGGCAGTCCGCTCGGGCCGCGTTCGGCATCCGTCGCCCGCGCCGATGTGGGAAAGGGATGGGTGACCAGGAGGTTCTGGCTGTCGCCGGTGTTGCGACCGAGCCGGAATCCCGGCCCGAACGGCAGATCGTCGTAGACGATGTCGACCGACACCTCCTCGACGGCGCCGGCCTGCTCGGGGTGGATGCGCGTGGCGACCCCGTTGCCCACCGTGGCGGTGGTGCCTCCACCGTCGAAGGTGGCGCCGTGCAACGTCATGCGCCCCGAGAACGAACCGGGGGAGAGGGTTACCGGGCCCGACAAGTAGTCGACCGTCACCTGCGAGATCACGGAGCCGCGAGAGCCGTCGAGATCGAGTTGCACGGTGGCCGAAGCCCCTCGGGACGCACCTGACCCGCCATTCGCGATCCGGAGCATGTGGTTCGCCGCCTGCACGACCAGATCGGCATCGGCATTAGCCCGTTGCGCGAAGTACGCTTGGTCGTGGCCCGCTAGACCCGTGATGGTCCAGACCGCCAGTTGCGCGGCCGCCGCGGTCAGCGGGTCTCCCGGAGCTCCCCACTCTCGCGAGATGAACGCCAGCCGCGCCGAGTCATCGGCCGAGAACCAGCCGGCGGTGGCACCGTCGACGTAGTCGAAGTCGGCCCCGTGCGGCGTCGGGCGCGTCACGTCGATGCAGTAGCCGAAATTGCCGTCGTCGAGCTCGTAATTGCCGAGCCAGGATGTGTGATCGACCTTCCAGAGCACCCCTTGGCCGTGCGCGACGGCTTGCGCGGCGAAGGCGGTCGCGCCGGCCGAGAGGGCCAGCGAGACGGTGATGAGGCTCAGGAAGACGGCGATCAGGATGCGGGGGATTCGGTTCATGGATCCAGAGTGAACGGCACGCATCCGGTGTATTCGAACCGCCGCAGATCTGTGCACAACGGAGTCGATCCGGGCATCCGGGGAGGACAAGACGCCCCTTGGAGCGGGGGTAGAGTTCTAGATGGTGTCCGGAGCGATGAAGGGAAACCTTCTCTTCGTCGAGCCTTGAGTCATGCCCCGTCCACATGGGGCGACGAGAAGAAATCGATTGGAAGACCAGCGTGGATCTATTCGAGTACCAAGCCCGAGACCTGTTCGAAAGTTATGGTGTTCCGGTTCTGCCGGGCATCGTCGCTGACACCCCCGAGGAGGTCAGGGCGGCAGCCGAGAAGCTCGGCGGCGTCACCGTGGTGAAGGCCCAGGTCAAGGTGGGCGGCCGCGGCAAGGCAGGCGGCGTCAAGGTCGCGAAAGACCCCGAGGCGGCCGAAGAAGCCGCGAAGGCCATTCTGGGCCTCGACATCAAGGGCCACGTCGTGAAGCGCGTCATGGTCGCCGGCGGCGCCCGCATCGCGGAGGAGTTCTACTTCTCGGTGCTGCTCGACCGCGCCAACCGCTCCTACCTGTCGCTCACGAGCTACGAGGGCGGCATGGAGATCGAGCAGCTCGCCGTCGAACGCCCCGAGGCACTCGCCCGCATCGAGGTCGACCCGATCGCGGGCATCGACCTCGAGACCGCGAAGCGGATCGCCATCGACGCGAAGTTCCCCGCCGAGCTGGTCGAGAAGGTCGCCCCCGTCTTCGTGAAGCTGTGGGAGGTCTACAAGGGCGAGGATGCGACGCTCGTCGAGGTCAACCCCCTCGTGCTGACCGAAGAGGGCGACATCATCGCGCTCGACGGCAAGGTCTCGCTCGACGAGAACGCGGACTTCCGTCACCCCGGCCACGCAGCCCTGGAAGACGCCGAAGCCGCCGACCCGCTCGAGGCGAAGGCCAAGAAGAACGACCTCAACTACGTGAAGCTCGACGGCGAGGTCGGCGTGATCGGCAACGGCGCAGGCCTCGTGATGTCGACTCTCGACGTCGTCTCGTACGCCGGAGAGAAGCACGGCGGTGTGAAGCCGGCCAACTTCCTCGACATCGGCGGCGGAGCATCCGCTCAGGTGATGGCCAACGGCCTCGACGTCATCCTCGGTGACCCGCAGGTGAAGAGCGTCTTCGTGAACGTGTTCGGCGGCATCACGGCCTGCGACGCCGTGGCCAACGGCATCGTCGGCGCCCTCGAGGTGCTCGGCGACTCGGCCACCAAGCCGCTCGTCGTGCGGCTCGACGGCAACAAGGTCGAGGAGGGACGCGCCATCCTGACGCAGGCCGCGCACCCCCTCGTGACCCTGGCCCTGACGATGGACGACGGCGCCGACAAGGCCGCCGAACTCGCCGCAGCGGCGAAGTAAGTAGAGGACGAGAGAACATGTCGATTTTTCTGAACAAGGATTCCAAGGTCATCGTCCAGGGCATCACGGGCGGTGAGGGCACCAAGCACACCGCCCTCATGCTGAAGGCCGGCACCCAGGTGGTCGGCGGCGTGAACGCCCGCAAGGCCGGCACCACCGTCAGCCACACCGACAAAGACGGCAACGCCGTCGAACTGCCCGTGTTCGGCACGGTCGCCGAGGCCATCGAGGCCACCGGCGCCGACGTGTCGATCGCCTTCGTGCCGCCGGCCTTCTCGAAGGACGCCATCATCGAGGCCATCGACACCGAGATCCCGCTGCTCGTCGTGATCACCGAGGGCATTCCCGTGCAGGACTCGGCGGAGGCCTGGGCCTACGCCAAGGCCAAGGGCAACAAGACCCGGATCATCGGCCCGAACTGCCCCGGCATCATCACGCCCGGCGAGTCGCTCGTCGGCATCACGCCGGCGAACATCACCGGCAAGGGCCCGATCGGCCTCGTCTCCAAGTCGGGCACCCTGACCTACCAGATGATGTACGAGCTGCGCGACCTCGGATTCTCGACCGCGATCGGCATCGGCGGCGACCCGATCATCGGCACCACCCACATCGACGCGCTCGCCGCGTTCGAGGCCGACCCGGAGACGAAGGCCATCGTGATGATCGGCGAGATCGGCGGCGACGCCGAAGAGCGCGCGGCCGACTTCATCAAGGCCAACGTCACGAAGCCGGTCGTGGGCTACGTCGCGGGCTTCACCGCCCCTGAGGGCAAGACGATGGGCCACGCGGGAGCGATCGTGTCCGGATCGGCCGGCACCGCCCAGGCCAAGAAGGAGGCCCTCGAGGCCGCCGGTGTGCGCGTGGGCAAGACGCCGAGCGAGACCGCCGCGCTGCTGCGCGAGGTGTACGCGGGGCTGTGATGCTGTGTTAGCTGCAAAGGGGGCCGTGCTTCGCGCGGCCCCCTTTGGCGTCGCCGGTCCCCGCCCGGCGCCGCGCGACATGTTCGCGTGAGGTCGCTGACGCGGCCTCGCGCTCACCCTGGGTCGTCGAGCGCGGCCTGCTGCCTGCGAGCGCGGTGGAGCGCCTGGGTCGTCGAGTGCGGCCTGCTGGCTCGGGTCGCGGTGGAGCCTACTGGCAGAATGTGGTTGTGACCGAGACCCAGCCCAACGCGCACGGTGAGTTGAGTTTGTATCGGCGGCTGCGGCATGAGCTGGTCACGCCGGAGTCGATCTACGGCACCATCATCGTGAGCGCGCTGATCGTGATCGCCGAGGACGACGAAAGCGACTTCAACCTCCTCGTCGTCGTCGCCGGCACCAGCTTCGTGTTCTGGATCGCCCACGTCTTCGCAGCGACCGTCGCCCATCACGGCAAGCGGGGTGGCATCGAGATCCCGCTCGGCGAGGCGCTCGGCAACGCGGTCCGGCACTCCGCCGGCCTCCTCATCGCGGCCATCATCCCCATCCTGGTTCTCGCACTCGGCGCCGCCGGCATCGTCGACGAAGACCTCGCCTACGTGCTCGCCCTGTTCGTGGGCGTCGTGATCCTCTTCGTGCTCGGCACCCTCGCCTTCGCCGAACGCGGCAGCCGCTGGTACTTCTGCCTGCTCGGCGGCACCGCGACAGCGCTGCTCGGGGTGGTCGTCATCCTGCTGAAGGCCGTCTTCCACTGAGACGACTGTCGAGCTTCCCCGACCCGAGCGCGCCGTTGACGGATGCGCCGACCCGGCAGGTAGGCTCGCCACGCATGAATCGCCCAATCACCGCTCTGCTCGCCGCTCTCGACGCGGTGATCGTCGTCGCAATCGGCGTGGGAATCCCGCTCATCCCGCTGACGATCCTCTGGGCGACGCAATTCGGCCTGGCCATCGACTGGTTGGTGTTCTGGCGGGCTGCGGGTGACATCTGGCTGCTCGGCAACGGTGTCGACGTGCTCTTCTCGATCGATCCGGATCTGGCGCTGCGGCTCGCGCTCGACGGTGCGCAACTTCCCTTCGAGGTGGGGGTGGCACCCCTCGGCTTCGCCTTCGTGACCGTGCTGCTCGGCGCGCGATCGGGCCGCCGCCTCACCGCTACGCAGTACCCGGTCACCGGTGCCGTCGTGGGCGTGGTGAGTCTCGGTGCGTTGGCGGGGCTGGTGGCCCTCAGCGTGCGCGATCCGGCCGCCCTGCCGTCCCTGCCGCAAAGCCTCCTCTACCCGGCTTTCGTCTACGCCATCGGACTCGCGATCGGCTACGCGTGGACCTCCCGTCGGGTCGCCACGCTGGAATTCGGGCCGAACTCCGGCATCCGCCGACGCTGGGGAGAGCGGCTGGCGACCATCGCTCCGGGGGATCGCGGCCTCGTGGCCCTCATGTTCCGTGCCGGCGCCATCGCCGCTGCCGGCGTGATGGGGCTCGCCGCGCTGGCGATGGCGCTCATCCTGGTGTTCGGCTTCTCGTCGATCGTCTCGCTCTACGAGAGCTTGCAGGCCGGCCTCCTCGGCGGGATCTCGCTCACCCTCGCGCAACTCGCGCTTCTGCCCAATCTCATCGTCTGGACGGCCAGCTGGTTCGTGGGCCCGGGCTTCGCGCTCGGCACCGGATCGGCGGTCTCACCGCTCGGCACGCAGCTCGGTCTCGTGCCCTCGCTACCGGTGTTCGGAGCGCTGCCGCACGGCACTCCGGCTCTCGGCTTCGCCGGGTTGCTGGTGCCCATCGTGGTCGGCTACCTCACGGCCGCAGTGCTGCGGCCCGCCTTCCTCGCGAACGTGAACGGTCGAATCGGACCGAGCCTGAGCACTGCGCGGAGCGGCGGTGCCCGCGTCGTGCGGCTCGTGCTCACCGCAGCGGGCGGCGGCGCCGTGGGCGCGAGCATCCTGGCTCTCCTCGCCCTCTGGTCGGGCGGCGCAGCGGGGCCGGGCCGACTGGTGGAGGTGGGCCCGGATGCGGGTTGGGTCTGGCTGTGGGCCTTCGTCGAACTGACCGGGTCGATGCTGCTGGGGTTGGTCGCCGGAGCCCGCACAGGGGCCCCGAGAGCGGCCGATACACTGTGAGGGTGCTCTCTCTCTTGGTTCTGATCTCCGGGGGAGGCTCCAATCTCCGGGCGCTCCTCGAAGCGTCCAGCGACGCCGAGTATCCCGCCCGAGTCATCGCGGTCGGCTCCGACACGGATGCCCCGGGGCTCGCGCACGCCGAAGAATTCGAGATCCCGACGTTCACGGTGGTGCCCACGTCGTTCGCCTCCCGTGACGCCTGGGGCGCAGAACTGCTCGAGCAGATCGAACGCTGGTCGCCCGATCTCGTGGTGTGCGCCGGCTTCATGCGCATCCTGCCGCCCGCTGTCGTCTCGGCGCTGACTCCGCGCATCATCAACACGCATCCGGCACTGCTGCCCGCGTTCCCCGGCGCCCACGCGGTGCGGGACGCGCTGGCGGCTGGTGTCGACACCACCGGCGTGACCGTGCACGTGATCGACGAGGGCGTCGACACCGGGCCGGTCATCGTGCAGCGCTCGGTGCCGGTCTATCCGGGAGACACCGAACACGAACTGCACGAGCGCATCAAATCCGTCGAACGCGAACTGCTCGTGCAGGCCGTCTTCGACATCGCCAACGGAGCAGTCGACCTCAAGGAGATAGCAGCACGATGAGTGGCCCCCAGCACGACCCGAGCCTCTACACGCATCGCGACACGGTTCCGATCAGCCGGGCGCTGATCTCGGTCAGCGACAAGACGGGGCTCGTCGAGCTCGTGCAGGCGCTCGCCGGCGCCGGCGTCGAGATCGTCTCCACCGGATCGACCGCCAAGACCATCGCCGAAGCGGGCGTCGCCGTCACCGAGGTCTCCAGCGTCACCGGGTTCCCCGAGTCGCTCGACGGCCGCGTCAAGACCCTGCACCCCGGCGTGCACGCCGGCATCCTCGCCGATCTGCGGCTCGAATCGCACAAGCATCAGCTGGCGGAGCTCGGCATCGAGCCGTTCGACCTGGTGGTGGTGAACCTCTACCCCTTCCGCGAGACCGTCGCATCCGGTGCAGCGGCCGACGCCGTGATCGAGCAGATCGACATCGGCGGACCAGCCCTGGTGCGCGCATCGGCGAAGAACTTCGCCAACGTCGCCATCGTGGTGTCGCCCGACCGCTACGACGACGTCAAGGCCGCTCTGGCCGCTGGCGGAACGGGCCTGGAGATGCGGCGCGAGCTCGCCGCGCAGGCCTTCGCCCACACCGCGTCGTACGACACCGCCGTGGCCGGCTGGTTCGCCGAACAGCTCGGCACATCGGGCGCCTCGGCCGCCGGTGCCTCCATCGACGACGAGACGACGGATGCCCCGGCCGGTTTCCCGGATGTGCTCACCGTCACCGCCCGGAAGGCCCAGACCCTGCGGTACGGCGAGAACTCGCACCAGCAGGCCGCTCTCTACACCCGCGCCGCCGGCCACGGCATCGCGCAGGCGACCCAGTTGCACGGCAAGGAGATGTCGTACAACAACTTCGTCGACGGCGACGCCGCGGTGCGTGCCGCCTACGACTTCGCGGAGCCGGCCGTCGCCATCATCAAGCACGCGAACCCCTGCGGCATCGCGCTGGCCGATGCGGATGCGCCGGATGCGATCGCTTCGGCCCACGCGAAAGCACACGCCTGCGACCCGGTCTCGGCCTACGGCGGCGTGATCGCGGCCAACCGCACGGTGACGCTCGCGATGGCCGAGACGGTGAAGGACATCTTCACCGAGGTGCTGATCGCTCCGGCCTTCGATGCCGACGCCCTCGAGCTCCTGTCGACCAAGAAGAACCTCCGCCTGCTGACCCTGCCTGAGGGCTACGGCCGCGAGGGGGTCGAGCTCCGCCAGATCAGCGGCGGCTTGCTCGCCCAGACCCCCGACGTGTTCGACGACTTCGACCGCTCGCGCTGGACGCTCGCGGCCGGTGAGGCCGCCGACGAGGCGACCCTCGCCGACCTCGAATTCGCGTGGAAGGCCTGCCGTTCCGTGAAGTCGAATGCCATCCTGCTCGCGAAGGGCGGAGCATCCGTCGGTGTGGGCATGGGCCAGGTGAACCGGGTCGACTCGTGCCAGCTCGCGGTGACGCGTGCCGGCGACCGTGCTGCGGGCTCCGTGGCCGCTTCCGACGCGTTCTTCCCCTTCGCCGACGGCGCCGAGGTGCTCATCCAGGCAGGCGTCTCGGCCATCGTGCAGCCCGGCGGATCGGTGCGCGACGCCGATGTGATCGCGGCGGCCGAGAAGGCCGGCGTCACGATGTACTTCACCGGCGAGAGGCACTTCTTCCACTGATCCCACTCCGAGCCTGCGTTCACTTCTCTCGCCGGAAGCATCCAGGCTGCATCACCTAAGGTCTAGACATGTCATCGTTCCGACTCCGGTCGCTCACTGCTTCGGTGGCCGCTGCTGCCGTGATAGCGGTGGTCGCGCTCGCCTCGGCTTCACTCGCGGTCTTCGTGGCCAACGGCCAGGCCGTGCAGGCGTTCGGTGTCGCGTTCCAGTTCTTCATCGCCGGCACGATCGTGCTCTTCGTGCTGTCATCGGTCTTCGGGCTGATCGGCGCCTATCAACGCTGGTACACCGCGTTGATCGCGGGTGTGGTGTCGGCCGCCCTCGCTGCCCTGGTCGGAACCGGGATCGCTTCGCTCGTGAACGGAGCGGTGCTGAGCGGGGAACTGATCGGGCAACTGTTCGGAACGCTGATCGGCACCAACCTGGTCTTCGAGCTCGCCGCGGTGCTCGCCTCCGTCACCCTGGCGCGGCGCATCCACACGCGCTTCGCGATGGAGGAGCAGCAGGAGGTGCTGCGCAAGAAGTACGTGCTGGTGCGCCGCCCCGCCGAATCGCTTCCGCAGGGGATCGTCACCCACATCGAGCGGAACGAGGTCGATCTCGAGCTCGCCGAGGAGCAGTGGGAGGAATATGTCGCGGCCCTGACCGGCGGCGGTTGGGACCCGGTGGAGGTACCCGTCGCCGATGACCTGCCCGACTCCGTGTTCGTGGAGGACACGGTGGTGATGTTCGGCACGCTCGCGGTGATCTGCAGCCCCGGCGCCGATTCGCGCATCGCGGAGACCCCGGCGGTCGAGGAGAGCATCCGGTCACTCGGCATCGAGGTGAAGCGTATAACCCGTCCCGGCACGCTCGATGGGGGAGACGTGCTGAAGGTCGGCACCACGGTGTTCGTGGGGCGCGGGGGCCGAACGAACTCCGACGGCATCCGTCAGCTCCGCAAGATCCTCGCGCCACGCGGATACTCGGTGGTGGCCGTGCCCGTCACCAAGGCGCTGCACCTGAAGAGCGCGGTCACCGCCTTGCCCGACGGCACGGTGATCGGCTATCGCCCGCTGGTCGACGACCCGTTCATCTTCGACCGCTTCCTGGAGATGCCTGAGCCGAGCGGCGCCCACGTCGTGGTGCTCACCGACGACACGGTGCTCGTCGCCGCGAGTGCTCCCGAATCGGCGCGCTTGATCGAGGGCCTCGGCTACCGCGTCATCTCGGTCGACATCTCGGAGTTCGAGAAGCTCGAAGGATGCGTCACCTGCCTCTCGGTGCGCGTGCGCTGAGTGCGCCTGGTCGGGGCTCGACTCCGCAGAATCCGCTGTTGCATTTCTCGGTCGCCTGCCGATAGCCTGTAAGGCTGCCGCGACGCCACCACCCCCGGAGAGGGGGTGATCAGCGTGCCCCGACGACGCCGCCCGGGGGGAATCGATGCGTGTGGCAAAGCGTTGTGCCACGAACACGACGCGCACTGCGAAGAGAGATCACGATGTCAGAAACGCCCAGCTCGACGGCTGCGCCCGCTGCCGGAACGGTGGCGGTGCTGTCGCGCCTCCGCCCCTACGTACAGGCAGCTTTGCCGCGCATTTACGGAGCGATGGCGGTGTCCCTCACCGCGAGCGTGGTGGCCTTGGCCATCCCTCAGGTGCTGCAGTGGATGGTCGACGGCCCGCTCGCCGATGGAGACGCGAACCAGATCTGGCTCGCCGCCGGCATCGTGCTCGCCCTCGGAGTCATCGAGGCCGTGCTGATCGGTGCGCGCCGGGCGCTGGTGCTCACGCCCGGAACGCACGTCGAAGCGCGGATGCGCAACTCGCTCTACGCGCAACTGCAAGATCTTCCGGTGTCGTTCCACGACCGCTGGCCCAGTGGGCAGTTGCTCTCGCGCGCGGTCAGCGACCTCAACCTCATCCGACGCTGGTTGTCGTTCGGCCTCGTGCTGCTCGTCGTGAACGTGCTGACCCTGATCGGCGGGGTGATCATCCTGATCAGCCTGAACTGGGTGCTCGGACTCATCTTCGCGGCCGCGGCCGTGCCGGTCATCGCCTACAGCTTCGCCTTCGAACGCAAATACTCGGATGTCGCGCGCCGCAGCCAAGACCAGGCCGGCGACCTCGCCACCAGCGTCGAGGAGTCGGTGCACGGCATCCGCGTGCTCAAGGCCTTCGGTCGAAGCCGCTACGCCTTGAAGCGTTTCGAGTCGCAGGCCGAAGAGCTGCGCGGCACCGAGATCGAGAAGGCCAAGGCCATCGCCGGCATCTGGCTCTACCTCACCCTCATCCCCGACCTCGCGTTCGGCGTGTGTCTCGTCGTGGGCGTGTGGTTGGCGTCGACCGGAGCCTCCTCGGTGGGCGAGCTCGTGGCGTTCTTCGCCACCGGTACCGTGCTGCTGTTCCCGATCTGGTCGATGGGCTACTTCCTCGCCATGACACTCGACGCGAAGACGGCGACCTTACGCTTCTTCGAGGTGATGGATTCGGTCAACGCGATCGAAGACCCGGCCGTTCCCGCCACCGTCGCCGACCCGCGGGGCGAGCTCCGCTTCGAGGAGGTGCATTTCCGTTACCAGGATGCGCCGGAGTCGTTCCCCGACCTGATCGACGGCGTGACGCTCACCATCCAGCCCGGCGAGACGATGGCTCTCGTGGGCCTCACCGGTTCGGGCAAGTCGACACTCACGGCACTCACCACCCGGCTCTACGACGTCACCGGGGGATCGGTGAAGGTCGACGGTGTCGACGTGCGCGACCTGAGCCGCGACGAACTGCGCACCCGGATCGCGATGGCGTTCGAGGAAGCGACCCTGTTCAGCCAGACGGTGCGCGAGAACGTGCTGCTCGGCCGGCCGGATGCGTCAGAAGAGGAGTTGCGCGAGGCCCTCGAGATCGCGCAGGCCACCTTCGTCGACGACCTCCCGCTGGGGCTCGACACGAAGGTGGGCGAGGAGGGCCTCAGCCTCTCCGGCGGGCAACGGCAGCGCCTCGCGCTCGCCCGCGCGATCGCGGCTCGACCGAGCATCCTGGTGCTCGACGACCCGCTGTCGGCGCTCGACGTCGATACGGAGGCGTTGGTCGAAGCGGCGCTTCGGCGCGTGCTCGCCACCACCACCGCCTTGATCGTGGCCCATCGCCCCTCGACCGTGGCGCTCGCCGACCGCGTCGCCCTGCTCGAGAACGGGCGGGTCACCGCGGTCGGCACCCACTCAGAACTGCTGGCCACGAGCCCGCATTACCGATTCGTCATCTCGAGCTTCGACGCCGACGAACGCGCCGAGGTGCGGGAGGCCGAGGAGCGGGCCGCGCAGCACGACGCCGAGGTTCACGCCGAGGTGCTCGAGGGCGAAGGCAGCATCACTACGAAGGAGGTGGCATCGTGACATCCGTTCTCGGAGTCGAGGGTGAGGAGCGCGACGACTTCACGCGAGTCGAGAGCCGCCAGATCCGTCAACGCTCGCTGCGCCTGCTCGGCTCGCTCGTGCGCCCGATGCGAGCGCGTCTCGCGCTCAGCATCATCGTGGTGGTCATCAGCACCATCTCGCAGGTGGCCGGCCCGTCGATCATCGCCTACGGCATCGACACCGGCCTGCCCGCACTGCTCGATCAGGATTGGATGCCGGTGGCACTCGCCGGCGTGGCCTACCTGCTCGCCGGCGTGGTGGGCGCCGTGCTGATCGCCTGGTTCACCGTGCTCTCGGCGCGCATCAGCCAGGCCATCCTGCTCGACCTGCGCAAGCGCGTCTTCCTGCACACGCAGAAGCTCAGCCTCGAATTCCACGAGAGCTACACCTCGGGGCGCATCATCTCCCGCCAGACCAGCGATCTCGACGCCATCCGCGAGCTCCTCGACTCGGGCATCAACCAGCTCGTGCAAGGTGTGCTCTACATGGCGTTCACCGCGGTCGCGCTGTTCCTGCTCGACGTCGAGTCGGGGTTCATCCTGCTCGCAGCACTCGTGCCACTGTTGATCCTCACCCGCTGGTTCCAGCTGCGGTCGCAACGGATGTTCCGGCGCACGCGTGTCGCCTCCGCGCGGCTGATCGTGCACTTCGTGGAGACCATGACGGGCATCCGCGCGGTCAAGGCCTTCCGCAAAGAGAAGCGCAACGAGGTGGAGTTCGGCGGTCTCGTGGAGGACTACCGCGAATCCAACGCGCGCGTGATCAAGCTCTTCGGCATCTACGACCCCGGTCTGGTGCTGATCGGCAACGTCGCTGTGGCCGTGGTGCTGCTCATCGGCGGCTTCCGAGTGGTCGACGGCGGAATGGAGATCGGTGTGCTGCTGGCCGCCGTGCTCTACACCCGCCGGTTCTTCGATCCGATGGAAGACATGGCCATGTTCTACAACAGCTACCAGAGCGCCACCGCTGCTCTCGAGAAGATCTCGGGCGTGCTCGAGGAGACGCCGAGTGTGGCCGATCCGGAGCGGCCGGTCGACCTGTGGGAGTCGACCGGAGCGGTCACGTTCGACGACGTGGAATTCGGCTACACGGCCGATCGGCCCATCCTGCCCCCCTTCGATCTGGTGATCCCAGCGGGTCAGACGGTCGCGCTGGTCGGTTCGACGGGCGCCGGCAAATCCACCCTCGCGAAACTCATCTCACGGTTCTATGACCCGACCGCCGGGCGGGTGACGCTCGACGGCATCGATCTGCGCGACCTGCATCCGAAAGACCTGCGGCGCGCGATCGTGATGGTGACGCAGGAGGCCTACCTGTTCTCGGGAACGGTGGCCGACAACATCGCCATCGGCAAACCCGAGGCGAGTCGCGACGAGATCATCGCGGCGGCGCGCGCGGTGGGGGCCGACGACTTCATCCGCGGGCTCCCGAACGGCTACGAGACCGACGTGAACAAACGCGGCGGTCGGGTGTCGGCCGGCCAGCGGCAGCTGATTTCGTTCGCGCGGGCGTTCTTGGCGAACCCCACCGTGCTCATCCTCGACGAGGCGACCGCGTCACTCGACATTCCGAGCGAGCGGCTCGTTCAGGAGGCGTTGCAGACACTGCTCGCCGACCGTACCGCCGTGATCATCGCCCACCGTCTCTCGACGGTCTCGATCGCCGACCGGGTGCTCGTGATGGAGAAGGGGCGCATCGTCGAAGACGGAACGCCCGAGGAACTGATCGGCGGCACCGGCCGGTTCGCGCAGTTGCACGCCTCCTGGCGCGAGTCGCTCGTCTGAGCGTCTCGCTCAGTCGGCGGGCCGGTCGGCTCAGGGCTTCCAGGCGAAGTACTGCGAGCCGTACATGAACGAGATGTGCCAGCCGTCTTGGCAGGTGAGCGCCGACGTGTCGAGCGCCTGCGGCCACCAGGTGTCGTCGAGCGGCGGCGTGTTGCCGGCGATCGAGGCGTCGCACGGACCGCCGATCGGCTCGGGTGCCGGGTCGCCGAACTGCATGATGGCCTGACCGGTCTCGGAGTTCTCTTTGATGCGGATCATCTGCGCGTCGGCAGGAACCCATGAGGGGATCGAGATCGTGGCACTCGCTGCCTGGGCATCGGCGATCGTGGGGTAGAGCTGGGTTTCGATCGGCGGGGTGATGGCGTTCGCCAACGTGCAACCGGACAGCGTTGCGACGAGTCCCGCCGCCGCCAATCCGGCGAGAAGCGCGCGTCTTTTCATCGGCTGTGGGTGTTCCTCTCCTGCTGGGCATCCGGGTGCAACGGCTGCCACCGAGCTACAGCGTACTCGACTGCATAGCCCGGTTCCCGCGAGATCGCTCGGAGCGGTGTGCCTTCGGCATCATAGTGCTCGCGCGCCTGCGTCTCGTGACCGGCCGGCGGAAGCCCTCCGGAACGCACCACGCGCCACCACGGATGCGCATGACCGTACCTCCGCATCACGCTGCCGACCGCCCGTGCGGCCCGGGTTCCGGCGAGGGCGGCGACGTCGCCGTAGCTCAGCACCTGGCCGGGTGGGATCGAGTCGACGATGTCGAGCACCTCGTCGACGAACGAGGGCGCGGTGCCCCCGGATGGCTCAGGAGGCCCAGCGATCACAGATCCAGAGCGGCAATGGTCTCGCCGTAGGGCGTTTCACCGATCGGCGCGAAGCCGAGCTTCTCGAAGAAGGCCGCGGGGCCGGCCTCGCCCTGCTCGAAGATGACCGTGACGCGGTCGAATCCGCGCGAGCGCGCCTCATCGGCCAAGGCCAGCACGGCATACCGCCCCACACCGTGGCCCTGTGCGGTGGCCGCGACGTTGATGCGCCAGATGCAGCCTCGGAATTCGACCTCCGGCGCATCCGGATCGAAGTTGCCCATGATGAAGCCGACGACCTCGTCGTCTTCGAGCACCACCCGCGGCCAGGCCGTCATGGGGTTCACGTACGCCTCGGCGATGGAGTGCGAGACCGGAGCCACGAACTGCTCCTGGCCAGGCTTCAGCGAGAGCGTGTTCGCCGCCACGATGTTCGATGCCGACAGCTCTTCGAGCCTCAGTTCACTCATGGACTCAGGCTAACGTCTGCGATCGGGCCGCGCCAGCGGAGCGACCCCCCACCCGTTCGCTCTGCGGAAACTATCTCGATGTCGAGATATCTCCCGAAACGGGTAAACTGACAGACGGCCCATTTCCGGCGGCTGTAGAGGAGCTGAATTGCAGAAGATCAAGGTTGAAGGCACGGTCGTCGAACTCGACGGCGACGAGATGACTCGTATCATCTGGCAGGCCATCAAGGACACGCTGATCCACCCCTACCTCGATGTGAACCTCGAGTACTACGACCTCGGCATCGAACACCGCGACGCGACCGACGACCAGGTCACGATCGACGCGGCCCACGCCATCCAGAAGCATGGCGTCGGCGTCAAGTGCGCCACCATCACGCCCGACGAGGCGCGTGTGGAGGAGTTCGGCCTGAAGAAGATGTGGAAGTCGCCGAACGGCACCATCCGCAACATCCTCGGCGGCGTCATCTTCCGCGAGCCCATCATCATCTCGAACATCCCGCGTCTCGTGCCCGGCTGGAACAAGCCGATCATCATCGGCCGTCACGCGTTCGGCGATCAGTACCGTGCCACCGACTTCGTGTTCAAGGGCAAGGGCAAGCTGACCGTCGAGTTCACCCCCGAAGACGGCTCCGAGCCGCTGAAGTTCGACGTCTACGACGCTCCGGATGACGGCATCGCCCAGGTGCAGTACAACCAGGACGCCTCGATCCGCGACTTCGCACGTGCTTCGCTCAACTACGGCCTGAGCCGCAACTACCCGGTGTACCTGTCGACCAAGAACACGATCCTGAAGGCCTACGACGGCCGTTTCAAAGACATCTTCCAGGAGATATTCGAGACCGAGTTCAAGGAGCGGTTCGACGCTGCCGGCCTCACCTACGAGCACCGGCTGATCGACGACATGGTGGCCTCCGCCATGAAGTGGGAGGGCGGCTACGTCTGGGCCTGCAAGAACTACGACGGCGACGTGCAGTCGGACACCGTGGCCCAGGGCTTCGGCTCGCTCGGCCTCATGACGAGCGTGCTGTCTACGCCGGACGGCAAGGTCGTGGAGGCGGAGGCCGCGCACGGCACCGTCACCCGCCACTACCGCCAGCACCAGGCCGGCAAGCCCACGTCGACCAACCCGATCGCCTCGATCTACGCCTGGACCCGTGGCCTCGCCCACCGCGGCAAGCTCGACGGAAACCAGGAGCTGATCGACTTCTCGCTCACTCTCGAAGACGTCGTGATCAAGACGGTCGAGTCGGGCAAGATGACGAAAGACCTGGCGCTGCTCGTGAGCCCCGACCAGCCCTACCAGACCACCGAGAAATTCCTCGCGACGCTGGATGAGAACCTCAAGGCGCGCATGTCCGCCTAGGCTCCCGCCGCACGACGAGGCCCCCCACCGCTCAGCGGTCGGGGGCCTTCGTCGTCACGCCCGCCTGCGAAACGACGGAGCTTTGACCGGGGAGCGGGCGCGGCATCCGTCGATCCCGACATTCGGCGCCGGAATCCGTCGTTTCGTCGGCTGTGGGGTGGCGTGGGGTGGGTGGAGCGAGCTGTGGAGGCGGCGGGGTCAGAGACGGCGGCCGGCTGCCATGACGGAGTGCACCGTCCAGTCGGCGTCGAGCAGCACAGCATCGGCCGCATAGCCGGGCCGCAGGTAGCCGAGCTCGTGATCGCGGCGGATGGCGCGCGCCGGATTCGCAGTGAGCGCCCCGACGGCCAGCACCGGATCGATCGCCGACGACCCGACGGCCCAGCGCAACGCCGCGTCTTGGGTGAGTGTCGACCCGGCGATCGTCGCCGTTCCGGAGAGCATCGCGCGCCCGTCGGCGACGCTCACGTTCAGAGTGCCGAGGCGGTAGTGGCCGTCGACGGAGCCGGCCGCGGCCATCGCATCCGTGATCATCACGATGCGCTGGGGGGCGATCAAGAAGGCCATCTTCACGACATCCGGATGCACGTGGAAGCCGTCGACGATGAGTTCGAGCCCCACGCGCGGGTCGTCGAACGCGCCGACCACCGGTCCGGGCTCACGGTGCCGGATGCCGGGCATCGCATTGAACGCGTGCGTGAGGAGGGTGGCGCCCCGCGCGAACGCCTCCTTGGTGAGCTCGAGGTCGGCATCCGTGTGGCCGACCGCGACGACGACGCCGGCTGCGACGAACGCGTCGATGGCCTCGAGCGAACCGGGCAGCTCGGGGGCGATGGTGATCTGCACCAGGTGCCCACGGCCGCGAGCGATCATCAGGGCGACCTCGTCGGGAGTGGGGGAGTGCAGGAAGTCGGGGTTGTGCGCGCCGCGATGGTTGCGGGCGAGGAACGGGCCCTCCAGGTGGGCGCCCAGGATGAGCGGATCGGTGTCGGCCAGACTCGCCACCGTCTCGAGACCGACGAGGAGCGACGGCACCGGATTCGCGACGAGGGAGATGACCGAGCGGGTGGTGCCGTGCTTGCGGTGCATGGCGAGCGCAGCTCGGATGGACTCCGTGCCGTCGTCGAAGGAGTGACCGCCGCCGCCGTGGGAGTGGATGTCGATGAAACCCGGGGTCAGCCAGAAGCCGTTCGCGTCGACGGTCTCGGTCTCGGCCGAGAGCCGTGAACGCCAGCCGTCACCGGTTCCGGTGGCCAGGATGCGGTCGCCCGCCGTGAGAAACCAGAAGTCGTCGATCAGGCCGTCGGCATCGACCTTGCGGCCGCCGTGCACGAGAACGCTCACCGGAACTCCTTGCGGCCCGCGATGACACCCGAGATGGCGGCGAGCACGCCGAAGACCACGGCGATGACGGGCTGGTCGAGCATCAACCAGGCCAGCGCTGCCGAGCCCATGATGACGATCTCCACGAGCGCCTTGCCGAAGGCATCGATGTGGATGACGGCCCTGGGGGAGCGGAAGAGAGCCCACACGACGATCGCGAACAACGGGGTCGCGACGCCGAACGCGATGTTCCACGGGAACGGCCAGGCCACGAAACCCCAGAAGCCGAAGGTGAAGAATGCGAACAGCTCGAGCAGGAAACGGACGAAATCATTGACGCCGAGTCGGCTGTCGGGGGGTTCTTCAGGCACCCGCCCATGGTACTAGCCACGAAATGTTTCGAGTTTGTAAAGATCGCTATCAAATTCAGGATCGCCTCTTGTGGCCGCGTTTGTTCGTAAGCTTTACTAACAAACATGACAGCGACACCGACGTCGAACAAGGGCTTCGCACACGGAAGAGCCCTTCGACCGAGTTCGAAGGTGCTGCCCGAACACGCTCGCGGTCACAACCGTTCGCTGGTGCTGCAGTCCCTCTACCGCTCAGGCCGACGCAGTCGCGCCGATATCGCCCGCGAGACCGGTCTCACCCGGGTGACCGTGAGTGCCCTGGTCGCCGAGCTCATCGCCGACGGCCTCGTGGTCGAACTCGGCCAGCGCGAAGAGACCCGGCCCGGCAAGCCCGCCACCCTGCTCGATCTCGACCGCAGCGCGTTCGTGATCGTGGGCCTCGACCTTTCCGAGCACTCCACCTTCTCGGGCGCGCTGCTCGATCTCGACGGCGCCATCAGCGCCCGGGCGGAGGTCGCCCTCGCGGGCAGCACCGGCGACGCCGCGGTCGAGAAGGTCGTCGCTCTCGCGCAACAGCTGGTCGACCAGGCGACCGTGCCGATCCTCGGCATCGGCGTCGGTTCGCCCGGTGTGGTCGACCTCGGCGGCGTGGTGCTCAGCGCCCCGAACCTGGGCTGGAACGGGATGCCCCTGCAGAGCATCCTGAACGCCCGCTTCGGTCTTCCGGTGCTCGTCGCCAACGATGCGAACGCCGCCGTGCTCGCCGAGCACAGCTTCGGCGGCGCCGACAGCGACGCCATGCTGATCACGATCGGTCACGGTGTGGGCGCGGGCTTGCTGCTCGGCGGCACCCCGCTCTTCGGCAGCCGATTCGCCGCGGGCGAGATCGGCCACGTCGTGGTCGGCACCGACGGGGGAGCGGTGTGTGCCTGCGGCAAGCGCGGCTGCCTCGAGACCTGGCTGAGCATCCCGAACCTGATCGAACGCCTCGAGGGCGAGGATGACGCCGCGCGAACGGCCGCTCTCCGGGAAGCGGGCCAGCGGCTCGGCATCGCCCTCGCACCGGTGGTGGGGGCTCTCGACCTCAGCGAGATCATCCTGAGCGGCCCCACCGAACTCCTCGACGGACCGCTGATGGCGGCCACCGTCGAGACCCTGCGCAGTCGCACCATGGCCGAATTCCATGGCGCGCTCACACTGCGCATGACGACGCTCGGGCAGGACATCGTTCTGCGCGGAGCGGCCGTCATGGTCCTCTCGGGCCAGCTCGGGGTCTCCTAGACCCGCACCACCAGAGAAGCAATCCATCGCCCTAGGAAAGGTAGAACACCATGAGGAAGACGACACTCGCCGTCACCGCCCTCGGCGTCACGGCAGCGCTCGCGCTCGCCGGATGCGCTGGAGGCAGCTCGTCAGGAGGCAGCACCGATGCGGCCGGCGGCGCAGACATCCGCGTCTGGCTGAACGGCACCGACACGCCGGATGCCGCGCGTGAGTACCTGAAGACCACGTTCGAGAGCGAGCACCCCGGTTCGACGCTCACGATCGAGGAGCAGAGCTGGACGGGGCTGGTCGACAAGCTCACCACGAACCTCTCCGGCTCCGACAGCCCCGACGTCGTGGAGGTGGGCAACACGCAGGCCGCGGCGTTCACCTCGGCGGGCGCGTTCCTGCCGCTCACCGACGTCTACGACGAGATCGGCGGCGACGACCTGCTGCCCGGCTTCGTGGAGGCGGGCACCTACGACGGCACCTTCTACGCCGCGCCGTACTACTCCGGCGCCCGCTTGGTGTTCTACAAGAAGGACCTGCTCGCGAACGCCGGCCTGACCGTTCCCACCACCCTCGACCAGTACGTCTCGAACGGCGTCGCGCTGGCGCAGGCGAACCCGGGCGTCTCGGGAATCTACTTCCCGGGCCAGGACTGGTACAACGCTCTGCCCTACATCTGGGAGGCCGGCGGCGAGATCGCCACGCAAGACGGCGACACGTGGACGTCAAGCTTCTCGAGCCCCGAGTCGATCGAGGGGCTGAAGCAGGTGCAGGAGGTCATGACCCAGGCATCCGTCGCTCCGAAGGACGGCAACGAGACCGATCCGCAGGTTCCGTTCTGCGAGGGCACCGTCGCCAACCTGTCGGCGCCCAGCTGGGTGAAGGGTTCCATCCTCGCCCCGGCCGACGCGGATGCGCCGGGTTGCCCCGATCAGGAAGCCAACCTCGGCGTCTACGCGCTCCCCGGTGCCGATGGCGGTGCCGCCCACGTGTTCGCGGGCGGTTCGAACATCGCGGTGGCCGCGAAGTCGGCCCATCCCGACCTCGCCACCGATGCGCTGGAGATCATGCTGAGCGACGACTACCAGACGATCCTCGGCGAGAACGGACTCGTTCCGGCCAAGCTGTCGCTGGCGTCCACCCTCGGCACCGACGACGTCGCCAAGGCGATCGCCGAAGCGGCGGGCAACGCCAAGCTCACCCCGGCGTCGCCGAAGTGGGCCGACGTGGAGGCATCCGGAGCGCTGACCGACTTCTTCGTGTCGATCGCCCAGGGCGGCGATGTGGAGCAGCTCGCGAAGGCCCTCGACGAGAAGATCGACGGCATCCTGAACTCCTAGGAGAGGGATGAGAAACGGTGGTGGCCACTGCGCGAACAGTGGCCACCACCGGTCCAGGTCCATCGCCCTAGGAAGGTGAGTGGCCCAACGCAATCTTAACGGGAGGACCCCGATGAGCTCGTCCGTGACCCTGATCAGGGAGCACGAATCGGGTGGCTTGCAGGAGCTACCGCCCGAACTCGGCCCGAAGAGCCGGCGCTTGCAACGGCGCACCCGCGCGGCCCGCTTCACTCCGATCATGCTGCTCATACCGGCGCTGGTCATCCTGGCCGTGGTGATCGGCTGGCCGCTCATCCAGCTGTTCGTGATGTCGTTCCAGGAGTTCGGCCGGTCGCAGGTCTTCGGCGCCCCCGCCCCGTTCGTGGGTTTCGACAACTACGTGCGCGTGTTCAGCGATCCGCAGTTCTGGGCGGTGCTCGGCCGCAGCGTGCTGTTCTGCGTGGCCAACGTCATCACCGCGATGGTGCTCGGCACGCTCGTGGCGCTCCTGATGCACCGCGTGAACCGGTTCTTCAAGGTGCTGGTGAGCGTCGGGCTGCTGCTCGCCTGGGCGATGCCCGCTCTCACCGCCACCATCGTGTGGGGGTGGATGTTCGACACCCAGTACGGCGTGGTGAACTACCTGCTCGAAGCGGTGTCGGGCCAGGACTTCACGAACCACTCCTGGCTCATCGACCCGTTCTCGTTCTTCGTGGTGGCCACCATCATCGTCACCTGGGGCGCCGTGCCCTTCGTGGCGTTCACCATCTTCGCCGGGCTGACGCAGGTGCCCGACGAGGTGCTCGAGGCCTCGCAGCTCGACGGCGCCGGCGCCTGGCAGCGCTTCCGCCTGATCTTGTTCCCTTACCTGCGCTCGATCTTCGTGGTCGTCATCATCCTGCAGGTGATCTGGGATCTGCGGGTCTTCACCCAGATCTTCGCCCTGCAAGGAATCGGCGGCATCAAGGAGCAGACCTCCACACTCGGCGTCTACATCTATCAGACCTCGCTCGGCAAGGGCGACTACGGCACGGGCGGTGCGATCGCCGTCATCATGGTGATCCTGATGGTGAGCATCTCGCTCTTCTACGTGCGCCGCAGTCTCAAGGAGGAGGAGTCATGACACGCAAGCGCACCACGGGCATCCTGCTCGGCGCCGCCTCCGTCATCGTGTTCCTGTTCTCGGTTTTCCCGGTGTACTGGATGGTGAACACCTCCCTGCAGCCCAACAACGAGATCCGCGGCACCGTGCCGAACTTCGTGCCCCAGCACCTCACCACGGCGAACTATGAGACCGTGATCTTCGATCCGGGCCGCGCGCCGTTCCTGCCCGCACTCGGCAACTCGCTGATGGTGACCATCTCGACCGTGGTCATCGCCTTGGTCTTCGCCTTCCTGGCTTCGCTCGCGGTCAGCCGCTACCGCTTCAAGAGCCGCAAGACCTTCATCTTCGCCATCCTCATCATCCAGATGATCCCGGCCGAGGCCATGATCGTCTCCACCTACCGCGTGCTCGACGGCTGGGGCCTGCTCAACACCATCGCGGGCCTCACGCTCGTCTACGTGGCGACCGTGCTGCCCTTCACCATCTGGACGCTCCGCGGCTTCGTGAACGGCGTGCCCGTGGAGCTCGAGGAGTCGGCCATGATCGACGGATGCTCGCGGACCGGTGCGTTCTGGAGGATCACGTTCCCCCTGCTCGCACCGGGCCTCGTCGCCACGGGTGTCTTCGGCTTCATCCAGGCCTGGAACGAGTTCCTGCTCGCCCTCGTGGTGAACTCCCGCCCCGAGATGATGACGCTGCCGGTGTGGCTGCGCACCTTCCAACAGGTCACCGGAACCACGAACTGGGCCGCCATCATGGCCGGGTCGACGCTGATGGCCATTCCAGTGATCGTGTTCTTCTTGATCGTGCAGGGCCGGATGACCTCGGGGCTCGTCAGCGGGGCGGTGAAGGGATGAGCCGACAGCACATCCTGGGCACCCTCCTGCCCGGATTCGTGGGCACCACCCTGCCCGAGTGGGTCGAGCGCATGCTCCGCGAGGGCCTCGGTGGGGTGTGCCTGTTCCACGAGAACGTGGTGTCGCCGACGCAGCTGCGCGAGCTGACGGATGCGATCCGTGCCGCCAATCCGGACGCCCTGATCGCGGTCGACGAGGAGGGCGGCGACGTCACCCGCCTGCACGGTGAGAGCGGAGCGCCCTTCCCGGGCAACGCCGTGCTCGGGCGGCTCGACGACCTCGACGCCACCCGCGCCGTCGCTTCAGCGGTCGGTGCGGAGCTGCGGGCTGCCGGCGTGAACATCGACTTCGCCCCCGACGTCGATGTGAACTCCAATCCGCGCAACCCCGTCATCGGCATCCGGAGTTTCGGCAGCGACCCCGCCCTCGTGGCGCGGCACGGTGCCGCCTGGGTCGAAGCCCTGCAAGCTCAGGGCGTCGCCGCGAGCATCAAACACTTCCCTGGGCACGGCGACACGGCACAGGATTCGCACCTGGCGTTGCCGAGTGTCGACGTGTCACTCGAGACGCTCCGCGAACGCGAGTTGCAGCCTTTCGCTGCGGCGGTGCGAGCGGGCGCGTTCACGGTCATGACGAGCCACATCCTGCTGCCGCAACTCGACCCCGGGCATCCGGCCACCTTCTCGGCCATCGTGCTCGACGGGTTGCTGCGCGACGAGCTGGGCTTCGACGGCGTGATCGTGAGCGACGCGCTCGACATGGTGGGCGCGAGCGGCGAGACAGGAATACCGACGGCCGCCGTGCAGGCGCTCGCCGCAGGCTGCGACCTGCTCTGCATCGGCACGAAGAACACCGAGCAGCAACTGAACGAGATCGTCGACCGCGTGTCGTCGGCGCTTCGCGACGGCGAGTTGACGGTGGCCAGGCTCGCCGAGGCCACCGTGCGGCTGCGGCAACTGGGCGAGCGCATCCGCGACGCCGAAGCGCGAGCAGACGGCGCCGGCGTTCCGGCGACCGGGGTTCCGCTCGGTCGCGTCGAGGCACCGACGATGCCGGATGTGCGTCGCGTCGCCTCCGCCTTCTCGATCGCACCGTCGGTCGCCGCAGAACTGCACGGCTCCGGTTGGGTGGTGCTGCGCCTCGACACGGTCGCCAACATCGCGGTCGGCATCTCCGCCTGGGGGCCGTTCGCCGCGTTGGAGGCATCGGGGCCACGGCTCCCCGTCATCGCGGTGACCGAGGAGGACTGGAACGAGCGGATCGGACATATGCCGTCGGAGGCATCTCTTCTCGTCATCGGCAAAGACAATCAACGACGACCGTGGGTGGTCGCGCTCGTCGACGAGCTCCGCACCCGCCACGAGCGGGTCGTGAGCGTCGACATGGGCTGGCCGGGCGACGACCCGGCCTACGCCGGGATCGCGACGTTCGGGGCATCCGGACTCGTCGGCGCCGCTTTCGCCGACCTGCTCCGCGAGAGCGGGGTGCGCGCGTGAGGCTCGGGCTCGACATCGGCGGAACGAAGACGGATGCGGTCGCGGTCGACGACGACGGCACGATCGTCGACCGCGTGCGGCTCGCCACCGGCTTCGGGCCGGAGGCGGTCATCCGCACGGCCATCGAGGGGGTGACGCGCATCTCGCAGATCACCGGCGTGCCGGTGGACGGCTTCGAATCGGTGGGCATCGGCATCCCGGGCCAGGTCGATGTCGTCACCGGCAACGTCTCCCACGCCGTCAATCTCGGCTTCGACGAACTCGACGTCGGCCGCCGCCTCAGCGTGGCGCTCGGGCTCGACGTCAAGGTCGAGAACGACGTCAAGGCGGCGGCGCTCGGCGCCTACCACCTGATGACGGCGCAGCCCGGGCTGACGGCTCGGTCGATCGCCTACCTCAACCTCGGCACCGGGCTCGCCGCAGGCCTCGTGATCGACGGTGCGTTGTGGCGCGGAGCGAGGGGGACCGCGGGCGAGATCGGGCACATCCCGGTCGATCCGAACGGCGTGCTCTGCCCGTGTGGACAGCGCGGATGCCTGGAGACCGTGGCCTCGGGCTCGGCGATCGCCCGCCAGTGGGTGACCGACGACCCCATCCCGGCTCGTTCGCTGCTGGCCGCCGCAGACGCCGGCGATGCGGCGGCGCTCGCCATCCGATCGCTGTTGGTCGACAACGTGGCCGCGGCGGTGCGCGTGCTCGTGCTCACCGTCGACGTGGAGATCGTGATGATCGGCGGCGGACTCAGCGCCATCGGAGCCTGGCTGCTCGACGAGGTGCGCCGGGTTCTGACATCCTGGGCGGTGGAGTCGCCGTTCCTGGCGTCGCTCGGTCTCGACAGCCGGGTGCAGCTGGTTCCGGCAGGGTTCCCGGCTGCTGCGGTCGGCGCGGCCCTGGTGGGCGCTCCGCTCGCCGGGGCATCCCGGACGGATGTCGGCACGCCGACGGGTCAGGGAGAGAAGGTCGCCACGTGGCAGAAGTGATCGTCGTCAGAAATCGCGAGGCGGCCGGTGCCCTGGTGGCCGAGGCGATCGAGCGGCTGGTGGCGGGCAAGAGGGATGCCGTGCTCGGCCTCGCGACGGGCGACACGCCCCTGCCCGTCTACCGCGCTCTCGCCGAACGCGTCGCGCTCGGGCTCGATCTCTCGGCGGTACGCGGGTTCGCGCTCGACGAATACGTGGGCATCCCGGTCGCGCATCCGGAGAGCTACCACTCGGTCATCGACCGCGAGGTGATCGGCCCCCTGCGACTGAACCCTGCGGCCGTCCACGTGCCCGACGGCCGGGCACTCGGCATCGAGACGGCGGGGGAGCGATTTGAGCATGCCATCGTCGCGGCCGGCGGGGTCGACCTCCAGATTCTGGGTGTGGGCACCGATGGGCACATCGGCTTCAACGAACCCGGTTCGTCGTTCGCCTCGCTCACCCGGGTGAAGACGCTCACGAAGCAGACGCGGGAGGACAACGCACGGTTCTTCGCCTCGGTCGACGAGGTACCGATCCACAGCATCACGCAAGGGCTCGGCACCATCCTCCGCGCGAAGCGACTCGTGCTGTTGGCGTTCGGAGCCGCCAAGGCGCATGCGATCGCGGCGGCGGTGGAGGGGCCGCTCACGGCGAGTGTTCCGGCATCGGCCATCCAGCTTCATCCGAGGGCCAGCGTCGTGGTCGACGAGGAGGCCGCGAGCATGCTCCTCGAGCTCGACTACTACCTCGACGCCTTCTCGAACAAGCCCACCTGGGACCCGGTCATCATCTGACACCGCCTCAACGCGGTTGCGGGGTGCCGATGTGTTTCTGGGCCATCAAGGGGATGGGCGAGGAGATGCGGGCCGCTTTGCCGGCCGCGAGGTTCTTCGCCTGCTCCCGGATGTAGCCCGGGATGTGCGCGGAGATGGAAGGATGTGCTGGCACGACCCGCGTCGCCTCGACAATGCGGGCGAGCGTGTCATCGACGACCGCCGCGGCCCGCGTTTCGGCCAGCCCCCAGCTCACTGCCTCGGCCACGAGATCAGCGCGCGTGATGTCCGGCTGCGACCAGCGACCGTTCACCCGCATCGACAGCGACTGCGTCGCGCCGTAGGCCAGCGCGAGCGGAGCCGCGTCGTAGAACGGCGCAAGAGTGGTGGCCCCGTCGTGGTCATGCAGCAGCGAGAAGTTCTTGGCGTGGGCATCCGTGTTGCCGGATGCGACGTTCAGGGTGGTGTACCGCAAGAGCTTCTCGGTGTCTGGCCGCCCGGGTGCGAAGACCGTGCGCTGCGGATCGAGGAGTGCAGCGACCGACGCGAGCGACGCGCGGGCGTCGTTCTGCTCGAACTTCTCGTTTCCACCCCAGGGCAGACCGATCGCCTGCCCGGCATCCTCTTGATGCAACCGCTCGAAGCCGGAGTCGCGGCGACGGCGGTCGTAGCGTTCGACGACGAGCACCGCTCTCTCGCCGATCTGCTCGACCCAGGTCTCGAACGGAGACAGTCCGATCTCGCGTGCGATCGTGAGGGTGAAATGCTCGCTGTCCACAGTCGCACGATCCTCCATGGCGACGGGTTTCAGGATGTGAGTCGAGGGAAGCGTTCCGTTGCCGCGCAGCCAACGACCATCGGCGCGGGTAAGAGTGAGCTTGCGCTGGAACCCCGGCAGGGCCGAGCCACCACCTCCCACGAGGAATCCGGATGCGCCGGCCAGTAGCTGGTCGATCTGCTCCGTCGTGAGCAGCTGCGGTTCGCGAGCCTCCCGCGGATCGCCGATCTGAAGCGCGCCGGCAAGGTCGGCACCGATGCGGGTCAACAGGCCCAGGAGGTCGGTGGTGGTCGACTTCGTTTCAGCTGCCAGTCGTTCGAGGTGGCGCCCTTCGGGAAGGAGGGCGCCGAAGAAGGAATCCGTCAGGTCGGGGGACGAGAAGCCGACACGTAAGGAGCGGCTGAGGACGGGCGAGTTGAGGCCCCAGCGCTCTTCGGCGTCGCGCGACCAGCGGAGGACTACGCTGCCTCCCCGCCCGCTGCGGCCTGTCTCCGCCCCGACGAGCTCACCGAGATGCGTGCCGTGAAGACGCACGGGGAGTTCGCCGTCAGTCATCCGTCGTCTCCGCGGTGAGCTGGATGCCGAGCAGGCCCAGGAGACGGAAATAGCGAGCATCAGCTGTCTTCGGTTTGCCCGCTTCGAGTTCGTAGACGTAGCGCTGCGAGGTGCCGAGCCGTTGCGCCAGTTCCCGCTGGCTCAGGCCGTGACGTGCTCGAAGACGCTGCACCACCCGGCCGAGATCCTGCGGAGAGGCGATGGTCGCGCGCATGGTGCCCCCAGACGACTACGTGAAGGTAGTCAGTCTATCAGTGACTACAGATGGGTAGTCAAGGCTTTACGACTACCTTCGCGTAGTCAATCGTAGCCAGGCAAAGCCCGGATCGACAGAATGGCCGCATGGTGAAAGCATCCGAGACCTTCGTCTCCGGGTTCTCGGCGAACCCCGACTACGACTTCGAGATCCGCTGCGTGCTGGGCCTGGCCTACGCCGGCGCCTCCGACACCGGCGAAGTGCTGGCCGCGGTGAGTGGCATCGGCAAAAACGAGCACGAGAAATGGTTCGCCGCCTGGGATGCGCTCGGAGACCGGATCGCTGCCATCGGCGATGCCTCCTCCGACGCCAGCCACGACGAGAGCGCCGCCTCCGCCTACCTGCGCGCGTCGGCCTACTATGGCGTCGCGGTGAATGCCGTGTCGGCCCTCGACTCGACCGATCAGCTGCTGCCGACCTTCACCAAGCAGCGCCGCGCGTGGGAGCGGTTCATCGGCACGACCTCGGTCGATGCCCGAAGCGTCGAGATCCCGTATGAAGGCACCACGCTCCCCGGCTACTACTTCCGCAGTACCGCGCCCGGTGACACGCATCCGGTGCTCGTCGCGGTGAACGGGAGTGACGGGTCGCTCGCGGCGCTCTGGTCGAGCGCCGTCTCGGGGGCTTTGGCGCGCGGCTACGACGCGCTCGTCTTCGACGGCCCCGGTCAGCAGTCGATGCTGTTCGAACGCAACACCACCTTCCGGCCCGACTGGGAGGCCGTGCTCACCCCGGTGCTCGACTTCGTGCTCGGCCACGCGGGAGTGGATGCCGACCGCGTCGCCGTCTACGGCATCAGCCAAGCCGGCTACTGGGTGCCCCGGGCTCTCGCGTTCGAACACCGCTTCGCCGCGGCGATCGTCGACCCGGGCGTGGTGGACGTCTCCACGTCATGGACGACGCACCTGCCGAACGGCCTGCTGAAACTCCTCGATGAGAAGGAGAACACGAAGTTCGATCGCGAGATGGCGCTCGGGCTGAAACTCTCGCCGGGCACGGCGCGCACCTGGAACTTCCGCGCGCGACCGTACGGAAGTGGCGGCTACGCCGAGACGATCGAGGCGGTGCGGGCGTACACGGTGGTCGACGAGGCGACCGCCATCACGACCCCTCTGCTCATCACCGAGCCCGAAGACGAGCAGTTCTGGCCAGGCCAGTCGCAGGAGCTCGCGGCGCTCACGCCCTCAGTCTCGACGGTGGTGAAGTTCACCGCCGCGGAAGGCGCGAACTACCACTGCCAGCCGCTCGCCCGGGCTTTGACCGAGCAGCGCATGTTCGACTGGCTCGACGCCATCCTGAACCGCGCCTAGTACCTCAGGCGGTGGTTCTGCACGGCGTCGTAGGTGAGGCGGAGGGACTCGTTGGCCTGCTCGTAGCTGCCCTGCAAGAGCCGCACGGTCAGGAAGTCGACGAGCGCGAGCTGGGCGATGCGGCTCGACATCGCGCCCGAGCGGTAGCGGCTCTCGCGCGAACTCGTGGTGAGCACCAGGTCGGCGAGGAGGCCGAGCGGCGATTCGGGGAAGTTCGTGATGGCCACCGTGATCGCGCCCGCGCGGCGCGCCACCGTGAGCATGTCGTTGACCTCGACCGAGAGGCCCGAGTGCGAGATCGCGATCGCCACGTTCCCCGGCCGGGTGAGCGCCACCGAGGTGAGAGCGAGGTGCGGGTCGACCCAGGAGTACGAACTCATCCCGATCCGGTGCAGTTTCTGCTGCAGATCCTGAGCGGTCAGGCCGCTCGACCCGACGCCGAAGATGTCGATGCGCGCCGCGTCGCGGATGGCGGCGACCACCGCGTCGAGCGCCTCCAGATCGAGCGCGCGCGCGGTCTCCTCCACGGCCCGGGCCTCCTGATAGGCGACCTTCATCACGACGTCGTGAGCGCTGTCATCCGGCCCGATGTCGGCATCCGAGACCCGGAACTGGTCGCGGGAAGCCTCCTCCAGGGTGATCGCCGACGCGATCGCCATCCGGAACGGCTTGTAGCCGCTGAAACCCACCGATTGGCACAGTCGCGCCACGCTCGCCTGTGAGACGTCACAGAGCTCGGCCAGCTGGTTGATGGTGGAGTCGACCACGATCGAGGGTTGCTCGAGCACCCGATCCGCGATGCGGCGTTCGGCTTTGCTCAGCGCCGGCAGCCGTTGGCGGAGGGCCATGAAGACATCAGTGGACATCCCTATTCCTCCAGACGGACGACAGCGTCGGCCACGCGGAGCCGGAGATCCCGGATGTCCGAGCGATGCCGAGTCGGATGGACCCGATTGGTCAGAAATACTACCGAACGCCGACCCCCTGGCTCGACGATGAGGCTCGTGCCGGTGAAACCCGTGTGCCCGATCGCGCCGAGTGCCGCGAGCGGTCCCATCCAGTCGGCGTCTCCGACCCGTGATCCGAGGGCCTGGCCGTAGGCCGGCCGCTGGTCGGTGGCGAGACCGAGATCGTCGAGCCGGTTGGTCGTCATGGCCGCCGCCGCCCACTCCGGCAGCACCTGCCGGCCCTGGTGCCGACCACCGTTCCGCAGCATTTCGCCGAAGACGAGAAGATCGGATGCGCTGCCGAACAGACCCGCGTTGCCGGTCACCCCGCCGAGTGCCCAGGCTGTCTCGTCGTGCACCTCGCCGTGCACGAGACCGCGGTCGGGCACCGACTGGTATTCGGTCGCGGCGATCCGGCCACGCAGCTCGGCACCGGGGGTGAACATCGTGTCGTGGAGACCGAGCGGCTCGAGCAGGGTGCGTGCGATCACGGCATCCAGCCGCTCGCCGCTCAGGCTCTCGGCCAGGAGACCCGCCCAGAGGTAGCTCACGCAGGAGTAGCGATGCACGCTGCCGGCCTGGTCGCCAGGCTGCCCCGAACGGAATCGCGCCCAGGGCGACTGGCCGGAGCGGGGGTCGGTCCACTCGGCCGGCCACCCGGCCGTGTGGCTCAGCAGCTGCTCGGCGGTGACCGCGGAGAGGCCGTCGACGCGGTACTCGTCGATCGCATCCGCGACCCGGAATCCCGGGCCGAGGCCCTGCTCGTCGAGCACCGTGAGCAGGGCGGCGGCGGTGAAGAGTTTCGTGATCGACGCGAGGTCGAAGAGGGTGTCGACGGATGCCGGCGTGTTCGCGAATTCGTGCGGTGAGCCGCGGTCGTCGGCGGCCCGGGCGAGGGTGCCTCGTGCCTCGGAGACGAGGAGTCGTCCGCCGGAGGACACCAGTACCACGGCGGCCGAGCACGCCGGCGATTCACCACTCGTCGCTTCGTCGAGGAGGCGTGCGATCTCATTCACAGACCGATTGTTTCACGGAGATGAAGAAAATCCACACCCGCTTGACGAATCATGGGGTTTTGTTACAAGATGCTCGATGACGCCGGAGCGCAGAGCGCCCGGGCGAACGAAACGGAGAGCGACAACGATGGCGATGCACCACCCCGCACTCGATCCCCTTCTCGAGGGAGACGTGTACGTGCCCGAGACGGAACGGCGGCTCCCCGAGTCGCTCGAGCTCGATTCGCTGTCGACCACCGAGATCCTCGCCCTGCTGGCCTCGCAGGACCGCGTGGCCGTCGACGCGGTGGCCGCCGTCGCGCCGCAGCTCGCCGCCCTCGTCGACATCGCCGTCAGCTGCGTGCTGCGCGGAGGATCGGTGCACTACTTCGGTGCCGGCACCTCGGGCCGCCTGGCGGTGCTCGACGCCGCCGAGCTGCTTCCGACGTTCAACATCGAACCCGGCGTCGTCGTCGCGCACATGGCGGGCGGCCCGCGCGCTCTCGTGCACGCCGTCGAGAACGCCGAAGACTCGGTCGAGGACGGCCGACGTGAAGCCGCCACCCTCGGACCGGACGACGTCGCGATCGGCCTCACCGCATCCGGAAACACCCCCTTCGTCGGTGGCGCGCTCGAGCGTGCCCGGGAACTCGGCGCGCACTCGGCGCTCATCTCCTGCAACCCGCGTGCCTCGCTCGCCGCCCTCGCCGACAGCGACATCGTGCTGCGCACCGGGGCCGAGGTCGTGACCGGTTCGACGAGACTCAAGGCGGGCACCGCCGAGAAGCTGGCGCTGAACGGGTTCTCGACCGCGCTGATGGTGGCCCTCGGCCGCACCTGGTCGAACCTGATGGTCTCGGTCGTCGCCACCAATGAGAAGCTCCGCCGCCGCACGCTGCGTATCCTCATGCAGTCGGCCGGTGTCTCGCAGAGTGAAGGCACCGAGTTGCTGACCCGGGCCGACGGCGATCTCAAAGTCGCCATCGTGACCGCCGTGGCCGCCGTTCCGGTCGATCGGGCGCAGGCCGCCCTGGCCGGTGCGAACGGTTCGGTGCGCGCAGCGCTGACCGCGCTCGAGCATCCCGCGGCCTGACCCCCTAGCTGTCCCACCCCACCGAGTACCACCAATCAGAAGGAGAACATCCATGATGCGCAGAGCACTCTCGCTCGCAGCGGGCGTCGCCGGCGTCGCGCTGCTGCTGGGCGGATGCGCCCCCTCGGCGCCCGTCAACGAGACGGCGGCTTCCAGCGACGACGACGTCACGCTGAAGGTCTGGTCGTGGCGCACCGAGGACATCGATGCGTACAACACGATCTTCGACGTCTTCGAGAAGGAACACCCCGGCATCACTGTCGACTTCGAGGCGTTCCAGAACACGGAGTACAACCAGATCCTCACCACCGGCCTCGCCGGCAGCGACGGCCCTGACGTGCCGATGGTGCGCGCGTACGGACAGCTGCAGCCGAACATCGAGGCGGGTCAGCTCGACCCGATCGACGACATCGTCGACGGGCTCGACGACATCGCACCGAGCGTTCTCGCCGGGGCGAAGGGCAAGGAAGACGGCAAGACCTACGCCGTGCCGCTCGCCACCCAGACGCTGCAGATGTTCTACAACAAAGACATCTTCAAGGACAACGGCCTCGAGGTGCCCACCACCTGGCAGGAGTTCATCGACCTGAACGACACCCTCGTCGAGAAGGGCATCACCCCGATGGCCCTCGGCGTGAAAGACGACTGGATGATGCCGATCTTCGCCGACATCGTGGGTTCGGCCCGCTACGGCGGCAGCGCTTTCGAGGGCGAGGTGCTCGATGGCACCAAGACGTTCGAAGACCCCGACTACGTGGCGTCGCTGCAGATCGTGGCCGACATGAAGAAGTACCTCACCCCGGATGTCGTGGGCGTGAGCTACACCGACAGCCAGGTGCAGTTCACCTCCGGCCAGGCGGCGCAGTTCCCGGGCGGATCGTTCGAGATCTCCACCTTCGCCACCCAGGCTCCCGACATGAACCTCGGCTCCTACCAGGTGCCGCTGCCCCCGGATGCGGTCTCCACCACCCCGGTCAGCCCCGCCTACGCCGACGGCAACTTCGCCATCAACTCGAAGTCGAAGAACAAGGAGGCCGCCGCTGAGCTGCTGAACTGGCTCGCGACGCCCGAGTTCGGCCAGCTGGTCGCCGACGACCTCAACCAGTTCTCCGCGATCCCCGGTGTGACCTACTCCAACGAGGTCATGCAGGAGGCGTGGGACAACTACCAGAAGGGTCAGGCGCCCTACCTGCTGCTCGTCGACTTCCGCTACGGCGACCCGCTCGGAACCGCTGTGCTCGGCCCGCAGATCCAGAAGATCTTCATGGGCGAGCAGGATGCCGCAGGAGCAGCCAAAGCGCTCCAGGACGGTATCTCGCAGTGGTTCACGCCCACCCCGTAATCCCAACGCACCCGAGCACGAGCACCTGAGGAACGAAGACCATGCCTGTCACGAATTCACGCCGGAGCCGGAACACCGGCATCACCCTGTCGCGGCGTGCGGGCATGGTCTTCGTTCTGCCCGCGCTCATCCTGTTCGTCATCTTCATCCTGTATCCCCTCATCACGGCGCTCAGCTACTCGCTGTTCGACTGGACGGGGATCGTGCGCGGTGACTTCTCCGTGTTCGACAACTACGTGACGATCTTCACGCAACTGCCCTACAAAGACGCGATACCGAACGCGTTCGTGCACAACATCCTGCTGTTCGTCGGTGCGATGGTGTTCCAGAACACCATCGGCCTCGGGCTGGCGGTGCTGCTGCACCGGGTGCGCCGCTTCAAGCGGTTCTTCCAGACCGTGTACACACTGCCCTACCTGGTGTCGCCGCTCGTGGTGGGCTACCTCTGGTCGCTCATGCTGTCGCCGCTGTTCGGCCCGGTCAACGCCGTGCTGAAGGGCATCGGCTTGGATGCGCTCGCGCAGCCCTGGCTCGGCAACCCGACCACCGCGATCTGGGTCGTCGTGTTCGTCACTGCCTGGCAGTGGGTCGGCTTCCCGGTGCTCCTCTACGGGGCGGCGCTCGGCGGCATCCCGGACGAGATCGACGAAGCCGCATCGCTCGACGGCGCCACGCCGTGGCAGCGCTTCCGCGACATCACGGGCCCGCTGCTCCTCCCGGCCATCGGCACGGTGAGCGTGCTCACCTTCATCGGTGCCATGGAGGCCTTCGCCATCCCGTACGCCCTCGGCGGATCGGCGGGCAACCCGGCCGGCGCCACCGATGTGCTCAGCCTGTTGTTCTATCGCACGGCCTTCGAGTCGGGCTCGTCGAACGCCATCGGCACCTCCTCGGCGATCGCCACCCTGTTGTTCCTGTTCATCTTCGGAGTCGCCCTCCTCATGACCTGGCTGATGCGCCGCGCGGAAAGAAGGCTCTACTGATGAGCGCCACCACCACCTCCACCCGGGCCTCGCGGGCGCGGGCCGCGAAGGCGTCTCGCGCCGCCCGGCTGCCCGGTCAGCGTCTCACGCTCGGCTCGTTCCTCGGCTCCGGCTTCCTCTGGCTCTACGCGCTGATCGCCATCGCGCCGCTCGTGCTGATGGTGCTGAACAGTTTCCGCACCATGCCCGAGATGGCCAAGAGCCCCCTCGGGTTGCCACTGCAGCCCACGCTCACGAGCTACCAGAAGGCCTGGATCACCGCCGACTTCCAGACCTACTTCTTCAACTCGATCTTCGTGACCGTGGCCTCGGTGCTGCTCTCGACCGCGGTCTCGCTGCTCGCGGCGTATGCCTTCTCCCGCACGAAATCGCGCATCTTCACGCTGCTGGAGGGCACCTTCCTTTCGGGCCTGATGCTGCCGGTCTATCTCGCCATCCTCCCCTTGTTCTTCCTGCTCGACAGCCTCGGCATGGTGAGCAACCTGTGGAGCCTGATCCTCGTCTACGCGGCCCTCGGCATCCCGTTCTCCACCTTCGTGCTCACCGGCTTCTTCCGGCAGCTGCCGATCGAGCTCGACGAGGCCGCGAAACTCGACGGCGCCGGGTCGTTCACCACGTTCCTGCGGGTGCACCTGCCGCTCGTGCGGCCGGCGATCGCCACCGTGATCGTCTTCCGTTTCGTGCCGGTGTGGAACGACTTCTTCTACCCGCTCATCCTCATCCGCGATCAGAAGGCCTACACTCTGCCGGTGGGCATCACGCGCTTCTTCGGCGAATACCAGACCGACTGGGCCACCCTGTTCGCCGGGCTCACGCTCGCCACGATCCCCTTGGTCGTGCTGTTCCTGCTCGCCACGAAGCAGATCGTCTCCGGACTCACCGCGGGCATGAGCAAGTGAGCTCCGACGCCGGCTGGGTGCTCGGCCTCGACATCGGGGGCAGCGGCAGCCGGATCGCTCTGGCCGCGGGCGGCGCGGACTCCGGCCACGCGGGAGGGATGCGCGTGGTGCACGGGTCGCGCGTCGGGATCGCTTCCCGGGGGAGCAGCATCCCGGAGGTCGTCGACGACCTCCTCGATCGCGCCGCGGCGGAATGGCCGGAGGAGTGGGCTGCCGTCGGCGCCATCGCTGTCGGCGCGACCGGAGCGTTCACACTGATCGACGACCCCCACGAGGTGGTGCGCGCGATCGCCGCTCGCCGATCCGGGGCCGTCGCCGCGCTCGCCACGGATGCCGTCACCGCGCACCTCGGCGCCCTCGCCGGCTCCCCGGGAGCAGTGGTGGCCGTCGGCACCGGGTCGGTCGCGCTCGGCACCGATCTGGGTTCGGTCTGGCGTCGGGTCGACGGATGGGGGCACCTCCTCGGCGATCGGGGCGCCGGTTCTTGGATCGGCCGCGAAGGCCTCGAGGCCGCGATGCGACAGCGCGACGGGGTCGCCACCGACTCCTCTGCGCTCCTCGCCGCCGCGATCGAGTCGTTCGGGGCGCCGGAGACCTGGCCCGCCCAGCTCTACACGCGCAACGACCGCGCCGGGGTGCTGGGGTCGTTCGCGGGTCGCGTCGACGCCCTCGCGGCAGTGGGCGATGCCGCTGCTGTGCGCATCATGACGGCGGCGGGCCGAGAGGTGGCCCGCACGCTCGTCGCGGCCCTCGACCCGCGGCTCCCGCGGATCGCCTCGGCGGTGGGCGGTGTCTTCGCGGCACCGGCGGTACCCGCCGCATCCGCTCCACCTCCCGCATCCGTCTCCGGCGGTGCCGTCGCGGCACCTCGCGGGTCGTCGGGAGCGTTCACCGACGCCTTCACGGCGGCGGTGGGGGAGGCGCACCCGCCGATCGAACTGCGCCCTCCGGCCGGCACGCCGCTCGACGGCGCCATCCGTCTGGCCCGCCTGCTCACCAGCGCCAACCCACCAGCGGGTCACCCTGAGCACCTCTGGCTCACCACCCCCTGAACCCTCCATCGAGTGGGCACGATTCGTCGCACACGTCCCGTGGGCGCGACGAATCGTGCCCACTCGATCTGACCCGGAAGGCATCCGATGGAGATCATCATCACGAACACCCCCGAAGAGGTCGGGCGGGTCGCCGCCGACCTCATCGCGGGGGTCGTGCGCTCGAGGGCGGATGCGGTGCTCGGCGTGGCCACCGGGTCGTCGCCCCTGGCCACCTACCGGCGGCTCGCAGAGCTCTCCGCCCCCGGAACTGCCGACCGGGTGGACTTCTCGGCCGTGAGCGTGTTCGCGCTCGACGAGTACGTCGGACTTCCCGACGGTCACCCGGAGAGCTACGCCGCCGTGGTGCAGCGCGAGATCGTGAACCCTCTCGGCATCGACCCGGCCAACGCCCACGTGCCCGACGGATCGGCCGCCGATGTCGACGCCGCTGCCGCGGAGTACGACCTCGCGATCGCGCACGCCGGAGGCATCGAGCTGCAGCTGCTCGGCATCGGCCGCAACGGGCACGTCGGCTTCAACGAGCCGAGCTCGTCGCTGACCTCCCGCACCCGCGTCAAGACCCTGGCCCCGCAGACCCGAGCCGACAACGCCCGCTTCTTCGACTCACCCGATCAGGTGCCGGTGCACTGCATCACGCAGGGCCTCGGCACCATCGGCGACGCACGGCGTCTGCTGCTCGTGGCCCAGGGCGTCGACAAGGCGGATGCGATCGCGCACGTGATCGAAGGGCCGCTCTCCAGCCGCTGGCCGGGCTCCATCCTGCAGCTGCACCCCCACGCCACGGTCGTGATCGACGAGGCGGCCGCCTCCGGCCTGGCCCTCGCCGACTATTACCGTTCCGTGCAGGAGTTCAAGCCCCGCGCCGCGTGATTCGGCTGAACGCGCCAACCGCGCCCGTCGCGTTCAGCGTCGAGAACGCCGATCGGTGAGTCGCCGCGACTTCGCCGGGAGGTGCGCACCAGTGGCGGCGGCGCACAATGAACTCACCGGAAGATGATGGTGCGAGCGCCGTCGAGCAGCACTCGGTCTTCGGCGAACCACTTCACCGCCTGGGTGAGGGTGCGGCTCTCTTCGTCTTGACCGATCGCCACGAGCTCGGCCGGGGTTCGGGTGTGGTCGACGCGCACGACGTTCTGCTCGATGATCGGGCCCTCGTCGAGGTCGCTGGTGACGAAGTGCGCCGTGGCGCCGATGAGTTTCACGCCGCGTGCGTGCGCCTGCTTGTAAGGGTTGGCGCCCTTGAATCCGGGAAGGAAGGAGTGGTGGATGTTGATCAGCCGACCGGCGAGCCGCTCGCACAGTTCGGGTGAGATGATCTGCATGTAGCGCGCCAGCACGACGAGTTCGATGTCGTGCTCGTCGACCGCGTCGATGACGCGCTGTTCGAAGGCGGCTTTCGATGCGGCATCCGTCACCGGCAAGGACTCGAACGGCACGTCGTAGAACCCGGCGAGGTCGCGCAGAGATCCGTGGTTCGAGAGCACGAGCGGGATCTGCACGGGCAACTGGCCGGCACGCTGCCGGAACAGCAGGTCGTTCAGGCAGTGCGCCGCGGTCGACACCAGCACGAGGGTGCGGAGCGGCCGCCCCACCACGTCGAGCTGCCACTCCATGTCATAGCGCTCCACCACCGGAGCCAGCGCCGCCTCGAACTCCCCGCGAGATGCCTCCGACTCCACCTGCAGCCGCATGAAGAACCGCCCGGTGTCGGCCGAGGAGAATTGCTGGCTCTCCGTGATGTTGCCACCGGATGCGACGACGGCGCCGCTCACAGCGTGCACGATTCCCGCCAGGTCGGCGCACACGAAAGTCAGCACCCAGTGGTTGTGCGGCAGCGCCATGCGACTCTCCTCTTATCCCGGGCCTCTTGCCCGCGGGTTCTCCTGAGCTACACTAGTCAGTGGCCGAACGGATATCGTTCGTCCTCGGGCATGTACGAAGGCGCACCGGTTCGCGGGCTTTCTGCCCCGCCACGGTACGTCAGGTCGTCAGGCAGGCACGGCGTCGAAAAGCGCAGGGGCCTCCTCTGTCCGCCGCTTTCGAGTTGTCTTCGAATAGGTGCGCACGCTGTGACCACAACAATGCCGCGAACGGGCTCCACGCCTGTCGTCAAACGTTTCCCCTGGGGTGGACTGATCGTCCTCGCCACCGCCGTCTTCCTCTCGGTGACCGCCGAGATGATCCCGACCGGTCTGCTGCCGGAGATGAGCACGTCGCTCGGCGTCTCCGAATCGCAGACGGGTCTTCTGATCAGCGTCTTCGCTTTCGCCGTGGTGTTCACGAGCGTTCCCCTGACGTTCCTCTTTCGCCGAGTGCCCCGGCACCTGCTGCTGATGCTCGTGCTGGTGGTCATCGCTCTCTCCAGCCTCGTCGGCAGTCTGGCCCCGAACTTCGAGGTGCTCGTCGTGGCACGCGTCGTCGGCGGCATGGCGCACGGATTGTTCTGGGGCGTGGTGGGTGCGTATTCCGCCCACCTGGTGCCCCGGGAGCAGATCGGCCGCGCGGTCGCCATCACCACCGGAGGTGGCACGCTCGCCTTCGTGCTGGGCGTGCCGCTGGCCACCGCCGTCGGCCACGCTTGGGGCTGGCGGGTGCCGTTCTTCGGCATCGCCGTGCTGGCGCTCCTCGGCGCCGTCTTCATCGTGCTGCTGCTGCCGCGCGTCGATCACCGCAAGCACCTCGAGCCCTCGACCGACACCAGGGCGCTGCGTGCTGCGCGTCGTCGAGGACCGCTGGACCCGACCATCCCCGTGGTGGCCCTCATCTGCATCCTGGTCTCGGTGATCATGATCGGCAACTACGCCTTCTACACCTACATCGCGCCCTTCATGATCGGCCAGATGGGTGTGCCCGAAGGCCAGGTGGGGTTGCTGCTGCTCGTCTACGGTGCCGCCGGTGCGATCGGCGTGTTCGCGGCCGGAGCCGTGTTCGGTCGACGGCCCACGCTGGGGCTCGTGATCGCGCTGGCCGCGACCGGCGTCTCGGTGCTGCTGCTGGCCGTGTTCGCCGCCAACCCCGTGGTGGCCATCGGCGCCTTCTTCGTCTGGGGCGTGGCGTTCGGTGTGATTCCGACCCTGCTGCCCACGCGACTGATGCACGCGGCGTCGCCGGAGATCCGCGACACCTCGAGCGCGTTCTACTCCTCCTCTTTCAACGCGGGCATCGGGATCGGGGCGCTGGTCGGCTCCCTCTTCCTCGACTCGCTGGGGCTGGCTTCGCTTCCGTGGATCTATCTGATCGGTCTGGTGGTCGCGGGTGCATTGCTGGCCGTGACTCCCGTTCTCACTCGCCGCGCCCGACGCGTCTGAGGTAAGCTGACTCGCGTCGCAACTGGCGTATCAGATGGTCACCATCGGGAAGCGACGGACAGGGATTCGGCCGCGCGCCTGGGTCGATACGGATTCCGAAATCACCATCAGTCCGTCACGCCGAAAAGGAGCCAGTCTTGTCCGACACCTTCAATTCCCCTCTGTCTGAGGTCGATCCCGAGATCGCCGAAGTGCTGCAGCTCGAGCTCGACCGCCAGCGAGGCACACTCGAGATGATCGCGAGCGAGAACTTCGTTCCGCGAGCCGTTCTGCAGAGCCAGGGCTCGGTGCTCACCAACAAGTACGCCGAGGGCTACCCGGGCCGCCGCTACTACGGCGGCTGCGAGTTCGTCGACATCGCCGAACAGCTCGCCATCGACCGCGCGAAGTCGCTCTTCGGCGCCGAATACGCGAACGTGCAGCCGCACTCCGGCGCCACCGCGAACGCGGCGGTGCTGAGTGCCATCGCGACCCCCGGCGACACCATCCTGGGCCTCGAACTCGCCCACGGCGGTCACCTCACCCACGGCATGAAGCTCAACTTCTCGGGCAAGCTCTACAACGCCGTCTCCTACGGCGTCGACCCCGAGACCTTCCTCGTCGACATGAACGTGGTGCGCGACAAGGCGCTCGAGCACAAGCCGCAGGTCATCATCGCCGGCTGGTCGGCCTACCCGCGGCAGCTCGACTTCGCCGCCTTCCGGGCCATCGCCGACGAGGTGGGCGCCAAGCTCTGGGTCGACATGGCGCACTTCGCCGGTCTCGTGGCCGCGGGCCTGCATCCGTCGCCCGTGCCCTTCGCCGACGTGGTGTCGTCGACCGTGCACAAGACCATCGGCGGCCCCCGCTCCGGTTTCATCGTGAGCCGTGACATGGAACTCGCGAAGAAGCTCAACTCGAACGTCTTCCCCGGCCAGCAGGGCGGACCGCTGATGCACGTCATCGCCGCCAAGGCCACGGCGTTCAAGCTCGCCGCCACACCCGAGTTCAAAGACCGCCAGGAGCGCACCGTGAGCGGTGCCCGCATCCTGGCCTCGCGCCTCACCGCCGACGACACGCGCGCCGCCGGCGTCGACGTGCTCACCGGAGGCACCGACGTGCACCTCGTGCTGGCCGACCTCCGCACCTCGGAGCTGGACGGCAAGCAGGCCGAAGACATCCTGCACGAAGTCGGCATCACCGTGAACCGCAATGCGGTTCCGTTCGACCCGCGCCCCCCGATGGTGACGTCGGGTCTTCGCATCGGCACGCCCGCCCTCGCCACCCGTGGGTTCGGCGACGTGGAGTTCACCGAGGTGGCCGACATCATCGCCACCGCCCTGAAGCCCGCACCGGATGTCACGACCCTCCGCACCCGCGTGCTCGAGCTCACCGCGGCCTTCCCGCTCTACCCGGGCCTCGAGCAGTGGTAGCCGTTCGACTCGACGGCGTCGCCACGGCGACGGCCCTCAAGACGGAGATCCGCGAGCGGGTCGCCGCCCTCCGCGAACGTGGCATCGTTCCTGGGCTCGGCACCCTGCTCGTCGGCGACGACCCGGGGTCGATCTCCTATGTCGCCGGCAAGCACCGCGACTGCGCCGAGGTCGGCATCGAATCGGTGCGTGTCGATCTGCCGGCCACGGCGAGCGAGCAGGATGTGCGCGACGCCATCGCCGGCCTGAACGCCGACGACTCCGTCACCGGCTACATCGTGCAGCTGCCGTTGCCCGACGGCATCGACGAGAACGCGATGCTCGAGTTGATCGACCCGGCGAAAGACGCCGACGGCCTCCACCCCACGAACCTCGGCCGGCTCGTGCTCGGCGTGGAAGGCGAGTTGAACTCGCCGCTGCCGTGCACTCCCGCGGGCATCGTCGAGATGCTCACCCGCTACGGCGTGACGCTGCCGGGCAAGCACGTCGTGGTGGTGGGTCGCGGGCTCACCGTCGGCCGACCGCTCGGATTGCTGCTCACCCGCAAGGGCATCGACGCCACCGTGACGCTCACCCACTCCCGCACGGTCGATCTCGCCGCTGAAGTGCGGCGGGCGGATGTCGTGGTCGCCGCCGTGGGCGTGCCCGGCCTCATCCAGCCCGATTGGGTGAAGCCCGGCGCAGCGGTGCTCGACGTGGGCATCACCCGCATCGTGAACGAAGAGACCGGCAAGGCGCGGCTCGTCGGCGACGTCGATCCCGGGGTTGCCGAGGTCGCGGGGTTCCTGTCGCCGGTTCCTGGGGGAGTGGGGCCGATGACTCGGGCGATGCTGCTGGCCAACGTCGTTTCTGAGGCTGAGCGACGCGTTCGCTGAGTTCTTGGGTGGGGCAGGCGGGGCGGCGGGTTTCACCTCCCGCCTAAGGGTTGAGCGGAGCTCAAAGGCGGCGGGAGGCAAAACCCGCCGCCCCGCCTGCCCTGCGGGCGGCGAGTAGTGTGAAGAGGTGCGCGCGCCTACTGGGGATCAATACTCGCTTCGCTTCGAGGGTGAAGGGCGGGTGGTGACTGCGGTCGTCACGCAGGTGGCGGCCGGGATCCGGGCGCTTGACGTTGACGGGGTGGCGCTGGTCGAGACGTTTCCCGAGACATCCACTCCGCCGGGGGCTGCCGGGATCGTGCTCGTGCCGTGGCCCAATCGGGTGGCGGGCGGGCGGTGGACGTTGGCGGGCGCCCCGCAACAGCTCGACATCACGGAGCCGAAACAGGGGAACGCCATTCACGGGCTGTTGCGGTCGACGGGGTATCGGATGCTCGAACAGGAGCCTCATCGCGTGCTCCAGGGCGCTACCGTCTTTCCGCAGCACGGGTACCCGTTCCTGCTCGAGACCACGGTCGAGCATCGGCTCAGCGCCGAAGGGATGACGGTGACCCACTCCATCGTGAACGAGAGCGACCAGGCGGCCCCGGTCGCTGTCGGCGCGCATCCCTATCTCGCGCTCGGCGACCTCCCGGTGGGCGAACTCACCCTCACCATCGACGCAAGCACCCGGTTTCTCACGGATGAGCACCAGATCCCCGTCTCCGAAGAAGACGTAGCCGGCACCGACTTCGACCTCACACAGGGCCGGCGCGTCGCCGGTCTCGAGATCGACCACGGCTTCGGTGGCGTCAGCACGAACGACGGACGGAGCGTGCAGCGACTCGAAGCACCCGACGGTCGTCGCGTCGAGCTCTGGGCCGACGAGAACTTCGGCTATGTGCAGGTCTTCACCCCGCAGAACTTCGCGGCGGCCGACGGTCCGCGTCAGGCCGTGGCGATCGAGCCCATGACGGCACCGGCGAACGCGTTCAACTCCGGCCAGGGGCTGCGCTGGCTGCGGCCGGGGGAGCGCTGGGAGCTCGCCTGGGGCATCCGCTACGTCACCCCCTGAGGCGCCTGCCGCGCCCGCCCTCCACAGAGAAACCCCCGCCCAGCCGGTGCGGACTGAGCGGGGGACTTCTGATGAATTCGTCCTTCTTGGCATCGATTTTACGCCCGCATCGACGCGCTGTGAAGAGCCGTTTCAGCGAGAGACGGAGACGGCGCGAATGGTCACGACCAGCACGATCAACGCGATCATGAACATCACCCCGATGGCACCGAGCACGATGCCCGTGATGGCGAGCCCGCGCCCCATGCCCATTCGACGCGCCTTGCTCAGCCCGGCGAACCCGAAGGCCACCGCGAGCACGCTCGGCACGAACAGCACGTTGAACCCGATCGACACGATGCCGAGCACGAGCGACGCGGTGGCATAGCCGTTTCGACTGTCAGCCGGATCGACGGCGAGCGGCGCGAAGTCGTCTGTCCACCGGTAGCCGTCCCACCACCGCAGCACATCGGTCGCTTCGGGGTCGGGATACCACCCCGCACCGTTGCGGCCCTGCGGGAGGATGCTCATGTCGTCGAATGTACCTCGGTCAGCTGACCGTTCGATCCGGCGCCCGGCCGCCCCTCAGTCGAGACCCCAGAACGGACCGTGCAGCCCCACCTCACGGAAGTAGGCGGCCGCGGTCTGGGGGTCCCGGCGGGTGTACGGAGTGTCGAGCCGCCCCTCGTACCAGCGCGCCGCGAGCCGCCACAGGGTCTCGAGCGACATCGTGTATCCGGGCTCGAGCTCCTCGGCGGCGAGCCATTCGTCGACGCAGCCCGTGGAGCAGAAGATGCTCTGGTGCGAGCAGGTGTGCACCACGTCGTCCCAGATGTGGGCCGTGGGCACCAGGAAGTGGGCGACCTGCGTGCCCGCGGGAGGCGCATCCCGTCCCACCGTCCAGGCGTGTGCGGTGCCGCAGTTCGGGCAGGTGGTGGCCACCAGCACCTCGGGGGCGCTGGGCACGAGGTGCGGGATGGCGAACGAGTCCCAGGCGCATCCGCCCCACCACAGCGTGTCGGGGCCCATCACCGAGAAGCCGAGCGGGATCGAGGCGAACGGATGCGCCATCAGGATGCGCCGCTCGGCGTCGAGCACCACGTGCCGCTCGGTCGCGAGCCGGTCGAAGGCGGCGGAAACGACGGCCGGTTCGGCCCCGAGCGCGGAGGCCAGCTCGTCGACCGACGAGGCGGCGCCGCTCGACGCGAACCGCGCGTAGATCGCGTGCCGCACCCGCTCGGCGAACTCGGCGGAGTCGTCCACCTCCGCGGGGCCGGTCGCGGTGCCGTGGCCGCCGGCGGAACTCATTCGTCGACCAACGCCTGGGCGAACTGCGAGTTGTAGAGCGCGAAGTACGCGCCCTCGGCGGCCAGCAACTCGGCGTGCGTGCCCTGCTCCACGATGCTGCCCGACTCCATCACGAGGATGAGGTCGGCGTCGCGGATGGTGGAGAGCCGGTGCGCGATCACGAAGCTCGTGCGGTCGGCCCGCAGCGCCGACATCGCCTTCTGCACCAGCTGCTCGGTGCGGGTGTCGACCGACGAGGTGGCCTCGTCGAGGATGAGCACGCTCGGCTTCGCCAGGAACGCCCGGGCGATGGTGAGCAACTGCTTCTCGCCGGCGGAGACGTTCGACGCCTCGTCGTCGAGCACCGTGTCGTAACCGTCGGGCAGCGAGTGCACGAAGCGGTCGACGTAGGTGGCGCGGGCGGCGTCGAGAATCTCCTCCTCCGTGGCATCCGGCCGGCCGTAGGCGATGTTGTCACGGATGGTGCCGCCGAAGAGCCAGGTGTCCTGCAGCACCATGCCGGTGCGCGAGCGCAGGTCGCGCCGGGTCATCTGCGCGATGTCGACGCCGTCGAGCGTGATGCGCCCGGCATCCAGCTCGTAGAACCGCATGATGAGGTTCACCAGCGTGGTCTTACCGGCGCCCGTTGGGCCGACGATCGCCACCGTCTGCCCGGGTTCGGCCACCAGCGACAGGTCGGTGATGAGCGGCTTGTCTTCGGTGTAGCGGAACGACACGTTCTCGAACACCAGACGGCCGCGCGAGTCGGCGGGGGTCTCGGCGGGCGAGGCATCCGGGGTCTGCTCGTCGGCATCCAGCAGCTCGAAGACGCGCTCAGCCGAGGCCACGCCCGACTGCAGCAGGTTCACCATCGATCCCAGCTGGGTGAGCGGCTGGGTGAACTGGCGGGAGTACTGGATGAACGCCTGAACCGCACCGATGCTGAGCGCTCCCGAGGCGACCTGCAGCCCACCCACCACCGCGATCACGACGTAGATCAGGTTTCCGACGAACATCATGGCCGGCATGATGATGCCCGACACGAACTGTGCGCCGAAGCTGGCCTTGTAGAGCTCCTCGTTCTTCTCGGTGAAGGTCTGCTCGGTCTCGCGCTGGCGGCCGAACACCTTCACCAGGGCGTGGCCGGTGAAGTTCTCTTCGACCTGGGCGTTCAGCGCTCCCGTGTGCGCCCACTGCGCCACGAACATCTTCTGCGAGCGTTTCGCGATCACTGCGGTGATGCCGACGGTGAGCGGAATGGTGATCAGTGAGATCAGCGCGAGCAGCGGCGAGGTGACGAACATCATCACGATCACGCCGATGACGGTGAGGATCGACGTGAGCATCTGGGAGAGCGTCTGCTGCAGGCTCTGCGCCACATTGTCCATGTCGTTCGTGACCCGGCTGAGCAGCTCGCCGCGCTGCATCTTGTCGAAATAGCCGAGCGGCAAGCGGTTGATCTTCGCCTCGACCTCTTCGCGCAGCCGGTAGACGGTGCTCTGCACGATGGTGTTGAGCACCCGGCCCTGCAACCAGGAGAAGACGGATGCCGCGACGTAGAGCACCAGCACGATGCCGAGCACCATGGCGAGGGCGTCGAAGTCGATGCCCTGCCCCGGGGTGAGGGCGATGCCGCTCAGCAGGTCGGCCTGTTGCCCCTGACCGCCGGCTCGCAGCTGGTCGATCAGCTGCTGCTTCGTCATGTCGGCCGGCAGGGTCTTGCCGATCGCGCCGGCGAAGATGAGGTTCGTCGCCTGGCCGAGCAGCCACGGGCCGAGCACGGTGAACACCACGCTGACGACGCCGAGCGCGATCACGGCGAGCACCGCGATGCGGTGCGGGCTGAGGCGCCGGATGAGACGTTTCGCGGAGGGGCCGAAGGTCATCGACTTCTCGGTCGGCATGCCGACGCCGCCGAACGGGCCGCCGCCGCGTCCGCCCGGGCCCCGGCCCGGCGAACCCGCCGGCGGGCCGACCGGACGGGGAGCGGACTGCGCCTTGGTCTGGGTGTTGCCGCTCATGCTGCCTCCTCCGCGGTGAGCTGCGACGACACGATCTCGTTGTAGGTCTCGGATGTCTCGAGCAGTTCTTCATGGGTGCCGCGCCCGACTATGGCGCCGTCCTCCAGCACGATGATCTGGTCGGCGTCGATGATGGTCGACACCCGCTGCGCCACGATCACCTTCGTGGCGCCTGCGACTCTCGTGCGGAGTGCCTGTCTCAGTCGCGCATCCGTCGCCAAGTCGAGTGCAGAGAACGAGTCGTCGAAAACGTAGATCTCCGGCTGCTTCACGAGTGCTCGCGCGATGGCGAGCCGCTGGCGCTGGCCGCCCGACACCGTCGTGCCGCCCTGGGCGATCGGCGCCTCGAGCTGCCCCTCCAGCGCTGACACGAAGTCTCGCGCCTGAGCGATCTCGAGCGCGCGCCAGAGGTCGTCGTCGGTGGCGTCGGGGTTGCCGTACCGGAGGTTCGAGGCCACGGTGCCCGAGAAGAGATAGGGCTTCTGCGGCACCAGGCCGATCCGGCTCCACAGCAGATCCGGATCGAGTTCGCGCACGTCGACGCCGTCAACCAGCACCGATCCGCCGGTGACGTCGAACAGGCGCGGCAGCAGGTTCACGAGCGTGGTCTTGCCCGATCCGGTACTGCCGATCACGGCGAGGGTCTGTCCGGGCTCGACGCTGAAGTCGAGATTACGCAGCACCGGCTGCTCGGCGCCCGGGTAGGTGAAGGAGGCGCCACGCAGCTCGACGGTGCCGTGCCGCTTCAGCTCGCGCACCGGGTTCGCCGGCAGAACCACCGACGAGTCGGTGGAGAGCACCTCGGTGATGCGGTCGGCGCAGACCGAGGCCCGGGGGATCATCATCGCCATGAACGTCGCCATCATGATCGCGATCAAGATCTGCACCAGGTAGCTGAGGAAGGCGATCAGGGTGCCCACCTGCATCGAGCCCTCGTCGATGCGGAACGCGCCGAACCAGATCACGGCGACACTCGAGACGTTCAGGATGAGCAGCACCGTCGGGAACATCAGTGCCAGCAACTTGCCCGCCCGCAGTGCGGAATCGGTGACATCGCGGTTCGCCTTCGCGAAGCGTGCGGTCTCGACGTCTTCGCGCACGAAGGCGCGCACCACGCGGATGCCCGCGAGCTGTTCTCGAAGCACCCGGTTGACGGCATCGATCCGGGTCTGCATCTTTCGGAACTGCGGCACCATCCGCACGATGATGGCGCCGAGCGAGATGAGCAGCACCGGCACCGCGACCGCGATGATCCATGACATCTGCACGTCTTGCTGCAGCGCCAGCACCACACCGCCGATCGCGAGGATCGGAGCCGAGACGAGCAGGGTGAAGGTCATCAGCGCGAGCATCTGCACCTGCTGCACGTCGTTCGTCGACCGGGTGATGAGCGAGGGGGCGCCGAAGGAGGAGACCTCGCGCTCGCTGAATTCGCTCACGCGGTGGAAGATCGCGCCGCGCAGGTCGCGGCCGATGGCCATGGCGGTGCGCGCCCCGAAGTAGACCGCGGTGATCGCGGCGGCGACCTGCACGAGGGTGATGCCGAGCATCCATGCCCCCGTCGTCATGATGTAGGCGGTGTCGCCCTTGGCGACGCCTTCGTCGATGATGTCGGCGTTCAGGGTGGGCAGGTAGAGCGAGGCGATCGACTGGATGAGCTGGAACAGCACCACGGCGGCGACGAGCTTGCCGTAGGGCTTCATGAAGCGCCCGAGCAGGCGGAGAAGGGTCATGCGGAGGCTTCTTTCGTGATTCCGTGAACGATGATGCGGGCGAGTTCTTCGCTCGTGAACGGGGTGTCGACCTCGTTGATCTGCGGGATGGCGCTGGAGAAGGCGATGAGCCGGATGAAGTGCGTGATGCGGCGGGGTGAGAGAGCGAGCCGCTCGGCATCCGGTGCGAACACCTGGGCCATGATCTCGCCCGAGCGGTCCTCCTCGGGCCTCGGAGGGGGCTCGTGGCGGCCGAGCGCCGCCATCACGCGCATGACGCCCCGGAGGCGTGCGCGGAAGATGTCGATGACCTGCGCGATCTTCGACTCGAGCGGATCGTCGGGGTCGATGCCGCGGAGGCCGTTGCGCACGTACTCCGGATCGAAGAACTTCTCGGCGGCGGCGCGGATGAGGGAATCCTTGTCGCCGAAGGCGCGGAACACGGTGCCCTCGGCGATGCCGGCGGCCTCCGCCATCTGCTTCGAGGTGATGTCGGCGCCCTGCTCGACGAGGAGCGGGATGACGGCGTCGAGGATCATCGCCCGGCGGTCTTCGAGGGGGAGCGCGGGGGCGCGGCGGGTGCCGTTCTCGGCCAGTTCGTCGGTGCTGCTCACGAGCTGAGACACTACCTGAGTGAGCACTCACTCGCAAGCGTTGCGCGGCAGTGGGACTCGCGGGTGGCTGCGGACGGTGGTGGCCGCCGGGGGCGTGGGAGGATCGGGGAGGAGGTCTCCATGCCCTACGAACTCAACTCGCCCACGATCGCCACCCACGACGCCCTGCAGAACCTGCTCGGCCAGCCGCTCGAGCGGGTGAAGAACAAGGCGCGCTCGCGGCTCGACGACGTCGACCGGGTGTGGCTCGCCGGGTCGCCGCTGTGCTTCGTCGCCACCTCCGACGCATCCGGTCGCTGCGACGTGTCGCCGAAGGGCGATCCGGCGGGCTTGGTCCACGTGCTCGACGACACCACGATCGTGTTGCCCGAGCGGCCAGGCAACCGGAGGGGTGACAGCCTGCACAACGTGCTCGACAATCCGCACGCCGGGCTGATCTTCCTGATTCCGGGGCGCGGCGACACGCTGCGCATCAACGGGCGGGCGCGCATCGCGGTCGACGAGCCGTTCTTCGACGACCTGGTTGTGAAGGGCCACCGGCCGCGTCTGGCGCTCGTCGTCGACATCGAAGAGGTCTACTACCACTGCTCGAAAGCGTTTCTGCGGTCGGCGGCGTGGGCGCCCGAGTCGTGGGACGCATCCGTCGCTCCCTCGCGGGCGAAGATCGCGAAGACGCTCGAGCGGCCCGATGACTCGCTCGAGGTGCTCGAGGAGTACTACGGGCCGCGCTACGCCGACTCGATCTACTGAGGCTGCGGCGAGCCGCGCCGATAAGCTCGCTTCGTGAGCGCTGAGCAGCGGATGCCCGAACGCCCGCGTCGTCGACGGCGATGGGTGGTGCCGGTGTTCGTCGCGGTCGCCGTGCTGGTGTACGTGGTGGTGGTGTTGCTCTACGCATCCAGTGGGCGGTTCGCGCTGCCCAGCACCCCGGAATTGAACCACAACGTCGTGACGGTGCGGATGACGCCGAGTGCCGTCAATGGTGTGGGTGAACGCGTCGTCATGCAGGCCGAGGTGATTCCATCTGACGACCTCCTCGTCGGTGGCGGGGTGACCCTGGCCAAGGATCTGAGTGTCATCATCACGCCGGTCGATGGCGAACAGACCATCGACATCGCCAAAGGGACGATCCCGCCGACGACGACCGTTTCGATCGTTTCGAACGGTGAGATCGAGAACTGGCCGCTAGACACCTACAACACCCCCGAATTGACCGTGCTGGCCTTCACCACGGAGGATGACGTCTCCACCCCCGTGTTCACCAACGTCCTGTTCGACGGCGGCATACCCGGCTGGAACCTGTCCGGATTCATCAATGAGGACGTCGATGCGGGAACCATCGTGCAAGGCGATCAGACCGAGAAGGTGCCGGTCGTCGACATGACGGCCAGTCGGTCCGGTAGCACGCTCGCGTTCGGCGTGGTGCTGCTCGGCCTCATGATCGTCATGCCCACGCTCGTGCTCTTCGTGGCGATCACGGCGTTCCGGGGCAAGCGCAAGGTGGAGCCCTCGTTCATGAGCTGGATGGGTGCGATGCTGTTCGCCACGATTCCGCTGCGAACCTTCCTGCCCGGTTCGCCGCCGATCGGGTCGTGGATCGACTTCCTCATCGTGCTCTGGGTCATCGTCGGGCTCGTGGCCGGTCTTGCCATCTACGTCTCGGCCTGGATGCGCTGGGGCACCCCCGCGGCCCCGCGCACCCCACCCGATCGGCGCCCGCCGCTCTCGAGTCCCTAGTCGAAGTCGTTGAGGGTGGCGCGTTCAGACGGCGGCGGGGGTGGCCAGGCCGAGGAGGCTGAGGCTGTTCTGCCAGAGGCGGTCGATCTGCCCGGGGTCGTTGAAGAGCTTCGCGAAGAGCACCAGGCCCTCGAGCTGGGCCACGATCGATCGCGCGGCCTCGCGCGGGTCGATGACCGCGACCTCGCCCGCGTCGACGCCCTCGCGGATCGCGTGCTCGACGAGGTCGATCTGCTCTTCGAAGATGCCCTGCAGCCGCTCGCGCACGGGCTCGTCCTGACTGCTGAGTTCGAGAGCGAGGTTGCCGAACAGGCATCCGGTGACCGACCCGGAACCCGTCAGCGAAGCGACTTGGATGTCGGATGTCGCCACGAACAGCGAGTGCAGCCGCTCCTGCAGCGTGCCCGGCGCTTCGAGCGCCTTCAGCCATTCGCTGCGCTGCCAGACCCAGTGCTCGTCGATCACCGCGAGTGCGAGAGCCTGCTTCGACGGGAAGAAGTAGTAGAAGCTGCCCTTCTGCACCCCGGCCACCGCGCAGATCTCGGCCACGCCGATGGAGCTGTACGGCCGCTGAGCGAGGAGGGCGGCCGCGGCCTCGAGAAGCCGTTCGCGGCCATCCGATTTGCGTCCCATCGCACCATTATACGACTGGTCGTCTAGTGCATGGCTTGCGTCACCAAATGTTAGTCACTAACATTATGAGATGAACAGGTCGGACCGCACGAAGGAGTCCCTGACTCGCGCCGCACTCGAGTTGTTCCGCCAGCGTGGCTACGACGGCACGACCGCGGCGGCGATCGCCGAGCGCGCCGGGGTCAGCGAGATGACATTCTTCCGCCATTTCCCCGCCAAGGATGCGGTTCTCATCGACGACCCCTACGACCCGCTGATCGCCGACGCCGTCGGGCGCCAACCCCACGGGGTTCCGGCTCTGGCCGCGGCCATCAGCGGTGTTGCAGAGGCCTGGCGGGCGGTGCCTGCACCAGCCAGCGCGGAGGTCCGTGAGCGCCTCAGGATCGTGTCCCGGACACCGTCGCTGCGAGGAGCGCTCGCGCGCAACAGCGCGGCGACCGAAGATGCGATCGCAGACGCTCTGGTCGCGCGCGGTGTCGGTTCGCCGTATGCGCGCATCGCTGCCTCGGCGACGATGGGAGCGCTCGATGCTGCTCTGCTCGACTGGGCAGACGGAGACGAGCCCGATCTGGGCGTCGGTATCGACGCTGCCTTGCGAGTTCTGCGCGGCGACGTATGACGTCGGCGATCGCCCTCGAGCACGTCACGCGCACCTTCCGCAACGGCGCCGGGGTATTCGACCTCGATCTCAGCGTGCACCCCGGGGAGGTCGTCGCCCTGGTCGGCCTGAACGGTGCAGGAAAGTCGACGCTGATGCGCGTGATGCTGGGCATGCTGAGGCCGCACGCCGGCGATGCGCGCCTCGCCGGGTCCCTGCTGAACAAGGCTCCCTCCGGCGAGTGGCGACGCGTCGGTCACCTGGTCGATTACCCGCTCGCGTACCCCGAGCTGACGGCGCAGCGCAATCTCGAGCTGAGCGCCCGGCTCCGAGGCGTGGTCGACGTCGACGACGCGATCGCACGCATCCTGAGTGAATTCGCCCTCGAGGAGTATGCGGGTCGCAAGGTGCGCGCACTCTCCCTGGGGAACCGGCAACGTGTCGGCCTCGCGGCCGCCCTGCAGCACAGCCCCCGGGTCATCGTGTTGGATGAGCCGACCAACGCCCTCGATCCAGCCGGGGTCATCCGGCTTCGCGAGAGCCTGCTCCGCCGTGCAGCCGCCGGAACCGCGGTGCTGGTCAGTAGCCACCACCTCGACGAGGTCGCCCGGATCGCCCACCGGATCGTGGTCATGAACGCGGGGCGCCTGATCGGGTCACTCGACCCCTCCATTCCGGACATCGAGCACGCCTTCTTCGAGACAGTCCGACTCGATGACGAGAAGGGTGCACGATGAGAGCCGCCTTGTGGGCCGAGACGGTCAAACTGGCGGGCTCCACGGTCGGCCGGGTCGGATCGATTGCCATCGTGCTCGGAATCTCGGTGCTGATTGGGTCGATGTTGTTGGCTGCCGAGACTTCCAGCGATCCGCAGGTGCTCGCCAAGCTCGGGCCCGTGGCCACCGGGGACTGGCATGGATTCCTCCTCGGTGCTGCCCAGATCACGGGCGCCGGGGGCTTGGGAGGGTTCGCGGTGGTGCTCGCGTGGATGTTCGGCAGGGAGTTCGGTGACGGCACCATCACCGGTCTCTTCGCCCTCCCGATCCGTCGTACGACGATCGCCCTCGCCAAGCTCGTGGTGTACCTGGGCTGGGCGGTCCTGATGAGCCTTCTCCTGTCAGTGGTGCTCGGCGTCGTGGGCGCGATCGCCGGGCTGGGCTCACTCGATGACGACACCTGGGCGATGCTCGTGCGCCAGTCGGTGCTCGGCATCATGTCGGCCGTCATCACGTTGCCCGTCGCTTGGGCGGCGACGCTCAGCCGCTCGGTGCTCGGCGGGGTGGGCGTCGCGATCGGGCTGGTGGTCGTGGCGCAGGTCTCGGTGCTCGCCGGCCTCGGGGGGTGGATGCCGCTGGCCGCGCCTGCCTTATGGGCGGTGTCGCTGGGCGCGCAGGTGACCATGCTGCAACTCGCGACGGTCGTCCCGTTCGCGGCGGCCTTCGTTGCGCTCACCGCGTTGTCGTGGCATCGTCTGCAACTCGATCGATAGAGCGGAGTGACCGTTCAGGCGCCTGCGGGCACGAGGATGACCGTCTTGCCAGGCGTGGGCTTGGGCAGCGAACCGCTCTCGTAGGCGGCGCGGCCCTGTGCGAGCGGGAACGTCTGCGCAATGGCCACCTCGACGTCTCCCGTGGCGAGCAGCGCGGCCAACTCTTCCAGCCGGTCGCGGCGGGTGCCGACAACGAAGAAGGTCGCGCTCACGCCATGCCGGTCGGCGAGCTCCTGACTCGGCGGCTCCTGGAGAACGAGGAGCTGACCTCCCTGCCGAGCTGCGGCATACATCCACTCCGGCACACCACCGCCGACCGCGTCGATCACCACGTCGAAACCGCGCAGCTGCGGAACCACGCCACGAGGCACGACCACCACCTGGTCGGCGCCGAGCCCGATCGCGCGGGTCGACGACGAGTCGGACGACACAGTCACCGTCACCTCGACTCCCATCCGATGCGCGAACTGCGTGAGAAAGGCGCCGACCGCACCCGTTCCTCCCCTGATCAGAAGGCGTTGACCGGCACTGAGGTGCGTCTGATCGCGCAGAGCCTCCCAGGCGGTCAGAGCGGGCAAGACGGCCGCGGCGGCGGTGATGTCGGATACCGCGACCGCCTTTCGTGCGACGGCCGCCGACGGCACCGCTACGAACTCGGCGGCCGCCCCGTCGCGGTTGAAGGGCACGAGACCGAAGACGAAGTCGCCGACCTCGAGGTCGCCGACACCCGGCCCGACCTCGGCGACGACCCCGGCGACCTCGTGCGAAGGGATGACCGGCGTGCGGTCGACGCCATCGGCCTCCCAAGTCTCGGGCCAGGTGAGTTCGGCGAAGGTGATGGCTGCCGCACGAACGGCTACGACGACCTCGCCCGCGCCGGCGTCCGGCCGCGGCGCCTCTTCATAGACGAGACGCTCAGGGCCCCCACGCTCATGCGCGCGCAGCGCCATCATCATGCGAGGTGGTGTGTCGTTCGTCGTCTCGTCCATGTCTTCAGCGTGACGGATTGCGCCTCAGGGCGCAGCACCCATCCGGCCGGAAATCACTCGAATCCGGACACGGTGTCGATTGCGGCATCCTCCCGTCGAGCCGTGCGGAACCGCCGCCGGTACGCCGCGGGGGAGATCCCCAATTCGCGGCCGAAGACCCGCCGCAGGCTCTCGTAGCTCGGAAAGCCGGCGCGTTCTGCCGCCTGGGTGGCGGTGTACCCCTGGTCGAGGAACGCCTTCGCCATGTCGAAGCGGATCGACTCGACGTACCGGCCAGGGGTGGTCGAGAGTTCGTCGTGGAACAGGCGGGTGAGATGCCGGGGACTCAGATGCAGATGCTCCGCCAGCTCCGTCAGCGTGTGACTTGCCGACGGGTCGGCCGTGACCAGGTCGACGATGCTCCGAAGCACCGGTGTGCGGGGCGGCGACCCCTGCAGCGGCGCGGAGAATTGCGACTGGCCACCGGCCCGTTGCAAATAGACGACGAGTGCTCGTGCGACCTCACGGGTGAGATCGGGCCCGTAGTCTTCTTCCACGAGCGCCAGCGCGAGGTCGATCCCGGCGCTCACTCCGGCCGAGGTGTATGTGCTGCCATCGCGCACGTAGATCGCGTCGGGCTCGACCCGGGTCGTCGGATACTGCGCGGCGAGGGTGGTGGCGACCTTCCAATGCGTCGTGGCGCGCTTGCCGTCGAGGAGTCCGGTCGCGGCGAGGATGAATGCTCCGGTGCAGATGGAGGCGACGCGGTCGGCACCGTTCGAGAGTGTCTCGGCTGCCGCGGCCAGCTCAGGCGGCACCACAGTGCGCGGGTAGATGTCGCCCCCGGCGATGAGGAAGGTCTGCGGCGGCGTGTCGAGGTCGGGCCCGCCGTCGACGGCGATCCGGATGCCGAGAGACGTCGTGACGTCGGCTCCGGTGGGTGAGACCAGGGTGACGCGGTAGTCGGCGCCCAGCCGGTTCGCTTCGGCGAAAACCTCGGTCGGCCCGGCGACATCGAGCAGTTTGACCCCGTCGTAGACGAGTACAGCGACCAGATGGCTGCCCTCGCCGGACGCCCGGCGGGAACCGACGGTGTCCGGATGTGGGTGGTTCATGGCCTGGCCGAGGCGGCGGAGTCGGGTCGCGCCGGCGCACTGTGGAAGTGGCCTTCCACAACGTCACGGCCCGAAAGTGAGCATCGCATGTCAGAAATTATCGCAGGGGTGGAGATCCCGGAGACCTCGGCCGCCGCAGAAGCGACCCGCTTCATCGGCGAGAGCACCAACCCGCTGCTCTTCCACCACTCGCGTCGAGTGTTTCTCTTCAGCTCGCTCCGCGCCCGAGCGATGGGCCTCCGGCCCGACCCCGAACTCCTCTACATCGCGGCCCTCTTCCACGACACCGGCTTGCTGACCCCCTTCTCCGACGCCGAGCAGCGCTTCGAGGTCGACGGCGCCGATCACGCCCGGGCCTTCCTGCTCGAGCGCGGCTTCTCGGCGTCGGCCGCAGAGACCGTGTGGAACGCTATCGCGCTGCACACGACGCCCGGGATTCCGGGCCGCATGGGCCCCGAGATCGCTGCGACCAACCTCGGTGTGCTCACCGACGCCATCGGTGTGGGGCTCGACGAGCTCGACCCGGCGCTGGTAGAGGAGATCACGGCCGCGCATCCGCGGGGCGACTTCAAGAACGAGTTCCTGCAGATGTTCCACCAGGGGCTCAAGCAACGGCCCGACACCACGTACGGCACCATCAATGCCGACATCCTCGAACACTTCGTGCCCGATTTCCGCCGAGGCAGCATGGTCGATCGCGTCAACGGATCGGCCTGGGCGTCGTGATGGCGCCGCGCGATCCGCGAGATGAGTGGGCCCGGAGGGGCTCGAACCCTCGACCCGCGGATTAAAAGTCCGATGCTCTGCCAACTGAGCTACAGGCCCTCGCCTCCCAATCTATCGCTAAACGCAGGAGCCCGAGTGCCGGTACGTTCGCTCAGCGCGTGACCGCCTGCGGTAACGGATGCGGACGCGTAGCGTTGAGAAGTCAGACGACCCCGACGGGGGCAGGATGGGATGGCATGAGCAACGATTTCCACAAGCCGGCACTTTTCGACGGCTCGGCCTTCGAAGCGTTCCAGGGCGGCGAAGATCCCGCGCACATCAATCGTGTGGCCCACGAGACCGCGGGTGCGCTGCTCAACCGGGTGCGCGACGATCCGCATCCGGAGGTCATCGACCGTCTGCTCAGCTTCACCGACGATCACGGAATCGACGCCATCGCCGAGCTCTGGGCGCGCGCGAACCCGCGCACCCTGCCCGGGAGCCTGTGGCGCATCTACCTGCTGCGCGCCCTCATCCGGCAAGACCCTGAGCAGACCAGCTACTTCTTCGAACGCGGCACCGAGGTCATCCCGAGCATCGACCCGGTCGTGGCCGGTGCTGAGTCGCCGACGGGGCCGAAGGAGATCACCGAACTCGCCGATCAGATTCTGCGCGGCCTCTTCACAGGAGATTTTGCGATCGCCCTCGATCGGGCCTCCGCGTTCTGCCGCATCATGGCTCAGGGATGCGCCAGCATCGCTGACGACGCGGAGATCGGCGCCCCCGACACGGCGTCGACGCTCACCACCCGCGCACTCCGATTCGAGACCATCGGAGCGGATCTCACGCAGTCGGCCGGCCTCTGGCGCAGCGACAACCTCGACTGATTGCGTAAACTAGACCGAGTCGGGTCGCGGTAACCCCGGGCTCCAATATTCGCCGCTACGAGCGGCCTCTCGCCGAGAGGCGTTCCGCGACCCGGCTCTTCATTTTCACGAACTCCCCTCCACTCGCTGAGGGGAGTTCCGCTCCAATCCGCTGACTCCCGGGTTCCGAATAGCTGTCATGAACGTGATCCGATGTTCAGCCCCCGAGTCCGATTGAGAGCGTGTCCTGCCATGCTTGAACTCGTGACCACCGACAGAGGGCCGGACACAGGGAGTTCCGAGACCGCTGTGACCTTCGAACGACTGCTCGACCTCATCTCGCGAGGAGACCAACAGGCCTTCTCGGAGCTCTACGACCGCACAGCGCCTCGCGTGCTGGGCCTCGTGAAGCGGGTGCTGGTCGATCACGCGCAGTCCGAAGAGGTGGCGCAAGAGGTCTTCCTCGAAATCTGGCGCACCGCGTCGCGGTTCGAGTCGCAGCGTGGCAGCGCGATGTCGTGGATTCTCACGATGTCGCATCGCCGGGCCGTCGACCGGGTGCGTTCGTCGCAGTCGGGACACGACCGCGACGAACGGATCGGGCTCCGTGACATCGAACCCGAATACGACGAGGTCAGCGAGACCGTCGAGATCCGCATCGAACACGAAAGGGTGAAGAGGGCCATGGCGCAGTTGACCGCGCTGCAACGCGAAGCGATCTCCCTCGCTTACTACGGTGGATACAGCCACACCGAGATCGCAGGCATCCTCTCCATTCCGGTCGGTACCGTGAAGACCAGGCTCCGCGACGGAATGATCAGACTTCGAGACGAATTGGGGGTGACCTCATGAACGACCGCCGTGATGACGACGATCCCCGCCTGTCGACGGGTGCGTACTCACTCGATGCCCTGACCCGCGACGAGGCCGAGGCCTTCGAGCGGGCGACGGATGCGTCTGACAGCCTCCGCGAGGAGACCGACGGCCTCGTCGAGACAGCAGGCCTGCTCGGCCTCGCAGCCACCCCGGTGGCTCCGTCGGAGCGCTTGAAGACCGACTTGATGGCGAAGCTCGCGACGACTCCGCAGCTCGACCGCGAAATTCCGGCTACGTCGATCCCGGATGCGTCGACCCCGGCCGAGACGCCGGTCGCGGATGCGCGACACGCTTCCACGACGACCCGGGCGGAATCCCGCGCGTCATCCCGTGCCCGCACCCGCTGGTTCAACCGCCCCGCAACCCTCGTGGCCGGCATCGCGGCCGCGGCCGCTCTGTTCATCGGCGGTGGTGTGGTCGGCACGGCGATCTCAGGCGGCTTCGGAGACTCGGTGATCACGGATGTCTCTGCGGCAGGTCTGGCCGAGATCACCGCGGCAGCCGACTCCCAACGCTCGACCGTTCCGGTCGCGGGCGGCGGAACGGCCACGGTGGTCTGGTCGAACGAATTGGGTCGCTCGGCGGTCGTGGTCGACGGACTCGCGACGTTGCCCGACGGCAAGGTCTACGAGGCCTGGTACATCGACGCAGCGGGCGCAGCACCCGCGGGCACCTTCGAGGCGTCGGGCGACGGCACCTCCTGGCACGTTCTGGCTGGCGCCCTCAGCCCCGGCGACACGGTCGGCGTCACGGTCGAGCCGGCCGGAGGTTCATCGGCTCCCACCACCGACCCCATCATCGTGGCCCCCACCGTCTGACCCCCTTCGCGAGTCGCCAAAATCCGCCCTCAACCATACGGTTGGAGGGCGGACTTTGGCGACTCGCGAGGAATGGGGTGGGCTACCCGAATCGGCCCGAGACGTAGTCTTCGGTGGCCTGCACAGTGGGATTGCTGAAGATGGTCGTGGTCTCGTCGAACTCGATGAGCTTGCCCGGCTTGCCAGTGCCCGCGATGTTGAAGAACGCGGTCTTGTCGGAGACGCGCGAGGCCTGCTGCATGTTGTGGGTCACGATCACGATCGTGTACTCCTGCTTGAGCTCCTCGATCAGGTCTTCGATGGCGAGGGTCGAGATCGGGTCGAGAGCCGAGCACGGCTCGTCCATGAGAAGCACGTCGGGGGAGACCGCGATCGCGCGCGCGATGCAGAGTCGCTGCTGCTGGCCACCGGAGAGACCGGAGCCCGGGAGCGACAGGCGGTCCTTGACCTCTTCCCAGAGGTTCGCGCCCTTCAGCGACTTCTCCACCAGGTCGTCGCCGTCGGACTTCGACAGGCGCTTGTTGTTGAGGCGCACGCCGGCCAGCACGTTGTCGCGGATCGACATCGTGGGGAACGGGTTCGCTCGCTGGAACACCATGCCGACCTGCCGGCGCACGAGCACCGGGTCGACGCCGGGGGCGTAGAGGTCGTTGCCGTCGATCAGCACCTCACCCTGCACGTGCGCACCGGGGATGACCTCGTGCATGCGGTTCAGGGTGCGGAGGAAGGTCGACTTGCCGCATCCGGAAGGGCCGATGAAGGCGGTCACGGTGCGGGGCTCGATGTTGATGTTGACGCCTTCGACGGCGAGGAAGTCGCTGTAGTAGACGTTGAGGTCGTTGACTTCGATGCGCTTGGACACGAAAGTTCCTTCTTCGTTCGGTGGTTCGGGTTACCGCGAGCCCTTGGGGGCGAAGACCTTGGCGACGACGCGGGCGATGAGGTTGAGGATGACGACGAGGATGACCAGGAGCAGTGCCGCACCCCAGGCGGAGGCGTTGGAGGCGGCGATGTCCTGTCCCGGGAACTTGTACCCGGTGTAGGCCATCACGGGGAGGGTCTGCATCGGGCCGTCGAAGGGGTTCGCGTTGAAGTTGTCGGTGAAGCTCGCCGCCATGAAGATCGGCGCGGTCTCACCGATGACGCGGGCGATGGCGAGCATGACGCCCGTCACGATGCCGGCGATGGCGGTGGGCAGCACGATCTTCGTGATCGTGGAGAACTTCGAGACGCCGAGAGCGTAGGAGGCCTCGCGCAGGTCGTGCGGCACCAGTCGGAGCATCTCCTCGCAGGAGCGCACCACGATCGGAATCATCAGCACGGCGAGAGCGATCGAGGCGGAGAACCCGCTGAACGCCTTGGGGCCGACGATGAGGGTGAACAGCGAGAAGGCGAAGAGGCCGGCGACGATCGAGGGGATGCCCGTCATGACGTCGACCAGGAAGGTGACGGTGCGCGCCATCCAGTGCTTCGGCTCGGCGTACTCGACCAGGTAGATGGAGGTGAGGATGCCGATCGGAATCGAGATGAGGGCCGCGATGCCGGTGATGATGAGCGTTCCCACGATGGCCTGCCACGCGCCGACCTGTGTCGTCACCTCGAGGGTGTCGGGGTTGAAGACCGACTGCGAGGTCTGGGTCACGAAGTCCCAGTTGATCACGCCGATGCCGTTGGCGACCACGGTGATCAGCGTCGAGATGAGGGGCGCCAGTGCGAGCAGGAACGCGACGGTGACGAGGCCGCGCACGACACGGTCGGTGGCCTTCCGGCGGTTCTCGACCGCGGAGGAGAGGATGCCGAGCCCGATCAGGTAGATGACCGCGGCGAGCACGAGCCAGCCGGCCACGTTGAAGCCCATGAGCAGCAGGATGGCCGCGCTGAGCGCGAGCGACCCGGCCAGCACGTACCACTCGATGAAACGGGGGAGCTGTCCGGAGGTCAGGGAGTTGGCGATGCGCTCGGTGGGCTGCCGGCTGGGGCTGATTGTCGCGGTCACGCGTCTGTTCCCTCTCGCTTTTCCGTGTCGATCTCGGGTTCGGGATCGTCGGCGCCCTCGGAGTGCACGGCGGCCGACTTGCGGGCCAGCACGTCGTCGACGGCGAGAACGGTGCTCGGGTCGGACGGCGGCAGCTGGGCCAGCATCTTCTTGCGCTTGCGCTGAGCGCTCTTTCCGGCGCGACCCGCGATGATGCGCGCCAGCATGTTGACGGCGAGCGAGATCACGAACAGCAGCAGGCCCGTGCCGATCAGGGCTTCGCGCTGCAGGGTGGTGGCGATCGGGAAGTTCAGGGCGATGTTCGCGGCGATGGTCTGCGAGTTCTCACCTTCGGTGAGCATCCGCACCGACACCAGGATGGCCGGGGAGATGATGAGCGCGATCGCCATGGTCTCGCCCAGCGCGCGGCCCAGGCCGAGCAGGGTGGCGCTGATGACGCCGGAACGGCCGTAGGGGAAGACGGCCATCTTGACCATCTCCCACTTGGTGGCGCCGAGCGCCAGCGCTGCCTCTTCGTGCAGGAGCGGGGTCTGCAGGAAGACCTCGCGGGAGATCGAGGTGATGATCGGCAGGATCATCACGGCCAGCACCACGGCGCCGGCGAGGATGGTCGATCCGGTGGTGGACACCTGGCCGCCGAAGAGCGGGATCCAGCCGAGGTAGGTGTTGAGCCAGTCGGACAGCGGCAGCAGGAAGGGGCGGATGACGATGATGCCCCAGAGGCCGAAGACGATGGAGGGCACCGCGGCCAGCAGGTCGACCAGGTAGCCGAGGATGCCGGCGAGGCGACGTGGCGCATAGTGCGAGATGAACAACGCGATGCCGATGGCGATCGGGGCGCCGATGATCAGCGCGATCGCGGAGGCGAACAGTGTTCCGAAGATGAGGGGACCGACGTAGGTCCAGAAGTTGGCGTAGCCGCCGGTGGGGCCGCTGGTCAGATCGGGGTTCGTCTGCCAGTCGGCCATGATGGCCGGAACGGCCTGGATGATCAGGAACAGCGCGACGCCGGCCAGGATCACCATGATCGAGGCGGCGGAGCCGGTGCTGAGGCCGAGGAAGATGCGGTCGGCCGGCCGCGCCTTGGCGCGCACGCCCTTGGTGGACCGCCGGGGCCCCTGGGAGCCGGGTGCGCTCATGTTTTCCTTACCGGTCGCCGTCTGGTCGTCTCCGCCGAGTCTCCTCGTAGCGGGTTCAACAGCTGTGTTTTCGCTCACTGCACTCTCTCAAGGGTATTGGCGTAGACGAGCCAGACGGCAACCGGTTTATTCAGGGGGTGTTACTTGACGAGCTCGAGGCTCGTGGCGATCTGCGACAGCATGTCGGCCGGGATGGGGGCCGAGCCGGCGTTCTTCGCGGCGACTTCCTGGCCGACCTCGCTCGCGACGAACGAGATGTAGCCCTTGGTGACCTCGGCCTGAGCCGCGTCCTTGAACGTGGTGCAGAGGATCGCGTAGGAGATCAGCGGGATCGGGTAGGCGTCGGTGTTGGTGATCTTCGTGTAGTCGATCTTCTGCGCGAGGTCACCCTCGATACCGGTGTCCTGCGTCTCCGAAGCCTCGGTGAAAGCGTTGGAAGCACCTTCCGGGGTGAAGGCGACGAAGTCGGTGCTGTCGCCCACCTGGATGTTCGCAGCGGTCAGTTCGCCGATGGCGCTGTGGTCGGCGTAGCCGATGGTGCCCTCGCCGGCCTTGACGGTGTTGACGACACCCGAACCACCCTGCTGGGCGCTCGACCCGGCGATCGGCCAGGCGTTGCTCGGAGCGTTGGTCCAGATGGACGGCTGCACCGCGCTGAGGTAGTTGGTGAAGTTCTGCGTGGTGCCGGAGCCGTCGGAACGGGTGACCGTCGTGATCTGGGTGGCGGGCAGGGTCGCGTCGGGGTTCTCCGCCGCGATGGCCGGGTCGTTCCAGGTGGTGATCTGGAGCGAGAAGATCTTCGCGATCGTGGCCGACGAGAGGTTCAGGTCATCGACGCCCGGGAGGTTGTAGATGACCGCGACGCCGTCGAGGTAGATCGGCAGGTTGATTCCGCCGCCGGGGCCGCAGATGGTCTGCGAGGAGGCCTGCTGGTCTTCCTTCAGGGGCGAGTCGGAGCCCGCGAAGTCGTAGCTGCCGGCGAGCCAGTTGGTGACGCCACCGCCCGAACCCTGCGACTTGTCGTAGTTGATGGTGACGCCCTTGGCCTGGGCGGTGAAGGCCGAGACCCAGGCAGCCTGAGCGTTCGCCTGGGCGCTGGAGCCACCGGCGGTGATGGTGCCGGCGAGTGCGCTGTAGTCGACTGCCGCGGTGGTCGGAGTCGTCGAGGCGGCCGGGGTTCCGTCGCTGCTGCTGCCGCTTGCGCAGGCCGAAAGCGCCAGGGCGGTCACGAGGGCAAGGCTGCCCACCGCTGCCACGTTCTTGAGCTTCACTGTGTTCCCTTCGAATTGGGTTTTCTCCGCGACGGCCGCAGTGAAATTCGAGTCATCGATACAGGCGCGCACGGTTGGGGTCGGTGCTGACCCGACTGCGACACTAAGCGCGGTGTTTAACGAGTGACCCGCATGAAGATGAACGGAAGGTTAACGGGGCCCGTCGATCGACGAACTCCGAACGGTCACGGGTTCGGTACGTGGGTCTCGATCGCGATGATCCCGGAGCCGGGCCGATCGACCGAGAGGTGAAGCACCGAGAAACCGGCGACGGGCAGGTCGCCGGCGCGCGAGACGGTGGCCGCGGGAGCGGTTCCGGTGGCCAACGCCACCTCCCGCACGATGTCGGGGAGCACGGGTCCGTGGCTGCAGACGACCGCGGTCACGCGCTTGCGCACGCGTTTGCCCATGAGCTCTCGCACCGCGCTCTCGCCGCTCTCGTAGGCGTCTTGGCTGATCGCATCCGTCGTCTTCACGGGCAGCTTCAGCGCTTTCGAAAGGGGCTCGACGGTCTGGCGGCAGCGGCGGGCCGTGCTGCTGTAGAGCTTCTCCGGACCGAAGGCGGCGACGCTCGACACGATCGAGCGCGCCTCGCCGCGGCCGCGTTCGGTGAGCGGGCGTTCGGCGTCGGGCCCGTGGAACTGGTAGGGCGGCGTGGCTTTGGCGTGCCGCAACGCGATGATCGCGAAGGTGCGGGTCACGCCGTCGTCGACGAGCATCCGGAATCGTTCGACGATCTCGGCGTCGCGTTCGTAGCTCAGGGCCGCGAGCGCCTTCTTGACGGGCAGCCACTCGAGCGCCGCCACCTCGTCGTTCGGCAGAAACGTGGAGCCCAGGATGGCCTCGTCGGTCGCCTCCGCGGCCCAGTAGTGCACCACCTTCTCGCGCCCGTTCGGCATGGTGTAATTCGTGACGCCGAGCGGCACGCCGAGGGTCACGGCGAGGCCGGTCTCCTCCGCGATCTCGCGCACGGCCGTCTCCGGCAGGGTCTCGCCCGGGTCGACTTTGCCTTTCGGCAGGGAGATGTCGCGGTGCGACGTGCGGTGGATGACCAGCACGTTCACCTTGCCTTCGACGAACCGCCAGCAGACGGCGCCGGCCGCGAAGACGGTCACCGCGTGGTGCCCGGTCGCTTGCGGCGGCTGATCTGCTGCATCAGCTCGTCCTGCAGGTCGATCAGGTGATTGCCCTCGACGTCGACGACGCTACGGTTCCAGTCGCCGGCCTGATCGAGCGCCCAGGAGGTCACCTCGTCCGACATCGCGAGCTCGAACAGCCCGTCGATCTCGCGCAGGTGATCGGGGTCGACGAGTCGTACCAGCGCCTCGACCCGGCGGTCGAGGTTGCGGTGCATCATGTCGGCCGAGCCGATGAACACCTGGGGGTCGCCGTTGTTGTGGAACGAGAAGATGCGCGAGTGCTCGAGGTAGCGGCCGAGGATGGAGCGCACGCGGATGGTCTCGCTGAGACCCTCCTGCCCGGGCTTCAGCGAGCAGATGCCGCGCACCCAGATGTCGATCGGCACGCCGGCTTGGCTCGCCCGGTAGAGGCCGTCGATGATCGCTTCGTCGACGATGGAGTTCAGCTTGATGCGGATGCCGGAGGGCAGACCTTTGCGGGCGTTGTCGGCTTCGTCGGCGATCCGCTTGAGCAGGCCCTTCCGGAGGTGCAGCGGTGCCACCAGCAGGCGCTTGAACTTCTTCTCGATGGCGTAGCCGGAGAGTTCGTTGAACAACCGGGTGAGGTCTTTGCCCACCTGGTCGTCGGCGGTCAGCAGCCCCAGGTCTTCGTAGATGCGCGAGGTCTTGGGGTTGTAGTTGCCGGTGCCGATGTGGCTGTACGACTTCAGGCGGCCCTTCTCCTGCCGGATGACGAGGGCGAGCTTGCAGTGGGTCTTCAGGCCCACGAGCCCGTAGACGACGTGCACTCCGGCCTTCTCCAGCTTGCGCGCCCAGGAGATGTTGGCCTGCTCGTCGAAACGGGCCTTGATCTCCACCAGAGCGAGCACCTGCTTGCCCGCTTCGGCAGCGTCGATCAGGGCCTCGACGATCGGGCTGTCACCGCTCGTGCGGTACAGCGTCTGCTTGATGGCCAGAACGTGCGGGTCGGCCGCGGCCTGCTCGAGGAAGGCCTGCACGCTGGTGGCGAACGACTCGTAGGGGTGGTGCAGCAGGATGTCGCCGCGCGAGATGGCCTTGAAGATGTCGGGCTTCGCGTTGGGCTCGGGCGGCAACAGAGCCACCGAGGTGGTGGGCACGTGCTTGGGGTATTTCAGGTCGGGCCGCGGGATGCGCGTGAGGTCGAACAGGCCGCCCAGGTCGAGCGGCCACGGCAGGCGGTAGACCTCCTGCTCGGTGATGTCGAGCTCGCGCACGAGCAGCTCGAGTGTCACCGAATCCATGTCATCGGTGATCTCGAGGCGGATCGGCGGCCCGAAGCGGCGGCGCAGCAGCTCCTTCTCGAGCGCCTGCAGCAGGTTCTCGGTCTCGTCTTCCTCCACCTCGACGTCTTCGTTGCGGGTGACGCGGAACACGTGGTGCTCCACGATCTCCATACCGGGGAAGAGGTCGCCGAGATGATTGGCGATCAGGTCTTCGAGCGGGATGAACCGCAGTTCGTTGACCGACTCGCGCTGATCGACCCGGATGAATCGGTTGAGCACCTGCGGCACCTTGAGCCGCGCGAACTCCTCCTTGCCGGTCTTCGAGTTGCGCACGCGCACCGAGAGGTTGAGCGAGAGGCCCGAGATGTAGGGGAACGGATGCGCGGGGTCGACGGCGAGCGGCATCAGCACCGGGAAGATCTGTTGCGAGAAGATCTCGCGCAGGTTCTCGCGGTCGGCCTCGTCGAGTTCGCTGTAGGCGACGATGCGGATGCCGGCGTCGGCGAGTGCGGGGCTCACCAGGTTCTGCCAGGCGGCTGCGTGGCGGCCCTGCAGTTCGTGGGCCTTGATGGAGATGTCTTCGAGCACATCCGTCGGCCGGCGCCCGACGTTCGTGGGAACGGCGAGGTCGGTGAGGATGCGCCGTTTGAGGCCGGCGACGCGCACCATGAAGAACTCGTCGAGGTTCGAGGCGAAGATGGCGAGGAAGTTCGCGCGTTCGAGCACCGGCAGCGACGGGTCTTCGGCGAGCTCGAGCACGCGGTTGTTGAACGCGAGCCAGCTCAGCTCGCGGTCGAGGTAGCGGCCCTCGGGCAACGGGGGGCCGGCGGTGGTCACGGCCAGTTCGTCGTAGTCGTCGTCGAAGTCGGTGACGACTCCGGCGTCGAGCGAGATCATGTCGTCGTCCATCAGAACATCATGTCACTCAGGCGTGACCGCGGGCATCGCCCTCCGTAAACGCTGGATGACCGTTGCGACAGAATCCACTCGTCCCTCAACGGGCAGTTCGCGCGATCTTGGCCCCGTCAGGGACGAGTCGAAAGGCGGGAGGGGCGGGTCAGGGGGAGAGATGGGCGGCGAGAGTGGCGGCGACCGCATCGGAGACCGAGTTCGGGCCGCCGAGCAGCACGATGCGGTGCGGTGCGAGGCGGTCGAGTTCGGCGGCGACGGCGGCCGGCACGGTGTCGCGGGTGACGAGGAGCACCGGGGCGGCGCGCCCGATCGCGGCGGCGGCGCCGGAGAGGGCGTCGGGGTAGTTCTGCCCGGAGGCGACGAAGATGGTTCCGAAGGCCGGGCCCTCGAATGCACCGGCCGAGATCGCGGCAGCCACCGCGAAACGGTCGGTTCCCGCGATGCGCGTCACCGGGGCCATCCCGGCGAGGGCGTCACGCGTGGTGGTCGAGACGGAGTTCACCCCGCCGAGCAGCACGATCCCGTCGGGGTCGAGGCGCGCGAGTTCGTTCGCGACCGGCGTGGGGATGCCGTCTTTCCGCACCAGCAGCACCGGAGCATCCTCGTGGCCGGCTGCCGCTGAACCGGCGAGGGCATCGGGGAAGACCTCGCCCGAGGCGACGTACACGAGCTTCAGGCCGGGGTCGAAAGCGTCGGCCGAGATCGCGGCCGAGACGGCGAACCGGTCGGCGCCGCCGATCCGGTCGACCGTGACGGCGTAGTCGCGCAGCCGGGTGGCGACCGCGGCGCTCACCGTGTTCTCGCCGCCGAGCACGACGATACGGTGTGGCTGCAGTCGGCCGAGCTCTGCGGCCACGGGGGGCGGGATCTCGTTCTTGCGCACGAGCACGACGGGACCGCCCGCTGCGCCCGCCGCCGCCGAGGCCGAGAGCGCGTCGGGAAAGACCTCGCCCGAGGCGACGTAGACGGTGGCCGTGGCCGGGGCGAAGTTCGCGGCCGAGACGGCCGCCGACACCGCGAACCGGTCGGCGCCGCCGATCCGCTCGACCCCCGTCGCCGCATGGGCGGCGGGCAGCCAGGAGTTGTTCGAGACGAGGAGCATCACCTGCAGCCGGATCGAGTCGGCGTAGTAGCCGCCGCTCGGGGCCGTGCGGAGACTGCTCCAAGCGCGGTCGACCCACTCCTGGGCATCGAGGTGCGGCGCCGCGACCGCGGCCATCGGGGCCAGGAAGGCGAGATCGCCGTAGGAGACGAGGGGCGTGCCGTCGAGTCGGTATCCGGCGCGAACGGCCGCGGGGTCGGCTGCGGTCGCCTGCACGACCCAGTCGCGCATCCGGTCGGCGGCAGCGAGCGATGCCGGATCGCCCGCGACCAAGGCGCCCGCGGCGAGGCGCCAGGGGGTGCGGCAGGCGTTCCAGGAGAAGTCGCCGTCGAACGCGGACTCGAGGAACTGTGGGGGAGCGGGCCGCGGGGTGGTGTCGGTGTCGACCACGAAGTCGGGGAGGAGGCCGGTGGCCGGAGAATACGACCCCTGGAGGGTCGTCACGAGCGCGCCCGAGGCGGCGATCGCATCGGTCCAGAACGAATCGCCGGTCGCGTCGGCGAAGGCGCGGAAGTGGTCGATCATGAGATCGGAGGTGCGCGTGGCGAACCAGAATGCGTCGCCCGGGGCGGGCCAGTCGCCCAGCAGCGGCAGGTGCGTCTGCGGGTTGAAGTCGCTTCGCTCGATCGCCTCGATCATGGTCGTGGCCTCGGCGAGGTAGTCCACGGCGCCGGTGGAGCCCCACTGCGTGTCGGCGAGGAGCAGCCCGAACGCGACATCCAGGTCGCCGTCGGTCGCCGAGCCGGCGTCGCCCGGGATGCTTGCACAGTCGGCGCCCTGGTGCCAGGCCATGAGGGCCGGGTCGACCTCGCTCGGGTGGTCGTCGACATAGCGGTACAGGCCGTCGAACACCGTTCGGGCAGCGGGGTCTTCGCCGGCCATCAGCGCGGTGATCACCATCCCGTACCCCTGACCCTCCGACACCACCATCGAGGCCGTCGAGGTGGAGGCGTCGACGTAATAGCGGTCGGTGCCGCAGCCCGCCTTCACGTACCTCGACTTCCACGCGGAGTAGGCGCTCGCGGTGTCCGCGTCAGCGGCCGCCTCGCCTCGCGGCGGCAGCGCGGCACCCGGCGCGAGTTCGACGAGGTGCGATCCGAACGGCCGCGTCGCCTCTTCGGCAGCCTGCACCGGTGTCGCACTCGCGACGGACAGCGAGGCGGCCAGCAGCGCGATCGTCGCCACGGCCGTCCTGGCCCGATCATGTCGAGTGCGCATCCTGAACCCCCATCGCCCCCAGACGGGAGTGGGTTCGAGGATACCTCAGCGGCGGAGCGGGCGCAGGGGGTGGCGCTGCTGGTACTGCACGTCGATGGTGTGGTCGGTGAAGCCGAGCGAGCGGTAGAGCGCGACGGCCCGGGTGTTGTCAGCGTCGACGAAGAGGGCGGCTTGCGAGCATCCGCGCTCCACCAGCCGGGCCAGCCCGCGATTCATCAAGAAGCGACCGAGCCCCTGGCCCGCGTAGTCCTCGTCGACCCCGATCACGTAGATCTCGCCCACACGCTCGTCGCCCGGCTCCACCTTCAGCCAGTTGTAGCCGGCGAGCCGACCGGCCGCATCGCGCAACAACAAGAAGTCGTCGGGTTCGAACCATGTCTCCGACATCCGGAAGCTCAGGTCTTCTGCCGTCAGGCTGCCCTGTTCGGCATGCGACGCGAAGACCCGCGCGTTCAGGTCGACCCAGTCGTCGACATCCCGCCCGCCACGGAAAGTCGAGAGCGTGAACCCGTCGGGTGGCGGCGAAGCTGTGTCGGCCGTGCTCGGCAGTTCTCGCCGCAGCTGCAGCAGGGTGCGCACGGCGTCGAAACGGTGACTCGCGGCCAGGCGGCGGCTGGCCGGATGATCGCCGTGCGCCCACGCGCGGAGCGGCTCGTCGTCGGGCCCGAGCGGCCCCTGGTTGGCGAGCAGGATGTCGAGCAGCTGCCGCCCGAGCCCCTCCTCGCGCCACTCCGGATCGATCACGAACTCCAGTTCGCCCTGACCGACGATGGCCGCGCCCACGACGGTGCCGGTGCGCTCGGCCAGGAGAAGCGAGCGCGTGCCCTTGCCGGCGTCGACGAGCGCCTGGTCGTTGAAGGGCTGCTGGCCGTCGACCAGAGCGGCGCGCGCGACGAGTCGCAGAAAGGGTTCGCGCGCGTCGTCGGGGCTACTGATTGAGAGTGTGAGCGAGTCGCTCATTGTCGTCCTCGAAGAAGTTGAAGCGGTACCCCACGTTGCGCACGGTGCCGATCAACGATTCGAGGTCGCCCAGTTTCGCGCGCAGGCGCCGCACGTGCACGTCGACGGTGCGGGTGCCGCCGAAGTAGTCGTAGCCCCAGACCTCGCTGAGCAGCTGCTCCCGCGTGAAGACGCGCGAGGGGTGCATCGCGAAGAAGCGCAGCAGCTCGAACTCCTTGAAGGTGAGGTCGAGCGGGCGGCCGTGCACCCGGGCCGAGTAGCTCGCCTCGTCGATCACGACGCCGGAGGCCTGGATCTTCGACGTCGACTGGTCTTGCACCTGCCGGCCGATGGCGAGACGGATGCGCGTGTCGACCTCCGCCGGGCCCGCCGTCTCGAGCACGACATCCGCCGCGCCCCATTCGGCGCTGACCGCCGTGAGCCCGCCCTCGGTGAGGATGAGCACGACGGGAACCCCGATGCCGGTGCTCGACAGGATCTTGCAGAGGGAGCGGGCGCTCGCGAGGTCGTGGCGGGCGTCGACGAAGATGAGGTCGCTGTTCGGCGTGTTGACCAACTGAGACGCCTCGGCCGGGATCTGGCGGGTTCGATGGCTCAAGAGCGAGAGCGCGGGCAACACCTCTCGGTCGACCGCAGAGGTCAGGATCAACAACTGCGCCACGTAAGATCCTCCAGAGAACGCCTGCGGTACATACTATCGGGCAGAATGACGGGTATGAGTCTGCTCATGAGAAGCGTAGTCCCGGTGTGGATCCTGACAATCCTCGCCGTGATCGCCGTCGGGGTGTTCGTCACGCCGGCCGAGTTTCTCGTGTTCATGCCGGTGGTGTTGGGCCTCGCGCTCCTCGTGACCTTCGGCATCCAGATCGTGGTGCGCGAACGCAAGGGCTTCGTGAACCGGGTCTCGGCCAGCGTCGGCGGAGCGGTCGTCATCCTCGCCCTCGCCACCGTGGTGCTGGGTCCCCTCGCCTTCGCGGCGGGCGCTAAGCTTTAGGCATGTCCTACGTCGCGCTAGAACTGCTGTTCATCGGGCTTCTCGGGCTCGCGAGCCTCGCCATCGCCTGGACGGCCGGGGTCGTCGTCTACAAGCTCTTCCGCGGTCAGCGCTGAACGTCGGGTTGCCGCGTTGATCGAGATCCCCACCGACCTGCCGGCCGAGCTGGTTCCCCTGTCGTGGTTGATCGGGGTCTGGGAGGGCACCGGCGTCATCGACTACGCCGTGGGAGACGAGAACGTCTCGCAGGAGTTCGGCCAGCGCATCAGTTTCAGCCATGACGGCCTGCCGTTCCTGAACTACAGCTCCTACACCTGGTTGCTCGGCGGCGAGGTCGAAGGCCAACCGCTCACGTCGGAGACCGGATACTGGCGGCTGGCCCGCCTGCACATCGAGGGTGACGTCGGCCCGGCCATGCTCCCGGGTGTCGGCCCGCGACCGTTCAACACGGCGCAGTCGGTCGAGACTCTCCGCAACTCGGCCGAGGGCTTCGACATCGAGGTGTCGATCGTGCACCCCACCGGCGTCAGCGAGCTCTACCTCGGGCAGGTCAAGGGTCCGCGCATCGATCTCGCGACCGATGCCGTGGTGCGCACGCAGTCGGCCAAGGAGTACGCCGCGGCCACCCGCATCTACGGTCTGGTCGACAACCACCTGCTCTGGGCGTGGGACATCGCGGCCCTCGGTCAAGACCTCCGAACCCACGCCTCGGCGCGGCTCGCGAAGGCGGATTGAGCGTCGTGACGGCCTCGCCGTTCCTCGACCTCCCGGGCGCGGTCGCCGCTTCGGGCGCCGACGAGGGTGTCGCCGCCCACTACGGCAACCCGATCATCGAGCAGCGGATGCTCGCGGGCGGCCCGGGCGCACCCGCCGGCTCCGGCGCATCCGTCGTCGTCGACCTCTCGAACCGCGGCGTCATCTCGGTCTCCGGCCCCGACCGGTTGAGCTGGCTCGACTCCGTGACGAGTCAGAGCATCCGGGAACTCGCCCCCGGCGCCTCGGCAGAGACGCTGCTGCTGAGCGCCAACGGGCGCATCGAGCACGCCATCCGGGTTGTGGATGACGGCGAGACCGCGTGGCTCCTGGTCGACGCCGCCGAGACCGCGCCGCTCGAAGAGTGGTTGCAGCGGATGCGTTTCATGCTGCGGGTCGAGATCGCCGACCGCAGCGCCGAGTTCGCCACCGTCGGCTGGCTTGCCGCCGGCCCTGAAGATGACGCGCCAACAGCTCTCGCGACCGTCGCCGAAGTCGGCAACGGGCACCCGCTCACCTGGGCCGACCCCTGGCCCGAGGTCGTGGCCGGGGGTGTGCAATACGCGCTGGTCGACGAGCATCCGGGCGCCACCTGGTTCTGGCGTGAGACGCTCGTGCGCCGAGCCGCCCTTCCGCAGCTGGTCGACGCCGTGCGAGCCGGAGAGCTCGGTGTCGCCGGGCTGCTCGCCGCTGAAGCCCTCCGCATCGCCGCCTGGCGGCCGCGGCTCTCCACCGAGGTCGACGAGCGGTCGATCCCCCACGAGCTCGACTGGATGCGGTCGGCCGTGCACCTGAGCAAGGGCTGCTACCGCGGGCAGGAGACCGTCGCGAAGGTGCACAATCTCGGTCACCCGCCGCGTCGGCTCGTGCTGCTGAACCTCGACGGGTCGGACGCCGTGCTCCCCGCCGCGGGCGACGAGGTGTTCGCTGCGGGCACGGAGGATGCCGCGGGGCACGTGACCTCGGTCGCCATCCACCACGAGTGGGGTCCGATCGCGCTCGCCGTGGTGAAACGCCAGCTGCCGGTCGACGCCCCGGTGGTGGTGCGAACGGCCGATGGCGACGTGGCGGCCACCGCAGAAGAGATCGTCTCGCCCGACGCCGGTGCGACGGTGGGCCGTGTGCCCCGCCTGCCCCGGCTGGGCGCCCGCACGCGCTGAGACGCCATGACCGACGCCGCGCCATGACCGAGGTGACACCGGCCGATGACGGGCCCACTCCTCGCCGGCGCCGGTGGGATGCCGCGGTGCGGGGCAGTGTCGACCGCACGACGGGGAGCCTGACGGCGATCCTGCAGCTGGTGGTGGCCGTCACCATCTCCTATGCGGTCGCGCACTACGCACTCGGTCACGAGTTCCCCATCGCCGCGGTGACGGTGAGCCTGTCGAGCCTCGGGCTGGTGCTCGACGCCCGACCGCGCCGCGTGCTCGAGACGGCCATCGCGATGACGATCGGCATCACGCTGAGCGAGCTGATCCTGCTCTCCTTCGGCCAGGGGTTGTGGCAGTTCGCCCTCACGATGTTCGCCGTGCTCGCGGTCACCCGCGCGCTGTCGCCCCTGCCCGGCATCCCGATCGTGGCCGCGGTGCAGGCGGCGCTCGTGGCACTCACCCCGATCCCGCCCGGCGGACCGTTCACGCGCACGGCCGATGCCGTGGTAGGGGGCTTGATCGCGCTCGCCTGCACGGCGCTGCTGCCGCGCGATCCGCGGCGGGCGGCGCGACGGGAGGCCCTGAAGTTCTTCAGCGCCTTCAACGCGCTGGCCTCGTCACTGGCCACGGTGTTGCGGCTCGGCGACCAACGCACCGCAGAGGTCGTGCTCGGTCGGGCGCGCGAGACGCAGCACCTGGTCGATCAGTGGAAGGACTCTATCGACTCCGCGGCCGCCATCGCCCGCATCTCGCCCTTTCTGCGCAAGCACCGCGCGGAGCTCGCCGAACTGCAGGTGATGCAGACGAACATGGACAACGCCGCGCGCAACCTGCGCGTGGTGATCCGTCGCCTGAGCGTGCTGCCCGGCGGCCGGGCGCGGCCCGAGATCGCGCAGGTCATCGCGGGCGTGCAGAGCGCCGGGTCGATGCTCGCGCAGAGCATCGATCGGCCGGAGCTCCGGCCCATCGTGCGGCAGAGTCTCGTGCTCATCGCGATCACCCTCGACCCGCGCATCCTGGTTCCCGAGGAGCCGGTCTCCGAGTCGGCGCTGGTGGTCTCGATCCGGCCGCTCGTCTACGATCTGCTCGCGGCCAGCGGGATGCCGGCAGAGGAGGCGTTGCGGGCGTTCCCCGACATCAGCCACTGAAAAGGGCGCGCGCGGCCCTCAGTGTTCGATACCGTTAGCACCATGAAGATGCGCACCTCCGCCCTGCTCGCCCTGCCCGTTCTCGCCGGCTCGCTCCTCCTGGCCGGTTGCACGGTCACGGGGCCCACCGAGAGCTTCTCGGGGCTGCCCGACGAAGAGCACATCACCCAGGAGTCCGAAGGCGGAGACGACGGTCTGCAGGCTTTCTGGCTCGAAGAGGGCGACAGCATCGCCATCGCCATCTCGGGCAGCTCGACGTGCCCCGTGGTCGGATCGCGCATCCGTGTCGTGGAGCCCAAGGGCGAAGGCAACACGGTCGCCATCGACACCGTTCCGTTGCCCGACCAGCCCTGCACCATGGACTTCGTGCCGCACACCTCGGTGTTCTGGACCCCGTCGAAAGTCACCCCCGCCGAGCCCCTCACGATCCAGGTCGACGGCCGCGAGATCGTTCTCCCCGTCAAGTAAGCCGGTCACGTCGCGCGGAGCGCTACGGCCAGGAGTAGCCGCGCGGAGCCACGTCGCTCCAGGGCACGGTGAGTTCGCCGAGGCGCAGACGCTTGCGCGGCGTTCGCACTCCCCAGCCGGCCGCGGCCATCGCCTCGGCGGTCGCGATCCAGCGCTGGCCCGGACCGTAGGTGCCGAGCGCGGCGTTGTGCTGCCAGAACCGGTCGAGATCGGCGAGCAAGCGGTGCACCGGCTCGCCCGGTACGTTGCGGTGGATGAGCACCTTCGGCAACCGTTCGGCCACGATCGACGGATGCTCGAGCTCGGTCAGGCGCAGCGACACACTGAACGACTCCGGACCGTCGTGCCCCGCGGCCACCCAGCTGCTCACCCGTCCGAGTTCGTTGCAGGTGCCCTCGACCAGCACGCCGCCCGGTTGGAGCCTCGAGACCATCCGGCGCCAGGCATCCGCCACCGCCGTCTCGTCGTATTGCCGGAGCACGTTGAAGGCGCGGATGACGGCGGCCCGCCGACCGGCCGGCAACGGCACCTCGAAGCCGCCCACCGCGAAGTCGACCCGAGCGTCGCGGGCGAACGGCGCGCGGCCGTCGCGCACGTCTTTCAGCTGCGCCACCGCCGTGGCCACCCGCTCGGGCGCGATCTCGAGGCCGGTGACGTGCACGTCGGGCCGAACGGTCGCGAGCCGCGCTTGCAGTTCGAAGGCCGTCACGCCGCTCGCGCCGTAGCCGAGGTCGACCACGAGGGGATCGTCGGTGCGGCGCAGGATGCCGAGCGTGCTGATCCAACGGTCGACGCGGCGGAGGCGGTTGGTGTTGGTGGTTCCCCGTGTCACGGCCCCGATCGGCATGGCTCCATCCAATCACGTGGCGAGGGCCGCTCCCGTAGGATTGGGGCATGCCAACTGAGCCCTACACCCTCATTCTGCTGCGCCACGGCAACAGCGAGTGGAACCAGAAGAACCTGTTCACCGGCTGGGTCGACGTGCCGCTCTCCGAGCTCGGCGTCGGTGAGGCCAAGCGCGCCGGGGAGCTGCTCGCGGAGTCGGGTCTCCTGCCCGACGTGCTCTACACTTCGCGACTGACCCGTGCCATCCAGACCGCCGACCTCGCCCTGGAGGTCGCCGACCGCCTGTGGATCGACGTCAAGCGCTCCTGGCGCCTCAACGAGCGCCACTACGGCGCTCTGCAGGGCAAAGACAAGGCGCAGACCCTCGCCGAGTACGGCCCTGAGCAGTTCCAGACCTGGCGCCGGTCCTTCGACGTACCGCCGCCCCCCATCGCCGACGACGACCCCTACTCGCAGGTCGGCGACCCGCGCTACGCCGACCTCGGCGACGACGTTCCGCGCACCGAATGCCTGAAAGACGTCATCGACCGGATGCTGCCCTACTGGGAGTCCGACATCACGGGGGACCTCGCCCTCGGAAAGACCGTGCTGGTCACCGCCCACGGCAACTCGCTGCGCGCACTCGTCAAGCACCTCGACGGCATCTCCGACGACGAGATCGCCGAGCTCAACATCCCCACCGGCATCCCGCTGGTCTACAAGCTGGATGCCTCGTTCGCGCCTCTCGGCCCGGGGGAGTACCTCGACCCCGAAGCCGCCGCCGCGGGAGCCGCAGCAGTCGCTGCGCAAGGCAAGAAGTAGGGCCGAAAAGGCCCCGAAACACGAAGAAGCCCCGGCACCTCGTAGGAGGTCCGGGGCTTCTTCGGTGAACGGAAGGTGTCTCCGTCAGGAGGCGCTTGCGCCCTGCCATTCGCCGGTGGCGAGGTACTGCACCTTCTTGGCGATGGAGACCGCGTGGTCGGCGAAGCGCTCGTGGTAGCGGCTGGCCAGCGTGACGTCGACGGTGTCGACGGCCTCGCCCTTCCAGTGCGAACCGAGCACGGCGTCGAAGACGCTCACGTGCAGCTCGTCGATCTTGTCGTCGTCGTTGCGCATCTCGTCGGCGAGGGCGATGTCCTCGGTCTGCAGCAGCACCGTGAGCTTCTTTGCGATCTCGATGTCGAGCCGGCCCATCTCGGCGAAGGTCTGGCGCAGGCTCTTCTTCACCACCTTGTCGGGGTAGCGGTAGCGCGCGAGCTGAGCGATGTGCTCGGCGATGTCGCCCATCCGCTCGAGCGACGAACTCACCCGGAGGGCCGTCACCACGATCCGAAGGTCGCGGGCGACCGGCTGCTGCAGGGCGAGGATGCTGATCGCCAGCTCGTCGAGGCTCGACGCGAGGGCGTCGATCTTCGAGTCCTCGGCGATCACCTTCTCGGCGAGGGTGACGTTGGACTCGTTGAACGCCTCGGTGGCGTTCGTGATGGCCACGGTGACGAGCTCGGAGATCTCGACGAGACGCTCCTGAACCTCTCGCAGCTCTTGCTGGAATACCTCACGCATGCGTGCAGGGTCCTTTCTTCGGTGATGCAATCCTTCCCGGCACGGGTTAACACCAGGTGCCGGGAAGTTGAACAGTCCAGGAAGCAACGGCTCTGCCGCGTGATACCGGGCCGAGGGCTCAGGGGGACTCACTAGTGTAGTAGCTATGGAAACAGGCTGGTTGGTGCTGTTGTCTGTGGCACTCGGCCTCGCTGTGGGAGCGGGATTCGTCCTCTTGCTCCACATGGCTGAACGGCGGGGAAACAACGCGGTCACCGTCGTCTCGTCCGCGGTGCCGGATGGGGTGGATCAGGTGATCGACGCCCTCGACTCCGCCGGCCTCGTGCTCGATCCGTCGAACAATGTGGTGAAGGCCTCGGCGAAGGCCTACACCTACGGCCTCGTGGTGAATCAGCTGCTGGTGCACGAGGAGATCCTTGAGATCGTCGGACGGGTGCGCCGCGACGGCGACTCGGTGAGCGAAGAGGTCACGCTCGCCCGTGGGCCGTTCGGTGAGGCCAGCATCCATCTCGACGTGCAGGCAGCCCGGCTCGGCAGCCGCTACGTTCTCGTGCTGGCCGAAGACCGCACCGACGCCTACCGGCTCGAGGAAGTGCGTCGCGACTTCATCGCGAACATCAGCCACGAGTTGAAGACCCCGATCGGCGCCATCGCGCTGCTGGCCGAGGCGCTCGATCCGGCATCCGACGACCCGGAACAGGTGCGACGCTTCGCGAAGCGGATGGGCACCGAGGCCACCCGGCTCTCGCAGATCACGCGCGAGATCATCGAGCTCTCCCGACTGCAGTCCACCGACGTGCTCGCCTCGGCCGTACGCATCGACCTCGACGAGGTGGTCGCGTCCGCCGTCGACCAGAACCACGTGGTCGCGGATGCGCGGGGCATGACCCTCGCGGTGGGCGGAGCGAAGCATGTGCACGTCATGGGCGACGAAGCGCTGCTCGCCCTGGCCATCAACAACCTGATCGCGAACGCGGTGCAGTATTCGCCCGACGGATCGCGCGTCGGCATCGGTGTGCACCACGACGAAGGCGTCGTGGAGCTCGTGGTGACCGACCAGGGGATCGGCATCCCCGACGAAGACCTGCCACGCGTGTTCGAGCGGTTCTTCCGCGTCGATCAGGCGCGATCGCGTAACACGGGCGGAACGGGCCTCGGGCTCAGCATCGTGAAGCACGTCGTGCAGAACCACGGTGGAGACATCCGGGCCTGGTCGCACATCGGCCAGGGCTCGACGTTCACCATCCGGCTACCGGAGGCACCACCTGCTTCGGCAGTTTCACAAGGAGAGAAACGATGACCCATATCCTTCTGGTCGAGGACGAAGCCGCGCTGAGCGAACCGCTCAGCTACCTGCTGCGCCGGGAAGGCTACGGCGTGACCGTGGCGCCTGACGGCCCGAGCGCCATCAGCGAGTTCGATCGTGGTGGAGTGGACATCATCCTGCTCGACCTCATGATCCCGGGCATCCCCGGCACCGAGGTATGCCGTGAGATCCGCACGCGTTCGTCGGTGCCGATCATCATGCTCACGGCCAAGGACAGCGAGATCGACATCGTGGTGGGCCTCGAGCTCGGCGCCGACGACTACGTCACGAAGCCGTACTCCACGCGGGAACTGCTCGCGCGCATCCGGGCCGTTCTGCGGCGTCAGCTCGAGGTGTTGGATGCCGCCGAGCCGCTGCTCAAGGCGGGGCCGGTGTCGATGGATGTCGAGCGCCACACCGTTGCGGTGAACGGCAAAGAGGTGGCCATGCCTCTGAAGGAATTCGAGCTGCTCGAGCTGCTGCTGCGCAACGCCGGCCGCGTGCTCACCCGTGGTCAACTGATCGACCGGGTCTGGGGATCGGACTACTTCGGCGACACCAAGACGCTCGACGTGCACATCAAGCGCATCCGCTCGAAGATCGAGAAGCTCCCTTCGGAGCCGACGCTGCTGGTGACGGTGCGGGGGCTCGGTTACCGCTTCGAAGGCTGACGCCTTCTACGCTGTGCTAGTTGCCTCGGGGGCCGTGCTTCGCGCGGCCTCCGAGGGTCGCGCCGGTCCTTGCCCGGCGCTCCGCGACATGTTCCGGTGAGGTCGCTTCGCGGCCTCGCCGTCACCCTGGGGCGTCGATAAAGGCCTGTTGCGTTGTGTCTCGTTCCGGATCCCTTGGGGATGGGGAGAGGAGATGGGCGCGAGTTGGGGGCTGGTTAGCCCTCCGGGGTGTCCGTGGGAGCCGGGGTCTCCACCGGGGTGTCGACCAGCGGCGGCGGGGTCTGCGTGGGAGTCGGGGTCGGCGTGGGTGTCGGGGTGGGGGCCAGGCCGGAGTACTCGGGGAGGCTGGTGTTCAGCACCGGGACGAGCACCTGCTTGCCCTCGACGTCGCCGTACTGGAAGAAGACCGGGAACAGACTGCCGGGCTTCGTGACGTTGTTCAGCAGGATCTGCTCGCCGTCTTCGCCGCCGAAGCTCGTGATGGCGCCTTCGCCGGCCACGGTGATCTGCTCGCTGACCCGCTCACCGGTGGCGCCGTCTTCGTACTGCACGGTGACCTTCTGGCTGGCGTCGGCCGTGTTGACGAACGACACGAGCATGCTGGCGAGCGAGCCGTCCTCGCTGATCAAGGTCGCGTTGCGCACGGCCACCTGACCGATCGTCGCGTTGACGCCGTCGGAGGTCTCGACGATGTTCTTCGTCGCCTGCGGTGTGATGAAGGCACATCCTGCAGTACCGAATGCGACCAGTGCGCCCACCAGAACGGATGCCGCGAACCGAGCTCTCACAAGACCCTCCAGAGTCGTAAACGCTTTGACTCGAGCTTACAACGAGCGGGCCGCGACGGGATGGTTAGGACACCCTAACTACATACCCCCTGTGGTATCCTGGTAGCCACGGAAGGACATCCATTCATGCTTTTTGAGGTTGGCGAAACAGTCGTTTACCCCCACCACGGAGCCGCGACGATTTCCGAGGTGAAGACTCGGGTCATCAAAGGCGAAGAGAAAATCTACCTCAAACTCCGTGTGACGCAGGGTGATCTGACCATCGAGGTGCCTGCCGACAACGTCGACCTGGTCGGCGTGCGCGATGTCATCGGCCGCGAGGGCCTCGACAAGGTTTTCGAAGTGCTGCGCGCTCCCTTCACCGAGGAGCCCACCAACTGGTCCCGCCGCTACAAGGCGAACCTCGAGAAGCTGGCGTCGGGCGACGTCATCAAGGTGAGCGAGGTCGTGCGCGACCTGTGGCGCCGCGACCAAGACCGCGGTCTCTCCGCGGGTGAGAAGCGGATGCTCGCGAAGGCCCGTCAGATCCTGATCTCCGAGCTCGCTCTCGCCGAGAAGACCGACGAGGAAAAGGCCTCGCTGGTGCTCGACGAGGTTCTGGCCTCCTAGCCTTCCCGATCCCGCCGTGGAGCACCGAGCCTCGGCTGTGCCGACTGAGCGCCCTTCGGTCGGCATCATCGTCGTCGCGGCCGGTTCAGGCACCCGTCTCGGCCGCAACGTGCCGAAGGCGTTCGTCGAGGTCGGCGGTCGCAGCATCCTGTCGCGGTCGATAGATTCCATTCGGCGCATATCCGAACCGGTTGAACTGGTGGTGGTCGTGCCCGCCGACTTGGTGGGGGCCACCTCAACCCATTTGTCAGATACCCCTCACGTGGTCGTCGCGGGCGGCGCCACCCGGCAGCAGTCGGTGGCTGCCGGTCTCGAGGTGCTCTCGGATGCCGTCGATCTCGTTCTCGTGCACGATGCGGCGCGCGCCTTCACTCCGGTCGACGTGTTCGAACGTGTGATCGCGGCCGTTCGGTCGGGAGCGGGTGCGATCGGTGTCATCCCCGGGCTACCCGTCACCGACACCATCAAGGGGCGCGATGCCGACGGCGTGGTGCAGCAGACGATCGACCGCTCCCGTCTCACCGCCGTGCAGACACCGCAGGGCTTTCCCCGAGCGCTTCTGGCCGAGGCCTATGCCCGGGCGGGCGAAGACGTGACCGACGACGCGGAGCTCGTGCAGCAACTCGGGCACCCGGTGCACGTGGTGCCCGGCGACGAGCGCTCGTTCAAGATCACCAACCCGCACGATCTGGAGCGAGCCGAGGAGCTCGCCGCGCCGGGTGCCCGCGCTTCGGCTCCTCACTGGCGTACGGGCATCGGAGTGGATGCACACGCATACGCCTCCGACGATGCGCCGGCCGAGCTCTGGGTCGCCGGTCTGCACTGGCCCGGTGAGCGAGGTCTTGCGGGGCACAGCGACGGCGACGTCGTGGCGCACGCGATCTGCGATGCACTGCTCGGCGCATCCGGTCTCGGCGATCTCGGCAGCCGTTTCGGCACCTCCGACCCCGCCTTGGCCGGTGCCCACGGCGAGGTCTTCCTGCGTCGTACCCGCGACCTCCTCGAGCAAGCGGGCTTCACGATCGGCAACGTCTCGGTGCAGCTCATCGGCAACCGCCCCCGCTTCTCCCCCCGCAAGGCGGAGGCGGATGCGCTGCTCACGTCGATCCTCGGCGCTCCCGTCAGCGTCTCGGCCACCACCACCGACGGCCTGGGTTTCGCCGGCCGCGCTGAGGGCTTGACGGCAATCGCAACCTGCCTGGTAGTGGGCTAGAGACCCGCAACCCTGGCCCCCACCGAGCCCGCGTAGCGCGCGGTCACCGTCACGCTTGCGTTTCCCAACACGTGGCCCGCGAGAGCGAACGCAACAGGCCGCTCCCAGGCAACCCAGGGTGAGCGCGTGGCCGGAGGGCCCGACCGCAGGCCGGGCCCTCCGACCGCACGCGAACATGTCGCGGAGCGCCGGGCAAGGACCGGCGCGACCCGGGCAGCCCGAGCGAAGCCCCGGCCGCCCGGTAAACTAACCCAGTGACTCTGCACCTCTACGACTCGAAGGCCCGCGCGCTCACCGACTTCACCCCGCTCGTTCCGGGCCAGGTCGGGATCTACGTCTGCGGCCCCACCGTTCAGTCGTCGCCGCACATCGGTCACCTCCGTTCGGCCCTGGTCTACGACCAGCTGCGCCGCTGGCTCTCCTACAGCGGCTACGCCGTCACCTTCGTGCGCAACGTCACCGACATCGACGACAAGATCCTCATCAACGCGGCTGAGAGCGCGGCGGCCGGCAGCCCGGAGGAGTGGTGGGCCCTGGCCTACCGCATCGAGCTCGAGTTCACCGCGGCCTACAACGCGATCGGGGTGCTGCCCCCGACCTACGAGCCGCGCGCGACGGCGAGCATCCCCGAGATGCAGGCGATCATTCAGCGTCTCATCGATGCGGGGCACGCCTACGCTCCCGACGACGGCACCGGTGACGTCTACTTCGACACCGGCAGCTGGCCCGGCTACGGTGAGTTGACGCATCAGAAGCTCGACGACATGGCGCCGGCCGCCGACTCCGACTCGCGTGGCAAGAAGGATGTGCGCGATTTCGCACTCTGGAAGGGTCACAAGGTAGGCGAGCCCGAGACGGCCGCCTGGGTGAGCCCGTGGGGCCGTGGCCGGCCGGGCTGGCATCTGGAGTGCTCGGCGATGTCGACCAAGTACCTCGGCGCCCAGTTCGACATCCACGGAGGCGGCCTCGACCTGCGTTTCCCGCACCACGAGAACGAGGAGGCGCAGTCGCACGCGGCCGGCGACCCGTTCGCGAACCTCTGGATTCACAACGGTCTCGTCGCCATCACGGGCCAGAAGATGTCGAAGTCGCTCGGCAACTCGATCTTCGCCTCCGAGCTCATCGAATCGGCTCGCCCGGTCGTGCTGCGCTACTACCTCGGGGCGGCGCACTACCGTTCCACGCTCGAGTTCCACGACGGAGCGATTGCCGAGGCCGAGGCCGCGGTGTCGCGCATCGAGGGCTTCCTCGAGCGCGCCGAGCGGCGACTGGCCGGCACACGCTTCGCGGGAACCTCCGAGCTCGTCATCCCCGCCGAATTCCGGGAGGCGATGGATGACGACCTGAGCGTTCCGCAGGCGATCGCCGTCATCCACGAGACGGTGCGCCGCGGCAATGCCGCACTCGACGACGAGGACTTCGCCGAGACGGCAGCGCTGCTCGGCCAGGTGCTCGCGATGACGGAGGTGCTCGGGATCAACCCGCTCTCGCCCGAATGGGCGACGGGCGGGGATGCCGTCGCCGAGCGGGCACTGGGTACGCTGGTCGAAAGCCTCATCGCCGATCGAGAGACGGCGCGCACGAACCGCGATTTCGCAACCGCGGACCGCATCCGAGACGAACTCGGACAAGCCGGAATATCAATTGAAGACACGCCGAACGGCGCGCACTGGAGTCTCGATGGCTAAATCAGGAACGGGCCGCCCCTCGAGGGCCGGCGCCGTACGCAGGGGCACCAAGGGCAGCAAGGCCGTCGGATCGGGCGGCCAGGGCCGCCAGGCGCTCGAAGGCAAGAAGCCGACCCCGAAGGCGGAGGACCGCCCGTACCACCCCGCCGGCAAGGCCAAGGCGGCGCGCGAGCGTCTCGCAGCGGCCGGCGGCGGCAAGGGCGCCCGTACGGGCGGGCGTTCGTCGAACGACCGGGGACAGGGTCAGGATGCGCCGCGCAACGCTCCGGCCCGCCGTGTGAAGAAGGCCGACGACAGTGAGATCGTCACCGGCCGCAACTCGGTGGTCGAGGCGCTGAGGGCGCACATCCCGGCGACCGCACTCTACGTCGCGTTCCGGGTGGAGGTGGACGAGCGCGTCAAGGAGGCGCTGTCGCTGGCCAACAAGCGTGGCATCCCGGTGATGGAGGTCATGCGGCCTGAGCTCGACCGGCTCTCCGGGCACGACTCGGTGCACCAGGGGCTGGCGCTGAAGGTGCCGCCGTATGAGTACGCGCATCCGGAGACCCTGCTCGACGAGGTTCTGGCGAAGCACAAGACGCCGCTGTTCGTGGCGCTCGACGGCATCACCGACCCGCGCAACCTCGGGGCGATCATCCGCTCCACCGCCGCGTTCGGCGGACATGGCGTGATCGTGCCCCAGCGACGCTCGGTGGGTGTGACGGCCTCGGCTTGGAAGACCTCAGCGGGCGCCGCCGCGCGCACCCCCGTCGCCATGGCGTCGAACCTCACCCAGACCCTTAAGGCCTTCAAGGCGCGCGGCGTCTTCGTGATCGGTCTCGACGGCGACGGCGACGTGAGCCTCCCGGGCCTCGACTTCGCCGACGGCCCGATCGTGGTCGTGGTGGGCAACGAGGGTAAGGGCTTGAGCCGTCTCGTCACGGAGACCTGCGACGCGGTCGTCTCGATCCCGATCTCTTCGGGCACCGAGTCGCTCAACGCCGGCATCGCCGCGTCGGTCACCCTCTACGAGATCGCCCGCCAGCGCTCCCAGTAGTCAGCGCCTGTGGGCGTTAGACGGTGAGGCGCCAGTCGGCCTCGCCGTCCTGCGTGGGGATGGGGACGGTGAACGTGCCCGTGGGGGGATCGATGACCGTCGCCTCGTCGCGGCGGTGGCGCAGCACCGTGTCGATGTAGGAGGAGAGCGCCTCGGCCAGCGGCACGTCGCGGTTCTGGTCCTGGCTGATGAACCAGCGGTGCTCGAGCAGTTGGTGGAAGACCTCAGCCGGCTCCAGCTTGCCGCGGAGATCGCGAGGGATGGCGCGGATCACCGGTTCGAACACCTTGGCCAGCCACTCGTGCGCCACCATCTCCTCGTCGTAGCCCTTGCGGGCATACTTCGCGGTGTACGAGTCCAGGTCGTTGAGCAGTCGTCGAGCCTGGTTCTCCTGGGCGTCGAGCCCGGTGAGACGCAGGAGGCGCCGCTGGTGGTGCCCCGCATCCACCACCTTCGGCTGGATGCGCACGGTCGTGCCGCCTTCGGTGGTCTTGATGGCGAGCTCTTCGATGTCGAAGCCGAGGTCGTTCAGGCGGTCGACCCGCTCGTTGATGCGCCAGCGCTCCGAGGAGCTGAACGACTCGGAGCCCGTGAGTTCCTTCCAGAGCGACCGATAAGCGGCAACGATGCCGTTCGAGACGGTGATCGGGTCGAGCTCCTCGTCGATGCGGCCGCCGGCCTCGAGATCCATGAGCTCGCCGGCGATGTTCACCCGTGCGATCTCGAGATCGTTCTCGCGCTGACCGTTCGAGAGTCCGTCGTAGATCTGGCCGGTCTCGGCATCGACCAGGTAGGCCGCGAACGCACCCGCGTCGCGGCGGAAGAGGGTGTTCGAGAGTGACACGTCGCCCCAGAAGAACCCGATGACGTGCAGCCGCACGAGCAGCACCGCGAGGGCGTCGACGAGTCGCGTTGCGGTGTCGGGCCGCAACTGCTGCGAGAACAGGGCCCGATAGGGCAGAGAGAACTTCAGATGCCGGGTCACCAGCACCGAGTTGAGCGGTTCACCCGCGTCATCCGTTCGGTTGGTGATGACGGCGAGCGGATCGACGCAGGGCACGTCGAGTCGCTGCAGGGTGCGCAGCATGTCGTATTCGCGCTTGGCCATCTCGTCCGTCGTCTCCTTGATGGCGATGACGTGTCCGGAGAGGTGGGCGAAGCGCACGAGGTGGCGCGAGATGCCTTTGGGGAGGGCCGCGATGTAGCGGTCGGGCCATTCGTCGAGCGGCACGTTCCAGGGCAGGTCAAGAAGACCGGGGTCGGCGGTGGCTGAGGTGATGTTGAGGGAGGCGCTCATCGGTACGTCCAGATGCTGATCGCGGCGATCGTGGTGTGGAAACGACTCTGCCGTGGCCTTCGAGGGGCCACGGCAGAGTCTAGAACGGTTGAGGAGGCGTAGCGACTAGCTGACGACTGCCTTGTTGCCCAGGCGCTCGCCCGACTCGAGGTCGAAGAGGTGCACGTGGTTCGGGGCGGCGGTGAGGTAGACCTTGTCACCGACGAAGGGATGCGAGCGGCCGTCGACGCGGGTGACGATGTCGGTGCGCTTGCCGTCGATGTCGGAGTGGCCGTAGAGGTAGCCGTCGGCGCCGAGCTCTTCGATCAGGTCGACCGTGACCTCGAGGCCCTCACCGGGGGTGGAGGAGAGCACGATGTCTTCGGGGCGAACGCCGATCGTGGCGCTGGTGCCGGAGGTCGAGGCGAGGGTTTCGCGGTCGACGGGCACGATCGAGGTGCCGAACTTGACACCGTTGTCGGCCAGGTCGGCGTGGAACAGGTTCATCGCGGGGGAGCCGATGAAGCCGGCCACGAACACGTTGTTCGGCTTCTCGTACAGATCGCGCGGCGAACCGACCTGCTGGAGCAGGCCGTCCTTCAGCACGGCGATGCGGTCGCCCATGGTGAGCGCCTCGGTCTGGTCGTGGGTGACGTAGACCGTCGTGACGCCGAGGCGACGCTGCAGGCTCGCGATCTGGGTGCGCGTCTGCACGCGGAGCTTGGCGTCGAGGTTCGACAGCGGCTCATCCATGAGGAACACCTGCGGCTGGCGCACGATCGCACGGCCCATGGCCACGCGCTGACGCTGACCACCGGAGAGGGCCTTGGGCTTCCGGGCCAGGTAGGGCTCGAGGTCGAGCAGCTTCGCGGCCTCGAGAACGCGGGCGGCGCGCTCGTCTTTGTTGACGCCGGCGATCTTGAGCGCGAAGCCCATGTTCTCGGCCACGGTCATGTGCGGGTAGAGCGCGTAGTTCTGGAACACCATCGCGATGTCGCGGTCTTTCGGCGGGATGTCGGTGACGTCGCGGTCGCCGATCAGGATGCGGCCCTCGTTGACCTCTTCAAGGCCGGCCAGCATGCGGAGCGAGGTCGACTTTCCGCAACCGGACGGGCCGACGAGCACGAGGAATTCGCCGTCGGCGACCTCGAGGTCGAGCTTGTCGACCGATGCTCGCGTGGACCCCGGGTAGACACGGGATGCCTTGTCGAACGTGACTGATGCCATGGTTCATTACTCCTTCACCGGCAGGTACGTGCCGGACGATCCGTTGTGATGGATTAACGGGCCTGCCCCATTGAAGACCCAGGGGACATTATGGCATGGGCCGGAGCGCCACGCGGCGGCGCATTCATCGGTGCATTCAGCGAGCCTGTGGCGATCTCCCAGACTCCCTTCCTACTATCATTGAGAAGTTGTGTCCCATCGGGAATGCCGCCCGATCGAGGCGACCACCGTTCAACTCAGCGCACACGAGCAACTCAGAACACACGGAGCATTCACGCATGACCAATGGCGGACCCGACGACTCGCGTCTTTCGAAGAATCAGCGCCGCGAGGCTGCGCGCGAGAAGGCGAAGCAGCTCCGCGAGGAACAGCGCAAGAAAGACATCCGCAATCGGGTCATCCTCATCTCCTCGCTGAGCGTCGTCGTGATCGCCATCGTCGTGGGCATCACGCTCGTGATCACGTCGACGTTGAAGCCCGCCGGCCCCGGCCCGCTCAACATGGCCAGCGACGGCATCACGATCGGCACCGACTTCACGGCCGTCACCACTCCCGCCCTGGCGGCGGGCGAAGACCCCGTGCCAACCACGCCCGACACATCGTCGGGCGTCGTCGACATCCGGATGTACGTCGACTACATGTGCCCGTTCTGCGGCCAGTTCGAGAGCACCAACAACGCGCAGATCGGCGATTGGGTCAAATCGGGGATCGCGACCGTCGAGATCCATCCGCTCTCCATCCTCGACCGCTCCTCGCTCGGCTCGAAGTACTCCACCCGGTCCGCCAACGCGGCCGCGTGCGTGGCGAACTACTCGCCCGACCAGTTCTGGGCGTTCAACGGGCTGCTCTTCTCGAACCAGCCCGCCGAGCAGACCGAGGGCCTCGACGACGACACCCTGAAAGACCTCGTGAGCCAGGCCGGTGTGACGGCGCAGGGCGACATCGACACCTGCATCGACGACACTCAGTTCAGGGGATGGGTGGCGGATGCGACCTCCCGAGCTCTGCAGGGCCCCCTGCCGAACTCCGACGAGAAGGCTGTCACCGGTACGCCGACCGTGCTGGTCAACGGTCAGAAGTACAGCGGTTCGCTGACGGATGCGGATGCCTTCTCGAGCTTCGTGCTGCAGGTCTCGGGCGACGAGTCGTCCACGCCCACACCGACGCCCACGCCGACCGCGGCCGGCTGATCCGGTCGGCCCTCGGGCCGTGGCTAGAATGAGGTGTTCCACCAGCCGGCCTGGCGCAATTGGTAGCGCACCGCTCTTGTAAAGCGGGGGTTACGGGTTCGAGTCCCGTGGCCGGCCCCACCCCTGTGTCCCGCCCTGCCGGAGAACGGCAGAATCGCAGTTCACGGCCCGTGTGACGAGGCGCGTCAGCGCAGGGGCAGCTCGTAGTGGCGGTACTCCTCGTCGGGCTGCCAGCCGCGCGACTCGTAGAGGTGCTGCGCCGTGAGGTTCGTGTGCGCCGTGGAGAGCTCGAGCCGGGCCGCACCGGCCTCGGCGCCGAGCTGCCGGGCCGCCTCGAGCAGCGCGGTAGCGACTCCGCGGCCCCGCGCATCCGGCTGCACGAAGAGGTCGTAGAGCACCAGGATCGGCGCGAGTTCGAGTGAGCAGAACGAGGGGTAGAGCTGCGTGAAGCCCGCGAGCGGGGCGCCCTCGTCGCCCTCGTCGTCGGCGCCGTCCACGGTGGCGACCAGCACGATCGACTCGCCTCGGCTCATCCGTTCGCCGAGATACGAGCGGGCGGCGGCGGAGGCGGATGCGCCCCTCGGCAGGCCGTAGAAACCCCGGTAGGCGTCGAAGAGCGGGGCGATGGCGTCGAGGTCGTCGAGGGTGGCAGGGCGCACGGGCATGCCCACACCCTAGCGAGCCGGGCGAGCCCTCCGCCGGTCGATTCCGAGCGAGAGCAGCAGCACGCAGAAGCCCACGGCGGCCAGGCCGACGCCGACGACGGCCGGCGAGAGGTAGCCGAACCCGGCCGCGATGGCGAGCCCGCCGAGGAACGCGCCGACGCTGTTGCCGATGTTGAGCGAGGAGTGGTTGAGCGCCGCGGCGATCGACTGCGCGTTGTGCGAGACATCCATCAGCCGGGTCTGGATGGCGGGGGAGCACGCGCCGGCACAGGCGCCGATCAAGAAGACGAAGATCAGGAGGCCCGGAGTGGTGTTGGCGAACACGGCGAACCCGAGCACCGAGACGCCGAGCGCGCTCAGGCTGATCAGGAGGGTGCGCGAGACGGAGCGGTCGGCGAGCCAGCCGCTCGTGAAGTTGCCGGCCGTCATGCCGACGCCGAAGACCACGAGCACCCAGGGCACCACGCCGCTCGAGAGGCCCGCCACGTCGGTGACCACGGGCGCGATGTAGGTGTAGACCGCGAAGATGCCGCCGAAGCCGATGGAGGCGAGGATGAGGGTGAGCCAGACCTGCAGACGGGTGAAGGCGCTGAGTTCGTTACGCAGGGTGGCGCTCGGGTCTCCCGGCTGGAACGGCACCGCAGCGACGATGGCCACCAGCGTCAGCGCGAAGATGACGGTCACCAGGAAATAGGCACTGCGCCAACCGAATTCCTGGCCGAGGAAGGTGCCGGCCGGAACACCCACCACGTTCGCGATGGCGAGACCTCCGAGCACGAAGGCGACACCGCGGGCCCGTTTTCCCGGGCCCATCAGCGAGGCCGCGACGAGCGACGCGATGCCGAAGTAGGCGCCGTGAGGGAGGCCGCTCAAGAAGCGGGCTGCCAGCACGAGCCCGAAGGAAGGCAGGATCGCCGAGAGCAGGTTGCCGGCCACGAACACGGAGACGAGCAGCACGAGCAGCCTCTTGCGAGGCCAGCGCGCTGCCGCGGCGGCGATGGTGGGGGCGCCCACAACGACCCCGAGGGCATAGGCCGACACCAGGTAACCGGCTGAGGCGTTCGCCGACGCCGGGTCGACCGCGTAGGTGCCGGGGAGCAGGTCTTGGGCGATGTTCGGAAGCAGCCCCATCGTCACGAACTCGGTCACGCCGATGCCGAAGCCACCTAGGGCGAGGGCCACGATCGCCAGCCAACGGCGCAGAACGCCCACATCGCGAAGGGGCGCGGGGCCGGCATCCGAATCCTGGGGGGCGGATCGTGCGGGCGCTGAGGGGGAGTCTTCGTCGACTGGAGCAGAATCCAGTTCAGTCACCGGTCAATCGTAGGGCACCACCGCCCGCCCCCTGACCGGTGCGTCAGTTCCAGAGCGAGAGCTTGTCGGGGTTGACGACGATCCACACGTCGGCCACCACACCCTCGACGACGTTCAGCGTCACGACGCCCACGATGCGGCCTTCCTCCCAGATGGCGAAGCCGAGGCCGTCGGGCGTCTCCTGCTCCACGACCTCGAGTTCCGGCCGTTTCGTGAGCAGGCCGAACAGGAACCGGGCCACGTTGTCGGCACCCTGCACGGGCTTGCGAGCGGCCGAGACCACGCCCCCTCCGTCGGAGCGCAGCACCACGTCGGGGTCGAGCACCGAGATGAGAGCCGAGAAGTCGCCGGTGCGGCTCGCCGCCGAGAAGGCCCGCACCACCTCGTCGTGCTGCGCCCGGGTCACCTGGCGAGCGCGGCTGGCCGCCACCCGGTGGCGAGCGGATGCTGCGAGCTTGCGAACGGCCGCCGGCGAACGCCCCACGGTCTCCGCGATCTCGTCGAACGGCACCGCGAACACATCGTGCAGCACGAAGCTCACCCGCTCGGCCGGCGTCATCGCCTCGAGCACGATGAGGAGGGCGGTACTGACCGAGTCGTCGAGCGTCACCCGGTCGAGGGGATCCTCCGATCCGGATGCCGCACCGCTGCCGAGCGCGCCGGCGAACGCGTCCGAGGGCACGGGTTCTGGCAGCCACGGGCCGACGTAGCGCTCGCGGCGCACCCGCGCCGAGGCGAGCACGTCGAGGCAGATGCGGCCGCACACCCGGGTGAGCCAGCCTCGCGGGGCCTCGATGGCGTCACGCTCCGGCTGCGACATCCGGTACCAGCGCGTGTAGGTCTCTTGAACGGCGTCTTCGGCCTCGGTCACCGTGCCGAGCATCCGGTAGGCCAGGCTCATCAGGTGCCGGCGCTCACCGATGACCTCGGCGTCGACCGTGGGGCGGTCGTCCGGTCCGCTCATCCGTCACTCCCTTGCTACCGCCCATCATGCCCCGTCCGTCGCACGGAGTCACCTGTCCAGACGAGGTCGGGCATTCGGATGTGACCTGGGGGCTCACATTCATGGCGTGCACCTCGTCTTGAGGGGTATGAACAGCACACCTCGACGCATCCTGCTCGCCGCCACGGCGATCCTCGGCGCCTACGTCGGCATCTGGGCAGCCTTCTTCCCCGGGTCGTTCTACGACGCCTTTCCCGGTTTCGGCCTCGCCTGGGTCTCGGTTGACGGACCGTTCAACGAGCACCTGATCCGCGATGTCGGGGGACTCTACCTCGGCCTCACCGCAGCGAGCATCGCCGCGATCCTCGCCCGCACCGCGGCACCGGGGCGCGTGGTGGGGCTCGGCTGGGCGGTGTTCGGTGCGATCCATTACGGCTATCACCTGCTGCATCTCGAGGGGTCGGCGATCGACATCGTGGGCAACGTCGTGAGCCTCGGCATCAGCCTCGCGCTCGGCGTGCTGCTCGCTCTTCCGGCGCGACCCGTGGTCGTGACGCCGGTGTCAGCCGCTCCGGCCGCCCTCGCCGCTCCGGCCGCGTCGGTTTCAGAAGCCACCCGATGAGGATCGCGGTGGCCGGTGGCACCGGCGCCGTCGGGAGGCGCGTCGTGGCGGCGCTCGTCGCATCCGGACACGACGCCTTCGCCCTCACGCGTTCCTCGGGCCACGACCTCACGGCGACGGATGCGCAGCCCGCCCTCGTGTCGGCGCTCGCCGGGTGCGCCGCCACGATCGACGTCACTTCGGTCGCCACAACGTCGTCGGCGACGTCGACCAGGTTCTTCGGCGCAGTGACCGGCAATCTGCTCGCCGCTGAGCGCGCGGCCGGGGTTCCGCATCACATCATCCTGTCGATCGTGGGCGCGGTCGAGGCCCCCGCCGCCTACTACGCGGGCAAGAAGCTGCAGGAGGACCTGGTGATGGCATCGAGCGGAGGCTGGAGCATCCTGCGTGCCACCCAGTTCCACGAGTTCGCCGCCCAGATGGTGGAGCAGGGGCGGATGGGCCCGGTGCAGGTCGTGCCCACCATGCGCTCGCAGCCGGTCGCGGCGGCCGACGTGGCGGAGGTGCTGGTCGAGATCGCGCTCGGCGAGCCGCGCGGTCTCGACCGCGACCTCGGCGGGCCGCAGGAGGAGAACATGGCCGACATGGTGAGGCGCTACCTCGCGGCGACGGGGCAGAAGCGCCCGGTTCTGGAGGTGCCCCTGCCGGGCCCGTGGGGCCACGCCTTGCGCGACGGCACCCTCCTGCCCGGCGCGACGGCCCGGCGTGCGTCCCAGACCTTCGCCGACTGGCTCGCCGCCCTCTGAGTCGACGCGTTTTCGGGAGGAGGAGCATCGAACGAGCCGCCGCTGAGGGGGTCGTTCTCCGCAGCTCCTCCCGAAACGGAGGTCGTGCGGGGCTCAGAGGCTGGAGAGGTGCTCCGAGACGCGGATGCGCCCCTTCGGGCGCTCTTTCTTGCCTCGATCCGGCAGGCCGCCGACATAGAGCCAGCCGAGCAGCTCCTCGTGCTTGCCGAGACCATGGGCGGCTCGCACGGGCGCCGTGCGGGTGAGTTCGCCCGAACGCCAGAACACGCCCCATCCCTCGTCGTCGAGGAGCAGCGAGAGTCCGTGGGCGACCCCGGAGGCAACGGCTTCCTGCTCCCAGTGGGGCACTTTGTGGCTCGGTTTGAACGAGGCGACCACCGCCAGCACCAGCGGTGCGCGATGCGCTTTCGCGCGGAACTTCTCGGCGTCTTTCCCGTGCGCGCCGTCGGCCTTGGCGAGGGCGGCACCCAGGATGTCGCGGGCATCCCCGCGGATCTCGATGACCCGCCACGGCCTCAGACCGCTGTGGTCGGCGAGCTGGCCGGCCGCCTCGACGAACGAGGCGACGTCGGCGTGGCCGGGCGCGACATCCGTCACCTTCGACGACGAACGCCGGGCGAGCATGGCCTCCTTGACGCCGGGCACTCCTATTCGGCCGCTTCGAAGCTGAGCGAGATGGAGTTCATGCAGTAACGGTCGCCGGTGGGCGTCTGCGGTGCGTCATCGAAGAGGTGCCCGAGATGCGATCCGCAGTTCGAGCAGCGCACCTCGGTGCGCACCATACCGAGCGAGCGGTCTTCGATGAGTTCGACGGCCTCGGAGCCGGTGGGGTCGTAGAAGCTCGGCCAGCCGCAGTGCGAGTCGAACTTGGTGGTGCTGCGGAAGAGCTCCTGGCCGCAGGCCTTGCACTTGTAGACGCCCTCGCGGTTCTCGTCGAGCAGCTCGCCCGTCCAGGGACGCTCGGTGGCCGCCTCGCGCAGCACGGCGAATTCCTCGCTCGACAGCTCGTCGCGCCAGGCGTCGTCGGACTTCTGTACCTCGTAGGTCATGGTGCTCCTGCAGTGAGTGGATTCGGGCGATCAGTCGTCAATCATCCCAGTAAACTCTGGCAGGTGGCTGCCCATTCCCCCGTTCAGAAGCGCTGGACCGAGCTGACGACCACGGAGCTCTATGCCTTCCTCAAGCTCCGCACCGACGTCTTCTTCGTCGAGCAGAAGGTCGACGAGTCAGAACTCGACTGGCGTGACGCCGAACCCGAGACCATCCACTACTGGATCGTCGAGGGCGGGCAGACGGTCGCCTACCTGCGGGTGCTGAGGGATGCCGAGCCTCAGCACGAAGACGCGCGTCGGCTCATCGGGCGGGTGGTCGTGCATCCCGAATTCCGCGGTCAGGGCTTGGCGCAGGTGCTGATCACGCAGGTGCTCGACGAATTCGGCGAGGAGTCACTGCTGCTGCACTCGCAGAGCTACATCGCGCCCCTTTACGCCCGGTTCGGTTTCGTCGCGTACGGCGACGAGTTCGTGGAGGCGGGCATCCGGCACATCTCGATGTTCCGGCCCGGGAACGACGACGACGCCGACTGAGCAGGCCTCGCACCGCGGGCCGGCGATCGCGCGGCCCGCCGCCGCTATCGGCGGGCGTTGAGGTGGCCGCCAATATGATGTGAAAAATATCCACCGCGCACGGAAAGAAGGGAGCAGGATGGCCGCCGCCGACGAACAGCCGCAGCCGGGTGTCCCCGCTCCGCTGAACGACCGCGACGCCCGCATCCTCGGCTTCGAACGTGCGTGGTGGAAGCATGCCGGTGCGAAAGAGCAGGCCATCCGCAAGGAGTTCGGACTCTCCTCGGCCCGGTACTATCAACTTCTCGGTGCGCTGATCGACTCTCCGGCCGCTCTCGCGCACGATCCGATGCTCATCAAGAGGCTTCAGCGGGTGCGGGATGCGCGAATGGCCGCGCGTTCCGCTCGACTGCTGTCGCGCGACGACTAGGACCTCACTCCCCACCATGGCCCGTTTCTCCGAGGACAGCTTCGACCGCCTGCCCGCCCACCGCGAACGCGTGGGCGCCCACCGCGGACCCCGCCCGCGCGGCCGGGGCTGGATCATCGTCGCCTGGGCGGCCCTCGCCACCGCTCTGCTGGTGGGTGGCGGCGTCACCTATCTCGCGGTCATCAACAACAACATCCAGTTCACGGGTGGTTCGAGCGGTGGCGCCAGCACGGCCGCGCCATCCGATGCCCCCACCCCTACTCCCACGATCACGCCGATCACCGACGGCACGCTGGCGGTGACCGTGCTGAACGGCACCGACAACGTCGGTCTGGCCGGGCGCGTCGGTCAGGCCGCGATCGACGCCGGCTGGAACGTCGGCACCATGGCGAACGCGAGCTCGACCGACTTCGCCACCACCACCGTCTACTACGAAGACCCCGCCAACGAAGCGGCTGCCCTCGGTCTTGCCCAGTTGCTCGGCAACGCGGCCACCGAGCAGTCGTCCACCTTCCAGGGAGCGGCGCTCACCGTCGTGGTCGGCACCGATTACGCGGGCCCGGGTCTGGATGCCGGAACCGGCGACGTGCCTGCTGACCCGCCGGCCGACGACACGGGCACGGAGTCCGACACCGGCGAATAGGGCCGCTTTCGGCTCGCAATATTTCGCGCGTGTTTCAGTCGTGTTGAGTTGCGATCACGATCTGTGGAATTCGCCGCTCGAGCCATTGTGCGAAGAATCTGCCCGAATAGGATGTGGAATCGGTGGTGGCAATTGTGTCACTTCTGCAGAAACACAGCACTTGGGAGTAACAATGGCGAATGGAACCGTCAAGTGGTTCAACGCTGAAAAGGGCTACGGCTTCATCACTGTCGATGGTGGCGGACAGGACGTCTTCGTCCACTACTCCGCGATCGACATGGCGGGCTACAAGGTCCTCGAAGAGGGCCAGCAGGTCGTCTTCGAAGTCGGCACCGGATCCAAAGGGCCACAGGCCGAGTCCGTTCGGCTTGCCTGATTCTTTTTCGAGGTTCCGCGGCGCACGTCGGAGTGCGTTCGTGGTGAGCGCCGGCGGCACTAGTCTGTGGGCGTGAAGAACCGCCGGAGAGCTGCCGCGCGCGTGGCATCCGGTGCCGCGCTGCTGCTCGCGACGGTGGGGCTCGCCGCCTGCTCGGCGCAGCCGAACCCGCCGGCGTCGACGGTGACGCCGACGGCCGCGTACTCCTCCGACTACCGCACCCCCGCGCCCACCGTGCCGGCACCCCTCCGCGGCACTCTGGTGGCGGCGGATTCGCTGAGGAGTCCATCGCTGGCGGCGAAGATCGACAACCACGAAGACGCCCGGCCGCAGATCGGCCTCGATCGAACCGACATCGTGTTCGAGGAGCTGGTCGAAGGCGGCATCACCCGCTACGTCGCCATCTGGCAGACCGACGTGCCCGAGCTGATCGGGCCGGTGCGGTCGATCCGGCCGATGGATCCCGACATCCTGTCGTCGTTCGGCGGCATCGTCGCCTTCTCGGGCGGGCAGGAGCAGTTCGTCGACATGATGCGCGCGGCCCCGGTCTACAGCGCGATCCACGGCGAGAGCGACACCGAGTCGACCTTCTACCGGATGGACGGGCGTGACAGCCCGCACGACGTGGTGGTCAAGGCGACCGAACTGGTGGGCGAGCATCCCGACCTGGCCGTGCCGGGGCAGCAGTTCGCGTACTCCTTCGACGTGCCGTCGTCGACGGCGGCGATCGACGGTGCGCCGACCGGCTCCCTCGACCTGGTGTTCTCGGATGCGCGGTTCCCCAGCTGGATCTGGGATGCGCCCTCCGCGAAATTCCTCCGCCTGCAGGAGGGGTCGCCTGATCTCAGCGAGTCGGGCCAACAGCTTTCGGCGACGAACGTGGTCACCCTGCGGGTCGACGAGGTCTACGATTACGACGCCGAGGTGCCGCGCGCCGTGATGGTCGCTTCAGGCGAGGCGTGGGTTTCGACCGGCGGAAAGACGGTGCACGCGACCTGGTCGAAGGATGCTCCGACCTCGCCGATCCGCCTCGTCGACGACCTCGGCGCCACGGTTCGGCTCGCGCCGGGCAACACCTGGGTGGAACTCGTTCCCCTCGACCAAGGCAGCGTCACCGTCGTTCCTCCCGCGGCGTGAGCTCACTTGCACTCCCACCCTCCGAGTGCCAGTATTGCTTTAGCACTCGTGAACACTGAGTGCTAACACACCTGAATCTTTGAATACGTCCAGGGAGGACGAGAAACACATATGGCAAAGATCATTGCTTTCGATGAAGAGGCCCGTCGTGGCCTCGAGCGTGGCCTCAACATCCTCGCCGACGCCGTCAAGGTGACGCTCGGCCCGCGCGGCCGCAACGTCGTGCTCGAGAAGAAGTGGGGCGCTCCCACGATCACCAACGACGGCGTGTCCATCGCCAAGGAGATCGAGCTCGACGACCCGTACGAGAAGATCGGCGCGGAGCTCGTCAAGGAGGTCGCCAAGAAGACCGACGACGTCGCGGGCGACGGAACCACCACCGCCACCGTGCTCGCTCAGGCCCTGGTCAAGGAAGGCCTCCGCAACGTGGCCGCCGGCGCCGACCCGATCAGCCTCAAGAAGGGCATCGAGAAGGCCGTCGCGGCTGTCTCGGCCGAGCTGATCAAGAACGCCAAGGAGATCGAGACCAAGGAAGAGATCGCTGCGACCGCTTCCATCTCGGCCGCCGACCCTGAGATCGGCGCCATCATCGCCGAGGCCATCGACAAGGTGGGCAAGGAAGGCGTCGTCACCGTCGAGGAGTCGAACACCTTCGGCACCGAGCTCGAGCTGACCGAGGGCATGCGCTTCGACAAGGGTTACCTGTCGGCCTACTTCGTCACCGACCCGGAGCGTCAGGAAGCGGTCTTCGAAGACCCCTACATCCTGATCGTGAACAGCAAGGTCTCGAACATCAAGGACCTGCTGCCGATCGTCGACAAGGTCATCCAGACCGGCAAGCAGCTGCTCATCATCGCGGAAGACGTCGATGGCGAAGCGCTGGCCACTCTGGTCGTCAACAAGATCCGCGGCATCTTCAAGTCGGTCGCCGTCAAGGCCCCCGGCTTCGGTGACCGTCGCAAGGCTCAGCTGCAGGACATCGCGATCCTCACCGGCGGCCAGGTCATCTCCGAGGAGGTCGGTCTCAAGCTCGAGAACGTCACTCTCGACCTGCTCGGTCAGGCCCGCAAGGTCGTCATCACGAAGGATGAGACCACGATCGTCGAGGGCGCCGGCGACGGCGAGGCCATCGCCGGACGTGTTGCTCAGATCCGTGCCGAGATCGAGAACACCGACAGCGACTACGACCGCGAGAAGCTCCAGGAGCGCCTCGCGAAGCTCGCCGGTGGTGTGGCGGTCATCAAGGCCGGTGCAGCGACCGAGGTCGAGCTGAAGGAGCGCAAGCACCGCATCGAAGACGCCGTGCGCAACGCCAAGGCTGCCGTCGAAGAGGGCATCGTCGCCGGTGGTGGCGTCGCCCTCATCCAGGCCGGCAAGACCGCGTTCGCGAACCTCGAGCTCGTCGGTGACGAGGCGACCGGTGCGAACATCGTCAAGGTGGCCATCGAGGCTCCGCTGAAGCAGATCGCCTTCAACGCGGGCATGGAGCCGGGAGTCGTCGCCGCCAAGGTGCGCGACCTCGACTACGGCTGGGGCCTGAACGCCGCGACCGGTGAGTACGTCGACCTTCTGGCCGCCGGCATCATCGACCCGGCCAAGGTCACCCGCTCGGCTCTGCAGAACGCAGCGTCGATCGCCGGTCTGTTCCTGACCACCGAGGTCGTCGTGGCCGACAAGCCCGAGAAGAACGCCGCTCCGGCGGGCGACCCCACGGGTGGCATGGACTTCTGAGTTAGCTGCAGCAAAGCGCCCTCCGCCTTCGGCGGGGGGCGTTTTGCTGTTCGCGCCGCCGCTTCTGCGGCGCGAAGAGAGATGTGGGCGTGAGGTCGCTCCGCGGCCTCGCGCCCACATTGTGCCGGGTGGAGGCGCCTCACAGAAGTACGGGGCAACGCGCTCGTTCTGTCACCGAGTCGCCAAGACACGCCGTAACCCCCGAGGGCGTTGCGGCGTGTCTTGGCGACTCGGTGATGGCCGGGTCGGGGTCAGGGTGGCGCTTCTCGGTGCGGGCACGGGCGGCGGCGTGCGCGGCTTGCAGGAGCTCGATGATGTGGGGCATGGTGCGCTCGGCGTTCACCAGCCGCGGGTCTTGGTGTTACCGCGACCTCGGGAAACGCACAAACCCGCGGATGAGCGCCGGCTCAGGCCGGGAGAGGCCTCGTGGGCGGGGGCGTGGGTGCCGCACCGACCGGCATGAGGGGGAGGGTGACCCGGAAGGTCGCACCGCCACCGGGGGTCTCCAGCGCCTCGACGGTGCCGTGGTGGGCGGCGACGATCGACGAGACGATGGCGAGCCCGAGGCCCGATCCGCCGGTCTCCCGAGTGCGCGACGAGTCGGCGCGGTAGAAGCGCTGGAAGATCTTCTCGCGGATCTGCGGCGGGATGCCGTCACCATGATCGATCACGTCGATCGTCGCCACACGCCGGGATTCGTCGACCTGCAGGGACAGTTCGATCGGACTGTCGGCCTCGGTGAAGCGCAGGGCGTTGCCGATCAGATTCGTGAGCACCTGACGGATCTTGTTCTCCTCGGCGAGCACGATGGGCCGCACCTCGGGGATCGCGACGGGCGCGGTCTCGGCGGGCGCCACGGGTGCGGAGTCCGCGGCCCCGCCGGACTGGCCGTTCGGTGCGGTCACGGGCTTCGGCCGGCGGCGCAGGCGTGCGAGTGTCGCGTTGGCGAAGTTGATCGGACGCGTGGCGGTGGACGGCGTGCGCGACGCATCCGGTGCATCCGGATCTGCCGGCGGAAGTCCCTCGATCGCGGGCGCGAACGACACCGGCGACGGCCCCGCCGGCGTGAGGGCCGACACGATGCGGCCCGGGCTCGCAGCGCGGGCATCCATCGCCGCATCGAGGGTGAGCGGCACGAGGTCGACCGGGGAGAGCTGCAGCGGGCGGGTCTCGTCGAGACGGGCGAGCTCGAGGAGGTCTTCGACGAGCGTGCCCATCCGGATCGCCTCCTTCTCGATGCGATCCATCGCCTGGGCCACGTCTTCGGGGGTCTGGAGGGCGCCCATGCGATAGAGCTCGGCGTAGCCGCGCACCGAGACCAACGGGGTGCGGAGTTCGTGCGAGGCGTCGCCGACGAAGCGGCGCATCTGATCGATGGTCTTCGCTCGATCGGCGAAGGCCGAGTCGATGCGCGAGAGCATCGTGTTGAGCGACCGGTTGAGCCGCCCGACCTCGGTGTTGGGCATGGCATCCGACATACGGCGGCTGAAGTCGCCGCCGTCGGCGATGGCCGCGGCCGTGCGTTCCACCTCGCGCAGCGGGCCGAACGTCGACGTCACGAGCAGACGCGTCAGCATGGCGCCCAGGATGACCACACCCACGCCGAAGGCGAGGAAGATCGACAGATAGGTGGCCGTGGTCTTCTCGGTCTCAGCCAGAGACTTCGCGATCACCACATTGCCGAGCGAGCCGTCGCCGCCGAAGAGATAGACCGTGGTGGCGATCGCGTGCCACTCGGTGCGCTGGTCGATCGAGTCGACGCTGAACACCTTGCCGCCCAGCAGGTTGGAGGTGTCGAGCGACACCTGCGCGTTCGGCATCGTGTTCTCGTCGCGTTCGCCCCAGTTCGAGACGATCAGGTTGCCGGAGGCGTCGAGCAGCCCCACGAAGTAGTCGGTGGGAGCCGAGGTGATGTCTTCGATGCGGAACTGCTCGGTCGTGGCATCCGGCCCGAGAAAGGGCGACGGGTCTTTACTGGCCGCGTCGAGCTGGCTGTCCACCTGCTGCAGGAGGTAGGTGCGCAGCACGATCATGGTGCCGACGCCCGACACGACGAGCCCGAAGGTGAGCATCAACACCGTCACACCGGTGATCTTGGAGCGCAGCGAAATCGAGTTCCACTGCTTGAGGATGGCGTTGAGCATGCTCCGGAAAGGCTACGCCTTGCTCACCTTCAGCATGTACCCGAAGCCGCGCTTGGTCTGGATGAGCGACTCCTCGGTGTGGGCGTCGAGCTTGCGGCGCAGGTAGGAGATGTAGCTCTCCACGATGCCGGCGTCGCCGTTGAAGTCGTATTCCCAGACGTGGTCGAGGATCTGGGCCTTCGACAGCACGCGGTTGGGGTTGAGCATCAGGTAACGCAACAACTTGAACTCGGTGGGGGAGAGCTCGATGGCGGCGTCACCCACGAAGACCTCGTGCGTGTCCTGGTCCATCGTCAGCTCGCCCGCACGGATGATCGCATCCTCGTCGGCCTGCATGGTGCGACGGAGGATCGCCTTGATGCGCGCCACGATCTCGTCGAGGCTGAACGGCTTGGTGACGTAGTCGTCGCCGCCGACCGTGAGACCCGTGATCTTGTCTTCGGTGTCGTCTTTCGCCGTGAGGAAGAGGATGGGGGCGGTGTAGCCCGCCGCTCGCAGCCGCTTGGTGACGCCGAAGCCGTTCATGTCGGGCAGCATCACGTCGAGGATGATGAGGTCGGGCTCCTCCTCGAGAACGGCGGAGATGGTCTGGGCGCCGTTGCTGACAGCGCGCACCGCGAACCCGGCGAATCGCAGGCTCGTGGTGAGGAGGTCGCGGATGTTCGGTTCGTCGTCGACGATCAAAATGCGGGGGCCGGTCATGCACTTATTCTCTGCGGGTTCGCTGAGCACAAGCTGAGAGCATCTCGGATGCAATCGGGCAGGCTCCGATGCAACGGAGCCGACGCGGCGGGCTTAGGCCGCCAGCGAATCCGAGTCGATGATGCTGTAGGCGTAACCCTGCTCCGCGAGGAAGCGCTGGCGGTTCTGCGCGAACTCCTGGTCGACCGTGTCGCGCGCGACGAGCGTGTAGAAGCTCGCGGGCAGACCCGACTCCTTCGGTCGCAGCAGCCGGCCGAGGCGCTGGGCTTCCTCCTGGCGCGATCCGAACGATCCGGAGACCTGGATGGCCACACTCGCCTCGGGCAGATCGATCGAGAAATTCGCCACCTTCGACACCACGAGGATCTTCTCGTCGCCGTCGCGGAAGGCCTGGAAGAGCCGCTCGCGCTCGGGAACCGGCGTCGCTCCGGTGATCTCGGGGGCGCCGAGTTCGCGCGAGAGCTCGTCGAGCTGGTCGAGGTATTGCCCGATCACCAGGATGCGCTCGCCACGGTGGTGCTCGATGAGCTGCCGCGTCGCATCCAGCTTGGCGGGTGCCGTCGCGGCGAGCCGATACCGCTCGTCGTCGCCGGCGGCCGCGTAGGTCATCCGTTCGCTGAACGGCAGGTCGACGCGCACCTCGTAGCAGTTCGCGGGCGCGATGTAGCCCTGCGCCTCGATCTCTTTCCACGGGGCGTCGAACCGCTTCGGACCGATCAGGCTGAAGACATCCGACTCGCGGCCGTCTTCGCGCACGAGGGTCGCGGTGAGGCCGAGGCGGCGTCGGGCCTGCAGGTCGGCGGTCAACTTGAACACCGGGGCGGGGAGCAGGTGCACCTCGTCGTAGATCACGAGACCCCAATCGAGCGCGTCGAGCAGTTCGAGGTGGGCGTACTTGCCGCTGCGCTTGGAGGTGAGGATCTGGTACGTCGCGATGGTGACCGGCTTGACCTCCTTCACGAGCCCCGAGTACTCACCGATCTCGTCTTCGGTGAGCGAGGTGCGCTTCAGCAGCTCGGCGCGCCACTGGCGGGCCGAGACGGTGTTGGTGACGAGGATGAGCGTGTTGGTCTTCACGGTCGCCATCGCGCCCGCGCCGACGAGGGTCTTGCCGGCACCGCAGGGCAGCACCACGACGCCCGAGCCGTGGGCGGAGAAGTTGTCGATGGCCTTCTGCTGGTAGTCGCGCAGGTGCCATTCGGCCTGATCGAGGTCGATCGCGTGCGGTGTGCCGGGCGTGAAGCCGGCCAGGTCGTCGGCGGGCCAGCCGAGCTTGATCAGCTCCTGCTTCAGTTGCCCACGGGCCCAGGGCTCGATGCTCCAGGTGCCGTCGTCGAGCTTCTGCGTGAGGAGCGGCGCCACTTTCTTTCCCCGCGTGATCTCGGCGAGCACGGCGGGGTCGGTGGAGCGCAGCGTGAGCAGCCCCTCCGGCTGACGCTCGATCACGAGCTTGCCGTAGCGGCCGATCGTCTCGATGATCTCGACGGTGACCGACTGCGGCACCGCGAACTTCGAAAAGCGCTCGAGCGTGGCGAGGATCTCTTCGGCCGAGTGACCGGCCGCGCGGGCGTTCCAGAGCCCGAGCCGAGTGATGCGGTAGGTGTGAACATGCTCGGGGGCGCGTTCGAGTTCGGCGAAGACCGCGAGCTCGTGTCGCGCGGATTCGGCATCCGGATGCGCGACCTCGAGCAGCACGGTTCGGTCGCTTTGGACGATGAGAGGGCCGTCGGGCATGACAGACAAGTCTACGGCGGCTCGCTGTCGGTCGGTCATTCCGCGGCTGCTATGAGCTGGATGTTCGCCACGGGCACCGTTCGCTCGATGCCGGCCCGCACGTCGACGCAGCGCAGGCGGCCGTTCGAGAGACTGAGCGGCGTGACGTCGAGACGCACGGTGCTGCCGTCGGGCATCCGCACCGCGATCGTCACCGGGGTGCGCGAGCGCACGGCCTTGTCGAGCTGACGGGCGACCCAGGCGCTCTCGTCGCCTGGAGCCGAGCGGGCCGACGACTCGCGGAGACGCCGCACGAACTCGGCGACTGCGGCGGGGTTGTCGGCGCGGGGCCCGGTGGCACTCGCGACCTGCTCGGTCGGGGCGACGGCGACGCGGGCGCGGCGCATGACGAGCTCGCGACCCTCGGCGTCTTCGGCGAGCACCGGGTAGCGGGCGTCGACCAGGAGCCAGTAGGTGGCGGTGGCGTCGACCCGGCTGGAGAGGGAACCGTCGTCGTCGCGGCGGAGACCGAGCGGGGCGAGCGACTGATCGACGGCGATCGTGCCCAGGAGGCCACGGTCGGTGGTGCGGATGAGGGTGCGGGCGCCGTAGGGCGACGAGGTGGGAGTGCTGCCGTCGGTGACGGGCGCCTCTCCGAGGCGTCGCACCCGCACCAGGCCGTGCCGGCGCCCACCCTCGGCGAGCAGGTAGTCGAGCGCTTGCGGGAGACCCGTGAGCGAGGTGGCGGCCAGGAACTCGCGCAGCGAGGTCTCCGTCTCGCCCGAGGCGAGTGCGCGGTCGATCGTCGGCTGCGAGATGCGATACGTGGATGCGACGCCGCGGTTCTCCAGATCGGCGAGCAGACGGATGCGCGCGTCGACGGGCGGCACCAGCGGGCCCGGCGCGATGACCGAGAGGTCGTGCTGCAGGTAGACCTGGGCGACCTCGGGCGGCAGCGCGGCGGTGAGGGCGTCGAGGTCGCGGGTGGCAGCGGCGGACGGCGCGGTGGTGCCGCTCGTGGGGGTCGCGGTGCTCGCGGTGGTTGCGATGCTCGCCGCGTCGACGGCGCTCGCCGCCAGGGCGGCGCGACCGAAGAGGGTGCTGCGGCCGTCGACCGTGAGGCCGAGGAGCTCGGCGACGGCGTCGACCTGGGCCAGCCCGGCGCGCATCGCGTCGTCGGCCGCGGGGAAGAGGGCGGAGTACGCCGCGCGAAGCGGGGCGCCACTGGACCACTCGGCGCCGGCGCCGCTGGAGTTCCCGGTCGCGGTCGCGGCAGCGGCGTGCAGGGCGCGGCGCACCGGCTCGTCGAGGCTGCCGATCCAGGCCGTGGCGAGAGCGAGCCAGCGCTCGGCACTGGGCAGTCGACTCCACTCGTCGGCGCGAGTCGTGGAGAGCAGGGTGTCGACATCGACGACCACGAGGCGCGCGGCCGTCGCCACCTCGACCAGAGCACCGATCGTCGCGGGTTCGACCGCGAGCAGTGCGCCGAGCCGCTTCTCCTCACCGGCCGAGAGCCCGCCTCGGGCGAGCAACCGCATGGGAGCGGTGCGTAGTTGCTGGCCGAGCTCTGAGATGGCCGAGAGGGCGATGAACGCGCGTTCGCTCGCCAGGGCGTCGGTCGAAGGGGCGGCGACCGCGGGCGAGAGACCGGCGGGCACCTCGGGCGATGCCTCCGGGAGGCCGACAACCTCTCCGGATGCCGCAGCGGCCTCCGGAATCGCGGAGGGGGCGGCGGCTCGAGGTGTCGCGGCGGCGGCCTCCCGGGGTGCTGCTTCGGTGAGCACCGCGGTGGCCACCTCGGCGGCCGCGGAGTAGGCACGGAAGCCGCGCGGCGAATCCGCAGCGGCCTCGGCCAGACCGAGGGTGATCAAGGTCTCGGCGGGCCGGCCCGGCGCATCCGACTCTCCAGCGGCTTCGTCGCCCGCCAGCGCGGCGATCGTCGCCCGGTCGAGCGGACGCAGGGCCAGGCGCACCGATGCGGGCTCGAGCAGGGCGTCGGCGAGGTCGAAGAAGTCGCGCACGTCGCGCGACGGAACGTGCCGGATCACCAGGAGAGCGGTTAGCGCGTCGTCATCGAGGGCGCTGAGCCGCCGGGCGAGGGGGAGCGAATCGCTCATCGACTCCCGCGAGCGTCGCGGAGCCGCCGACGAGTGCTGAGGACGAGCAGGATGATCATGAACACCAGCCCGATCGGCAGCCCGATGAGCGGCAGGAAGATGATGGTGGGCCAGACGCCGGAACCGAAGTCGCGCACGCCGAGCAGGGTGCCGACGATGACGGCCAGGAATGCGAGCACGGACAGGCCGATGGTGGCCGCGACCATGAACGCCAAGGACCGTTCGGCACGGCTCGTCGGCGTCTTCTCTTCATCACTCACGTCACTAAGGATACGTGCACCGGTAGGCTGGGCAGTGGCCACGAGAGGTATTCGGGCCGATAACACGAGGAGATTCGCGATGCCCACCGGCAAGGTCAAGTTCTACGACGACGAGAAGGGCTTCGGCTTCATCAGTTCCGATGACGGTCAAGAAGTGTTCCTGCACGCGTCCGCCCTGCCTGCGGGAGCCACGGTCAAGGCCGGCACGAAACTCGAGTTCGGCATCGCCGATGGCAAGCGCGGCGCGCAGGCGCTCTCGGTGCGGGTGCTCGAAGCTCCGCCGAGCCTGCAGAAGATGGCGCGCAAGCCCGCCGACGACATGGCGGTGATCGTCGAAGACCTCGTGAAGGTGCTCGACTCGATCGGCGGAAACCTCAAGCGAGGCCGCTATCCCGACAACGCCCACAGCCGCAAGATCGCCGCTCTGCTCCGCAAGGTCGCAGACGAGTTGGACGCCTAGTGGCGCCCGATCACCCCGTCGACGACGAGCAGCCCGAGCAGATCGAGCAGCCCCAGCACGTCGAAGCGGCTGAGGAACGGCCTGCTGACGACCAGCGGGCCGATGTCACCGATGCCGATGCGCCCACCGAGGTCGTGGAGGAGAAGCCGGCGCCGGTCGTCGACGAGGTGCTGCTCGCGTCCGTCGACCTGGCACGCGGCGCCCTGCTCGAGATCACCCCGGCTGCCACGATCGGTCAGGTCGTCGGCTCGATCGCCGAAGAAGACCACGTTCTGAGCCTTCACTTCGAGTCGAAGCTCCCGGGCTACCCGGGCTGGCACTGGACGGTGACGCTGTCGCGCATCGACGAGTCGTCGGAACCGAGCGTGCTCGAGATCGAGATGCTGCCGGGCGAGAACGCTCTGATCGCGCCCGATTGGGTGCCGTGGTCGGAGCGTCTTGCCGAATACACGCTCGCGCAGGAGCTGGCCGAAGCCACGGCGGCGGCCGACGACGAAGACGGCGACGACTCCGACGAGGATGACGACGACGATCACGACCTCGACCTCGACGACGGGCTCGACCTCGACGACGGCATCGACATCGACGACCACGTCACCGACGACGACGAGCTCGAGGCTGCGGCCGAGGCCGGCGAGGCGGATGATGACGAGTCCGACGATGATGACGAGTCGGATGACGACGAGTCGGACGATGACGACGAGTCGGACGATGACGGGTCCGATGACGACGACACCGAGGATGACGACGACGAGTCGGGCGACTACGACGCCGACGACCCGCACGCGGAGGGCCCCTGGTCCGACCGCTGACCGTCGAGAATCGCAAACGTCGCTCGAACCGCCGCCTCTACGGGCGAGGTTCGAGCGACGTTTGCGTTATCCGACGCGAGGAGCGTCAGGAAGCCAGCTGCTCCACGACGAACTCGATCGACGAGATGAGAGCGCGCACGTCATCGGGCTCGATCGACACGAAGGTCGCGACGCGCAGCTGGTTGCGGCCGAGCTTGCGGTAGGGCTCGGTGTCGACGATGCCGTTCTGGCGGAGCGTGGCAGCGACGGCCGCCGCGTCGACCGTGTCGTCGAAGTCGATCGTCACGACCACCTGCGAGCGATGCGCCGGGTCGGCCACGAAAGGCGTCGCGTAGGAGACGCCGGATGCCCAGTCGTAGAGCGCCGACGACGACTCCGCGGTGCGCGCCGAGGCCCAGTCGAGGCCGCCGTTGCCGTTGATCCAGTCGATCTGGTTCTCCAGCAACACGAGCGTCGCGATGGCCGGGGTGTTCAGCGTCTGGTTGAGGCGTGAGTTGTCGACCGCGTTCTTGAGGCTGAGGAACTCCGGGATGTAACGACCGGATGCCGCGACCCGCTCCACGCGCTCGAGTGCGGCGGGCGAGAAGAGAGCGAACCACAGACCGCCGTCGCTGGCGAAGTTCTTCTGCGGAGCGAAGTAGTAGACATCCGTCTCGGAAGCGTCGAAGGAGACACCCCCGGCCGCGCTCGTGGCGTCGATCACCGTGAGAGCGCCTGCGTCGCCGTGCACGCGGGTGACGGGCGCCATGACACCCGTGCTCGTCTCGTTGTGCGGCCACGCGTAGACGTCGACGCCCTCGACGACCTCGATCGATCCGCGGCTACCGGCCTCCGACTTCACGACGTGTGGGGCTTCGAGCCAGGGAGCGGCGGCCGCTGCGGCGAACTTCGAGCCGAACTCACCGAAGGAGAGGTTCTCGGCCCGATTCTGAATCAGGCCGAAAGCCGCGGCGTCCCAGAACGCGGTCGAACCGCCGTTGCCGAGCACCACTTCGTAGCCCTCGGGGAGGGAGAAGAGAGTCGAGAGCCCGGAGCGCACAGATTTCACCAGGTTCTTGACAGGTGACTGGCGATGGCTCGTGCCGAGCAAGGAGGCGCCGCGCGTCACGAGGTCTTCGAGCTGAGCCGCCCTGACCTTCGATGGCCCGCAACCGAAACGGCCATCGGCGGGGAGTCGATCGGTGGGAATCTGGATCTCGGCCATGGGGTCAATAGTATCGACGCGCGAGGGCCCGGGTCGCACGGCGAAACACTAGGCTGGGTTAGGTACGCCTCACAAGGCCTAGGAGCATTCATTGGCAGATCTCATCGACACCACCGAGATGTATCTCCGCACGATCCTCGAGCTCGAGGAGGAGAACATCAACCCTCTTCGTGCTCGCATCTCGGAGCGTCTCGGGCACTCCGGGCCCACCGTGTCGCAGACCGTGGGCCGGATGGAGCGCGACGGTCTGGTCGTGGTCTCGCTCGACCGCCATCTCGAACTCACCGAGGTGGGTCGTCGTAAGGCCATCTCGGTGATGCGCAAGCACCGACTCGCAGAGCGTCTCTTGAGCGACGTGATCGGCCTCGAGTGGGAGCTCGTGCACGAAGAGGCATGCCGCTGGGAGCATGTGATGAGCGAGCAGGTCGAGCGACGCATCCTCGACATGCTCGACCACCCGACCGAGTCGCCCTACGGCAACCCGATCCCGGGCCTCGACGCCTTCGGCGAGGCCGCGGCCATCCCTTTCACCAAGGGCGTCGTGAACATCGTGACCCTGGTGCACGGAGCTGTCGGTCCGCAGACGAAGACGATTCGCCGGCTCGGCGAGCCCGCCCAGGTCGATCCGGAACTCCTGCTGCAGTTGAAGCAGTCCGGCATCGTGCCGGGGGCCACCGCGGCCTTCAGTTCGGTGGGTTCCTACGTTCTAGTCGAGGTTGAAGGTTTCGGCGAAGGCCTTGAACTGCCCAATGAGGTCGCGAGCCATATATTCGTTGGTATCTAAATCCGCTGAGCGGATGCAGCGTTACAGAATTGTTAAAAAGGGCGGGTTGCGAAGTGACAAAGCCCCGACCCTCCCGTATTCTCTAACGAGTCCCCCGACCACCTGACGGTCAGGGACGCGGGCCAAGACACCTCGATTCCCGTCTCTTGGTCATTGACTACGCACGCAATTCGGTGTGGACGGGAGCAGTGCCCTAGCTGCGAGAGGTGCCGGAGGATTATATTTTGGCCCCATATGGTGAGTCGCTCGATTCTGAGCGAAACCCCGAAAACCCGAATAGACCCGAGACACCTTCCGCTTCTTCTCCTCCTCAGCCGCTCTCGCGGCGTGAGTGGCGTGAAGCTGAGGCTCGTGCTCGTGAGACTGCCGCGTCCGTGAGCCCGGAGCCGGCGTCGCCCGGCACCGACCTGGTGCTCGCGAAGGTCGTGTCGCCCTCGGCGTCTGCCTCCGACGACATCGCTCGCGCCCCGCAGGCCGCGAAGGCGCTCGAGCTCGCGCTGCCCACCACTCCCGCTGCTGCTGCAGCGGTGGCCAAAGCGTCCCCGGCTCCCGCTCTGCGCGGTCCGAGCATCCGGATGCCCCGCTTCAAGAAGCCCACGAAGAAGGGCGCCGTCAGCGTGGTCGTGATGACCTTCGCTGCCGCCCTGGTCGCCACCATGGCCCTCCCGGCCTACGCCTTCGGCGGCGGCGGCAACTTCGACACCGGCGTGGCCACGGAAGCCTCGATCAGCGGTGCTCAGACGCTCGAAGTGCCCGACGCATCCGCCGCCCTCGCGGTCAGCCGCGACAACTACAAGGCACCCACCACCGAAGAGCTCGCCTCTGCTCGCGAAGCAGCGGCGGCCGCCGTGGCCGCGACCGAGGCCGCGAACCGCGCGGCCGACGTCGCAGCAGCCAAGGGCGCCACGGCCTCCACCAGCGCCTTCACGGTGAACCCGCCCTCCGGCTCCTACAGCGGAGCGGCGATCGTCGCCTTCGCCGAGCAGTTCGTGGGTGTGGTGCCTTACGGCAGCGGTGCCAGCCCCGACACCAGCTTCGGCTGCGACGGCCTCACCCAGTACGTCTTCGGCGCCTTCGGCATCTACCTGCCGCGCACCGTGAGCAACCAGGCGGCAATGGGCATCCCGATCGCTCCGGAAGACGCTCAGGCCGGCGACCTCATGGTGTACCCGATCGGGCACATCGGCATCTATGCCGGAGACGGCACGATGATCGACTCGCCCGACTGGGGCCGCTACGTCGAGCACCGGCCGGTGTGGGGCAGCTACTACTTCGTACGCATCCTCGGATAGCGGAGTGTAAACACTTCGTTACCGAGTCATGAATCGGCGTGCCACGAATATGTGGCACGCCGATTGTGTCGTAACCTGTTGCTCTGATCGTCGTCGAGATGATGGAGAGCCTGATGACACCGAGTAGGAGCATCCGCACCACGGATCGCCTCCTGCTGCGCGTGCGTCGGCACACGAGTGGGCTGAGCCAGAGTCAGATATTCTGCTCTGCGAGTAAGGCGCTGTCATTGTGACGGCGCCTTTTTTGTTGCCCGCACGTCTCCCGCACTCGTCGGCGAACGGGAAGTCGAACGCCTGGAAGCCGTCCAGGTCTGTCCGAAAGGGAGAGCATGCGAACACTGGTACTCAACGCAGGATATGAACCGCTGGGAGTCGTCTCGTTCAAACGGGCGCTCGTTCTGGTCTTGAACGAGAAGGCGCGTGTGCTGGCGCGCGACGACGAGCATCCGGTCTTCGGCACCTCGGGCGCCTACGATCGGCCGGCGGTCATCCTGCTCACCCGCTATGTGCGGGTGCCCATGAATCGGATGATGCCGGTGTCGCGCCGGGGCGTGCTGCGCCGCGACGGGCAGCGCTGCGGCTACTGCGGCTCCGCCGCCACCACGATCGACCACGTGCAGCCGCGTTCGCGCGGGGGCAAGGATACCTGGGAGAACCTGGTGGCCTGCTGCCTCCGCTGCAACAACGTGAAGGGCGATCGCACACCGGCCGAGATGGGTTGGTCGCTGCGGTTCTCCCCGCGGATGCCGCACCAGGCCGGGTGGTCGATCAAGGGCGCCGAGAGGGCCGAGCCGCAATGGGAGACGTTCCTGGCGGCAGCGGCGTGAGCGCGGTGCGCACCGGCTAAACTCGACGGGTCAGCCTCTGTAGCTCAATGGAAGAGCGACTCCGTCCTAAGGAGCAGGTTGGGGGTTCGAGTCCCTCCAGGGGCACCATCTGTACTGTCATAATCGGGGCACGATGGGCGAGGCACGAGACAACACCGACGGCGCACGAGGCGAACTCTCGCCCGGACGACGTGCGATGTGGCTGGATGTGGCGCGCGGTGCGTGCGTGATCGCCGTCGTGATGCTGCACGTGCGCATCTTCGTGTACGACCCGCTCACCCTGCCGACCGCCGGCACCGAGTTCTGGCGCCAATTCACCGAGTTCTTCGGGCCTTTCCGCCTGCCGCTGTTGTTCGCCATCTCCGGGCTGCTGGTGTCGAAGCGGGTGAGGAACGGATGGCGCGACCGCCGCAACCTGGTGAGGGTCGCGTCGTCGTACTGGATCTACCTGGTGTGGCTCGGCGTCTTCGGCGTGATGTCTGCAGTGGTCACCGTCTCCGGGGTGCCCTTCAAGATCTCCTCCCCGCACGATTTCGTGCGTCAGCTTCTGCTGCCGGACACCACCCTGTGGTTCGTGTTCGCCCTCGCCCTCTACGTGGTCGTGTTCACGTCGCTCCAGCGCGTTCCGCGGCCCGTGATCATCGGCATCTTCGCCGTGGTGGCCGTGCTCTCCGGTCTCGCTCCGGCGTCGCTCGCCGAAGAACAGTGGTTGCACATCATCTACTTCGCGGTGTTCTTCGCCGCCGGCGTCTATCTGCCGGCGGCGCTGGTGTGGTTCTCGCAGGGCCGAATCGCCGTGAAGCTGCTGCTCACCCTCGGCGCGTTCGTGCTGCTCCAGCTGCTCTGGCAGCTCACCGAGGCGGGCGACGTCGTCGAGACCTCGGCGCGCCTGTTGCGGGACTCGGCTGCTGTCACCCTCGCGATCGGGGTGTGTGCGCTGGCGAGCCGCGCTCCCGGCGTCGTGCGGCCGCTCGCCAGAGTGGGGCAGCGTACGCTTCCGATCTACATCCTCCAGCTGCCGGTGATCTGGGCGCTCTATCTGCTCCCGATCGTGCCGCCGCTCTACGAGATCCCCGTGGTGCGCTACCTCGGGCCCGTGTTCGGCACGGTGATCGTGGTAGCCGTTTCGCTGCTGGTGTTCTGGCTGATGGACCGCACCCGGCTGCGCTACCTCTTCCGGCTGCCCCGCACCGTCAGTGACCGGATCGTGCGCGCCCGTCAACCGGTCAGCGCTCGTGGAGCAGCTGGGTGACGCGGTAGCCCACCAGCTCCTGCATGACGAGGCCCGTGTTGGTGCGCTTGACCCCGTCGATGGCGAGGATGCGCCCGGTCACCCGGTAGAGGTCCTCCGCGTCGCGCGACACGACGTGCACGAGCAGATCGGCCACCCCCGACAGGCCGCTGACCTCCAGCACTTCCGGGATTCCGGCCAGCGCCTCGGCCACGGCCGCGAGCTTGCGCTGGGTGACCTTGGTGACGACGTGGGCGTGCAGGGGGTAGCCGAGGAATGCGGGATCGATCCGCCGTTCGAACGACTTCAGCGCTCCCTCGGCCCGATAGCGGGCGAGCCGGGCGCGCACGGTGTTGCGCGCGAGACCGGTGCTTTCTGCGAGAGCGAGGGTGGTCGCATCCGGATCGTCGCTGAGGCGGCGGAGGATGGCCGCGTCGATCGCGTCGGCGATGCGGGCGGCGGGTCGACCGTTCGTATTCAGGGTGGCCATCCGGATGCCTTCCGCCAGTGTTCAGATTGCGCAATCTGCGTCAATTGCTCGATCACTATTGTGCCTTCTGCGTCGTGATGGTGCCATAGGGGGCACTATGAGCACATCGGTCGCGCAGGAGAACTCCGCCCCCACTCTCGTCGCCCTCGAGACCATCGAGCGCCGGGTGCTGTGGCTGGCCACGTCGATGATCCACCACGCCAACCGGGTGCGGCCGAACCCCTCCGGCATGAAAGTCGGCGGGCATCAGGCATCCAGCGCGTCGATGGTGTCGATCATGACCTCGCTCTGGTTCGGTCAGCTGCGGCCCGAAGACCGGGTGTCGGTGAAGCCGCACGCCTCGCCCGTGCTGCACGCCATCAACTACCTCCTCGGCGAGCTCGACGAGCGCTACCTCACGACGTTGCGCGAATTCGGCGGGCTGCAGAGCTACCCGAGCCGCACGAAAGACCCCGATCCGGTCGACTACTCCACCGGCTCCGTCGGCATCGGCGCTACTGCCCCGATCTGGGGCGCGGTGTCGCGCCGCTACGTGGGGAGCCTCAGTGACGCCGCCGGGCGGGGCCGCCAGTATTCGCTCGTCGGTGACGCCGAGCTCGACGAGGGGGCGGTCTGGGAGGCGGTGCTCGATCAGGGCGTCGCGGGCCTCGGCGAGATCGTCTGGATCGTCGACCTCAACCGTCAGTCGCTCGACCGCGTGGTGCCCAACATCGCCGCGGGCAAACTCGAACGGCTGTTCCAAGCGGCCGGGTGGCAGGTGATCACGGTGCGCTTCGGGCGTCTTCTCGAGGAGGTGCTCGCCCGGCCCGACGGGCAGGCGCTGCGCCGGCGCATCCTGGAGATGCCGAATCCGGAGTATCAGCGGCTGCTGCGCTGCACCGCGGCAGAGCTGCGGGAGCGGCTGCCCGGCTTGGGAGAGCGGTCGGCATCGATCGCGGAGTTGCTCGACGGCATCGATGACGAGTTGCTCCTGGCCGCCATCCGCAACCTCGGCGGGCACGACCTCGAGGCGCTCCGCGAGGCCTACGCGCAGATCGACGACGACCGGCCGACCGCCATCCTCGCCTACACGATCAAGGGCTACGGTCTGCCGCTCGAAGGGCATCCGCAGAACCACTCCTCCTTGCTCACCGACGCGCAATACGTCGAGCTCGCGGCGAAACTGCAGGAACGAGCGGATGCGCCCTGGTCGCGCTTCGACGCCGAGAGCGAAGCGGGCAGACTTTGCGACGTGACGTCGAGGCGACTGCATCGAGAGCCGGTCGCGCTCGCCGAGCCTCCGGCCGTGCCCGCCGATTTCGGGCGCACGCCGGCCGGCACCGCGACGACGCAGGCCGCACTCGGTCGCGCGCTGCTCGACCTCGTTCGGGCGGCTCCCGAAGCCGCACGGCGAGTGGTGAGCGTGAGCCCCGACGTGAGTTCGAGCACGAACCTCGCCGGCTGGCTGAACAAGGTGGGGGTGTTCTCGATCGAAGACCGACCCGACTGGTTCAGCGACGACGCCGAGACCACCGTGCACTGGCGTGAGCGGCCGACCGGCCAGCACATCGAACTCGGCATCGCCGAGGTCAACCTGGTGAGTCTGATCGGCGAACTCGGCGCCACCTGGAGTCGCTGGGGCGAACCGCTGTTCCCGATCGGGGTGCTCTACGATCCGTTCGTCGGGCGGGCACTCGAACCGTGGTCGTACGGGATGTATGCGGGCGGGCAGTCGATCCTCGTCGGCACGCCGTCGGGGGTCACCCTCTCGCACGAAGGCGGGGCGCACCAGTCGATCACCACCCCCTCGATCGGTCTCGAGCAACCAGGGTGCGTGAGCTACGAGCCCGCTTTCGCGATCGACGTGGAGTGGACCCTGCTGGCTTCCCTCGGCCGGCTTGGACGACCGGACGGCACGTCGGCCTACCTGCGCCTCTCCACGAAACCCGTGGACCAGCGGTTGAGTGCGGTGCCGGCCGACCCGGCCGCGCGCGAGCGGCGCCGCAGACAGGTGGTGGCGGGCGGATACGTGCTGCGCGAGGCGGGGACAGGTGGCTCGGCTCAGGCCGCGGTCACGCTCGTCGCCATGGGGGCGATGGTGCCCGACGCGCTCGTGGCCGCCGAGCGGCTCGAAGCGCTCGGCGTGCCGGTCGACGTGGTCTGCGTCACGAGCCCGGGGCTCCTCTTCGACGCCGTCCAGGCGCGTGACGGATTGGCGGATGCGCCCGACTGGATTCTCGGCCAGCTCTTCCCCGCGGCCCGGGCCCGCCCGATGGTCACCGTGCTCGACGGGCATCCCCACACCCTGGCCTTCCTGGCGGGCATCAACCGGGTGCCGGCCCGCCATCTCGGGGTGAGCGGATTCGGTCAGGTGGGCGGGCTCGACGAGGTGTACCGGCAACACGGCATCGATATCGAGTCGATCGTGAGTGCGGCGCTCGACGTCGTGCGCTGACCGGCACCCCTCGAAGCAGACGTAGGGTGGAGGCATGGCACGCGAATTCAGTCATGACGCCGAACAGCACCGTTACAGCCTCCGCGTCGACGGCGCACTGGTGAGCGCCGTCGACTACGTCGCGAACGAGGACACCATTTCGTTCACCCACACTTTCACTGATCCGAAGAGGCGCGGGCAGGGTCTGGCCGGCGAGATCGTGACCTTCGCCATCGACGATGTCGAGGCCACGACGAACTATCGTGTGGTGCCGATGTGCTGGTATGTCGGTCAATGGTTCGACCGGCATCCGGAGCGTTCCGGCCTGCTCACCCGGTGAGAATGTGCTCGCCGTTCACCTGATGGACTTGCTACACTCATGCGTGGGGAGGGCTTCGGCCCTCTCCACCAATCGTTAACGGGTGTTTCGCGCCGCTCAGCGGGGGCTGAGGCGCACGACCGCGATGACGCGACCGCCGGCCTTCGCCTCGTAGTGCGCGAAGCCGGGCGAGCGGTTCAGGAACTGGCTCCAGCCGGCGTCGCGATCAGCGCCCGTCAGGATGTCGGCGCGGACGTCGATCATTTGCACACCGTCGCCGGTCGTCGTGGGGACCTCGATCGAGGTCTCCGGATGCGCGCGCAGGTTCGCGAGCCAAGCCGGGTGGTCCGGGGCCCCGCCCTTCGACGCGGCGATGAACAGGCTGCCGTCGTTCTGCCGCAGGCCGAGCACGGGGCTGACTCTCGCGATGCCGCTCTTCGCGCCCGTGTGGTGCAGCAGCACGAGGCTGGTTCCGAAGCCGCCCGTCTCGACACGGCCTGCGTTGGCGCGGAACTCGTCGACGATGCGTTCGTTGAAGTCGCTCACAGGCTCACGCTAGCGTGTCGCCGGTATCGCGTAGCGTTGCGGCATGGGTTCCATCACCGACTACGACTTCCGCACGTTCTCCGCCGCCTTAGAGGGGGAAGGAGGCGACGCCACAAGGGCCTGGTTGCAGGCCGAGACCCAGGGCTTCCACGAGCCGCGTCTCGGTGAGAAATCGCTCGTGCGGGCTGCCGCCGCGATGGTGAGCGACGGCCAGATGCTCACCGGGGCATATGCGCGCACCCGCCCCGAGGCGTCGCTCGGAGCGGAGGTTCCGGTGGCGACCTTCGCCACGTTCGAGCGCTCCATCAATGTCGGGGGAGTGGCCCCACTCCCGGCGCACCTCATCTCGGCGGTCACCGTGCGGCCCACTCATCGCCGCAACGGCATACTCCGCGAGATGATGACGACCGACCTCGACCGAGCGGTCGCCGACCGCTACGCGATCGCCGCCCTCACGGTTTCGGAGGCCACGATCTACCGGCGGTTCGGCTTCGGGGTGGCCACCACGGTGCATTCGATCTCGGTGGCCACCGACCAGCGGTTCCGCCTGCTCACGTCGCCCCGCGGGCGATGCGAACTGATCGATGCGCGCGAGATCGCCACTCTGGGCCCCGCGATCTTCGCGGGCTTCCACGCGAGTCGAGTCGGCTCGGTCGACCGCCATACGAAGTACTGGGGTCGGGTGTCGGGACTCGACGGCGAGAAGAGTGAAGAAGATCCATCTGTGCGCGGGGCGCTGCACTACGACGACGCCGGTGTGATCGACGGCTACGTCACCTACAAGTTCTCGGGCTGGGAGTCCGATCCGCAGATAGTCGAGGTCGTCGACCTGGTGGCGCAGAACGCCGACGCCTACCTGGGGTTGTGGCAATTCCTCGCCTCGCTCGACCTCGTCGGCACGGTGACCTACGCGGCCGCCCCTGCCGACGACCCGCTGCGCTGGGCGCTCGCCGACTGGCGACTGGTCTCGGTGAAGAACGTGAACGACTGGCTCTGGATGCGCATCCTCGACGTCGTCGCCGCATTCGAGGCGCGTGGGTACGTCAACGACGGGTCGACCGTGTTCGCCGTGTCGGACCCGCTGGGGCACGCGGCGGGCGGCTACCGGATGCGCGTGGAGGGCGGGCGGGCCGAGGTCACCCGAGACGACGCGGCGGCCCCCGACCTCGAACTCGACGCCTCGGCGCTGGGGTCGGTTTACCTCGGCGGCGCCGACCCGCGGGTGCTGGCGGCGGCCGGTCAGATCTCCGAGCGATCGCCGGGCGCGGCGGCGGCTTTCGCCCGCCTGCTCGCGCCGGCCCAGCAGCCCTACGGAATCACGCACTTCTGACCCGCTCGCCCGTTCCGAATCGACGGAGTTTCGCGGCAGTGTCGGTGTCTGAATCCGTCGTTTCAAGCGAAGCGCCGAAAACTCCGTCGTTTCGACGGGGCGGGGAGAGGGGGAGGGTGGTGGGCGCGGGTCGGATGCGGGCGGGGTGGTGGGCGCGGGTCGGATGCTGGCGAGGGCCGGATGCTGGCGAGTGCCGGATGCGGGCGGGGGCTAGAGGCCGGCGACCGAGCGAGCCGTCGCCACGTAGACCCGGCGCGCCACCTCGACTCCATCGAGGTAGCCGCCCACCAGCGCGGCGTCGCGCAGCATCACGAGGGACCCGGCGACTGCGTCGGCATCCGGAACCTTCGCCGCCTCCAGCGCGTCGCGCAACGTCGCGTGGAACCATTCACGGTGCCGGGCGATGATCATGCGCACCTCGCTCGACGCATCCGGGTATTCCGCCGCGGCATTAATGAACGGGCAGCCGCGGGTGTGGTAGCGGCCGATGTCGTCGGCGATGCCCTCGATCGCGAGCGTTATCAGGTCGGCGGGCGACGGGTCACCCTCCACCGTGAAGTAGCCCCGGATCACCGCGTCCTCCCGTTCGAGGTAGGCGGCCACGAGTGCTTCTTTGCCCGAGAAGTGGCGGTACATGGTGGCGCGGGTCACGCTCGCCTCGGCCAGGATGCGATCCATTCCGACGCTGTGGATGCCCTCGCGGTAGAAGAGCTCCGACGCGACGCGCACCAGTCTCTCGCGCGCTTCCGACACCTTCGGTGCGGAAGCAGGCGGCGCGGAGGTGGTGGACACAGACTCACAATAACAGAACATTCGTTCTGCCTGTCGAGTCACCCTCCGTTCACCTGCGAGTCACCTGCGCTCCTTAAGCTGCGCGCGCGTACGGTGAGGTATGAGCCTGACGCCGACCCGGAGAGGTTCTCGAGTGACTGACGACACGACCGATCTGCAGCGCGTGCTCGACGCGGGCGCGCGGGCCACTCCGGTGCGCACGCTGCTCGACATCCTGATGCAGACGGCGGTGGAGAATCCGGATGCGCTCGCTCTCGATTCCCCTGACGGTGCGGTCAGTTACCGCCGACTCGTGCGCCTCGTCACGGCGCAAGCGGCGGTGCTGAGCCGTGCGGGCGTGCGCCGGGGCGACAAGGTGGGCATCCGGATTCCGTCGGGAACGCGGGAGCTGTATGTCTCCATCCTCGCGGTGCTGGCGGCGGGTGCGGCCTACGTTCCGGTCGACGCCGACGATCCCGAAGAGCGCGCGCAGCTCGTCTTCGGCGAAGCGCGCGTCGTGGGAATCGTGGGGGCGGGCGGGGTCTTCGCGCCGCGGCCCGCAACCGGCGGGGGCACCGCCGCCGACCACGCAGCCGGTGAAGCGACCACCGCCGCCGACCACGCCGCCGCCGACCACGCCGCCGCCGACCACGCCACCGCCACCGAACGCGCAACCGGTGAAGCCGCTACCGCCCCCGACCACGCAGACGCTGGGGCCGCTGGCCACCACGGGGCCGAGGTGGCCGCCACCGCCACCGCCACCGCGGCCGACCTCGCGCCGAGCCTCGCCACACCCACCGGAACCATCCCTGCCCTCGGCCTCCCGACACCCGACGACGACGCCTGGGTGATCTTCACGTCGGGCTCCACCGGCGTGCCGAAAGGGGTGGCCGTCACGCACCGCTCGGCCGCTGCCTTCGTCGACGCCGAGGCGCGCCTGTTTCTGCAGCACTCGCCGATCGGTCCGGGCGACCGCGTGCTGGCCGGTCTCTCGGTGGCGTTCGACGCCTCCTGCGAGGAGATGTGGCTCGCCTGGCGCAACGGCGCCTGCCTCGTGCCCGCTCCGCGCTCGCTCGTGCGCTCCGGCGTCGACCTCGGACCGTGGCTCATCGCGCACGGGATCACGGTGGTCTCCACCGTGCCGACCCTCGCGGCACTCTGGCCCGAAGAGTCGCTCGAACTCGTGCGGCTCGTCATCTTCGGCGGTGAAGCCTGCCCACCCGAGCTCGTGGCGCGCATCACCGCGCGCGGTCGCGAAGTGTGGAACACCTACGGCCCCACCGAAGCCACCGTCGTCGCCTGCGCCGCCCTGCTCGGCACCGGCCCCGTGCGCATCGGCCTGCCGCTCGACGGATGGAAGCTCGCGGTCGTCGACGCATCCGGAGCCCGCGTTGCCGAGGGCGAGACTGGCGAACTCATCATCGGCGGGGTGGGCCTCGCGCGCTACCTCGATCCGGCGAAGGACGCCGAGAAGTACGCGCCGTTCCCGAGCCTCGGCTGGGAGCGCGCCTACCGCTCGGGCGACCTCGTGCGCTTCGAAGAGGCCGGGCTCGTCTTCGTCGGTCGCGCCGACGACCAGGTCAAGCTCGGCGGCCGTCGCATCGAACTCGGGGAAGTGGATGCGGCCCTGCAGGCTCTCGACGGAGTGGTCGGGGCCGCCGCCGCGGTGAAGACCACGGCCGCCGGAAACCAGGTGCTGGTGGGCTACCTCGCGCTGGCCGACGGAGCCGTGTTCGACCGGGATGCCGCCAACGCCCGCCTGCGCGAAGAGCTCCCCGCCGCGCTCGTGCCCCTCCTCGCCGTGGTCGAGTCGCTGCCGACCCGCACCTCCGGCAAAGTCGACCGGGCGGCGTTGCCCTGGCCGCTCCCGGCATCCGGAGACGGAAGCGGGAGCGGAGCCGGCGCGCCGGTCGATCTCTCGCCCACCGCGGCCTGGCTGGCGCAGAGCTGGTCGGCCATTCTCGGTGTGCCGGTCGAGAGCCCCGACGACGACTTCTTCGCCCACGGCGGCGGATCGCTCTCGGCGGCGCAGCTCGTCTCCGCGATCCGCGAACGCTTCGCCGACACCCGGGTCTCCGACATCTACGACCACCCCCGTATCGGTTCACTCGCCGAAGAGCTCGACAGCCGTGCCCCGGCCGATCACGGGTCCGGTCGCGGAGCCGACCGCCCGGTGCTGCTGACTCCGGCCTCGAGTCGCATCGCGCAGACGCTTCTCGGCATCCCGCTGCACGTCATCGTGGGGCTGCGCTGGTTCGTCTACCTCGCCGCCGCGAACAATCTGCTCTCGGTGACCGGCGCACAGACCTTCTTTCCCACCGTCTCCTGGTGGTGGGTGCTGCTCGGCTTCGTGCTCTTCGTCACCCCGCCCGGCAAGATGGCGATCTCGGTGGTGGCGGCCCGGCTGCTGCTCACCGGCCTGCGCCCCGGTGACTACCCGCGCGGCGGAACCGTGCACCTCCGCGTCTGGCTGGCCGAGCAGGTCGCCCAGATGGCCGGGTCGGTGAGCCTCGCCGGAGCCCCGTGGATCAGCTACTACGCCCGCGCGCTCGGTGCGAAGATCGGTCCGGGCGTCGACCTGCACACCCTGCCGCCGGTGACCGGGATGCTCACGGTCGGTGCCGGTGCGGCCATCGAGCCCGAGGTCGACCTGGCCGGGTACTGGCTCGACGGCGACACGTTCCGCGTGGGGCGCATCCACATCGGTGCCGATGCCACCGTCGGCTCACGCGGCACCCTCTTGGGCGGAGCGAACATCGGCCGCGGCGCCGAGGTCGAGGCCGGTGCCGCGGTGTCGGGCCGGGTGCCGAGCGGGGAACGCTGGGCCGGATCTCCCGCCACCCGGGTGGGTTCCGCCCGACGCCCCTGGCCCGCCGCTCGCCCGCTGCCCGCTCGCCGCTGGCTGGCGGCCTACGCGCTGGGTTCTCTCGGCATGGCCGCGCTTCCCGCGATCTCGGTGCTGCTCGGCGCCCTCGTCGTGGGCGCCGCGATCGGCGACCCTGCGACGCTCGGTGAAGCCGCCGCTCGGGCCGCGCTCGCCACTCCGCTCGCCGTGATCGTCGCGGGCGCCGCGTACGCACTGCTCGTGGTGGGTTCGGTGCGCCTGCTCGGCATCGGCCTCCGGGAGGGCTACTACCCCGTGCGCAGCCGGATCGGCTGGCAGGCCTGGTCGACCGAACGCATCCTCGACAGCGCCCGCACCTTGCTGTTCCCGATCTATTCGAGCCTCGCGACGCCATGGTGGCTCCGGATGCTGGGGGCCAAGGTGGGCAGAGACGTCGAAGCGTCGACGGTGCTGCTGCTGCCCGCGCTCACCACCATCGCGCCGGGCGCGTTCTTGGCCGACGACACGATGGTGGCCTCCTACGAGCTCGGCGGGGGCTGGCTGCGCATCGGGCGCGCCAAGATCGGCCGCCGGGCCTTTCTCGGCAACAGCGGCATCGCGGGCCCGGGCCGAAGCGTGCCGCGCAACGGGTTGGTCGCCGTGCTGTCGTCGGCGCCGAAGAACGGCAAGCGCGGTTCCTCGTGGCTCGGAAACCCGGCCGTGCGGCTGCGGCGAACCGTCTCCGACTTCGACGAGGCCCGCACCTTCCGGCCCCCGGCGTCGCTCAAACTCGCCCGCGCGGTCTGGGAGATCCTGCGGATCGTGCCCGTCGTCGTGACCGCGTGGATCGCTCTGGGCATCCTGATCACCCTGGAATGGCTCTGGACCGAGGTCGGCCTCGGCTGGGCGATCCTGCTCTCGGGTGTCGTGATGCTCGCCGCCGGCGCTGTCGCCGCTCTCATCTCCACCGCCGCCAAGTGGCTGCTGGTGGGGCGGATCGTGGTGAGCGAGCATCCGCTCTGGTCGTCGTTCGTGTGGCGCAATGAGCTCTCCGACACCTTCGTGGAGACGGTGGCCCGCCCCTGGTTCGCGGCGAACGCCTCCGGAACCCCGGCTCTCGCGGTGTGGCTGCGCACCCTCGGAGCGCGCATCGGGCGCGGGGTCTGGTGCGAGTCGTACTGGCTGCCCGAGGCCGACCTGATCACCCTCGGCGACGGATCGACGGTGAACCGCGGATGCGTGGTGCAGACCCACCTGTTCCACGACCGCATCATGCAACTCGACTCCGTGGTGCTGGCCGAAGGCGCCACCCTCGGGCCGCACAGCGTCATCCTTCCGGCCGCGGCGGTCGACCGCAACGCCAGCGTGGGGCCGGCGTCACTCGTGATGCGCGGTGAGCGGGTGCCGAGCGGATCGCTCTGGGCAGGCAATCCGATCGCACCGTGGCAGACTTGACAGCATCCATGGCAGCCAATCTTTCCTCACCTTTTCTGGGTGCCGCATCGGCCGGTGACGACTATCTTCCGACGAGCGGCAACGGTGGCTACTCCGTGCTCGATTACGATCTCGATCTCGACTACCGGGTGGCCACGAACCGGCTGAACGGGGTCGCGATCATCCGGGCGCGCACGACGATGCCGCTCGAGCGGTTCAGCCTCGATTTCGCCGGGCTCAGCGTGGTGAAGGTCACCGTCGACGGAGAGCGGCCGCGCAAGCTCGCCGAGACGCCCCGCAAACTCGTCATCACACCCGAACGGCCGCTCGCCGACGGCGCGGAGTTCACCGTGGTGGTGCGTTACCGAGGGGCGCCGCATCCGATCCGCAGCCCCTGGGGCGAAGTGGGCTGGGAAGAGCTCGCCGACGGCGTGATCGTGGCCGGGCAGCCGAGTGGAGCGGCATCCTGGTTTCCCTGCAACGACCACCCGAGCGACAAAGCGCTCTACCGCATCACGCTGACGTGCGAAGCCGGCTACACGGTGGTATCGAACGGGCCGGTGGTGTCGCGGGCCAACCGTTCGGGGCGCACCATCTGGACCTTCGAGATGCGGCAGCCGATGGCGACCTACCTCGCGACGGTGCAGATCGGCCGCTACCGTTCGCGATCGGTCGCGTCGGAACCGGTGCCGCAAACGCTGCATTACCCGCAGGCGCTCGAACGCGAGGTGGCGATCGACTTCGGCCAGGTGCCCGACATGATGGCGTTGTTCTGCCGGCTGTTCGGACCGTATCCGTTCGACTCCTACGCGGTGGTGGTGACGGCCGACGAGCTCGAGATTCCGCTCGAGGCTCAGGGACTCGCGATCTTCGGCCGCAACCACGTCGACGGTCTGCACGGCACCGACCGGCTGATCGCCCACGAACTGGCGCACCAGTGGTTCGGCAACTGCCTGACGCTGGCACGCTGGCGTGACATCTGGCTGCACGAAGGGTTCGCGTGCTACGCCGAATGGCTCTGGGCCGAGGCGAGCGGAGGCAAATCCGCCGACGCCAACGCCGCGGCACACCGCACCCAGCTGAGCACGCGACCGAAAGACATCGTGATCGGCGATCCCGGCCCGCAATCGATGTTCGACGACCGGGTGTACAAGCGGGGGGCGCTCGCGCTGCACGCCATCCGTCGCACCCTGGGCGACATCGTCTTCTTCGACTCCCTCCGCGCCTACGTGGCAGAGTGCCGCTTCGGGCTGGTCTCGACTGAAGACTTCGTGGAGATCATGGAGGCTCGCTCGGGGAGCGATCTCGTGGGGCCGATCGTGGAGCGGTGGGTTTACGGGAAGTCGCTGCCCAAGTTGACGTGAGCGTTCTTACGCCCTGAACGCCGGTTCGGCGCGGTGCACTAAGCGCAATCGGGGGACAGCTGCTGCCAGCGGATGCGCAGAGTTGCGTGAGTAGTGACGGCGACGTGTCCGAGGAGGCCGGCTGCGGCCAGCGGATGCAAGGTCACGGGGCGTTCGTCAAAAGGGCCTGCTGGACGGACGATCGGCTGACCCTCGGCGCTGTGGAGGTCGAGGTGCACCTCGCGCGGATCGGTGGCGAGGCCGGTGCCGGCCGCTTTCAGCACCGCCTCCTTCGCCGACCAGGCCAGGGCGCGCATCCGGTCGATCGCAGCGGGGCCGTGGGCTTCGTCGATCATGCGGAGCGCGGCTCGTTCGCGGGCGTCGAAGGCGACGTCGTCGAAGGCTGCTGCTCGCACAGCATCCAGCGACTCGATGTCGATGCCCATGGGGCCGGCGAGGGTCGCGGCGAGCGCGACCCAGCCCCCGGCGCGGCTGAGGCTGAGGTGCACGCCCGGGATGGCCCGGCCGTCGGCGGTCACGAGCATCGGCCGACCGTGGGCGTCGGAGCCGCACACGGCGCAGTGCTGGGCGATGGTCAGGGTCGGCGCGGGAGGCGAGTCGTGCGGTGGAGTGGTCGGGACAGGTGACCTGGCCAGGGTGGCGAGCGCGGCGAGGCAGCGGTGGTCGGCCGCGCGGTCGCCGCGGTCGGGCACGAGGGCGATGAGCACGTCGGTGGGGCCGGGATCGGAGAGGGAGGGTACGGGTCGTGGCATGGCCTCCGGCTCGCCTCCTCTGCTCGCCACGAGCGTAGCGCGTGGGAAAGCACTGAAAGTTCACCGCGAAGGAATGTCCAACAGCTGTCGATCGACGCTAGCATCGCGGAGTGATGACGAAGTCGACGCTCGCGAAACCCCTGACCGGTCTGCTCGGCGCCTTGCTCGCGATGGGGCTGGTGGCCGGAGGCGCGGTGGGCACGGCGGCGGCCGACGAGCCCGCTGCTCCGCCCGCGCCGAGCGACGCCGCGACCCACGCTTCGGCAGCGCCAAGCGACCCCGCGACCCACGCTTCGGCAGCGACGGATCCAGCGAGCCCTGACCCGTCCGACGGGGAATCCGCCGATCCTGCCACCGACGTCGCCGGCTCCAGCGGGGCCCCCTCCACGTCCGTGCCGCACGATTTCGAGCTGTACCTCGCCGCGGGCAGCGTCGCCAGCTTCCGTGCCGGAGACATCATCAGCGATGCGAACATGTACAACGGTTTAGCGATGTCGATCGGTCAGGTGCAGGCTTTCCTCACCCAGAACGTTCCGGCCTGCGACAACGGCAATTGCATCGACATCAAAGTCTTCTCGGCGAACGCCGCCCAGCCGGCCAACGCCGACTGCACGAAGTCAGTGCCCGCGGGGCTCACCTCCGCCGCCGCGATCATCGCCACCGTCGGCGATGCCTGCGGAGTGAGCCAAAAGGCCCTACTCGCCCTCATCCAGAAGGAGTCCTCGCTCATCGGCAACTCTGCCCCGGGCAACGACATCTACGACCACGCGACCTTCTACGGCTGCGACGACACCGGCTCGGGCTGCAACTCCGCCTACAAGGGCTTCTTCAAGCAGGTCTACAACGCGGCGCAGGACCTGAAGAACTCGCAGCTGCATCCGCCGGCGGCGTTCCCGGTCGGTCAGTCGACCGACATCGACTACAACCCGAATCCCGGCTGCGGCTCGGCTCCGGTTGTCATCCGCACCGTCGCCACCGCAGCGCTCTACGACTACACGCCCTACCAGCCGAACCCCGAGGCCAAGGTGCCCGGCAGCGACGGCAATGGTTGCTCGAGCCTCGGCAACCTCAACTTCTGGTTCGTGTACACGGACTGGTTCGGGTACCCGCACATCGACGTCGACCGCATCCAGGGCGCCGACCGCTTCGCGGTGGCGGTCGCGATCGCCGAGCAGGCGTATCCGAGCGGCACGAAGACGGTCTACCTCGCCACGGGCACCGGCTACGCTGACGCCCTCTCCGCCGGCCCTGCCGCCGTGCAGGATGACGCGCCCCTGTTGCTCACCCTGCCCGACGCCCTCCCTACCGCGGTCTCGGATGAGATCACGAAGCTCAAGGCCGAGGCCGTGGTGATCGTGGGGGGCCCTAACTCCGTGTCATCGGCGATCGAGTCGCAACTCCGGAACAGCGGGCTGAAGGTCGACCGCATCGGTGGCGCCGACCGGTTCGAGGTGTCGCGGAACGTGGCGCAGCATGCGTTCGCGAACGGCGCATCCGGGGCCTACGTCGCAACCGGTCTGAACTTTCCCGACGCCTTGAGCGCCAGCGGCGCCGGCGGACACAACGGCATGCCGGTGGTGCTCGTGAACGGAACCCTGTCGAGCGTCGACGGCGACACATCCGCTCTGCTCAAGACCCTGAAGGTGAAGAACGTCACGATCGCGGGTGGCCCGAACTCGGTCTCCTCCGGCATCGCGTCGACCATCGCGACTCAGACCGGCGCCTCCGTCTCGCGGCAATCGGGAGCTGACCGCTTCGAGGCGTCCCTCAACATCAACAAGGCCGCCTACGGCACGAGCGACCGCGTATTCCTCGCGACCGGGCTCAACTTCCCCGATGCGCTCGCGGGGTCGGCCCTGGCCGGCGCGAAGGGCGCACCGCTCATCGTGGTGCCCGGCAATTGCGTGCCCGCGAACGTCAAGGCGAGCTTCAAGTTCTTCGACAACACACGCGTCACCCTGCTCGGTGGACCGAACTCGCTGAGCGATGGAGTGTTCCGCCTCACGAACTGCTGAACCCCGTTGCCCCCGGCGCCTGTGGTTGGCTGGTGACATGTCAGCGACACAATTTCCCGGGGCGCCGGGCCACCCCCACGAACCGCACGTCGAGGGTCTCGCGAGCCGCCTGAACTGGCTGCGCGCGGGCGTGCTCGGGGCGAACGACGGCATCGTCTCGGTGGCGGCGATCGTGGTGGGGGTCGCGGGGGCGACCGCATCCGTCGCTCCGATCCTCACGGCCGGCATCGCGGGCCTGGTGGGTGGAGCGATCTCGATGGCGCTCGGCGAGTACGTGTCGGTGAGCAGCCAGGCCGACAGTCAGAAGTCGCTGATCGCGAAGGAGCGTCAGGAGCTCAGCGAGATGCCCGAGGAGGAGCTCGCCGAGCTCGCCGGCCTCTACCAGCAGCGCGGGCTGAGCTCCGAGACGGCGCTGCAGGTGGCGAAGGAACTCACGGCGCACGACGCCCTCGCCGCCCACCTCTCGGCCGAACTCAACATCGACGCTGACGACCTGGTGAGTCCGTGGCAGGCGGCCGGTGCCTCGGCGCTCGCGTTCACGGTGGGGGCATTGCTGCCGTTCCTCTCGATCCTGCTGTTCCCGGCCGAGATCCGGGTGGCGGCGACGTTCGTGGTGGTCATCGTGGCGCTCATCCTCACCGGGGCGGTCAGCGCCTGGATCGGTGGTGCCCGCATCTGGCGCGCCACCCTCAGGGTCGTGATCGGAGGCACGCTCGCGCTCGCGGCGACCTTCGCGATCGGCACGCTGCTGGGAACGACGGGCGTCGTCTAACGGGTGGCGCATCCGTTGTCGAGGGCGAGCTGTAACGCACGATTTGCGTGGGAGTGGTGCCCTCTACGGGGTCGGTCCCACGCAAATCGTGCATTACGGCTCAGCCGCGCCGCCGCGGTCGCGTTACGCGGCGAGCTCGGGGAAGCGGGCCGCCAGCAGCTCGAGCGCGCGCTCGCGAGAAGGCGTCGTGTCGAGCGGATCGGCGGCCCACGCGCCGCCCACGGGCGACACCATGACCTCGTCGACCCCGTGCTTCTCAGCGAGCGAACGGATGCGCCCCTCCACCGACTCGGCCGTGCCGATCAGCCAGAGCCGCGACTGCTCGAGCACCGACTCCTGCTCCGCGACCGTCAACTGGGTCGTGCGCGCCTCGTCGATGGTCAGCTGCGGGGTGAGCGCCCCGCCCGTACGGAGCCGCGCCATCGAGATGAGCTGCGGCAGCGTCACGAGCTGCGCCTCGTCGTCGGTGTCGGCCACGGAGACGTTCACCGTGAGGAAGGTCTTCGGGGCGGCCAGCGCCTCTGACGGCTCGAAGCGGCTGCGGTAGAGGTCTAGCGCCTGGTCGATGCCCGGCTGGCCGAAGTGGTTCGCGAAAACGAACGGCATGCCGAGGCTCGCGGCGAGTGTGGCGCTGAAGTTGCTCGATCCGAGCAGCCACATCTCCGGGGCGGTGCGGATGCGCGGGGTCGCTTTCAGCTCGTACGCGCGGGCCCGGATGTTCAGGCCCACGCCCGGCTGGTCGTCTTCGCCGAAGGGGCCGCTCGCGGTCGCTCGGTCGGAGCCGAGCAGCGCGGCCACGGTCTCGACGTCGGTGGGGAAGGTCTCGGCGGGGTCGGCGTCTGTCGTCGTGCGCTGACCGCGCAGCATGTAGGAGGTGACCGGATCGGAGCCCGGCGCGCGCCCCAGGCCCAGGTCGATGCGACCCGGATGCATCGCCTCGAGCAGGGCGAACTGCTCCGCGATCGAAAGCGGCGCGTGATTCGGCAGCATGACGCCGCCTGAGCCGAGCCGGATGCGCGAGGTCTGCGCCGCGAAATGGGCGATCAGGGTCGACGGCGACGTGGATGCCACGGCGGGCATGTTGTGGTGCTCAGCCACCCAGAACCGGGTGAAGCCGAGCCGTTCGGCGGTGCGCACGAGCGCGAGGCTCGCGGCGATGGCATCGCCGGAGGACTGGGCGGTGCGGACGGGGATGAGATCGAGCACGGAGAGCTGAGTCATGACCCTCTTCTCAGCCCTGTGCGCACCCGGATTATTCCGTCCAGGCGCGTCAAAACTGTGGTTTGCAGCATCGATTCAGGCGGAATTCCGCGCAAGTTTGCGAAACTCGCGCCGATTGACGGCTATTCCAAGCCTGCGCACGTACTGTGGCGATGTGTGGCGTGCCGATAAGAAACGAGACTCAGACGAAACGTCGTCTGCAGCTGACTCCGTCGAGTCGGCTTGGGGTCGCAATGGCCGGTCTTCGTCCAACAGCCCGATAGGCCAGGTGTTCTCGACGGAGAGCCTCGTCGAACCGACCCGCGACCGCTGGCGCGGCGAGATCGCGTCGCTCGGCGGTGAGTCGCCGCTTGTGGTGTTCGACGATTCGGCGCGCTCGCGCATCGAACTCAGCACCACGCATCCGGGCGGCCTCGCGCAGTTCATCACCGGGAACGCGACGCTGCTGTCGAGCCTCATCCGTGACGAGCTCGCCCTCCGCAACGCCCGCATCGCCGCGGGCGCCATCACCGACAAGGGTGTGGAGCTGCGGAGCGTGCGGGGCATCGATTCCGTGCACCTGGCGATCGGCCTGGCCGAATGGCGGGGCAAAGCGAGCGACGCCGACGACGCTCCCGAGAAGCAGTTCCGTGCGCCCGTGCTTCTGCGCCCCATCTCGGTGCGCCGCTACGGCCGCGACTTCGAGCTGAAGCTCCGCGGGGTGCCGTTCGTGAATCCCGAACTCGTGCGCGTTCTGCAAGACCAGTTCCAGATCAGCGTCGACCGCGATGCACTCATCGCCCTCGCCGCCTCGAATGGCGTGTTCAAGCCGCAGCCGGTCATCGATCGTCTGCGCAGCCTCACCTCGCACCTGCCCTGGTTCCAGGTGCAGCCGCGCCTCGTGGTCTCCACTTTCGCCGATGTGGCGGGCGGGATGCTCGCCGACAGCGCCGACATCTCGCATCCTGTTCTCGACGCCCTGGCCGGCAACTTCGCTGCCCGACGCGCCGTGCAAGACGGCTACCACCCGGTCGACCCCTCACCGCAAGACCACCGCGCGCCCTCGACCGACACTCTGCTGCTCGATGCCGACAGCGAGCAAGAGAACGTGATCGCCCAGATCTCGGGTGGCAACTCGCTCGTGGTCAAGACCTTGCCGGGCACAGGCGGCACGCAGACCATCGTGAACGCCATCGGCGCCCTGGTGGCCCAGAACAAGCGCGTGCTCGTGGTGAGCCCGCGCCGGCTCAGCCTCGGTGGCATCAACCGTCGGCTGTCGGATGTCGGGCTCCCCGGCGTCGCCGTCTCGCCGCGCACCTTGCGGCGCGACTTGATCCAGTCGATCGGCCGCAACGAGAAGGCCCAGCAGCCACGCGTCGCCGATGTCGACGAGGCGCTCGTGCGTCTCCGAAGCGTGCTGCTCGACTACCGCACCTCGATGTCGCGGGTCGATCCGCTGCTGAAGGTCTCGGTGCTCGACGCGCTGCGCGAGCTCGCTCGTCTGGCTCTGCTGCCGAACCCGCCGGCCACTACGGCGCGACTCGACCGCGCGGCGCTCGAATCCCTGGCCACCGGCCGGGGCAAGGCCGCCAAGACGCTCAGTCGGGCTGCCGAGCTCGGCCAGTTCCGTTACGGTCCCGACGACTCGCCCTGGTACGGCGCCCAGTTCTCGTCGAGCGACGACGCCCACCGCGCCCATCAGCTCGCGAAGCGCCTGAACGCCACCGATCTGCCGCGCCTGCTCACCGGCGCCTACGAGCTGATCGGCCAGACCCGGATGCGCCCGTTCACCTCTCTGAACGAGCTCGGCACCTACCTGCGCCTGCTCGCCGACCTGCGGGAGACGCTCGACAAGTTCCTGCCCGTGGTGTTCGACCGCTCGCTCACCGATCTGATCGCCGCGACGAGCCCGCGCCGTGACGCACCGCAGCTGTCGTCGACCTCCCGTCGTCGCCTCAAGGCGCTGGCGAAAGAGTACGTGCGGCCCGGCGTGCACGTGGGCGACATCAACGACGCCCTGCGGCGCATCCAGCAGCAGCGCACGCTTTGGTACCGGTTCGCGGCCGCCGGCATCCCGCCGGAGATCCCGGTCGGCATCAACGACGTGCAGGTCGCGTTCCAGCGGGTCACCGAAGACCTCGCGCAGCTCGACCTGCCGCTCGGCACCGTCGGCACCGCCCGCCAGCTCGCCGCTCTGCCGATCGATCAGCTCATCGGAATGGTCGAGGGCCTCGCCGCCGACTCCGAGGTGCTCGCGAACCTGCAGGAGCGCACGTCGCTCCTCGACTCCCTGCGCGAGCATTCGCTCGACCCGCTCATGGTCGACCTCTCCAACCGCCACGTGCCCGAGGTCGGCGTCGCCGACGAACTCGAGCTCGCCTGGTGGCAGTCGGTGCTCGAGATGATGCTCGCCGACGACCGGGCCCTGCTCGGCGCCAACACCGGCGTGCTCGACCGCCTCGAAGGCGACTTCCGTCTCGTCGACGAGGCGCACGCCTCCATGAACGGGCAACTGCTCTCCTGGCAGCTCGCCGAGACCTGGAGCGTCGGCCTGGTCGACCACCCCGACGAGGCGGCGGCGTTGAAGGGACTCCTCCGGTCCGACCGCGTCGATTCGTTCAGCCTGCACGAGGCTGCCCCGCACCTCGGCAAGGTGCTCGCTCCGGTCTGGCTCGCGTCGCCCTACGAGGTGTCGCAGATCACGGATGCGATCACCTTCGACACCGTGATCCTGGTCGACGCGGGAGCCACGACGCTCGCCGAGAACGTCGGCGCCATCCGTCGTGGCCGTCAGGTCGTGGCGTTCGGCGATCCCGTCACGCAGACGCCCTCGCACTTCGAGATCGCGATCCGTCCGTTCGAAGAGCAGCGCGTGCGCTCGGCGGCGGATGCGACAGCGGTCGATGAGCTGCACTCCGAGTCGGCCCTGGCCCGACTCGCCGACATCGTGCCGACCCTCTCGCTCACCCGCAGCTACCGGGCCGGCGGCGAAGACCTCGCCGAGCTCGTGAACCACCGTTTCTACGGCGGCAAGATCGACTCCCTGCCCTGGGCCGGAACGTTCCTCGGGCACGGTTCCCTGGCGCTGCACTACGTCGAGGGCCGCGGCGGCATGCCCGACTCCGAGACCGGAGCGGTCGAGAGCGTCGACGCCGAGGTCGATGAGGTCGTGTCTCTCGTGCTCGACCACGCAATCAACTACCCGCGCGAGTCGCTGATGGTCATCACCGCCTCGCCGAAGCACGCCGTGCGCGTGCAGCAGGCCGTGCTCGCGGCGTTCGCGAAGCGCAGCGACCTGGCCGACTTCATCCTCAAAGAGCGCGCCGAACCGTTCATGGTGGCCACGCTCGAGCAGTCCGTCGCGCAGAGCCGCGATCGGGTCATCTTCTCGGTCGGCTACGGCAAGACCGCGCACGGACGGGTGCTCACCAACTTCGGCGGGCTCGCTCGTCCCGGTGGCGAGCGACTGCTCGCGGTCGGTATGACGAGAGCCCGCCGATCCATGGACATCGTGTCGTGCTTCAACCCCACCGACATCGACGAAGACCGCATGAACTTCGGAGTGGTCGCCCTGCGGCAGATCCTGCAGGAGGCCGAGAACGGGCCCACCCCCGACACCTTCTCGAGCCCCGGCGACGCCTTGCTCATCGACCTCGCCCGTCGACTCGGTTCACGCGGGTTGGATGTCGCGTTCGAGCACCGTGGCAAGCTCACCCTGGTGGCCTCCCACGACGGCCGCGCCATCGCGATCGAGACGGATGCGGTGGTGCACTCCACATCGCTCCGGGAGTCGCTCCGGCTGCGCCCCGACATGCTCCGCCGCCTGGGCTGGCACTACCTCCGCGTGCACTCCTTCGAGCTGTTCGCGAACCCGGAGGCCGTCGCCGCTCGCATCGCGAACGTCATCGGCGTGCGGGAGCTCTCCCTCGTCGAGACCTCGCCCATCCACGTGCACATCTGAGCGTTCTTGACGGTTCGGGCGCAGCACTCGCGTAGGGTTTCTGCGTGACCGTACGCAAGACCGGCAGCCGCCGGGCCTCCACCGACCCCGTGCCGGGAAGCGACCCGACGCCTCAGTCGACGCCCGAGGGCACGCCCGTGAAGGCATCCGAAGACACCGACGAGGCCTGGGGCGACCGCGGGCCCGGTTCACGCCCCAGCACGGGGCCGAACGACGACCGCCTCAAGCGAGACGTGCCGCCGCACTGGTGAGGGCTACGGCGTGGGGGTGTTCTGGCGGGCCAAGAGGTCGCGAATCTCGATGAGCAGCTCCGTCTCGGTGGGCGGCAGCTCCTCTTTCGACTCCTCGATCGACTCCGCGGGAGTCTTCTTGATGGCGAAAGCCGCCCGCTTCAGGTGGTTGATCGGCAGCACGAAGACGAAGTAGACCACGACGGCGACCAGCAGGAACTGGATGAGCGCGCCCAGCACCGATCCGAACTTGATGTCGGAGCCGTTCAAGGTCACGACGGCGACGTTCTCGAGGTCGCTGGCGTCGAAGATCGCGGCGATCAGCGGGTTGAAGATGTTGGTGACGATGGCGTTGACGACGCCGGTGAACGCGGCTCCGATGACGACGGCGACCGCCAGGTCGATCACGTTTCCGCGGAGGATGAACTCTCTGAATCCCTTGAGCATCGCTCCAGCCTAGGGCGCAGCCGTCTTGGCCGGCGAACTCGGAGCGGGCGTCGAGGGCGCGCTCGGAGTGCTGGTGGACGAGCCCGACGACGACGACGAATCCGACGACGAGGAGCCGCCGTTCCCGTTCGCCGACCCGGAGCCCGAACCCGGCTTCGCCCGCGAATCGGTGCGGTAGAAGCCTGAGCCGTTGAAGGTCACGCCCACCGGGCTGAACACCTTGCGCAGCTTGCCGCCGCAGACGGGGCAGTCGGTGAGGGTGTCATCGGTGAACGACTGCTGGATGTCGAACGCGTTCTCGCATTCCGTGCAGCGGTAGGAGTATGTGGGCAATGAAGCCTCCGTGGAGATAGAGCGTCGAGGCAGGAGCTGCGCTCAGTGGGCGAATCGGATGATCCGCGTGGGGGTGACGGCGCCGTTGACGGGCGCGTCGTGCAGCTCGCGCGGCACGTCGTCAAGGATCTCATCGTCGAAGACGACGGCAAAAACGGGTGGGCAGTTCTCCATCGAGCCGAGGGTGCGGTCGAAGTAGCCGCGGCCCCAGCCCATGCGGGTGCCGCGCCCGTCGACCGCCGACGCGGGGATGAGGATCAGGTCGGCGTCGTTGATCGCGATGGGGCCGAGGATGCCGCCCACCGGCTCGGGCAGGCCGTACAGCCCCTCGGTCTCGGTCTCGCCGTCGCCCTCGGCCCAGTCGAGCAGGCCGTCTTGCCGGGCGATCGGCAGCAGCACCCGCCGGCCGTCGGCCCGCGCCCAGTTGAGGAAGGGGCGCGTGTTCGGCTCGAACGAGGTGGACAGGTAGGCCGAGATGGTTCGCGCATCCGTCTCCCGCGCGAGGGTGATCAGGTTCTCGGTGAAGCCGAGGTTCGCGCTGTCGACGACATGGGCAGGACGGGTTCGGCGGCGTTCACGCAGCTCGGCGCGCAGTGCCCGCTTGGCGTGGGCAACCTCGGAGGTCATGCCAGCAATTGTAAGTGGCTGAAGATGACGGAGGTGTTTCGGCGCTGGCAGTTCCCAGCCATCAAATCTGGATACGCTTGACCCTCATGGGGACACATCTGACGAAAGCAGTCATTCCGGCGGCGGGCCTCGGCACACGCTTCCTTCCGGCCACCAAGGCGATGCCGAAGGAGATGCTCCCGGTCGTCGACAAACCGGCCATCCAATACGTCGTCGAAGAGGCGGTGGATGCCGGCCTCAACGACGTGCTCGTGGTGACCGGGCGCAACAAGGCGGCCATCGAGAACCACTTCGACCGGGTCACCGAACTCGAGTCGACGCTGGAGCAGAAGGGCAAAGGCGACATGCTCCGCGTCGTCAACGAGTCGACGGCGCTCGCCGAGATGCATTACGTGCGGCAGGGCGATCCGCTCGGCCTCGGCCACGCGGTGCTGCGGGCGAAGATGCACGTCGGGCACCAGCCCTTCGCCGTGTTACTGGGTGACGACATCATCGACGCCCGAGACCCACTGCTCAGCCGGATGCTCGAGGTGCAGGAGGCGCGCTCGGCCACGGTCATCGCGCTCATGGAGGTCGATCCCTCGATGACGCACCTCTACGGTGTCGCGTCGGTCGAAGCGACCGATGAAGACGACCTCGTGCGCGTGACCGGCTTGGTCGAGAAGCCCGAGCAGGGCACCTCGCCCTCGAATCTCGCCGTCATCGGCCGCTACGTGCTGCAGCCCGAGGTGTTCGAGATCCTCGAGAACACCCCGCCCGGAAAGGGTGGCGAGATCCAGCTGACGGATGCGCTGCTCACCCTCGCCGACGACGTTTCGATCGCGGGCGGCGTCTACGGCGTCGTGTTCGGCGGCCGTCGCTACGACACCGGCGACAAGCTCGACTACATCAAGGCGATCGTGCAGCTCGCTGCCGAGCGTGACGACCTCGGCCCGGAGCTGCGCCCGTGGCTGAAGGGATTCGTCGCCGGGCTGTAGGGAGCGGCCCATCCGGGCACTCTCATCACCTCGTGACGCGGTAGTGTTCGAGCAAATGTTTGTGCCCACACTCTCCGAGGGTCCGATCGCGATTCGGCCGATTCGCGTGCGCGATGCCAAGCCGCTCGAACGCGAACTCATCGAGAACCGTTCGTGGCTGCGCAAGTGGGAGGCGACGAACCCGAACGGGCCGATGTCGTTCGACACCCGGGCGAGCATCCGCTCGTTGCAGTCGAACGCCCGGGCGGGGCTCGGACTGCCGTTCATCCTCGAGTACGACGGAGAGCTCGCCGGGCAGCTGAACGTCTCGTCGATCAGCTACGGCTCGGTGGCGTCGGCATCGATCGGGTATTGGGTGTCGGAGCGGTTCGCCGGCAAGAACATCACGCCCGTCGGGGTGGCGCTCGCGGCGGACTACTGCTTCTACTCGGTGGGCCTGCACAGGATCGAGATCTGCATCCGTCCGGAGAACGCGCCGAGCCTGCGCGTGGTCGAGAAGCTGGGCTTCCGCTACGAGGGGTTGCGGCGGCGGTACATCCACATCAACGGCGACTGGCGCGACCACTTCTGCTTCGCCCTGGTGCGCGAGGAGCTGCCCGTCGGCGTGCTGCGCCGTTGGCGCGAGGGCCGGGTGCCGGTGGGCGACGGTGCGGTGCCCGAGGCGGAGCGCATCGCGGCGCTGCGGCCCCTGCCGGTGCAACCGCGGTAGAAGCGGGTACTGCCGGATTGCCTGTGGAATCGCGGGTACCGCCTCGCCACATTCTCCGCGATGCGCCGGCCTGCGGCTGTCGCGTCGCTCGCTGCTCGCGCCGCCGCTGCTGCGGCGCGAGGCGACATGTTCGCGTGAGGTCGCTGACGCGGCCTCGCGCTCACCCTGGGTCGTCGAGCGCGGCCCGCGGCTTCCACTCTCGTGCCCTAGGGGTAGCTCGTGCCAACTTCGCCACCAGAACCCCAACACGCGCCACCTGTGCCAGCCTGCCGCGGCTCATCGCCCCTACCGTAGGGGCATGACCACAGAATGGCTCGGCGGAGGCTTCATGATCGCCCTCGCGGCGATTCTGTGGCTCGCCTACCTCATTCCCTCGTGGTCCCGTTCGCGGCAATACCTCGCGACCGAGCGCAACGCCGTGCGGTTGCAGCAGACCTTGCGCATTCTCGCCGAGACCTCCGAAGTGCCCGAAGAGGTGCGCATCGAGGCGAGCGCGCGCAGCATCGCCGAGCAGGAACGCATCCTGAAGCACCGTGCCGTCGAGCGGGAAGCGGCTGCCATTCCCGCGGCCGTTCGCACCGCCGACCGGCTGCGCCGCTCCCGGGCCATCACCGCGGGCGTGCTCGCGCTGTCGGTCGCGGTGGCCGTGCTGGGCGGCATGCAGGCCGTCTACACCGGGGCCTGGATCATCCTGGTCGCCGGCGTCATCGCCTCCGTCGTGAGCATCACCGTGCTCGTGAAGCTCGCGCGAGCGAGCCGCGGACTGCGCCTGCCGCGGCCGGTCGTCGCGCTCGTCGCGCAGGAGTTCGTCGACCATGCCGAGGGTGACGTCTCCGATGTCGATGACGCCGCGGATGTCGCGGTCGAAGAATCCACGGTGCCGGACAGCGGCTGGGTTCCCGTGTCGGTGCCGCGCCCGCTCTACCTGGGCCGCGCATCCGCTGCCCCGCTCGGGCTCGAGGATGCGACCTTCGAGCCGGACGAGTTCGAAACGGGAGTCGCAGCGATCGCGATGGTCGAATCACCCGTTCCGGCGGCTGTCGACGACCAGCACCGCGAGTCACTCCTCCGCGCCGCTGCCGAGGCCGAGGACGCACTGCGCTCCCGCCTCGCCGCCGAGCACGAGACGGTGGCCGAGTTGCCCGTCGCGCGCGAGGTCGAGCCGGTGGCGCCGCCCGCTCCATCGCGCTTCGCCCGCATGGGCATCGTCGACGACGACACCGCGTCGCACCTCGACCTCGATGCCGTGCTGGCCCGCCGCCGCGCCGGCTGACCTCTCGTCGATTCGCCAATTCTTGTCGGAATCCGGCGGCCGGTAGCGGCGTGTCTTGGCGATTCGGCGCGGGTGCCCACCCGTTGCCGACGGGGGAGGGGCGGCGTAGCGTGGAAGGGGCATCCGAGCGAGAGGGGTGACCATGGGCGAGGTCGACGAGAATCCGGTGACGAAGTACTCCGCCGAGGGGTTTCCCAAACAACAGCAGGACCAGCCGGGATTGATCGGCAAGACCGACCCGCGCCCCGATCACGGCGAAGAGAGCTATGTCGGCACCGGTCGCCTGCACGGGCGGCGCGCTCTCATCACGGGCGGCGACTCCGGCATCGGCCGAGCGGTCGCCATCGCCTACGCGCGCGAAGGCGCCGACGTCGCCATCTCCTACCTGCCCGAGGAGCAGGAGGATGCCGACGACACCGCCCGCTGGATCCGTGCCACCGAGCGTCGAGCCCTGCTGCTGCCCGGCGACGCCCAGGACGAGGACTACTCGACCGGCCTCATCGACCGCACGGTCGCCGAGTTCGGCGGTCTCGACATCCTCGTGCTGAACGCCGCCTACCAGGAGAACCGCGACGGCCTCGAGAACGTGCCCACCGAGGAATTCGACCGGGTCTTCAAGACCAACCTCTACTCGATCATGTGGATGGCGCGCACAGCCATTCCGCACCTGAAGCCGGGTGCGTCGATCATCGTCACGTCGTCGATCCAGGCCTTCCAGCCGTCGCCCGCCCTGATCGACTACGCGATGACGAAGGCGGCGCAGGTGGCCTTCGTGAAAGCGCTGGCCCAGCAACTCGGCACCCGGGGCATCCGCGTGAACGCCGTGGCGCCCGGCCCGGTCTGGACGCCGCTGATTCCGGCCACCTCCTGGCCCGACAAGCTCCCCACCTTCGGGCAGGACACCCCGCTCGGCCGCGCGGCGCAGCCTGCCGAGCTCGCGCCGGCCTACGTCTTCCTCGCCTCACCCGAGGCCTCCTACGTGTCGGGCGCCATCGTTCCGGTCACCGGCGGGAAGCCGCTCTGAGCGGGCGATCCGCCCCCGCGCCGACATATGCCGGTGCAGACATGAGTCATCTTCCTATGATGACTGCATGAGCGACGACGCTGCGATCCGGATGCCGGCACCACCCCTCAGGGAGACGTCGCGCGCCGCCGCGAGCGCCTCGTCGATCGATCTCTCGAAGCGTGATCTCACCCTCGACCTGGCGCGGGTGTTCTGCGTGCTGCTCGTGGTGGTCATCCACCTGCTGATGGTGGGTGTCGGCTTCGGGCCCGACGGCGCCGTCGAGGTGTCGCGGCCGCTCGAGTCGCAGTGGTGGTTCGCGCCCGTTACCTGGGCCGGGCAGATCATGCCGCTGTTCTTCGTGGTGGGCGGCTTCGCGGCCATCACTGCGTGGCGCAGTCTCACCCGGCGCGGTGGCACCGCGGGCGACTACGTGCGTAACCGCGTGTTGCGGCTCGCCCAGCCGGCGCTCCCGCTGTTCGTGTTCTACGCGGTCGTGATCGGTGGCGCACGCGTCGTCGGCATCGATCCGCAACTCGTCGACCTCGCCGTGGTGGGCGCCGCCTCCCCGCTGTGGTTCCTCGCGGCGTACACGCTCTGCCAGGCGCTCGTGCCGCTGATGGTGTCGTGGCACCTGCGGGCGCCACGGGCGACCCTTTTGGTGTTGCTGGCCGGCGCCATCGTCGTGGATGCGCTGCGCTTCGGCACAGGGATCGACCAGATCGGGCTCGCCAATCTCTTCTTCGTCTGGTTGCTCGTGCAGCAGCTCGGCTTCTGGTATGCCGACGGCTGGTTCGCCGCGCGCCGCTGGTGGACGCTCGTGGCGATCGCCCTGGTGGCCTACGCAAGCCTCGTGCCGATGACTTTGTGGGGGCCTTACGCCGACGACATGCTCACCAATCTCAACCCGCCCACGCTGCCGCTGGTGGCTCTCGCGGTGGCGCAGGCGTGCATCCTGAAGCTGTTGCGGCCGGCGCTCGCGAAGCTCATGAACACGCACGCGGCGCGGGCGTTCGTGTTCGTGATCGGTTCGCGGCTCATGACGATCTATCTCTGGCACCTGCCGGTGATTCTGATCCTCTCCGGGGTGGCGCTGCTGATCCCCGGGGCGAGCCCCGCCCCCGCGAGCCTGGCCTGGTGGTGGACGAGGCCCGTGATGTTCGTGCTGGTGATGGCCGCCGTGTTCGGGTTGTCGTTCCTGGTCGGACGCTTCGAGGCGCCACGCGAAGTGGGCGTGACTCCGCCGACCGGCGTGGTGGCGCTCGCGACCGTGCTGGCCTTCGTGCCGCCGTTCCTCGTGATGGAATTCTTCATGGATCTGCCCATCGCGATCATCGGCAGCGTGCTGCTGTCGGCCGCGATCCTGCTGCTCGGACGGTGGCCCGCGGGGCGCCCGTCGCCCAGTTCGCGTTCGGCAGCTTTTTCGTCGTAAACTGTCTGGGTTGTCGCGAAAGCGTCAGCGGGGCTATGGCGCAGTTGGTAGCGCGTCTCGTTCGCAATGAGAAGGTCCGGGGTTCGAATCCCCGTAGCTCCACCACCACGAAAGCCCTCGGATCGGTGATCCGGGGGCTTTCGTTTTCTGCGCTCGTCGAGGTGTTTCCCATCGATCCACCGCACCCCGGCGCCGCACGGCTGCCCCGGTGCCCGGCGAAGCGCCGGCGACCGGCGCCACGGAGCTGCTGAAATCCGACGGCAAGACCTACAAGGTCTACCAGTACGAGGGCGCCGACCGATACGAAGTGGCGGTCAACGTCACGATGGACAGCGTCGGCGACGTGGTGCCGGTGCTGTACATCGCGAGCGGCGAGAACTACCCCGACGCCTTGAGCGCCGGCCCGGCCGCGGCCCATCCGGGTGGCGCGCTCCTGCTCGTCTCGCGGGACAGCATCCCCGAGATCACGCGTCAGGCGATCGTTGCCCTCCAGCCGCAGAGGATCGTCGTGGTGGGCGGTGTCAACACCGTCTCCGCCGGCGTCTACAACCAGCTCGCGACGCTGCAGCCCGCGACCGTGCGTCTGGCGGGTGCGGATCGCTACGAGGTGTCGCGGAACGTGGTCGACTACGCCTTCTGTGACATCGCTCCGGGTGCCGAGGCGACCACGTGCGCCGGCGACTCCGACGACATCTTCCTCGCGACGGGCAGTATCGGCTTCGCCGTGCGCTAAGGGATTCCCGCGGGCGCGGGCGAGACGGGGAGCACCTGAACTCATCCGTTCGACGTGATGCGTGCTTCTTCTCTGCCTGCCTACCCTCACCGGTATGAGCACGCCTGGCGCGGTTCCAGTGCGGTTCAACGGCAAGCTGGCGCTGCTGTTGGCCATGGCGATGTTCGTGCTCGTGGTCGACACATCGATCATGAACGTCTCGATCTCCGCCGTGGTGCGAGACATCGACTCGACGGTCAGTGGGGTGCAGTCGGCGATCGCGCTCGAAGCGCTCGTCTCGGCCGCGTTCATCCTCATCGGCAGCAAGGTGGGCGACCTCATCGGGCGCAAGCTCGCCTACATCATCGGTCTGCTCTGCTACGCGGCGGGGGCTGTGGCGATGACACTGGCCCAGTCGCTCCTGCCCGTCATCGTGTTCTGGGCCGTGATCGGCGGCATCGGGGCCTCGCTGTTGCTGCCCTCGATGCAATCCCTCATCCACGGCAACTTCGAGGGGGCCGCGCAGGCCAGGGTCTACGCGACGGTCGGCGCCTCGGCAGCGATCGCGGCCGCGGTCGGGCCGCTGATCGGGGGCTTCATCACCACGTTCCTGTCGTGGCGGGTCGCGTTCGCTCTGGAGGCGCTGGTGATCGCCGTCGTGCTGATCGGCATCAAGCTGGTGCACGACGTTCCTTACACCGGCTCCCGGCAGGTCGACGTGGTGGGCGCCCTGCTCTCGGTCGTGGGTATGGGCGGAATCGTCGTGGGCATCCTCGTCTGGCAGGAGGGCGGAGGAGCCGTCGGCGTTCTGCTCGCCGTCGGCGCGATCGGGCTCGGCGGGTTGGCCTACTGGTTGATCCGACGCAAGCGCCGGTCGAAGGCGACCTTGATCGATCCGGACCTGTTCCGGTCGAAGCTGTTCCGGCTGGGCGTGACCGGGCAGACGATGCAGCAGATCGCGCTCGGGGGCACCATGATCGTGCTGCCCATCTATCTGCAGATGGTGCTCGGCTACAACGCGCTCCAAGCGGGCTTGTCGATCGCGCCGCTGTCGCTGAGCATGTTCGGCGTCGCGCTGCTGGCCGGAAAACGCGTGGGCCGGCGCCGACCGGCCACCCTCATCCTCTGGGGGTTCCTGCTCCTCACGGTGGGCCTCGTCATCCTCATCCCGCTGGTGCCGCGGGCGGATTCCGGGTGGTGGCTCCTCGGCCCGCTGATCGTCTCGGGGGCGGGGCTCGGGCTGCTGGTGTCGCAACTGAACAACTACACCCTGTCTCCGGTCTCGGATGAGCGGGTCAGCGAGGCGGCGGGCGTGAATTCGGCCGCCGGTTCGTTCGGACTGTCGTTCGGTCTCGCCTTCGCCGGCGCGATCATGCTCGCCTCACTCTCGCTGATCTTCACCTCGCTGGCGATGGACAGCGAGGTGCTGCCTTCCGACGAGAAGCAACAGGTCGCGCAGGTGCTGGAAGAAGACGCCGAGATCCTCTCCAACGCTGCCCTGGCCGACCTTCTCGTCGGCCAACCCGACGACATCAAGGCTGAGATCATCCGCATCAACACCGAAGCGCGGCCGATCGCTCTGCAGATCGCTCTGTTGATCCCGATCCTGGCCGGTGGGGTCGGATTGCTCAACGGATTCCGGATGCGTCGACTACCCGACCCGAAGTCAAGCGGCACCGGGGAGGGTGTTCTGGCGGCGTGACGGCGCCCCGGCACCACATCCCTGACCGAGTTCACTACAGTGAGCGGTATGAGATCGAGGGGGATCGCCGTCGCACTGGGGTGCGCGCTGCTGCTGACAGGATGCACGGCCACGGAGTCGACGCCGACTCCGGCATCGACAACGGATTCAGCGGCCTTGGCCGCCGCCGAACGGTGCCCGGCCGGAACTCGCGTGCGCGACGAGCTCTGTCTCTCCGGCGACGAGACATCCGAAGCTCTGGCCGACATCCTGCACTCGCGGTTCGACGACGACAAGCTCTCGGCCGTCATCGCCGGAGTCTGGCACGACGGCGAGCCTCTGCTGTTCGGCGCCCTGGGCGACTCGATGCCCGGTGTGCCGGCCACGCCCGACATGCACCACATGCTCGGCAACCTGACGACGCCGATGCTGACGACGGCGTTCCTGCAGCAGGTCGAGGCCGGCGTGATCTCGCTCGACGACACGGTGTCGAAGTGGTACCCGGATCTCCCCGACGCCGACATCATCACGGTGGAGATGCTGCTCCACAACACCGCCGGATACTCGCAGTTCACGGGGCAGGCCGACTTCCTCGCCGACCTCTACGCCGATCCGTTCCGGGTGTGGACCGTCGACGACATCATCGCGATCGGCACGGCGGGCGGCCCCGTCTTCCCACCAGGTTCCGACTGGCAGTTCTCCGACACGAATTCGGCCGTGCTCGTGGGCATCCTCGCGCTGGCTACCGGCACGCCGGTCGAGAAGCTGATCCAGGACGGCGTGGTCGATCCGCTCGGCATGCACGACACCACGCTCACCCGCGACGGGAACTGGAAGCAGCCCATTCTCCAGGGCTACGACGGCGAACGCGGTGTGTGGGAGAACGTCACGGGCTGGAGCCCCACGTGGGCGCACTTCGCCGGGGGCGTCGGCAGCAACGCCCAGGATGTCGGCACCTTCCTCGACGCGCTCGCCTCGGGCGAGTTGCTCTCGAGCGAGTACCACGACATCCAGTGGGCCCCGACGACCGTGGGCATCGGCACGAACAAGCCCGACCAGTACTGGGCGATGGGGTTCCTGGTGGTGAAGGAATGGATGTTCCTGAATCCGACCATCCCCGGGTACAGCGGTGCCGGCGGCACCCTGCCGGAAGAGGGGTGGACGATGGTGGTCTACACCACGCCCTCGAAGGCCACCGACCCATCCGCGACCACCGCGACCGACATCTTCCGCGCGTTCACCGGCGTCGTGTCACCGGAGCATTCGCTCGAAGGGTGACGCCGAGGGAGACGTCGGCGTCACATTTCTGCCCCGTCACTTGTCTTAACGAGTAGACCCCGCACCGAGCCGGGCGTCATGACGGAAGGGCGAGATGATGAAGAAGGCGTTGTGGACCGCCACCTGGGAATGGCTGGCGCGCCCGTCGCACGTGCGCTCGGTGCATACGTTCCGTGTCGCGGCGGAGCGGGGTGACGACACCCGGCTGGCGACCCTGCTCGACCCCGATGTCGCCGTGGTTGTCGAGTCGGCCGATGCCGAGAATCCCACCATCGCAGTGGTGAAGGGCGCGCACGAGGCCGTCACGGTGCTCCGTCACGGGATGGCCACCGACCCGAACCTCGTCATCTCCGAGCGACCCGTGAACAGCCAGGCCGGTCTCGTGCTCGAGCGCGCCGGAGAGGTGACCGCCGCCATCACGATCGACTTCTCGCACGACCTGATCAGCCTGGTCTGGGTGCGGCTGAGGCCCAGCCTGCTGCGGCACGGCCAGCAGGGCTGACCGACCGTCACACCGTCCGGCGGCTGCGTGATCGTTCGACACCCACCCCGAACGCGGGCTGCCGCTCACGGCACCCGGGCCGTAAGGTCGGGACCATGTCCTCAGCCACACTGTCCTCGACCCCGCTCAACCGGCCCGCGCTCTCTTCCGGTGTGAAGGTCACGACGATCGTCTTCGCGGCGCTCGCCGCAGTCGGGCTCATCGTCACACTCATCCTGTTGTTCGTGACGCTGGCCTCCGTCGACACCGAGGAGTTCGGTTGGTATTTCGCGTTCTCGGTCATCGCGTCGATCCTCAACCTGATCCCGGCGGTGGTCGTGCTGATCATGGGCATAGTGAGTCGCCGCGCCGCAAGTCGTGTGCCGCTCATCGGCATCGTTCTGGGTGCCGTGGTGCTGGCCGTGCTGGCGGCGCAGTTCATCTTCCTCGCCACGGTCTGACAGTCTCGCTTCGCGGCGAAGGCTGACACACTCAGCCGAGCAGCTTCGCCTTGCCCGCCGCGAACTCGTCGTCGGACAGGATGCCCTGGGTGTGCAGATCGGCCAGCTGCTGGAGCTGAGCCATGAGATCACCACCCGCGGCCGGCGCCGCAGCGACCGGTGCGGCCACCGGGGCCGCCGCCTGCTGAGCCGCCACCGCCTGCTGCGCAGCGGCATCCATCTGGGCCTGCTGCTGCTCCTGCTCGTAGGCGGCCGCCTCCGCGGCCTGCTGATCTTTCGCGTCACGGCGGGAGCGCATCCCGCCCGACACCGCAGTCGCCGTTCCTGCGACGACCGCCGTCGTCGCCGCCGCGCGGATCAGTCCACCGCGTCTCATCCTCCGACCGAGCATGGTCGTCTCCTTCTGCTTCTTCTCGACTCGCTGAACACCGAATCCGGATGCTCAGGCGCTCGTCATCGCGACGAGCTCATTGACGACGGGGGCCGGGATCCGCTCCGAACCCAGCACCATCCCGCCGGCGCGATCGAGGGCCTGCGCGAACTCGCGCGCCCAGGCGTGTTCGACCACCAGGATCGCCGCCGAGGTGCCCGGCGCGAGCGACTCGGCGAGGTCTTCGACGTCTTCGTCACCGGCCAATCCCATCTCGGCGACCTCGAGGTCGTTCAACCCGTAGTCGTCGGCCAGCTCTTCGATCTCGAGCACCGTGAGCTCGCCCAGGTCGGAGCGGGTCACGAACAAGAGGTCGAGCAGATTGACGGTCTCGGCACGCACGAGATCCCGGATCGCGTCGACCACGTCGGTGCCCGGCCGCTCGCCGGAGAACCCGATGAGATAGATCTCGACCGGGCCGTATTCGAAATCGGTCATGGCTTCGTCCTTTCACGTCGTGCCGCTCGTCATCGCGGTGAGTCGACGCTAGTGCGGTCGCCGCCGACGCGGCTCATGCTGATCGGATGATGCCGAACCGGTGCTCAAACAGGCACAGTCGATTCGACCAGGAAAGAGGTTGGGATCATGACTGATGTCAAAGTGACCGGGTGGGTCGGTTGGGCGCTCTTCGCCGGGGTGATTCTCATCGTCAGCGGATTCTTCGGAGTCATCCAGGGTCTGGCCGCGCTGATCGGGCCCGACACCTATTACGCGGTGGGAGGCGGATCGCTGCTGCTGTTCGACGTTCAGGGCTGGGGGTGGTGGACGCTCATCATCGGTGTGCTGATGGTGCTGACCGGAGCCGCTCTCTTCACAGGCCAGACGTGGGCCCGGGTGGTGGCCATCATCCTCGCGGTGATCAGCGCCCTGGTGCAGATGTTCCTGTTGCCCGCGCAGCCGTGGTGGGCCGTGCTCGTCATTGCGATCGACGTGCTCATCATCTACGCGCTGACGGCTCACGGTCGCGAGCTCCGCGCGGCGAACTGACGGCGCGCAATCCGGTGGCGTAGTTCGCCGGCGAGAGAGGGAGAACGAGGTGACGACGGACTACACCGAGCGACTGCGGCGATTGGCGATCAACGAGGCCGGTGCCGTGGACGGTAACCCCGGGGCGTCGTTCCAAGCCGCCACCCTCGACCCGAAGACGTTGGCCTTGGTGCGGCTCGCCGCGCTGGTCGCGGTCGGGGCGGCGGAACCCTCGTTCGGTGAACAGGCGGATGCCGCGGTGAGTGCCGGGGCATCGGCCGACGAGTTGGTCGACGTGCTGGTCGGCATCAGCGCGGTGGTGGGCACTCCTCGGGTGGTGGCCGCGGCGCCGGAGTTGGCGCTCGCGCTCGGCTACGATCTCGACGACATGGCCGGCTGAGCCCGCATCCGGTCAGCCTCCGATCAGGCCGATGGCCGTCGCGCGATCGACCGCGTCGCTCCTCGACGAGACACCGAGCTTGCGGTAGATGGACCCCACTTCGGTGCTCACCGTGTTGCGCGAGACGAACAGGCGGGCTCCGATCTCGGGCATGGTGAGGTGGGTCTGCAGATAGGGCAGCAGCCGCAGTTCCGCGGGGGTCAACGGGGGCACACCGTTCGCGGCCCCGGGTGCGGCGGAGTCGACCACGCTCCGAAAGGCTCTGACGTCGTCGCCGAGCGCGCCGAGCGCCGGCCGCCGGAGTTCGATGTCGGCGATCTCTCGCAACAGGTGACGCGACGTCGTGCCGTCACCGACCGCGAAATAGGTCTTCGCGAGACTCAGCCGGGCTCGCACGGCCAGGGTGGGGGCGGCGTAGGTGCTGAACTGGCGGGCGCGCATCGCCCGCACGAGGTCGCGTTCGACCGTCGGTACGCCGCGATGCAGCGACAGTCGCGCCGCTCCGGCCAACGCCGGCACTGCGGTGGCGTAGTCGTTCAAGCGGTGCTCGGCGATCGATGCGACGGCGCTGTCGATACGGCCCGCGGCCTCCACCCACCGTCCCTGGTCCATCGCGACCATAGCGAGTTCGGCGTCGGCGAGCACGTGCACGTCGTGGTTGCCGTTGGAGACGGCCACGTCCGACGCCTCGGTGAACAGCGCTTCCGCTCCTTCGACATCGCCGGCCAAGAGCTGACCCTCCGCGGCCAGGCAGAGCGCCTGATCGCGCCAGACACTCCAGTCGGGCTCCTCCGCCAGCGCGAACGCGGCATCGGCGATGGCCTGTTCCGGGCCGTGGGCGCACATCATGGCGCGGAGCATCGCCCGTCCTGATTCGAACGAAGCCGATCCATCGGCGGGCGGTGAGTCGTAGGAGAAGCCCTCGAGCGCATCCGCCCAGCGATCGGCGGTGACCGGATGCCCGGACACCACCGCACTCCAGCCCGCCAGCACCGCGAGCGGCGGGTAGGCGGCGACGGCGCGGTCTCCGAGTGCCGTGATCCAGCGCTGAACGGTCTGCAGCTGGCCCGCCTGGTAGGTGGCGAGGGCGACGTCGGCGACCAGTCGCACGCAGCGATCGCCATCCGGGGTCTGGAGCAGGTGCTCGATCGCCATCGCGGCCGATCCGTTGCACTCGTACCAGTCTGCAGCCCGCGTGTGCAGTTCGGGGATCGACGCCGGTTCCACCCGTCGCAGTTCGCCGAGCAGGAACTCGCGGAAGAGCGGATGGTAGCGGTACCACTCGCGGCGTCGGTCGAGCGGCACGAGGAACACGTTCATCGCCTCGAGTTCCAGCAGGCGTAGCTGCGAGCCACGCTCATCCAGGAGCCCGTCGCAGAGCTCGGCCGAGAAGCTCTCGAGCACTGCGGTGCGGCGAAGGAACCGCTGCACGTCATCGGGAAGGCCGGAGAGCGATTCCCGATAGAGATAGTCGGCGACGTAGCGGTCGTCGCCGGAGACGGCGATGCTCAGGTCGGCGCCGTCATGAGCGATCTTCGCGGCGAGGTATACCCCCACCGGCCACCCCTCGGTGCGGGCGGTGACGGTGTCGGCGAGATCCGGAGAAAGCAGCAGGTCGGCTTCGGCGAAGATCTGCTGAGCGCCGTTGGCGTCCAAGGCCAGGTCGTCGACGCCGAGTTCGAGGGTGGCACCCGAGGTGCGCAGCCGCGGGAGGTGGGGTTGCTCGACGCGACTCGCTGCGACGAACTGCGAACCGGGCGGGATGCCTGCGATCACCAGGGTCAGTGCGTCGTGACACGCCGGTGAGTTGAGCTCGTGGAGATCGTCGAGCATCATCACGAACGGCTGCGGACTAGTGCGGAACGCTGCGGCGAGCCGGGGCGCCGACCGCCCGAGAACCGAGGGACCGTGCCCGCGCATGTCGTCGGCGATCGACGAATCGGCTCCGGTCGCGCGCGCGAAGGCGGAGGCGAGAAGGGTGAGCAGGGTTGCGGCGTCGTCGTCGAAGCGGTCGAGGGAGACCCAGGCGACGGGCCGGTCTTCGACCGCGGCCCACTGGGCAAGAAGGCTCGATTTGCCGTAACCCGAGGGGGCGGTGATGGCGACGACCGCTCGGCCGCTGTCACGCGCCGTGTCGATCAGGCTTGCCCGACTCACGAATCCGTCCCGGGGGGCGGGAATCGCGAGTTTGGTATCGAGCAGCAGCAGATCGAGAGTTCCCGCCCTCGGTCGCACGGCCCGAATCGTCTCGGCCACGCTCGAATCATAGAGTCGCGCATCCGCCGACTCAAGGGGTCGGGCGCTGCCCTGTGGGAACCCGCACACCTCATCCGATCGGGATGAAGCCGGGGCCGCGCTCGGGCGCTACCGTCGGGAAATCACGAGGAGGACCACCATGAATCCGGATCGCCACGCCCGTTCGATGCTGCCCATTCCCGATCGACCGGCTCCAGGTCTCACGACCTACGATGCCAAAGACCCCGACACCTCGTATCCGCCGATCGAGCCGCTGCGGCCCCCGGCGGGGGCGCCGAATGTTCTGGTCATCCTGATCGACGACGCGGGTTTCGGGTCATCGAGTGCATTCGGCGGTCCGTGCCAGACGCCGAACGCCGAGAAGCTGGCGGCCGGTGGGCTGCGCTACAACCGGTTCCACACGACGGCACTGTGCGCGCCGACACGGCAGGCATTGCTCACGGGTCGCAACCACCATTCGGTCGGCATGGGCAGCATCACCGAAACCGCGACAGCGGCGCCGGGCAACAGCTCGGTGCGCCCGAACACGAAGGCGCCGCTGGCGATGACACTGAAACTGAACGGGTATTCGACAGCCCAGTTCGGCAAATGCCATGAGGTGCCCGTGTGGCAATCGTCGCCCATGGGTCCGTTCGACGCGTGGCCCTCCGCCGGCGGCGGGTTCGAGACCTTCTACGGGTTCATCGGCGGCGAGAACAACCAGTGGGACCCGGCCTTGTACGACGGCACCACAGCGGTCGAACCGCCGGCCACTCCCGAAGAGGGGTATCACCTCACCGAGGATCTCGCCGATCACGCCGTGAACTGGCTCCGCACCCAGAAGGCCCTGATGCCGGACAAGCCGTTCTTCGTCTACTTCGCGCCCGGCGCGACCCACGCGCCGCACCATGTTCCGCAGGAATGGGCCGACAAGTACAAGGGCGCGTTCGCCGACGGATGGGACGCGCAACGCGAGCGCACCTTCGCCCGGCAGAAGGAACTCGGCGTGATCCCGGCCGACGCACTGCTGACGCCCCGGCACGCGGAGATCCCGGCGTGGGACGACATGCCCGACGCCCTCAAACCCGTGCTGGAGCGCGAGATGGAGGTCTACGCCGGATTCATGGAGCACACAGACCACCAGATCGGTCGCGTCATCGACACCATCGACGACCTGGGGGTGCTGGACGACACGATCATCTACTACATCGTCGGCGACAACGGCGCCTCCGCAGAAGGCACCCTCAATGGCGCCTTCAACGAGATGGCGAACTTCAACGGGATGGCGGCCCTGGAAACCCCCGAGTTCTTGAACTCGAAGCTGCCGGAGCTCGGCACCCCCTCGTCGTACAACCACTACGCGGTGGGGTGGGCCTGGGCGATGGACACTCCGTTCCAGTGGACCAAGCAGGTGGCCTCGCACTGGGGCGGCACCCGCAACGGAACGATCGTGCACTGGCCGAACGGCATCGCCGAGAAGGGCGGGCTGCGGTCGCAGTTCACGCATTGCATCGACATCGCACCCACCGTGCTCGCGGCCGCCGGGCTGCCGGAGCCCACGATGGTCAACGGTGTTCAGCAGTCGCCGATGGAGGGCACGAGCATGCTCTACACCTTCGACGAGCCCGAGGCGCCCGAGCGCCACGACCTGCAGTACTTCGAGATGTTCGGCAACCGCGGGCTGTACTACAAGGGCTGGAGCGCGGTGACGAAGCACCGCACGCCGTGGGAGATGGTGGGCCCGACCCTGCCGGCGTTCGACGACGACGTCTGGGAACTCTACGACGGACACGTCGACTACAGCCAGGCGCGCAACCTCGCCGCCGACGACCCGGAGATGCTGGCCAAGTTGCAGCGTTTGTGGATCATCGAGGCCACCAAATACAACGTGCTGCCGATCGACGACCGCGGTGTCGAGCGGGCGACGCCGGAGGTCGCGGGCAGGCCGACCCTCATCCACGGCAACACCCAGTTGTTGTTCTCGGGCATGGGCAGACTCTCCGAGAACAGCGTCGTGAGCATCAAGAACAAGTCGTTCCAGGTCACGGCCGAACTCGTGGTGCCCGAGGGCGGTGCCCGAGGGGTGATCGTCGCGCAGGGCGGCCGCTTCGGGGGCTGGAGCCTGTACGTGAAGGACGGCCGGGCGAAATTCGTTTACAACGTGCTCGGCATCCAGGAGTTTCCGACCGAGGCGGATCGCCCGATTCCGGCCGGCATCCACCAGGTGCGCATGGAGTTCGCCTACGACGGCGGCGGTCTCGGCAAGGGCGGCGACGTCACGCTGTTCTACGACGGCGAAGCGGTGGGCGCCGGCCGGGTGGGGGCGACTCAGGCCATGATCTTCTCGGCCGATGAGACGACGGATGTCGGCTACGAGTCCGGCACGGCGGTGACGCCCGACTACCTCACGGGCACGAGCCGGTTCAAGGGCTCCATCAATTGGGTGCAGATCGACCTCGGCGACGACGACAACGACCATTTCATCGATCCGGAGGAACGATTCCGGATCACCATGGCTCGCCAATGACGTCGGGCGTGGCCCTGCGGGCCTGAAAATCGATCGCGATGACGCGGGAACCGCTTTCGACCGCGAGTCTGCGGCACGACTTCGTGACGCCGCAGCTGGTCTCGGGCACGGTGCTCGTCAACGTCGTCATCGCGGTGGCCGACGAGAGCTCCGGAATACTCGACGTCTTCGCCATCACCATCCTGAGCGTGCTGGTGTTCTGGTCGACCGACGTCTACGTGCAGACGGTTTCTGATCAGCGCCGCCACACCGACGAAGAACCGGTGCGGATCGGTGCGTCGCTCCGCATCGCGCTGCACAAGTCGCGCGGCTTCCTGCTGGCCGGCATCCCGCCGGTCGCCTTCCTCGTCGTGGGGCTGTTCGGGCAGAACCGCGGCGCGATCGCCTACTGGGTGGCGCTGTGGGTGGGCGTCGTGATTCTCGGAGTGGTGGGCTGGATCGCCTTCGGACGCCGTGGCACGCGGTGGTACTGGCGACTCGCCGGCGCGTGCTCGACGGCGGCCTTCGGCATCCTGGCGATGCTCCTGAAGATCGTGGTGCAGTGAGGCGGGGCGCGCCCTAGAAGAGGGTGTCGTCGGCGCGCGCGACCGGCGCGGGTTCCACCAAGGGTGCCGGCCCGCCCGGGAACCCGGGGCCGGTGTCAGGCGTGCGACCGCGCGCGAAAGCCTCCGCTGCGCCGCGGGCACGGGCATCCGCCGCCTCGTTCAGCTCGTGGCCGACGTGACCCTTCACCCACTCGAAGGTGTACCGGCGACCGGCGACGGCCTCGTCGATCTCCTTGATCAGGTCGAGGTTCATCACCGGCTTGCCATCGCCCTTGCGCCAGCCCTTGCGCTTCCAGCCCGGCATCCACTTGGTCACCGTGTTGATCACGTACTGGCTGTCGCAGAGCACGTGCAAGTCGTCGTCGACGTGCGCGGTGGCCCGGAACAGCTCGAGCACCGCCTTCAACTCGCCCATGTTGTTGGTGCCGTGCGGCCAGCCGCCGGCTCCCCAGGTGTTGTCGTCGATGTACCAGGCCCAGCCTGCCGGTCCGGGGTTGCCGAGGGCCGAGCCGTCGGCGGAAGCGGTGATTGTCATCCCCTCCAGGGTAGCGGCGTCGGCACCGGATGCCGGTCACGGGCCGGCGGTGAACGGCTCGGTCGCTCTCCGTGCCGATCATTGTTCTCCGAGGATCGGGGAGCAGGATCGTGGATGCGACGCGTGGGAGCGCGCCGTCTCCGATCGAAAGGACACCACCATGGCCATGTTCGCCAAGCTCGCCGTCTCGAGCCCTGATTTCGAGAACCTCGGTCGCATCCCCGAGCGCCTCTCGGCCGATGGCGGCAACGAGACCCCCATCGTCGAGCTCTCCGGCGCGCCCGAGGGCACCGTCGAACTCGCGCTCATCGTCAACGATCCGGACGCCCCGCTGCCGAACGGCTTCACGCACTGGGTGGTCTACGGCATCCCCGCCGACGCCACGACGCTCGATCTCGCGGCCGAGGGTGTGCGAGTGGGACCGATGGGCGCCGGGCAGCCCACCTGGTACGGCCCGCAGCCGCCGGCCGGGCACGGCCCTCACCACTACTTCTTCCACGCCTACGCACTCGGCGCGCCCGTCGAGGGCACCCCCACCCGGGAGGAGTTCCTGGCGCAATACGCCGACTCCGTGCTGGAGACCGCGCGGTACGTCGGCACCTTCTCTCGGGACTGAGAGTCAGAAGGAGCCGTCGACCGCCCGCCGGTAGCGGTCGGCGATCAGGCTGAGCCGGGGGATCAACTCCTCGGGTGACTCGACCGTGAAGTCCATCATGAGCATCCCGATGTAGGCAGCCACCGTGTCGAGGCTGTCGGCGCCGGTGACCAGCACGGAGTTCTCGTCGTCGATCGGCTCGACGACGCCGACGGTGGGGTTGATGCGCGCGAGCACCTGCTCGGCGGAGGCGGCGATCCGGAGACGGGCGTGCACGTTCCAGCCGGTGGAGGCGATCGTGCGCAGCGCGAACGCCGTGTAATCCCCGCCCGGCAGGGGTTTCGGGTCGAAGCGGCGACGGGTCGGCATCCGGGGTTCGACGCGGTCGACGCGGTAGGTCGTCCACGTGGCGTCTTTCGGATCTCGAGCCACCAGGTGCCAGCGCCGCTGCCAGCTGAGCAAGCGGTAGGGCTCCACCAGCCGTGGCGCGCCGTCGTAGTCGAAGCGGAACCACTCGACGTCGTGGATGGCGGCCGCGATGGCCTGGAGCACCCGGGCGTCGACCTCGGGATCGGGGGCATCCGTGCCGACGTTCTCGGGCGCGCGGTCGATGGTCGAACGCAGGGCGTCGACGGTGGGGCGGAGATGCGAGGGGAGCACGTGCTCGAGTTTCGAGAGGGCGCGCGTGCCGGCCTCTTCGACGCCGGCGATCCCGGCCGCCACGCGCAGACCGACCGTGACAGCCACGGCCTCCTCGTCGTCGAGGAGGAGTGGGGGGAGCTTGCCGCCCGCGCCGAGGCGATAGCCGCCGGCGGAGCCCCGGGTCGCGTCGACCGGATAGCCGAGATCGCGAAGGCGCTCGACGTCGTGCCGCACCGTGCGAGCCGAGACGTCCAGGCGCTCGGAGAGCTCGCGCCCGGTGCGTTCCGGGCCGCTCTGCAAGAGGGCGAGCAGGGCCAGCAAGCGCGCTGTCGGGTCGGTCATGAGATCTCCTTCACGTCGATTCTCATTAGGAACGCATCCTACCTAATGGGTCCGTATCGTCGAGGACATGGACAACGCAACCACTCCTCAGCTCGCCATCCGCCCCTTCACCGTCTCGGTCTCCGAGACCGAAATCGCCGACCTGCACGACCGGCTCTCCCGCACCCGTCTGCCGCAGCCTTCGCCCGCCGACGACTGGGACGCCGGCACTCCCAACAGCTACCTGCGCGAAGCCCTCGCCGCCTGGCGCGAGTTCGACTGGCCGGCCGCCGAGGCGAGGATCAACGCCGTGCCCCATTTCGTCGCCGAGGTCGACGGGCAGCCGATCCACTTCATCCACGTGCGCTCCGGCAACCCGGATGCCACACCGCTGCTGCTCGCCCACACCTACCCGGGGTCGTCCGTCGACTACCTCGACCTGATCGACCAGCTCGTCGACCCGGTCGCGCACGGCGGTCGCGCGGAGGACGCCTTCGACGTGGTGATCCCGGATGCGCCGGGTTACGGATTCTCGCAGCCGCTCACGGAGTCGGGCTGGACCACAGCGCGGGTCGCCCGGGCCTACGACGAGCTCATGCGCGGTCTCGGCTACGAGCGCTACGGCATCCATGGCTCGGACAACGGCGCCATGGTGGCACGCGAACTCGGGTTGCTGAACCCCGACGGCTTCCTCGGCCTGCACGTGCTGCAGCTCTTCTCGTTCCCCTCGGGCGACCCGGCGGAGTTCGAGAAGCTGGAGCCGGCCGATTACGCGGGACTCGAGCACATGCAGTGGTTCCAGTCGGTCGGTGGCTACAACGCGATGAACGCCTCGCGACCGCAGACCGTGGCGGTGGGGCTCAGCGATTCGCCGCTCGGACTGCTGGCTTACAGCGAACTGTTCAACAACTTCGGCAACGGCACCTCGCTCGTGCCGTTGGAGAAGATCCTGCTCGAAGTGAGCGTGAACTGGTTCGCCAACGCCGCCGCGGGCATGAGCCGGAGCTATCTCGAGAACGCACGAGCGGAGGCCAAGGCGCAGGTCAACAGTGCTCCGACCGGTGTCGCGGTGTTCAAGGACGACTTCCAGACCATCCGTGTCTTCGCCGAGCGCGACAACGACAACATCGTGCACTGGAGTCGCTTCGACGAGGGCGGCCACTTCGCGGCCCTCGAGCGCCCCGATCTCGTGGTCGGCGACATCCGCGCCTTCTTCGCCGCGCTCAGCTGAGCCCTCGGAATCGAGCTGCTTCGCGACTACAGTGCTGCCATGAGCACGTTGCTCTCGTTGAACGTCGGACTGCCGAAGGATGTGCCGTGGCAGGGCGAGACGGTGCACACGGGCATCTACAAGACGCCGGTCGACGGAGCCCGCATGGTGCGCCGGCTCAACATCGACGGCGACGGGCAGGGCGACTTGGCCGGCCATGGTGGTGAGCAGCGCGCCGTGTTCGTCTACCAGCAGCAGTCCTACGCGCACTGGGCCGAATTCTTGGGGCGCGACGACCTCACGCCGGGCTGCTTCGGCGAGAACTTCACGGTCGACGGCCTGCCCGACGACGAGGTGTGCATCGGCGACCGCTACCGCATCGGTGACGCCGAATTCGAAGTCACCCAGCCCCGCGTCACCTGCTTCCGGGTGGGGCTCCGACTGGCCGAACCCCGGATGCCCGCCCTCCTCGTCGGCCATCGCCGACCAGGGTTCTACTTCCGCGTCATCACGGAAGGTGAGGTGCGGGCGGGCGACGCGATCGTGAAGACGCGAACCGGGCCGCACGCCCTCACCGTGACCCGCACGGACGGCCTGCTCTACCTCCCGCACCGTTCCGACGACGACCTCCGCAAAGCGGTCGACATCCCCGCACTCAGCCCGGGTTGGCAGCAGTCGTTCCACGACTTGCTCGGCACCGACCTCGCGGATGCCACGGTGATCGGCCCGACCATCGGCACGCGGCCGGGCTGGAACGGGTTCCGGCCCATGACGGTCAGCAAGACCGTTGCCGAGACGGCTGTCACGACATCCGTCTACCTGACAGCCGACGGCGGGCCGCCGATCGACACCCCGCTGCCCGGGCAATACCTCACGCTGCGTGTCGCGCTGCCCGACGGCGCCACCGCGGTGCGGAGCTACTCGATCTCGGGCATACCCGACGGGACCAGCTATCGCATCACGGTCAAGCGTGAAGACCACGGGCAGATCAGCCGCTACATCCACGACCAGCTGCGTGTCGGCGCCGATCTGGAGGTCGCCGCGCCACGCGGAGAGTTCGTGCTGCGTGACGCCGCCGATCCCGTGCTCCTGGTCTCGGCCGGAGTGGGCGTCACACCGGTGATCTCGATGCTCCGTCGTCTCGCCGAGGCGGGCAGCGAGCGGGAGATCTGGTGGATCCAAGCGGCCAGGACACCCGACGAGCAGATCTTCGCCCGCGAGGCCGGCGACTACCTGAAGGAGCTGCCCAACGCCCACGCGGTCACGTTCTACACGCGGTACACCACCCCGATCGAGGGAAGCCTCGCGGGTCGGCCGACCGAGGAGCGGCTGCGCGAGCTCGGGGTGCCGACACGGGCGGCGGCCTACGTCTGCGGGCCGGCCGGGTTCATCGCCGACGTCACCAGCGCGCTCGGCGACCTCGGGCTCGACCCCGGCTCGATCTACAGCGAAGTGTTCACCACGTTGGCTCCGATCCACCCCGGCGTCGTGGCGCATGCCAGCGTCAGCCCGCATCAACCGACCGGCCCTCCCGGAACCGGGCCGGCCGTCACCTTCGCCCGGAGCGGCCTGACCGTGCGCTGGCGCAGCGACGACAGCTCCTTGCTCGGTCTCGCGGAAGCGAGCGACGTGCCCACCCGATTCTCCTGCCGTGCGGGGGTGTGTCACACGTGTGTGACTCCGTTGATCGCCGGAGAGGTGAGTTACGACCCCGACCCGCTCGAACTGCCGCCCGACGGCCAGGTGCTGGTCTGCTGTGCTCTTCCCACCGGCGACATCGTGCTCGACGCCTGATCCAGAAAAATGTTCACGACGATCTGCGCGATCCCGTCACAGGTTCGGATGGTGCCCGGTCTGAGTGGGTAGGGATCCCCATCCGTCGCACGAACGCCCGCACAGGAGGACACGACCATGGCCGAGAAGACGCCCGAGTCGGAGCACGAGCTCGAGCCGGGGCCGACGACCCTCCGGAACGACACCGGCGGGCTCGACGACGCGGCCGCCGTGTTCGCCGAGGTGCGCGGCCGCCTCTTCGGCATCGCCTATCGCATGCTCGGCAGCTCCGCCGATGCCGAAGACATCGTGCAAGACGTCTGGCTGCGCTGGCAGACCTACGACCGGAGCGTCGTGCTCGAACCCGCGGCCTTTCTCGCCACGGCCACCACGCGGCTCTCGATCAACATGCTGCAGTCGGCACGGATGCGCCGGGAGACTTACATCGGGCCGTGGCTCCCCGAACCGATCAACACGCGCGACGACCCCGAGCTGGGTGCCGAACGGGGCGAGGCGCTCGAGTTCGCCATGATGTTGTTGCTCGAGAAGCTGACGCCCACCGAGCGGGCCGCCTACGTGCTGCGCGAGGCCTTTGACTACCCCTACGACCAGATCGCTCAGATCGTTCAGCTCAAGGAGCCCGCGACGCGGCAGCTCGTCAGCCGTGCCCGAAAGCGACTCGCCTCCGAACGCCGCACGGCGGTGGCGGCCACCGAGCAGCAGCGGTTGCTCGTGGCCTTCATGCAGGCCGCCCAGACGGGCGACGTCACGGCTCTCGAAGAGCTTTTCGCGGCCGACGTGGTGAGCTACACCGACGGCAACGGTGCCAAGCTCGCCGCACGCATCCCGGTGATGGGCCGCAGCCGCGTGGCCAAGTTCATCGCCGCGTTCTCCAGCCATTTCTGGATCGGCAAGACCATCGAGTGGGTCGAGTTCAACGGCCGGCCGGGCGTCGCCGTGGTCGAAGACGGGGTCGTCACCACCTCGCTCGCCGTCACGATCGGCGACGACGGGATCGAGCAGCTCCTGTGGACGATGAACCCCGAGAAGCTCGGCCGCGTCCTACCCACCGCAGGCCTGTGACGCCCGGCAGCGACGACCTGTTCAGCGACCGTGGACGGCTCGTCGACATCGCCCGGGGGATACTGGCCACCCCAGCCGAAGCCGAACGCGCCGTCGACCTCACGTTCGCGCGGTGGCTCGAACTCTCGCCCGAAGAGCGCGCATCGACCGGATCACGCCGCGACCGGCTGACCGAGATCCTCGCCCGCATCTGCCTCGACCTGCTAGGGCACACGCCGGGGCCGCTGCCGGTGGTGTCGTCAGCGCCCGCATCGTCGTCGAAGGCGTCGCCGTCGACAGCATCCGCGTCGTCGAAGGCGTCGTCGCCGAGCGAACCGGCCGACCGTGTCACGCTCGACGACTCGATGTACATGCTGCTGCTCGTGGTGCTCGATTCGCTGAGGCCCGAGGAGCGGGTCGCGTTCATCCTGCACGACGTGTTCGGTGTGGCATATCGGGGGATCGCCGACGTGGTCGGCCGGTCGCCGGATGAGGCGCGGGAGCTGGCCCGCTCGGCCCGCCGTCAGATCCAGCAGCAGCGTCTGCAGGAGTCGCCGCCCGATCGCCATCGCACCGTCGTGCTCGATCTGCTGAGCGCCGTGGAGGCGAAGAACGTGGGCCGTGTGCGCGAGCTGCTGCACGACGACGTGATCGCCCTGGTCGACACCGGAGGCACGGCGGATGTCGCGCCCGCGCCCATCGGCGACGCCGAGAGGGTGGCGCGGCTGCTCGTTGCGCTGGCCGGTTTGTCGCCGGCCGTGACGGTGACGGCGCAGCCGGTCAACGATCGCCTCGGCATCGTGGCGCGCCGGGACGGGCGTGTGGTCGGTGTGGTGAGCGTGAGTGTCGCGGCCGACGCGATCCGCGACATCTGGATCGTGCTGGCCCCCGACAAGCTCCGCCGCTGGAACGACGTCTGAGCACCATAACCGGGCTGCTGTCACCGACCGCTTCCGACGGGTGTCGAAGAAGTCGCTAAGCTGCCCCCGTGTCCGATCCCACAGCCGCCTCGTCTCCGTCCTCCGCCAGCCGGGTCACGCGCTCGGCGCCGGTCAACACGGCGGGGTGGAGTAAGTCGGCGAACCGCTCGCTCTTGCTCGCCTGGCTGATTCCTGCGGCGAACCTCGTCGTCAACTTTCTCGAGGCCTACCTGCTGAGAGGCGCGACGTCGCCGGTGCTGACGTGGATCGGCATGATCGTGCACACGCTGGTGATCGGGGCGCTCTGCGTGGAGGCGATCCGCTACGGCCGTGCCGGCCTGCGGGAGACCGCCGGTGACGCGATGAGCGGTCGCGGTCGGGCCAAGGCCGGCATTGGCCTCAGCATCGCCTTCGTGACCCTCACACTGGGCCTGACGATCATGAATCTCGTCCTCGCCGCCCAGCGCTAGCGCCCGGGCCCGGGTTGCGAACCGGGCGACGGCGGGTTAGCGTGTCTCCTGTAAACGTTTACGAGAACGTTTACAGTCGCCCGAAGGGCGCCTTCCGATGACGTGAGGAGTGCCGTGCCCCAGACGAAGAAGTCCACGCTGGTGCTGGTCGCCGAGCGTGCAGGCGTCTCCATCGCCTCCGTCTCGCGCGTGATGAACGGACTGCCCGCCTCGCCGCAGGTGGTCGAACGTGTGCGACAGGCGGCCGACGAACTGGGCTATGTTCCGGATGCCACGGCCCGCTCGCTGAAGGCCGGCAAGACCGACCAGATCGCCCTCGCCGTCGCCGACGTCGGAAACCCGGTCTACGTCGGCATGATGCACGAGATCTCCCGCGTGGTGACGAAGGCCGGCTATCGCCTGGTCATCTCGTCGACCGGAAGCGACCCGCAAGACCAGATCGACCTGCTCACCGGCCTCAACCGCGGCTTCGCCGACGGCCTCATCCTGAGCCCCCTCCGCGTCACCGACGAACTCGGCGCCCAGCTGCGCGCCAGCCGCCTGCCGATCGTCATCATCGGTTCGCTCCCGGCCGGCGTCGAACTCGACAACGTGCGTGCCGACTCCGTGCGCGGCATCGCCCTCGCCGTCGACCACCTCATCGAGCAGGGTCGCCAGCGCATCGCCTTCATCAACGGTCCGGTCGACACCGTGCCGGGCGCCGCTCGCCTCAACGGCTACCTGCGCGCCCTCACCGAGCAGGGCCGCCCGCAGAACGCCGACGCCCAGGTGAACGCGAGCGACTTCACCTACCGCGCCGGCCTCAAGGCCGCAGCCGCCCTGCTCGACCAGACCACCCCCGATGCCATCGTGTGCGCCAACGACCTCCTCGCCGTGGCGGCCATGAAGGTCATCTCCAAGCGCGGACTGCGGATTCCGGATGACATCGCCATCGTCGGCATGGACGACACCGACATCGCCGACCTGGCTCAGCCGGCCATCACGAGCGTCGACCTGCGTTCCATCAAGCGCGCCCGCGTCGCCGCCAAGCTGCTGCTGCGCCGTCTCGAGAACCCGCAGGCCCCGGTGGAGCAGGTCGTGATCGAGCCGAAACTGGTGGTGCGAGCCTCCTCGGTGAAGGAATGCGCGGAGGCCGAGCTGTGACCACGACGGCCCAGTCGGTGATCATCCCGACCACCCCGCCCGACCCGAACGACGGCAAGCGCCGCAAGCGCCCGAAGGTGGGCGGCATCCACCGCGGAGGCCGCGACGCGTGGCTGCTCGTGCTGCCCGCCCTCATTCCCGTGGTGCTCTTCAGCGTCTACCCGCTCGCTCAGGGCATCCTGCTCGGGTTCACGGATGCGAAAGCCGGCCTCAACCAGACCGTCACCTTCAACGGGCTCGACAACTATGCGCAGCTGCTCAGCAACGAGTTGTTCTGGAACTCGTTCCGGATCGGGCTGATCTGGGCGTTCGGGGTGACGATCCTGCAGTTCTTCTGCGCACTCGGGCTCGCCCTGCTGCTGAACCTCGACCTGAAGCTGCGCTGGCTCGCCCGCACCCTCGCGCTCGTGCCGTGGGCGATGCCGCCCGTGATCATCGCCATCATGTGGCGCCTGATGCTCAACCCGACCTACGGCCCGATCAACGGCTTCCTCCGCTCCATCGGCCTGCCGGGCGACATCAACTGGCTCGGCGACTTCTCGACCGCGCTCCCCGCCGTCATCGTCGTCGGCGTCTGGGCCGGGATGCCGCAGACCACGATCACCCTGCTCGCAGGCCTCCAGAACGTGTCGGCCGAGCTGCACGAGGCCGCCGCCATCGACGGCGCGAGCACGTTCAGACGCTTCTGGCACATCACGCTTCCGTCGCTCCGGCCGGTCATCGTGGCCATCACCACCCTCGACCTGATCTGGAACTTCAACTCCTTCGCCCTGGTCTACGTGCTCACGGCCGGCGGGCCAGGAGGTCAGACCATGCTGCCCATGCTCTTCGCCTACAACGAGGCCTTCCGCTACGGCAACTTCGGTTACGCGGCGGCGATGGGCAACGTGATGGTGATCATCATCGCCGCGTTCCTGTTCTTCTATCTGCGCAGCCAGGCAAGGAGCCGCCTCTCATGACGACCGCTACCCTGGCCGGCACGCGCAGCCGCCGCATCACGCGGCCGCTGCAGTACGTCGCTCTCGCCGCCTACATCATCTTTCTCGGCTTCCCGCTGTTGTTCCTGCTCATCACGGCGTTCAAGACGCCGCAAGAACTGCAGTCACCCAATCCCGCGTTCCTGCCGCAACAGTTCAACTTCGACAACTTCGCCGCCGCGATCGAGAAGGCGAACCTGTGGCAGGCCGCTGGCAACAGCCTCTTCGTGGCCGTGCTGACCACCCTCATCGTGACGGTGATCTCGTTGCCGGCCGCCTACGCCCTGGCCCGGTTCCGCACGAAGCTGCGGGGCGTCGCGACCGGCTGGATCCTGCTCAGCCAGGTGTTCCCGTTCATCCTCATCATCATCCCGCTCTTCCTCGTGCTGAAGCAGATCGGGCTCATCAACAACCTCTTCGGGTTGGTGCTCGTCTACACGGTGTGGTCGCTGCCCTTCGCGCTCTGGATGTTGCAGGGCTACGTCGCCGGCGTGCCCGCCGAGCTGGAGGAGGCCGGCGCGATGGACGGCGCGAGCCGCTTCCGGGTGCTGCGTTCGATCGTGCTGCCGCTGCTCGCGCCCGGACTCGTGGCCACGAGCCTGTTCACCTTCATCTCGTCGTGGAACGAGTTCTTCTTCGCCCTGGTGCTCATCCAGGATCCGAAGCTGCAGACCCTGCCGTTGACCCTCGCCCGATTCGTCGGCGCAGAGGGCCAGGTGCAGTTGGGTCAGCTGGCCGCGGCATCGCTGCTGGCGACCATCCCGAGCCTGATCTTCTTCGCCCTCATCCAGCGCCGACTCACGTCGGGCTTGATGAGCGGCGCCGTCAAAGGCTGACGACCACCCAAGAGAAGCATCACAACAAAGGAGAGAACCATGAGAAGAAAGGCGTTGCTGGGCATTGGAGCCCTCGCTGTCGCCGGACTGCTGGGCGGATGCGCGTTCGGCGGCGGAGGCACCGCCACGACGAGCACTCCCGACGGCCCCGTCACCCTGACCTTCCAGAGCCTGGCCTACCAGGACTCCACGGTCGCCGCGACGCAGAAGATCGTCGACGACTGGAACGCCGACAACCCCGACATCCAGATCGACCTGGTGCAGGGCAGCTGGGACAACGTGCACGACCAGCTCGTGACGCAGTTCCAGGGCGACACCGCGCCCGACATCATCCACGACGAGTCGAGCGACATCATGGGGTTCGCGAACCAGGGCTACCTGGCCGACATCAGCCCCTACCTCAGCGACGACGTGAAGAGCGCCGTCTCCGACGACGTGTGGGAGACGGTCACCACTTCCGACGGAAAGATCGTGGCCGCGCCGACGCTGCTGCAGACCTACGTCGTGTTCGCGAACACCGACGCATTCTCGGCGGCGGGCGTGCCGGTGCCGAGCGGCGACTCGCTCAGCTGGGACGACCTGCAGGCCGATGCGAAGCAGCTCACCAGCGGCGGAAACTTCGGCGTCGGCTGGGGCCTCAAGCAGCCGACCGCTGCGGTGATGAACACCGCGCTCGGGTTCGGCGGCACCTTCTTCGACGTCTCCGACGACGGATCGGCCACGATCGACGTCGGTGAGGGCGAGCTCGCGGTGCCCGAGAAGATCCACGCCATGGCCTACGACGATGCCTCGCTCGACCCGGTCACGCTGACCCAGTCGGGTTCGGATGTTCTCCCCGGCTTCCTCGGCGGCAAGTACGCCATGTACATCGGCGGCAACTTCCTCGCCCAGCAGATCACCGAGTCGGCCCCGGCCGGCTTCAACTGGACCGTACTGCCGCCTCTCGCCGGCAGCGACGGACCGGTGCAGGCCGCGAACCCGCAGACCATGTCGGTCTCGGCGCAGAGCAAGTACCCCGAGCAGGCCGCGAAGTTCATCGACTACTTCATGAACCCCGAGAACCAGGCTGCGCTGGCCCAGGGTGACTGGCTCATCCCGACCTCGTCGGATGCCCGTGACGTGGTGGCCGAGCAGACCACCGACGTGCCGGTCTGGTCTCCGATCCTGAAGTCGGGTGAAGACCTCTCGGGTGCTCCGTTCCAGAAAGCCACCAACTACCCGCAGTGGAAAGACCAGTACGCCACTCCGGGGCTGCAGCAATACTTCGCGAACTCGATCAGTCTCGACGACCTGAAGAAGCAGCTGACCGACGGCTGGGACTCGATCGGCGGATGACCGGATGCCGCGTGCCGCCGTTTCGGGTGGGCACGCGGCTCCGGCTCCGGCCGATCGCATTCGCATCACAAGAAGTTCACGAAGGAGAACGCACATGGACCTGCTCGAGGACAAGGCAACGGGCGCACTCGCCGGGGCGGCCGTGGGCGACTCCCTCGGCGGCGCGGCCGAAGGCAACACGCCGGGGGCCATCCAAGAGCGCTACTCGGGGTTCATCGAGGGCATCGTGCCCCCGTTCCTCGACGACTGGCGGAACGCCCGCCCGATCGCGCCGTACCACAAGGGCGATGGCCACATCACCGACGACACCCTCATGACGAACGCGCTGGTGGAGGTCTATGACGGCCTGCGCGACCACCTCGACGCCTATGCGATCGCCGAGCGCCTCGTGCCGCTACTGATCGGGGAGCGCCGCTGGATTCCGGAGCTCGAGACCGAGGCCATCCTGCTGCAGCGCCTGTTCCTGGCCGAGAAGTGGCTCGTGGCGCGTCTGCACTACGGGCACGTCGACCCCCGCGAGGCCGGTGTGGGCAACATTGTGAACTGCGGGGCCACCATGTACATGGCGCCCGTCGGCATCGCGAATGCGGGGTCGCCGCTCGGCGCCTACGCCGAGGCGATCGACGTCGCCGGAGCCCACCAGTCGAGCTACGGGCGGGAGGCCGCGGGAGTCTACGCAGCCTGCGTGGCCGAGGCCATGCGACCGGGCGCATCCGTCGCTTCCGTGGTGTCGGTGGCGCTCTCCCTGGCGAAAGACGGAACACGTGACGCGATCGATGCGGTGGTGACGGCCGCCTCCTCGCTCGGCGACTGGCGGTCGTCGTTGGCCGGCATCCGTACGGCCGTCGAGCCCTTCGACACCGTCGGCCCGAACTACCGCGCTCCCGCGATGGATGCCCGCATCCCGAGTCGCACCAAGTCGATCGAGGAGCTGCCGGTGGCGCTCGGCATGCTGGTGCTCGCCGACGGCGACTACTCCGAGACCGTGCTGGGTTCGGTGAACTACGGTCGCGACTCCGACTCGATCGCCGTGATGGGCGGGTCGATCGCCGGTGCGCTGGGCGGCCGCGCCGCAGTTCCGGATGCCTGGGTCGAGCAGATCGGCGCCGCAAGCAAGCTCGACCTCGACTCCACGGGGCCCCTGATGGCGTCGGTGGCTCGCGACATCTGGGCCAAGGATCGTGTTCGCTTCGAACACCGGGCACGGGCGTTCGACGAGCTCGTCGGCGCCGGCATCGGCGTCGGAGCGGAGTGATGGGGTTGCGTCTCAGCTGGAGCCAGCCCGAAGACCTCGTTCCGCACGCCTTCCGGGCGGCCGAGCTCGACGGTGTGCCGATCGACGACCTGGTGGCGTCGTGGACGGATGCCGGCGGGCCGCTGCTCGCCCCGGTGAACGGGGCGACGCCCGATCCGGCCCCGGAGTCGTTGCGGGAGCTGGGGCGGGGCATCCTGTCGCAGCTCGACGAGAGGGCGGTGCCGGATGCCGTGCGGCTCGTTGAGCCCGACGAGCTGTCGGAGATCCTGGCGCTGGCGCCGGGGGGCGCTGCTGCTGCGGGCGCGTCACAGGCGCTGCTCGTGCTCGGCGCGGCGTTCTTCGATCGGGTGCACGGCGCCTGGCTCGGCCGCGCGGCCGGCTGCCTGCTCGGCAAGCCGGTGGAGAAGATCCCGCGCGAAGGCATTCGCGCCATCGCCCAGAACACCGGCAACTGGCCGATCTCGTCGTATTTCACGGAGATCGGGCTCGACCCGGCGCTCGCGGAGCGGTACCCGTGGAACCGCAAGAGCCGGCCGACGAGCCTGATCGAGAACATCGACGGCATGCCCGAAGACGACGACCTCAACTTCCCGCTGATCGCGCTCGATCTGCTCGAGCGGATCGGCGCATCCTTCAGCACCGACGACGTCGCGCAGTCGTGGCTCGCCAATCTGCCCGGCGGACGCGTGTTCACCGCCGAGCGGATCGCCTACCGCAACCTGCTCGACGGCTACGAGCCTTCGGTCGCGGGGGCGGTGCGCAATCCCTTCCGCGACTGGATCGGAGCGCAGATCCGAACGGATGTCTACGGCTGGGCGAACCCGGGAGATCCGGTGGCCGCCGCGCGACTGGCCTTCACCGACGCCCGCCTGAGCCACGGGCGCAACGGCGTCTATGGGGCGATGTTCGCGGCGGCGGCCTGCTCGGCCGCGGTGGTGGCGGGCGGAGCCGGTGCCGGCGGTCGGGCGGCCGGTGCCGACGGCGCCGCGGACGCGGTGGACGCGGTGATCGCGGCGGGGTTGTCGGTGGTGCCCGCAGACAGTCGGTACGCGCAGGCGATCGCGCTCGGCGCCTCGCTCGGGCGCTCGGCGCTCGACTCGGAGGAGGCGCTCGACCGCATCTACGCCGTATACGGCGAGCTGCACTGGGTGCACGTGCTGAACAACGCTGCCGTGCTCGCCTTCGCGCTCACCCGCGGCGCGGGCGACTATGAGGCGACGATCACCGCTGCGGTCACGGGCGGCTGGGACACGGACTCGGTGGGGGCAACTGCGGGATCTCTGGCGGGGGCATTGCTCGGCGCATCCGCTCTGCCGTCGCGCTGGATCTCGCCGCTTCACAACCGCCTCGCCTCGAGCGTGCCGGGCTTCGACGGCATCGGCTTCGACGAGCTGGCGCGTCGCACGGTCGCCGTCGCGGCCGCGACCTCTGCCGATGCCGCGGATGGGGCTGCCCGATGAGCGGCGCAGCCGTGCACGGCGCGGCCGCTGCCACAGGCGCGAACTCGGCCATCGTGGGCGACGCCAGGACGGCGGCTGACACGGTGGTCGACATCGACGAAGAGAACACCAACGAGCTGAATCCGCTCGTGCCACGGCCCATCGACCTGCCGACCGTCCTGCCCGCCGGCGGCGAACTGGCACCTGATATCGGCGACGTGGCGAAGATCTTCGCCGCTCCCGATGACCCGGCCGACTGGCCCGCCTGGCGCGCCGACCTCGCCCGCTGGCGCGACGCGGCCCGGGCGCGGCTCGCCTACGACGGCTCGCTCTACGAGCGGCCGTCGACCCGCTGGACGCGATCCGCCTCGAGCGTCGCCCTCGTCTGGCTCTGGGACGAGCGGCTCTTCGACCGCGCCGCCCACCGCTTCGACGTCGACGGCTTCCTCGCCCGCACGGCCGATCACGGCAGTTTCGACGGAGTCGTGCTCTGGCACGCCTACCCGGTGATCGGCATCGACGACCGCAACCAGTTCGACTTCTACCGAGAGGTTCCGGGACTCGGTGAGCTCGTGGCCGAGTTCCAGGGCCGCGGCATCCGTGTCTTCATCGACTACAACCCGTGGGACACGGGCACCCGACGAGCACCCCACGACGACGCCACCGAACTCGCCCTGATCGTGGGCGAGCTCGGCGTCGACGGCGTGTTCCTCGACACGATGAAAGAGGGCGACTCCCGCCTCATCGACTCGCTGCTGAACGCGACGCCGCCGCAGGTGCTCGAGGGCGAGTCGCGGGTGCCGAATCACCGCATCGTCGACCACCAGCTGAGCTGGGCGCAGTGGTTCGCCGACAGCGAGGCGCCGGGCGTGATGCGCACGCACTGGTTCGAGCGCCGCCACATGATGCACTCGACAAGGCGCTGGAACCGCGACCACAGCGCCGAACTGCAGTCGGCGCACATGAACGGCACGGGGGTCCTGGTGTGGGACACCGTTTTCGGCGTCTGGGTGGGCTGGAACGAACGCGACAAGTCGACGCTGCGGCGGATGCTCCGGGTGCAGCGGGCGCTCTCCTCCGTGCTCGTCGAGGGGGAGTGGATGCCGCTCGCCGACGCCTCGGCCGACGCCCTCGCCGCGCGCGTGTACGTGTCGCGCTTCGAACTCGGCGCACTCACCCTCTGGACGGCCGTGAACCGCTCCGACTCCGACTACACCGGCCCCCTGCTCGACCCCGACGCGCTCTCGGCCGACTCGTCGGAGGCCCTTTCCGCCGGAGTTCTCCAAACGTCGTCTCAACCGGGCGCCTCTGGGGCGGAGGATGCCGCGACGTTTGGAGAAGTCCGCGGCTTCGGGCTCTTCGATGTCACCGCGGGGCGGCAGATCGGCGGGCAGGCAGTCGTCGGTTCGGCTGAGGCATCGTGGCTACCGGGCACCGTCGCCCCCGTCACCGTGCCGGCCCGTGGGATCGCGGCCGTGCTGCGAGTGCGGGGCGAGCAACCCGAGTGGCTGGCCGGGCTGCTGGCTGAGGCCGCGGCGGATGCGCCGTCGGCGGACTCGACGTTCCCGGCGCGGGTCGCCGCGCGACGCATCCCGGCGCCGTCGGCGGGCGAGCCGTCGGAGACCGCAATCGTTGGGGCAACCGACTCGTCTGGGAGCCCGATCGCCGCGACGATTGCGATCTCCGACCTCCCCGCGCAGGCCGGCGTCGTGCCGGTGGCTGCGGGGGAGCGGGAGCTCACCATGACGTTCCGCCGGCGCGAGACGGGCACCTACCAGGGCGCTCCCTATGTGGAGGAGTGGAAGCCGCTGCCGCCGCGCCTGCACGACGCGCGCAGCGAGCAGCACCGCGTGACGCTCGGCGCCGTGGCGGTGGCAGCGCGGGAGGTCACGAACGCCGAGTTCGAGGCGTTCCTCGCCGCGACCGGTTACCAGCCCGCGGTGGCGAACCGCTTCCTGCTCGGCTGGTCGCACAGCGCGTCGACCGCTGACGACACGGAGCCGGTGACCGCGAGCGGCGTCGCCGAACGGTCGCGGCTCGCGCCACCGCTCGGTGAGGCCGATCGGCCGGTGACCTCCATCGACCTCACGGATGCCCGCGCCTACGCCGCTTGGGCCGGTGCCCGCCTGCCCACCGAGTTCGAGTGGCAGGTGGCGGCGACGGATGCGCGGTTCGGCCGCGCGCATCCGCTGGTCTGGAATTGGACCGAGAGCGAGCACGACGACGGCGTCACCCGCTTCGTGATGCTCAAGGGCGGCAGCGAGCACGAGAGCCTCGGCTCCGACTGGTACACCGACGGCGGGCCGCGCGAACCGTCATTCAGCCTCAAGTACGTGCTGGCCGGTCTGGGGCTCGATCGCTCGCCGAGCATCGGCTTCCGACTGGCGTGGGATCTCGACGCTCGCGACGGCCTGAGCGACGACCCCAGCCGCGATCCGGGTGACGACACCTCTGACGGGGGTGACGCTCGATGACCGAGCCCATCGCATCCGCGACCCCGCCGCTCACCGGTCTGCGGGTGCTCGACGTGTCGACGCTGTTCGCCGGGCCGCTCGCGGCCACCTTCCTGGGAGATTTCGGGGCGGATGTGATCAAGGTCGAACATCCGCGCAAGCCGGATGCCGCGCGCGGGCACGGTCCGGCGAAAGACGGAGTGAACCTCTGGTGGAAGACGCTGGGGCGCAACAAGCGCACCGTCACCATCGACCTCGGCGACCCGGAGGGGGCGCAGCTGCTGCTGTCGCTCGCCGCCGAGGCCGATGTGCTGATCGAGAACTTCCGGCCGGGAACGCTGGAGCGCTGGGGCCTCGGACCGGAGACTCTGCACGCGGCGAATCCGCGGCTCGTCGTGGCGCGGGTCACGGCATTCGGGCAGGTGGGACCGTATTCCGGTCGACCCGGTTTCGGCAGCCTCGCCGAGGCGATGAGCGGGTTTGCCGCCCTCACGGGAGAGCCCGACGGGCCGCCCACGCTGCCGCCGTTCGGTCTCGCCGACGGCATCGCCGCCCTCGCCACCGCGTACGCGGTGATGGTGGCGGTGCGTGGGGTCGAGCACTCCGGCAAGGGCCAGGTGATCGACATGGCCATCATCGAGCCGATTCTGATGCTGCTCGGCGGCCAGATCACCGCCTACGACCAGCTCGGCCTGGTGCAACCGCGCACCGGAAACCGCTCGGTCAACAATGCGCCGCGCAACGTCTACCGCACGGCCGACGACGATTGGGTGGCCGTGTCGACGAGTTCGCAGTCGATCGCCGAACGCGTGATGACCCTGGTGGGGCGGGGTGACCTGGTCAGCGAGCCGTGGTTCGCCAGCGGGCACTCGCGAGCGGAGCACGCCGACGAACTCGATGGAGCGGTGGCGGCGTGGATCGCGGCACGATCCACGGCCGAGGTCATCGACCGGTTCGAGCAGGCGCAGGCCGCGATCGCCCGGGTGTCGGATGTGCGCGGGGTGCTCGCCGATCCGCAGTACGCCGCGATCGGCACGGTGCAGACCGTCGACGACGACGAGCTCGGGCCGATCAAGATGCAGAATGTGCTGTTCCGGCTCTCCGAGACGCCCGGGGGCATCCGCTGGACCGGTCGCCGGCACGGGGCCGACAGCGCGTCGGTGCTCGCCGAGATCGGGGTGACCCCGGAACAGTTGACCGCTCTGCGGGAACGGGGTGTCGTGTGAGTGGGGAGAGTTCTTTCGTCGGGCGCGACGGCGCGGGCCGTGTGCTGACCACCGGGCTGTACGTTCCCGGCGACCGACCCGACCGTTTCGGGAAGGCTGTTGCGACGGGGGCCGAGCTCATCATCCTCGATCTGGAGGATGCGGTGGCGCCCGCGGCGAAAGCGAGGGCGCGGGCGGCGGTGGTGGCGTGGCTCCGCGACGGTGGCGGCGACGGTGAGGCTGGCGGCGGCGATGGCGGCGTCGTCGGTGGCGGCGGCGAAGGCGGAGCGGATGCGCGTGGTGCGCGCGCTGACGGTCCGGTTCTGCAGGTGCGGGTCAACGAGGGGAACGACGACGACCTCGTCGCCCTCGCCGTGCTTGCGACGACCGAACCGGCGGGGACCGCAGCGTGTGCCTTCGAGGTGCGGTTGCCGAAGGTCGAATCGACAGTGCAGCTCGATCGGGTCGGGGAGCTGCTTCCCGGTGTGCCCGTCACAGCCCTGATCGAGAGTGCGCAGGGAGTGGAGCGGGCGGCGGAGCTGGCCGCGCACCCGATCGTGACGCGACTGGCGCTGGGTGAGTCCGATCTCGCGAGCGAACTCGGCACCCGGGCTCCGGCAGTGATGGAGTACGCACGCCTCCGTCTACTCTTCGCGGCTCTGGCCGCAGGGCTGCCGGCTCCGATGCTCTCGGCCTACCCGGCCATCGCCGACCTCGAGGGCCTTCGCGCCGACACCGCACGGGGTCGTGAGCTGGGCTGGTGGGGGCGGGTCGCGATCCACCCTTCGCAGCTGCCGGTGATCGCAGAGGTGTTCGCCCCGAGTGCCGACGAGCTGCGCTGGGCGCGCGACGTGCTCGCCGCCGTGGGCGACGGCGGGGTCGCGACCCTCGCGAACGGTGACATGGTCGATGCGGCGATGCTGCCGCGAGCGCGGGCGATCCTCGCGCGCTCCGCCGGGCGCTCCGGCGGAGTAGGGGCCGGCCGACCCGCTGACCTGCCGCCCACTGGCTGACGCGACCGCAGCCGACGAAACACGCGCCACGACCTACGAACCAGGAACGACGCACCACGAATCAGGAACGACGAGCGCACCACGCACCACGCACCACGCACGACGAACCACGCACGACGAACCACGGCACCGACGCCGACGAGACAAGGGGAACCACGATGGGGTGGACGAGAACGACCGCGGCAACGACCGCGACCATGGCGCTGGTGGCAGCCGGACTGCTGGCCGGAGGTGTCAGCGCGAATGCGAGCACCGTGCACGAGACGTCCGCCGCCGCGCCACCCGCCGCCGCGGTGCCGGCCGCCGCGCCATCCGCCGCCGCGCCACCCGCCGGCCAGCTCGTGCCCGGTCAGCTGCAGAGCGCGGTCGTCGGGGGCCCGATCGACTACACGGCCTACCTGCCCGCCGGGTACGACCCGGATGCGTCGACCCGCTACCCCTCCGTCTACCTCCTGCACGGCCGCGGCGACAGTCAGTCCGCCTGGCAGCAGGTCGCCGGCGACCTCGACGAGATGATCGCCGACGGCAGCATCCCGCCGATGGTCGTCATCATGCCGGACGCCCCGTGGAGCGACCGCGGCAATTACTACGTCGATTCCCAGTACACCGGAACCGCCCCCGGCACGAGCCCGGGCGTCGCCGTGGAGTCCGCGTTCACCACCGATCTGATCGACTGGGTCGACTCGCACTACGCCACCATCGCCGACCGCGCCGCACGGGTGGTGGGCGGCTACTCGATGGGTGGGGCCGGCGCTCTGCGTTTCGCGACCGCGCATCCGGAGCTCTTCTCCGCAGGCCTCGTGCTGAGCCCCGCCGTCTACTACCCGAGTACTCCCGTCGATTCGTCGACGCGCGAGTTCGGCGCCTACGGAGTGGGCGACGCGCTCTACGACGAGAGCCGCTACCAGGCGCTCAACTACCCGGCGACCTTCGCCGCGTTCGACCCCGCCCGCCCGGTGCACCTGTTCATCGCTGTCGGTGACGACGAATACGTGAACCCGGCGCCCGAAGACGCGATCCACGACCTGGATTACGAAGCGGCCACCCTCTACAACCAGGCCAAGCGGGTGCCCGGCATCACGGCCGAGTTCCGCGCGTACGACGGCGGCCACGACTGGGGCGTGTGGGAGCAGGGCTTCCGCGAGGGGATGCGCGACATCAGCGGCTATCTCGCCACCGAGCCGGTGGAACCGCTGACCGGCGTGCAGACCGGCTCGGCCGGCGACGACTTCGCGGGTGGTGTGCTCGGCTCGCCCGACGGCGGCGTCGTGCAGGCGGTGAACGTGGCCGGCGATGCCCTCGGGCAGACCGCCGCCGGTGGAACGGATGTGCTCGTGCAGAAGTTCTCCGCCGACGGAACATCGGAGTGGGTGACGCCCCTTGCCACGGCACTGAACGAACGGATGTACGGAGTGGTCTCGGGCGGTGGCGACGGCTCCGTGATCACGGCCGGTTACCAGCGCACCGACCACGCGGGCGCCCAGAACGACGACGCTTTCGCAGCGAAGATCGGGCCTCGGGGTTCGGTGTTGTGGAGCACCGCGTTCGGCGATCCGGCCGCGGCTGACCGTGCCTATGGTGTCACCGCCGACGGGCAGGGCGGCGCCTTTCTCGCCGGGTATTCGTCGGGAGTCGTCGGCGATGGTGCGCCGGCAGGCGACAAGGACGCCGTCGTCGCCCACGTGGATGCCGCGGGCGCGGTCACCTGGTCCGCTCAGTTCGGCAGCCCCGGCGAAGACAAAGCTTTCGCGGCGGCGCCCGCACCGGATGGCGGTGTCTACGTCGGTGGAACAGCGGGCGGCGCGATGCCGGGTGCCACCTCTGCAGGCGGGTACGACGCATGGGTGGCCGAGTACTCGGCCGAGGGCGAGCAGCTCTGGCTGCAGCAATTCGGCACGAGCGAGACCGATCAGGTGTCGGCGCTCGCCGCGACCGCGACCGGTGTGGTGGCGGCCGGGTTCACCGGGGGCACCCTGGGTGCGTCGTCGTCAGGGGGCAACGACGCCGTCGTCGCCGCCTTCGGTGTCGACGGATCGTCGGAGTGGCTGACGCAGGCCGGAACCCCGGCCGACGATCGGGCCGCCGGGGTGCTGGTGGGCGCCGACGACCGGATGCTGGTGGCCGGTCACACGAGCGGAGCGTTCGGCTCTCCGGCGGGTGGGGTGGACGTGTTCACCCTCGCTGTCGACAGCTCGGGTGCGCCCGGCGACGTGCGTCAGCTCGGCACGCCGCAGCGCGATGGTGCCGATGTCTACGACGAGGCGAATCTGTTCATCGCACCCGGCGCATCTGGCCAGGCCTGGCTGCAGGCGGTGACCTACGGATCGATCGCAGATGCGTCGAACGCGGGCGGAGCGGATGTCTTCCTCACCTCAGTGCCGTTCGCCGCGGACGGGTCGGGCGAACCCGGGCACCCGGGCGGCCCGGGAGCGCCCGGGGAGGGCGCCGGTGGCGGCGCACCGGGTGCCGGAGCGGATGGTTCCGCGGTCGGCGGCGCATCGGGCGCGCTCGGCGAGACCGGACTCGAGCTGGCGCGCGCTCTCGCGATCGCCCTCCTCGTTCTCGGTGCGGGCGTGTCCGTTCTGGTTCTGCGCCGTCGCCTCCACGCCCGGGCGTGAACGACGTCGGCGGACGGCCGGATTTCAGCTGCCGTCGGGCCGGATGCGCAGCGTGAAGCCGCGCACCGCGGGTGCGATGACCTGGTCGAGTGCTGAGCCTTGATCGTGGTACTTCGCCCGGTAGGCGTCATCCACCCGGTCGAGCTCCGCGGCGTCGTCGACGATCTCCGTGGCCGCCGGATAGCGTGTCGCTCCGTCGGCGAACGCCAGGTGCCCCGCCCGGCGGGCCCGCGCATACCATTTCGACGACGGCCCGTAGGCGTTCCGGATGTACGGCACACCATCGATGACCACGCCCCAGATCGGCGTCTCGATCTCTCGCCCGTCTTTCGTGTCGGTCACGATGTGAATCGTGTCGGTCTCCCCGATGTAGTCGACGGCATTCATTTCGGCGTCCTCTCCCGTTGGCGGCGCTCCCGCCGCTTCGTGCGCCCATGGTCTCACCGACCGCGCGCGGGCGGAAGGGCCGAATCCGGCGGAAGGCCGGGGCCCGGAAAGGGCCGGAGTTACTTGAGAAGTCGGGAGAGCACGCGGTCGGCCAGCGGCTTGCCGCCGGTCTGGCAGGTCGGGCAGTACTGCAGACTCGAGTCGGCGAAGGTGACCTGCCGCACCGTGTCGCCGCAGACCGGGCACGGTTGGCCGGTGCGGCCGTGCACCTGCAGGCCGGATTTCTTCTCGGCCTTCAGCTCGGAGGCCGCCAGACCCTCGGCCCGCGCGATCGCGCCCCGCAGGGTGTCGTTCAGCGCGGTGTAGAGCACCGTCACCTCGGCGGGCGTCATGGCCGCGGGTTTGAACGGCGACATCCGGGCGGCGTGCAAGATCTCGTCGGAATAGGCGTTGCCGATGCCGGCGATGAGCGACTGGCTGCGCAGCACGCCCTTGATCTGCGCGCGCCCGGCGGCGGCCAGGATGCTCGCGAAGACTTCTTCGGTGAAGGCCGGGTCGAGCGGATCGGGCCCGAGCCGCGCCAAACCGGGCACCTCGGCCGGGTCGCGCACCACGTACAGCGCCAGACTCTTCTTCGTGCCGGCTTCGGTGACGTCGAAACCCGACCCGTCGTCGAGCACCAAACGCGCCGCCAAGGCCCCCTTGCCGGGCCTGCCGGACGGGGGCGGGGGAGGCCCTTCGCGCCAGCGCAGCCAGCCGGCCCGCGCCAGGTGCACCAGCAGGTGCAGTGATCCGATCTCGAAGTCGAGGAACTTGCCGTGCCGCGTCACGCCTCGCACGGTCTCGCCGGAGAGAGCCGACACCGGCGGATCGAAGGTCTTCAGGGCCGCGAACGACACGACGTCGACGCGGTCGACCACTCTCCCCGCCAAGCGCGCGCCGAGGTCGGCGACGAGCGCGGTGACTTCGGGAAGCTCTGGCACGCCTCCAGTCTCCGCCCAACCACCGACATCGGCCAGACATCGACGCCCCGCCGGCAGTACCATGCATCCACACGTTCCGATGCGAGCCGCCCGGAAGGATGCCGATGGCTGACGCCACCCCCGCGACGAACCGCCGCGTCGACTGGCTCGAGCTCTTCTTCGATCTCGTCTTCGTGGTCATCATCAAGCAGATCACCGACCTTCTGCACGGCGATCCCGATGTCGCCGACTTCGTGCTCGTGGGGGCCATCCTCGTGCCCGTCTGGGCTGCCTGGCTGAACGTCACGACCTTCGTCAACCGGGCCGGTGACTCCTCGACCGGCGCACGCCTGTCCATCCTGGTCTCGATGGCCGGTGTCGCGTTGATCGCCATCTCGATTCCCGAGGTGATGACCTCCGGGGCGCCCCTGTTCGCCCTCGGGTACGCCCTGGCGCGCCTGGCGGTGTGGCCCGTTTGGGCGGCCCAACGGCGGCGAGAAGGCGGCGGCATCCTTCAGCCGACCGTCTACGGCCCCGGTCTGGCCGCGCTCTGGCTCGCCTCGATCGCCGTGCCCGACGCCTACCGGCCCTGGGTGTGGGCGGCACTCGTGCTCGTCGAGGGGGCGATCTTCGTGCGGGGGATCGACGGCACCGACTTCGTCGCCGGGCACATCATCGAGCGGGTGGGCCTGTTCACCATGATCGTGCTGGGCGAGGCGGTGGTCGAACTGATCCTGTCGGTGCGAATCGGCCAGTCGGCCGCGGCATGGCTGATCGCGGCGCTCGGCTTCGCTCTCATCTGCTCGTTCTGGTGGATGTACTTCCAGAGCGGCACGCGGGTCACCGAGCGGGTGCTCGGGCACAGCTCGTCCGGCGTCATCCGCGACGTGCTGGCCGGCGCCCATTACCTCATCGTGCTCGGCCTCATCGGCGTGGCCGCGGGTCTCGGCGGTGCTGTCGAACAAGCCGATCACGACCACCTCCAGTTCTCGACCGTCGTCGCGCTGAGTGGTGGCACCGCGCTTTACCACGGCGCGCAGGTGCTCACCGCGTGGCGGTACGGGTTGCCGATGCGTTTGCTCGCCGCCTGGGGGGTTCTGAGCTTGGCCACGTCGGCCGTGGTCATCGTGTTCGGTGTCGCCTGGGCTCCGTGGGTGGTCGTACTGGTGATGCTCGTCGACAGCCTGCTGCACGCCGCCACCGGACCGATCGTGGCCCGGCGGGTGCGCGCGGGGTAGCGTGGGCGGGATGAACAGCTCCGAGTGGACCCTCGTCGCCGGCGATGTCTATCAGCGCCGCTACGACCCGCTCGATGTCTCGGTGGTGGCGATCGTCGGCGAGACCGGTGTCACGGTCGTCGACACGCGCAACAACTCGGCCGAGGCGGACGAGATCGTGCACGACGTCGAGGCGCGGTTCGCTCGCCCGATCGTGGCCGTGGTCAACACCCACGCGCACTACGATCACAGCTTCGGCAACGAGCGCTTCACCCGTGAACCCGGGTTCAGCGGCGTGCCGATCTACGGGCACGCCCTCATCCCGCGCCACTACGAGGAGTTCGAGGCGCCGCGTCTGGCTGCGGTGCAAGCCGACCCGGCGCGCGAGCCCGACAAGCAGTGGGCCGAGGTAGTGCTCACCCCGCCCACCGATCTGGTGCACGCACCGATCACCCTGCATCCGGGCGGCCGCCCGATCGAGCTCATTCCGATCGCGCCGGGGCACACCGACACCGACCTCGCCGTGTTCGTACCGGATGCGCGGGTCTGGCTTCTCGGCGACGTGATCGAGGAGTCGGGGCCGCCGATGTTCGGCTCCGGATGCTTTCCGCTGGGCTGGCCGGGCGCGCTCGACGAGCTGCTCGACCGCATCGAACCGGGAGACGCCGTCGTTCCGGGTCACGGAGCGGTGGTCGATCGCGCCTTCGTGGTGCGGCAGGCGGACCACCTGCGCGGCGTCGCCGAATTCGTGCGTGCCGCCCATGCCGAGCGCATCCCGGTCGGCGAGGTCGACCTTCCAGCGGGGCCTCTCACGCTGTGGCCGGAGGGCTTTCTCCGCTCGGCCCTGACCGCCGGTTACGCAGAGCTCGACGCCCAGCCGCCTCAGCACTGACGAACGACATCGCGGCCCTGCTCGCAGAGCGAGAGGGCCGCGATGTGGTTGCGGTGCGGGTCAGGCGTTTTCGCGACGGGTGCGCCGGCGCATCAGCACGAGGCCCGCGCCGAGCAGCAGGAGCACCGAGCTGACCGCCACCCAGGGGAGCGGTTCGGCGCCCGTGGAGGCCAGGGCTGCGGTGCCGGTGGTGCCACCGGTGCTTGCGGGCCCCGTCGTCGACGCCGCGGCGGTCACCGTGAGCTGCGCGCTGGCGATCACCGTTGCGGGGTCGGACGAGGCGGCGACCGTGATGGTGTGCGCTCCCACGACCGTGGCCGCGGGGATCACGACGTCTTCCAGGGTCAGCGTGCCTTCGGCATCCGCAACCACGCTGCCCAGTGTCACGGGGTCGGAGTGGAGTACCACGGCGTACCGCGTTCCTGCGACGAGCCCCTTCGCCTCGATGGTGGTCGTGCCACCGGCCTTCACCGTCGACGGGGTCGCGGTCACGGTCGGGTCGCCCTCGGCCGGCGGGTTGGGGCCCTGCGGCCCGAGGGCGAGGTCGCACGAGATCGTGCCCGACCACAGCGAGTGACCGCCGTTGTTGCCGTCGTCCGACCGGATGACCTCCTTGACGCCGTCGACACAGGTCGAGTTCGGCGCGATGGCGAAGCCCTCGAGGTTGTAGTCGGGCAGGCCGGTGGGGCGGTCGTAGACGCGGTCGACCGCGAAGGCGCCGTCGGCGTCGATCTTGAGCAGGGTGCTCGAGCCGGCCGAGGTGTTGTCGGCGACGGCCCACACGCGCTGCGCATCCGGGTCCCACTGCGTGTCCTGGATCATCGGCAGACCGGTGTCGATCGACGCGACCCGGTGGAACGAACCGTCGCTGTTCAGTGCGTAGGCGTAGAGGTGACCGTTCTTCTCCAGCGCGGTGAAGAACAGGCCGGTGCCGTGGCCGGGGTAGTCGGCCGGGTCGTAGGCCGCATCCGTGCTCTGGTCGACGAAGGCGTTCTCGGTGAGGTAGGAGTCCGGCACCCAGGTGATGCCCTCGAATCCGAGGTTCGAGTCGGCCTTCACCGGGTCGATGGCGTCGGCGAGGTCGGCGGTGAGCACCCACTGCGTGGTCGGCTGAAGGGTTGCTCCGGCGGCGTTCGGGTCGTAGCGCAGCACGCTCTCGAGCGGCACGCCGCTCGCGGCGTTGTCGCGCTCGGTGGTGACGTAGAGGAATCCGTCGGGGCCCACCGTGATGCCCTCGGAGTCGGGCTGGCCGCCCCCGTTCGGGAACACGATGGCCTTGCCAGAACCCCAGCCGTTGGCCGTGTCGGGAACCCAGAGGTCACCGCTCTTCACGAGGCGGTAGACGGAGCTCTTGTTCTTCGTGGCCCACATCACATCGGGGTCGCTCGGGTCGATGTCGAGGCCCGAGACGTCCTGCCCGGAGATCGGGGTCACGAACTGGCACTCGTTGTCGGAGACCTTCCAGTCCTGGCTGCCGGGCCAGGCGATGCCGCCGGTGATCGCCGGTCCGCTGCCGGATGCCGCCTCGGTCTGGCAGTCGGCCTCGCCGCCGTTGCCCGGGTCGCTCGGCGGGATGATCGTGCCGGCGCACGCGTCGGCGTTCGAGACACCCCAGCTCGCGGCTGCGGTGTGAACGAAGGCGCCTGTGGCGTCGCCGCAGCGCGACCACGATCCCGGCTGCGCGTCGTTCGGCCCCCAGCTGGCGATGTCGACGATGGTGGAACCGTCGGCGCGGTAGAGCTTCACCGAGTCGCCGTCGGAGCTGAGGCCCTGGTTCGAGAGCAGCACGAGGTAGCCGTGCGCGGGCACCACGGTGCCGTTCGGGGCGTCGAGCGGGGCCGGGTTGCTGCTGCTGTCGGCCTGCTTCCAGGCCGCGACGTCGACATCCGTGTCGCCCGTGTTCACCAGCTCGTAGCCGTCGTGGGTCGGGTCGTCGTTGGCGGAGGTCACCTCGTTGAGCTTGATCGATTCCCAGCCGGTGTCATCGCCCGGCTCGGCGGGATCGGTCGACTCGGGGTTGAGTGCGCCCTGAGAGGGCGTCGCCTGCTCCACGAAGTCGCCGGTGCCGTTCGGAACGCGGCCGTAGGTGTGGAGGTGGAAGTCGCCCCACTCGTAGGAGTCGAGCAGCGTCGTGCCGTCGGCTGCGAAGAGGCTCAGCTCGTCGCCCTTCTTGAGCTTGAAGTCGTCGCTCTCGGCGACGTAGACGGCACCGGGCGCGATGACGGTGCCGCTCGGCAGCGTGAGGGCGACGCCGTTCTCGCGACCCGTCAGCACGGAGCCGGAGGCGTCGAGAGGCTGCGTGCCCGTGTTGATGAGTTCGGCCCAGTCGGGCTTGCCGTCGGTCTCGATCTCATTGATCTTCAGGGCCGAGGCGGCGGCGTCGGAGGGGGCACCGTCGGCGGCCTGGGCGGCGGCCGGAACGGCGAAGAGGCCGGTCAGCACGAGGGCTGAGGCGGCTACGAGGGCGAGCGGGCGCGGGAGTCTGTTCAGCACATCCCCACGCTGGCCGTGTCGGGCGAACGCAAGGTGAATCGCAGGCGACGAGTACCTGAACGCCCACCCCTTCCTCGCGAGACGCCAAAATCCGCCCCTCCCGAGCCGGGAAAGGGCGGATTTTGGCGACTCGCGAGGAGCCGGAGGAGGAGGCTGAGGTCAGCGCGCGCCGAGCATGTGCTCCATGGCGAGCTGCTGCAGCCGCACGAAGCCGAAGCCCTTGCCACCGAAGTACGCGGCGGTGTCGAAGTCCTCATACGACGAGCGATCGGCGATGAGGGCGTCGTAACCCTCACCGGCGCTGAGCGTCGGGGTGTTGACCTCGTCGACCTTCGAGGCGGCCAGCGCCTCCTGCACTTCGGGGTCGGCGCGGAACGCGGCAGCCCGCTCCTTGAGCAGCAGGTACATCTGCATGTTCGCCGACACCGACTCCCACACGCCGGTGAAGTCTTCGGTGCGTGAGGGCTTGTAGTCGAAGTGACGCGGGCCGTCGTAGGCGGGCGTGCCGCCGGGGCCGCCGTTCTCCAGCAGGTCGACGAGCGAGAACGCATTCTGCACGTCGCCGTGGCCGAACACCAGATCCTGGTCGAACTTCACGCCGCGCTGCCCGTTGAGGTCGATGTGGAAGAGCTTGCCGGCGTCGAGCGCCTGCGCGATGCCGTGGGTGAAGTTGAGCCCCGCCATCTGCTCGTGCCCGGTCTCCGGGTTCAGGCCGACGAGCTCGGGGCGCTCGAGCGTCTCGATGAAGGCGAGCGCGTGACCGACCGTGGGCAGCAGGATGTCGCCGCGGGGCTCGTTCGGCTTCGGCTCGATGGCGAACTTCAGCCCGTAGCCCTTCTCCACCACGTAGTCGCCGAGCAGGTTCACGGCCTCGCGGTAGCGCTCCAGTGCGCCCCGGATGTCTTTGGCCGCGTCGTACTCGCTGCCCTCGCGGCCGCCCCACATCACGAAGGTGGTGGCGCCGAGCTCGGCGGCGAGGTCGATGTTGCGCAGCACCTTGCGCAGCGCGAAGCGGCGCACGGCCCGGTCGTTCGAGGTGAAGCCGCCGTCTTTGAACACGGGGTGCGAGAAGAGGTTGGTGGTCACCATCTCCACCACGATGCCGGTGTCGGCCGTGACCTTCTTCAGGCGGTCGATCTCGTGCTGGCGCTCGGCATCCGTCGACTCGAACGGAAAGATGTCGTCGTCGTGGAAGGTGATGCCCCACACTCCGCGCTCAGCGAGTCCTTCAACGGCCTCGACGGTGTCGAGGTGGGGCCGGGTGGGGCCGCCGAACTGGTCCTGCGCGTTCCAGCCGAGGGTCCACAGACCGAAGGAGAACTTGTCGTCGCGCGTGGGAGTGAGTGTCATGGTGGGCTTTCTGTTCTGAAATGGAGCCGAGAGGCGGAGAGGAGGTGGTGGCTATTTGCGGGCGGCGCGGTTCGCGAAGCGCTGCTGGAGCAGAACAGCGATGACGATGATGACGCCCTTCGCGATGGCCTGAACCGAGGTGGAGAGGTTGTTCTGGGTGAACACGTTGGTGAGCGTCGAGAAGATGAGCACGCCGAGCACGGTGCCCATGATCGTTCCGCGGCCTCCGATGAGCAGCGTTCCACCGACCACGACCGCGGCGATGGCATCGAGCTCGTAGAGCGTGCCGTGGGTCGAGGTGCCCGCCGTCGTGCGGGCGAGCATCATGACGCCGGCGATACCGGCGGTGAGGCCCGAGAGCACGTAGAGGTACATCATGTGGCGCTTCACCTTGATGCCGGCCAGACGCGCCGCCTCGAGGTTGCCGCCGATGGCGACCGTGCGACGGCCGAAGGTGGTGCGGTTCAAGAGGAACCAGCCGGCGGCCACGACGATGGCGAAGATCCAGATCAGGATCGACACCCCCAGGATGTCGCCGCGGAAGAAGTCGAGGAAGCCCTGCTGCCGCACGATCTGCGTGGTGCGGTTGGCGAGCACCTCCGCGAGACCACGGGCGGCGACGAGCATGGCGAGTGTGGCGATGAACGCCACCACGTTGCCGTAGGCGATCACGATGCCGTTGATCAACCCCGCCCCGGCGCCGACCGCGAGGGCGATCACGACCATGACGATCCAGTTCGTGGAATCGGCGAAGTCCTGAACCCAGGAGAGGGTGGCCACGACGCTCGCGAGGCCCATCACCGAACCGACCGAGAGGTCGATGCCACCGGCGGTGATCACGAAGGTCATGCCGATGCTGATCACCCCGATGATCGAGGCGAAACGGATGATCGTGAGCACGTTCTCGAAGTTCGCGAAGCGGTCACCGGCTGTGATGGTGCCCACCAGGAACAGCGCCAGGAGCGCGATGATCAGACCGATGCTGCGCCCGGCGGAGCCACCGAGCACGCGGTTCAGCACGCTCCGCTTTTCGTTCTGCGGCGGGATGCCGCCCGAGATGTGGCCCTCGCCCGCCAGGGCGGGGGCGACCGGCGAATTCTGCTCGCTCACGCGGCACTTCCTTTCATGACCAGATCGAGCACGCCGTGCTCGTCGATGTCGCTCGCGGTGGTGGTGTGGATGATTCGTCCTTCGGCGACGACCAGGACGCGGTCGGAGAGACCGAGAACCTCTTCGATCTCGCTGGAGATGACGACGATCGCTGTGCCTTCGGCGGCGAGCCGGCGGATCAGGGTGTAGATCTCGGCCCGGGCGCCGACGTCGACGCCGCGGGTCGGTTCGTCGAGCAGCAGCACGCGGGTGCCGTGCACGAGCCAGCGGGCCAGGAGGATCTTCTGCTGGTTTCCGCCGGAGAGGGTGCGGGCCGGGCGGTCGGGATCGGCGGGCCGCAGCTCGAGCGCCTCGAGCTGCTTGCGGGCGACCTGGCGCTCGGCGCGTTCGTTGAGGAAGCCCGCTTTGGCCCAGCGGGTGAAGCTCGCGAGGGTGACGTTGCGGTAGACCGGCTCGTCGAGGATGAGGCCCTGGCTCTTGCGCTCCTCGGGCGAGAGGCCCATGCCGGCGTGCACCCCGGCACGCACCGACCCCGCGTCGATCTTCTTGCCGTCGACCTCGATGGTTCCGGAGCTGGGCTTTCGGGCCCCGTAGATGGTCTCGATGATCTCGGATCGACCCGATCCGACCAATCCGGCCAGTCCGACGATCTCGCCGGCGCGCACATCGAAGCTCACGTCTTCGAACACGCCCTTGATGCTGAGGTCTTTCACCGACAGCAGCACCGGGGCGTCGGCGGCGAAGGGAACGGCCGGAGGGAAGACGTTCTCCACGGTGCGACCGGTCATCAAGCGGATGAGATCTTGCGTGGGGGTGTCGGCCACAGCCAGGTTGGTGGCCATGGTCTTGCCGTCTTTGATGACGGTGATGCGGTCGCCGATCTCGCGGATCTCTTCGAGGCGGTGCGAGATGTAGATCACGGCGATGCCGTCGGCCGTGAGCTCGCGCACCACGCGGAAGAGGTTCTTCACCTCTTCGGAGTCGAGCACGGCGGAGGGCTCGTCCATGATGATGAGCTTCGTGTCGTGGCTGAGCGCGCGCGCCATGCTCACGATCTGCTTGTTGGCCGCGGAGAGCGATCCGACCTCTCGGTTGGAGGAGATGTTGCCGTGGCCGAGCCTCGTCATGATCTCGTGCGCACGACGGCTGGTCTTGCGGCGCTCGGTGACCCCGCCGCGGGCGAACTCGTGGCCGAGGAAGATGTTCTCGGCCACGGTCAGGCCGTCGACCACGTCGAGTTCCTGGTACATCGTGGCGATGCCGAGGCCGAGGGCGGCGACGGGATCGGCGATGGTCACCGTTTCGCCCTGCCACACGATCTCGCCCTCGTCGGGCTGGTTGACCCCGGAAAGGGTCTTGATGAGCGTTGACTTGCCGGCGCCGTTCTGGCCCAGCACGCAGTGCACCTCGCCCGGGAGGATTTCGAGATCCACCCCTTTCAGCGCTTGCACGCCGGCGAAGGATTTTGTCAGTCCTCGCACTTTGAGCAGTGGTACTCCCTGGTCGACAGTGATCATGATCGCAAGTTAGCAGAATTGTTACAGGCCTGCATCTAAATAGCCGATCGTGGACTGTTCTGAAGTTGTTTCATGCCGGAACTACTTGATAATCCTTGAGTTTCCGCCTTTGTTGCTGCCTGCCGTCTACGAACAATATTCACCAGATCGAGACAAAAAGAACGAGGGACAAACGCCGTCATGTCTGTTATGTTGCATGAAACGTCAATGTGGACGGAGGCACCGTTGGACCTCCATGTCGACGAGCAGATACCTGCAATCACTACCAAGGAGGAACACATGCTTGCACCACGCTCGCTGCGCAGCCGCTTGCTGCTCGCATCCGGAGCATCACTCGCGGCAGTCGCGCTGATGACCGGTTGCACCTCGGGGGGTTCGACGACCGCGAACGACTCCGCAGTCGAAGAGAACACGGTCGAAGACAACGCGGCCAGCGGTGAGTCGATCACCATCGGCTTCTCCGGCCCCGCTGCCGACCACGGCTGGCTCGGCGCCATCAACACCGCCGCGATGGCCGAGGCCGAGAAGTACGACGACGTCGACCTGGTCGTGGCCGAAGGCACGAACGACGCCAACCTGCAGATCAGCCAGGTGGAGACCTTCATCAACGACAAGGTCGACGCGATCGTGCTGCTGCCGACCGACGGCGCCGCGCTGACGGATGTCGCGATCAAGGCGATGGAGGCCGGCATCCCGGTCATCAACGTCGACCGCGAATTCTCGAGCACCTTCGCCGCCCGCACCACCATCCTCGGTGACAACTACGGCATGGGCGTGAGCGCAGGAACCTACATCTGCGAGCAGCTCGAGGGCACCGACGACGCCGTCGTGGCCGAGATCGCCGGCATCGACAGCCTCCCGCTCACGCAGGACCGCAGCCAGGGCTTCGCCGACGCACTCGACGACTGCGGCCTCGAGGTCTCGAACCGCGTCGCCGCGGACTTCACCGTGCAGGGTGGTGAAGCGGCCGCCTCGCAGCTGCTCGCCTCCGCACCGAAGATCGACGCCATCTGGAACCACGACGACGACCAGGGTGTCGGCGTGCTCGCCGCGATCGACGCTGCGGGCCGCGACGAGTTCTTCATGGTCGGTGGCGCCGGTTCGGCGAACGTGATGCGCGACATCCAGGCCGACAACACGGTGCTGAAGGCCACGGTCATCTACCCGTCGACCCAGGCAGCCGACGGCATCAGCCTCGCTCGCCTGATCGTGCAGGGCAAGGGCATGAGCGACCTGGTCGAGTCGGCCGTGCCGCGCAAGATCCAGCTCTACGCACCCGTCGTCACGAAGGAGAACGTCGAGGTCTACCTCCCGAGCGCGTTCGAGTCGTAAGCGACACCGGGCCGGAGCGGCCGCGCACTGCACGCGCGGCCGTTCCGGCCCTCCCTCTCTCCCGACCACCGCTAGAGGAAGCGACAGACAGTGACGACAACGGCACCACTCCGGGTGGCCATGGTGGGCTATGGATTCATGGGAGCCGCCCACTCCCAAGGCTGGCGAGTGGCCCCCCGCTTCTTCGACCTCGGCGCCACCCCTGAAATGACCGTGCTGGTGGGGCGGGATGCGGATCGCACCGCTGCCGCAGCCGAGAACTGGGGCTGGGCCGAGACGTCGACCGACTGGCGCGAGACCATCTCGCGCGACGACATCGACATCGTCGACATCGTCACCCCCGGCGACTCGCACGCCGAGATCGCCATCGCCGCCCTCGAGGCCGGCAAGCACGTGCTCTGCGAGAAGCCGCTCGCCAACTCCGTGGCCGAGGCCGAGGCGATGACCGAGGCGGCCGAACGCGCCGCCCGCAACGGTGTGCGCGCCATGGTCGGTTTCACCTACCGCAGGGTGCCCGCCGCCACCTTCGCCCGCGACCTCGTGGCCGCCGGGCGCATCGGCACGGTGCGCCAGGTGCGCGCGCAATATCTCCAAGACTGGCTGAGCGACGCCGAAGCGCCCATGACCTGGCGGCTCGACAAGGCTCTTGCCGGCTCCGGCTCGCTCGGCGACATCGGGGCCCACGCCATCGACCTCGCCCAGTTCATCACCGGGCACCGCCTGGAGTCGATCTCCGGCATTCTCGAGACCCTGGTCTCCGAGCGCCCCCTGCTGGCGGATGCGCGCGGCCTCTCCGGCACCGCCTCCGATCAGCGCGGGCAGGTCACCGTCGACGACGTCGCCCTCTTCACCGGGCGGTTCGACGACGGCGTTCTCGGGAGTTTCGAGGCAACCCGCTTTGCGACCGGCCGCAAGAACGCGTTGCGCATCGAGGTCTCCGGATCGACGGGTGCCATCGCCTTCGACCTCGAAGACTTGAACGCCCTCCAGTTCTTCGACGGCACGGCCGACGCCACCACGCAGGGATTCACGAAGATCCTGGTGACCGAGCCGGAGCATCCGTATGTCGGCGCCTGGTGGCCCGCCGGGCACATGCTCGGTTACGAACACGGCTTCTCGCACCAGTCGCGCGACTTCGTCGAAGCGATCGTGGCGGGGGAGCAGCCCCGTCCGTCGTTCGCCGACGGGCTGCAGGTGCAACGCGTTCTCCAGGCCGTCGAGACCAGCTCGGGCAACGGCAGCGCCTGGACCGCGGTCTGACCTGACACCCCATCACACGTATAAGAGGAGAAAACACATGGCACGACCGATCACCCTCTTCACCGGCCAGTGGGCCGACCTGCCTTTCGAGGAGGTTGCACGGCTCGCCTCCGGCTGGGGCTACGACGGACTGGAGATCGCCTGCTGGGGCGACCACCTCGATCCGTGGCGCTGGGATGAGCCGGGCTACGTCGAGGGCAAGCTGGCCTTGCTCGAGAAGTACGGGCTGAAGGTCTACGCGATCTCCAACCACTTGAAAGGTCAGGCCGTCTGCGACGACCCGATCGATCAGCGGCACCGCGACATCCTGCCCGACGTGGTGTGGGGCGACGGCGACCCGGAGGGTGTGCGCCAGCGCGCCGCCGAGGAGATGAAGAACACCGCTCGTCTGGCCGCGGCACTCGGTGTGAAGACCGTCGTCGGTTTCACCGGCTCGGCCATCTGGAAGTACGTCGCGATGTTCCCGCCCGTGTCGCAGGAGCTCGTCGACGCCGGCTACCAGGACTTCGCCGACCGCTGGAACCCGATCCTCGACGTCTTCGACGAGGTGGGGGTGCGGTTCGCCCACGAGGTGCACCCGAGCGAGATCGCCTACGACTACTGGACCACGGTGCGCACCCTGGATGCGATCGGCCACCGCCCCGCGTTCGGCCTGAACTGGGACCCGAGCCACTTCGTCTGGCAAGAGCTCGACCCGGTGGCCTTCATCCTGGAGTTCCAGGACCTCATCTACCACGTCGACTGCAAGGACGTGAAGATGAACACCGGCAACGGGCGGAACGGGCGCCTGAGCTCCCACCTGGCCTGGGCGGATCTGCGTCGCGGCTGGGACTTCGTCTCCACGGGCCACGGTGACGTGCCGTGGGAGAAGAGCTTCCGCGCCCTGAACGCCATCGGCTACGACGGGCCGATCTCGGTCGAGTGGGAAGACGCCGGCATGGATCGGCTGGTCGGCGCACCCGAAGCGCTGGAGTTCGTGAAGCGCCTGGCCTTCGACGCCCCCACCGCGGCCTTCGACGCCGCTTTCAGCACCCGTTAGAGCAGAGGGATGTCAGTGACAGAGCCCCCGATCTTCGGATCGGCGTCGACGGCCACCACCAACGACCAGACCAGGCGCACCAACCTGTCGCTCATCCTGTCGCTCGTGCACCATCGCGGAACCCTCACCCGGGCGGAGCTCGCCCGGGTGACGGGGCTGAACCGCTCGACGGTCGCCACCCTCACCGCGCAGCTCGGCGACCTCGAGCTGCTCTACGAATCCTCACCCGGCACCAGCACCAACGTGGGTCGGCCGAGCCCGCAGGTGCACGCCAACCCGTCGACGGCGGCGCTGGCGATCAATCCCGAGATCGACGCCATCACCATCGGCCTGGTGGGGCTCGGTGGGCGGGTGCTGAAACGCATCCGGTACCCCACCGAGCACGTTCCCACGGCGCAGGAGGTGGCGAACATCGCTGCCGCCGTGATCGAGGGGATGCGCGGCGAACTCGACGCGACCTACCGGATCGTGGGCATCGGCATCGCCGTGCCCGGGCTCGTGCGCGCCGAAGACGGCGTGGTCACCTATGCGCCTCACCTCGGCTGGCAGGGCGAGCCGATCGCCGAGATGGTGGCGACGGCCACCGGATATCCGGTCTGGGCGGCGAACGACGCCTCGCTCGGTGCGGGAGGAGAGATCATCTTCGGCGCCGGGCACGGGTCGATGGATCTGCTCTACGTCAACGGAGGCTCCTCCGGCATCGGAGGGGGAGTGGTGACGGGCGGCGTGCTGCTGACCGGCACCGACGGGTACGCCGGCGAACTCGGGCACACTCTGGTGAACTCGTCCGGTGGGCTCTGCCATTGCGGGGCGATCGGATGCCTGGAGACGGAAGTCTCGCGGCAGCGGCTCCTCGACGTGGTGGGCCTGGCCGGCGGCGACAGCGACGATCTGGAGCGGGCGCTAGCCGCATCGGACGACCCGGCGGTGGAGGCCGAGGTGCTCCGGCAGATCGACGTGCTCGCGATCGCCCTCCGCAACGCCGTGAACGTGCTGAATCCCGAACAGATCGTGCTCGGTGGCTTTCTCGCCACCCTGCACTCCCTGGCGCCCGGGCGCCTCACCGAGCGCGTGCGTGAGGACGGATTGCAGGCCACCGCCCGTTCGGTGTCGATCATCACCGCCGAGCTCGGCTCGAATCTGCTCATGATCGGCGCCGCGGAGCTCGCCTTCTCGGGGTTGCTCTCCGACCCGGCCGGGGCGTTGCGCTCGGCCGCGCCCGAAGTCGCCCGGGGGGCCGCGCGCTGAGTCGCCGGCGGCGGCGCCGCCGAACGCCGAGCTGAGAGACGGCTGCACGTGTGCAATGCGTGAGATGTGAACCTGCGACCCGCATGCTCACGGCGCTAATTTGTTGTCTCGACGCTGATAATATCGAGTTCCTGCCTTGGCCGACGAGGTGGTTTCGATCTCCTCCGGAATCCCGGGGCGAAGGCGGTGCGCGATGGTCGTGAGCGACAGGGCGAAACTCCCGGTGCGATCGGGAGCGCGCGGAAACAACCTCGACGACGTTCGACGCAACAACCTCTCCGCCGTGCTCAATCTGGTGCACACCACCGGGGCGGTGACGCGAGCGCAACTCACGAGGGACACCGGGTTGAATCGTTCCACTATCGGTGCCCTCGTCGGGGAATTGGTGAGCCTGCAGCTGGTCGACGAGACCGAGCCCGACACCACGAATCAGGTCGGCCGCCCGAGCCTCATGATCAAGCCGGGTCGGCGCACCGTCGCGCTCGCGGTCAATCCGGAGCTCGACGCTGTGACCATCGGTCTCGTGGCGCTCGGCGGCCAGGTGATCAAGCGCATCCGCTACGACACGGTTCGCGTGCCCTCGGTCGAGGAGGTCGTGAACATCGTCTCGGCCGTGGTGGCCGGCATGCGCGATGAACTGGAAACGAACTACAAGACCGTCGGAGTCGGACTCGCCGTTCCGGGACTCGTGCGCGCCGGCGACGGCCTCGTGAACCTCGCGCCGCACCTGGGCTGGCACCATGCGCCGCTCTCGGAGATGCTCGAGCAGTCGCTGCGGCTGCCGGTGCATGCGGCGAACGACGCCGCAGTGGGGGCGCTCGGGGAGAGCATCTTCGGATCGGGCCGCGGCGTGCGCAATCTGGTCTACCTCAACGGCGGTGCGAGCGGCATCGGTGGCGGCGTGGTGAACAACGGCACTCTGCTCACCGGCGAGAGCGGCTACGCCGGCGAGCTCGGTCACACCCTGGTGAACAGCAATGGCACGCTCTGCCACTGCGGCGCTTACGGCTGCCTCGAGACCGAGGTGAAGCGCCAGCAGCTGCTCGATGCGCTGGGGCTGCCCGCGAATCGGGTCGAAGAGCTCGACGAGGTGCTGCGGGAGCGGCTTGCCGATCCGGCCGGCGCCGATCCCGAGCTGGTGGCGCTCGTGCACCGGCAGCTCGACTTCCTCTCGATCACCATCCGCAACGCGGTGAACCTGTTCAATCCCGAGCTGATCGTGCTGGGCGGATTCCTCGGATCGCTGTACGAGTCGGCGCCGGAGAGGCTCCAGGGCGCCGTGGCCCGTTCGGCGATGCTCGGATCGGGGGAGACCGCTCGCATCACGCGATCGTCGCTCGGCCGAGACCTCCTGGTGGTCGGTGCCGCCCAGCTGGCGTTCGCTCCGTTGCTCGCCGATCCGGCCGGCGCTCTCACGTCGTAATTCGACAGCTGTGGCTGGAAAGAGTGTCCAAAACAGCTGTTGATCTGGGTTTATCTACGCTGTTCTTCTAATCGGGTGCTTCGAGCATCCGGGCTCCGGATTGCCGCGTCTTAGCGGCCTTCGCTATTAATCTTGACTCGCAACAAAAGCCTCCCTAGGATCACAGAAGTTGCGCGTCGCTCAGGCGCGCCAGGTATCGAGGGGTGCTACCACGTTGAACAGAGCTGTCCAACCACATCGCTCCGTGAGGTCGCGACTCGTCGCGTCACTTGCGGCACTCGCCATGGTCGCCACCGGCGTCCTGGCCACCGCCGGCGCGGCATCCGCGTCGACCACGACGGTTACCGGAGCGCCGCAGGCGGCGCCGGCCGCAGTCGAGCCCGACTTCAAGGCGCTCGTCTTCTCGAAGACCGCCGGATTCCGGCACGGCTCGATCCCCGCGGGTATCGCGGCGATCCAGAAGCTGGGTCAGGAGAACAACTTCGCGGTCGACACGACCGAAGACGGCGCGTCGTTCACCGAGGAGAACCTCGCGCAGTACGACCTGGTCATCTGGCTCTCGACCACCGGTGACGTGCTGAGCGCCGAGCAGCAGGGCGCCTTCGAGGACTACATCGAGAACGGTGGCGGCTACGCGGGCGTGCACGCCGCATCCGACACCGAGTACGACTGGGCGTGGTACGGCGAGCTCGTCGGTGCGTACTTCAGCGGTCACCCGGCCGAGCAGAACGCCACGGTGAAGGTCGAAGACCACGCGCACCCCAGCACCGAGCACCTCGGTGACAGCTGGACGCGCTTCGACGAGTGGTACAACTTCCGCACCAACCCCCGCACCAACGTGCACGTTCTGGCGTCGCTCGACGAGAAGTCGTACACCGGCGGCACGATGGGCATCGACCACCCCACCGCCTGGTGCCAGAACTACGACGGCGGGCGCTCCTGGTACACCGGTGGTGGCCACACGGATGCCTCCTACAGCGACCCCGCCTTCCTCTCGCACCTGCTCGGCGGCATCAAGACCGCTGCCGGCGCGGAGAACGCCGACTGCAGCGCCACGCAGAGCGACAGCTACGAGCTCGTTCCGCTCGACACCGACACCGGCAACCCGATGGCCATGGACATCGCGAGCGACTCGACGGTCTTCTACGCCGAGCGCAACGGCCGCGTGCAGCGCATCGACCCGGTGTCGCTCCAGACCTCGACCGCCCTCACCCTCCCGGTGACGCAGGCGAACGAAGACGGCCTGCTCGGCATCGCGCTCGACCCCGACTTCGACACCAACAACTGGGTGTACGTCTACTGGGCTCCGTCTGACGTGGGCTCCGACGGACCGCACAACCGCATCTCGCGCTACACCTACGACCCGGCGGCCAAGACCTTCGACCCGGCCAGCCAGAAGGCCGTACTGAAGGTCACCACGCAGCGCAACACCTGCTGCCACGCGGGCGGCGACATGCTGTTCGACAACGACGGCAACCTCGTGCTCGCGCTCGGTGACAACACCAACCCCTTCGAGTCCGACGGCTACGCGCCGATCGACGAGCGGGCCGGTCGTCAGGACTACGACGCTTCACGGAGCGCCGGCAACTCCAACGACCTGCGCGGCAAGATCCTGCGGATCACGCCGACCGACGAGGGCAGCTACACGGTGCCCGAGGGCAACCTCTTCCCGGAGGCCGACGACTCGGCCGGCAAGACCCGGCCCGAGATCTACGCCATGGGCTTCCGCAACCCGTTCCGCATCGGTCTCGACCCCTACACGAACAACCTGCTCGTGGCCGACTACGGTCCCGACGCCGGCTCCGCCAACGCCAATCGCGGCCCCGGCGGCACCGTCGAGTGGAACATCGTGAAGCAGCCCGGCAACTACGGCTGGCCGTTCTGCGTGGGCATCAAGTGCTACAACGACTACAACTTCAGCACCCAGGCCTCCGGCCCCGCGTTCAACCCGGCCGCGGTCGTGAACAACAGCCCGAACAACACGGGCCTCACGACTCTTCCGCCGGTGATCGTGCCGGAGTGGTGGACCGAGAACGGCACCACCGCCATCTACCAGGAGATCGGCAACAGCGGCGCGCCCATGGGCGGACCGGTGTACCAGTACGACGCCTCCAACCCGTCCGAGACCAAGTGGCCGGAGTACTGGGACGGCAAGGCCCTCTTCGCCGAGTGGAACTCGGGGCGGATGTTCTCGTTCCAGCTGAACGAAGACACCTCCGACACCGTGGGTCGCCACTCGAAGATCCAGGACATCAACCGCATCCTGCCCGACATCTTCGACCCGTCGAAGGGCTTCAGCAAGTCGATGGACTTCGAGTTCGGCCCCGACGGCGCGCTCTACATCATCGACTGGGGATCGGACTTCGGCGGCAACACGGCGAACTCCGGTGTCTACCGCGTGGACTACGTGCAGGCCAATCCCTCACCGATCGCCCGCGCATCCGCTGATGTGACGAACGGCCCCGGACCTTCGCTCGACGTGCAGTTCTCGTCTGAGGGCACGCGTCACCCGATCTCCAAGCCGTTCACCATCGAGTGGGACTTCGGAGACGGATCGCCGACCACCACCGAGCCCGACCCCGCCCACACCTACGCCCAGAACGGCGACTACACCGCCCGCCTGACCGCGACGGATGAAGACGGCAAGACCGCGATCGCCAACGTGCGCATCGTGGTGGGCAACGCGACCCCGCAGGTCTCGATCGAGTTCCCGGAGAACGGCGGATTCTTCACCTGGGGAGACGACGTCTCCTACAAGGTGACGGTCACCGACCCGGATGCGAACGCACCGATCGACTGCGAGAACGTGAAGCTCATCCCGGCTCTCGGCCACGACTCCCACAACCACGACTTCGGAGAGATCCACGGTTGTGAAGGGAGCTTCCCGACAGCTCGCGACGCCGGCCACGGCCTCGAAGCGAACCTGTTCTGGGTGGTCAACGCCAACTACACCGACGACGGCGGCGCCGTGGGCGTGCCGCAGACCGGCTACGCCACCACGGTGCTGAACTCCACCCACATGGAGGCCGAGTACTTCGACCAGACCGGTCGGGTGAACGGCACCGGTGGCGCGGATGACGGCGTGAAGACCGAATCCACGGGCGACAGCGCCGGTGGCGGACGCAACGTCAGCAACGTCGAGACCGGTGACTGGTGGTCGTACAACCCCGTCAACCTGAAGGGCATGGACAGCGTCACGCTGCGCCTGGCCAAGGGCTTCGCGGGTGATGCGAACATCGCGGTGCGCTGGAACGACCCGGTCGACGGGCAGCTGCTCGGGAACATCCCGTTCACGCCGACCCTGAAGAACGGCAGCCCCGACTGGCAGACCTACTCGGACTTCACAGTGGAGTTCGATGGCGGATTGCCGACCGAGACGGGCACGGTCTACTTCGTGCTCACCCAGGGTGGAGCCAACGTCAACTACATGACCTGGGGTGGTGACGGTGTCGATTCCAACTCGCCGCCGGCCGTCACGCTGGGCGTTTCGCCGAAGTCGGGCACCGCGCCCCTCGTCGTCGACGCCACGGTCGACGCGACCGATCCGGAGGGCACCGCGCTCAGCTACCGCTGGGATGCCGGTCTCGGCGGCGGCTTCGTCGACGGTGACGCTGCGGAGCAGTTCGTCTACGACCAGCCGGGCAGCTACGAGGTGCGCGTGCGGGTCTACGACGAGCAGGGCTCCTACACCGAGAAGAGCCAGACGATCACGGTGAACGTGGCAGGCGAGAACCTGTGCCTGGCCGGTCGCTCCGACGGCTTCGACGGAACCACGCTCGACACGAGCCGCTGGAACCGCATCGTGCGGCCCAACCAGGACGCGCGAGTCGAAGACGGGCATCTGGTGATCCCGGCCTCCAAGACCGACATCTACGGTGCCGGAGCGGGAACCGTTCCGAACATCACGCTGCAGGATCTGCCCTCGGGCGCTTGGCAGGCCACCGCGAAGGTGACCTTCGAAGCCCGCGTGCAATACCAGCAGGCCGGTCTGATCGTGTACGGCGACGACGACAACTACGCCAAGTTCGTGCTCCAGGGCCGAGCAGGCACGTCGGATGCCGCGCAGCGGATCTTCCAGTACGTGCGTGAAGAAGCGGGAACCCCGAACGAGGTCGCGGCGTCGAACACCGCGAACCTGGGCGTGGACTTCCCCGACACCTTCTTCGTGCGGATGACCAGTGACGGAACGAACCTGAACGCCTCCTACTCGGCCGACGGTGCGTCCTACACGGCGATGAGCGAGACGAAGCCGCTGGCCGGCATCGTCAACCCGCGCATCGGTCTGGTCGCCTTCGCGAACAGCGGTTCGCCGATGGACGTGATCGACGCCCAGTTCGACTGGTTCCAGATCACGCCGGATGACACCGCCGTGGCCGCGACGCCGAACGACGAGTTCGACGGCAGCGCGCTCGACGGCTGCCGCTGGCAGGTCGTGAACGAGCAGCCTGAGGGCTACCGCGTCAGCGATGGCGCACTGCGGATCGACACCACGCCGAACGACATCTACGGTGGCGACACCGGAGTGCCGAACTTCGTGGTGCAGAACCAGCCCGAGGGCGACGACTGGGTGATCGAGACGAAGGTCGACGCATCCGACCTCGATCGCAGCTACCAGCAGGGCGGCCTGATCGCGTACGGCGACGACGACAACTACGTCAAGCTGGACATCCTGGCCACCAACGCGGCCGGATCGGCGATCGCACGCAACCTCGAGATCCGGAGCGAGATCGGGGCCACGGTGCAGGACCCGCAGCCGAACGCTCCGGCACCGGCCGACGGCATCGTCTGGCTCCGCCTGGCGAAGTCGGGTGACGTGTTCACCGGCTGGTCGAGCACCGACGGCACCACCTGGACGCAGATCACCGAGACGGTGACCAACGCCGGCCTCGACGGCGCCCGAGTGGGTCTGTACGCACTCGGCAACGCCAACCAGGGCCAGGTCTCGAACACCGCGGTCTTCGACTACTTCCACGTGGTCGAAGCCGAGGAGCCCGAGGAGCCCGTCACGGTCAGCGCGACCGTCGCGCCGACCGACCCGAACGGACTGGCGAACTGGTACACCCAGGCCGTCACCGTGACGGTGGAGAGCCAGGGCGGTGGCACGAGCACGGTCTACCGCGAGTACAACCTCGACGGTTCGGGCTGGCTCGAGTACACGCATCCGGTGCAGGTCACGACCGATGGTTCGCACACGGTGCAATACCGTGCGTCGGCCCCGGGTTCGACCAGTGAGGTCGGTTCGGTCTCGTTCAAGATCGACGCGACCGCACCTTCCGCCTCCGCGAACCTCGCGGTCGACGGAGATGCGCGGACGGTCGCGATCACGGCGACGGATGCGACCAGCACCGTCGACGCGATCGAGTACCGCATCGGCGACGGCGCCTGGACCGACTACACCGCGCCCGTCGCGGTGGACGGCACGGCCCAGACGGTGCACTACCAGGTGACGGATGTCGCGGGCAACCCGTCGGCGGAAGGCACCCTCGAGGTTCCGGCTGTGCCGGTCGACCCCGAGGAGCCGACGCTCACGGTCGAGGTCACTCTCGACCCGGCGACCGCCAACGGGCTGGGCGGCTGGTACACGACGGGGGTCACCCTGACCGCCGTCGGCACGACCAGCGACGACGAGGGCACCGCCACGGTCGAGTACTCGACCGACGGCACCACCTTCGCCCCGCTCGGCGCCTCCACGGTGCTGTCGGCCGAAGGCGAGACCACGGTCTCGGTGCGGGCCACCGACGGCGAGGGCCACTACTCGGCCACCGTGCAGCGACTGGTCAAGATCGACACCGTGGTGCCGGCCGCGACCGGCTCCGCCGAGTCGCGCACCGTCACCCTGGCCGGAACCGATGCCACCAGTGGTGTCGCCCGAGTCGAGTACCGGTTGAGCGGCGATGCCGCGGACGTCTGGCGCAGTTACACCGCGCCGGTGGCCGTAGCAGGCACCGAGGCGTCGACGGTCACCTTCCGGGCGGTGGATGTCGCCGGCAACGTCGGCGCCACCGGCACCGTCGAGGTCGCCGCGACCGAGCAGCCCGAACCGACGCCCACCGTCGTGGTGGACGACCGGAACGTCAAGCAGGGTGAGCTGATCACCGTGACGGGAACCGGGTTCGCCCCGGAGACCGAGCTCGCGGTGTGGCTCTACTCCGAGCCGCTGCAGATCGGCACGGTCACCACGGATGCCGACGGAGGCTTCAGCTACGCGCTGCAGGTTCCGGCCGGGTTCGAGGTGGGCGAGCACCACGTGGTGATCCGGATCGGCGACGTCGAGCTGGCGCGGAGCCTGGCCATCACGGTCACCGCCGCGGCGGTCGACCCCGGCCCCGGCAACCCGGGCGGCCCCACACCGGGTAACCCCGGAGGTGGCGGCGGCAACGGCGCCGGCAACGGTTCGGGCTCCGGCTCGGGCGGCGGCCTGGCCAACACCGGTGCTGACAGCTGGCAGAATCTGGTACCGCTGGCGATCATCCTGCTCGTCGGAGGCCTGGGAGGACTGCTCCTCCTGAACCGCCGCCGCGCGAACGGCTCCGCCGAGTAGCACCACCCGCACCACCTCGCACGACCCGTCGGTTCGTGTCGCTTTCAGCCTCGCTGAGCGGCACGAACCGACGGGTCGGCATCTTCTTGAAAGGCAACGATGCACACGATCACCACGCCTCGGCGTTCGGCACTCGCCGTGCTGCTGGGGCTGTTCCTCGCTCTCGCCGCCGTATTCGGAGCGGCACCGGCCGCCCAAGCCCACGGCGGACCGTTCCAGCTCACCGTGTCGCCCGACGGCGCCGGCGGTCTGATCGTGTCGGCCACCTACGTGGAAGACGGGCATCCGGTCTCGGAGGTCATCGACCCGGTGGCCACCGCCGTCTCACCCTCGGGCGAGAGCGTCGGCCCGGTGGCACTCGTCTCGTCGGCGGAAGGGGAGGGCATCTGGGTCACGCCCGAGTCGTTCCTGCCCGACGGGCAGTGGGCGGTCACCGTCACGACCACGGCTCCGAGTTCGGCGTCGACCACGGTCGACATCACGGTGGCCGAGCTGGCGCCCCCGGTGGAGCCGGGCGAGACCATCGCGCCCGTCGAACAGGGCGGCGCATCCGGGGACTCGGCCGACGTCGCTGCGGGTGCCTCCGCCTCCACGTCCGCTGATTCCGTCTCGCCGCTGACCGTCGGTCTCTGGATCGGCGCGATCGTGGTGGTGCTCGCCGTCGCCGGCGCGCTCGTCTACATCAACCGCGCGCGCCTCTTCTCGCGGCGCTAGGCGTTCTCTCCCGACACGCCCAGCCCCCGAACCGTCTGCCCCGGCGCCCCAACCCGCCGGGGCAGACGTCTGCCCGCATCGCTTCAGGGCAGCCGGCGCAGCGAGTTCTGCGGATCGAGCTTCTGGAGCAGCGTCGTCATGATGTCGTCGAGCTGACCGATCTGTTCGTCGTTCAGCAGATCGATGACGTGGGCGCGCACGTTCTCGACGTGGCCCGGGGCCGTCGCCACGACCTTCCTCCACCCGTCGTCGGTGAGGTGGGCATTGGTGGCGCGGCGGTCTTCGCGGCAGGGCAGGCGTTCCACGTAGCCGCGCGATTCGAGGCGGCTCACGACGTGCGACAGGCGTGGGAGGGTCGAATTCGTCGTGGCCGCTAGGTGCGTCATGCGCAGCACGTGTTCGGGTGCTTCCGAGAGTTTGGCGAGCACGAGGTACTCGAAGTGGGTGAGCTGGGCGTCGTGCTGCAGCTGCGAATCGAGCACCGTCGGCAGCAGTTCGACCACGGATTCGAAGCGGATCCAGGCCTGGAGCTGATCGGGGGTCAGCCAGCGCGGGGTCTCCATGTCTTGATCCTAAGTCTCTTGTCGCGACAACAAAGGGGGTCGCGCGCCGGCTTTCGTCGGCCTTCGCCGGCTCAGCGAGAGATCGAGGCGAGTCGCCACTGGCGAACCTGGCCCAGGCGGGTGGCCGCGCACGTCGAGAGCAGGGGTTCGGAGAGAGCCTCGGCCAGTTCGACGGTGATGGTGGTGTCGGTGTCGGTGCCGGTGCCGGTGCCGGTGCCGGTGCCGGTGCCGGTGTGTGTGTCGGTGTCGGTGTGTGCGTCGCGCAACACCACCGTCCAGGTGCCGCTGTCGTGCCAATGCTCCTCGAGCGGGGCGTAAGCGTCGATCCGGTCGTCGCCGAATTCGAGACGGGCGAAGTGCTGCGCCGCCTGCACCGGATGCGTGAGCGAGCTGCGGCCGCGGAAGAACTTCTCCTGCACGCGACCGTCGAGATACGACTCGGCGATGCCGGCCGCGTCGCCGTCGTCGACCCGTCCGTAGTAGAGGCCGTGCGGCAGCAGCACCATGGTGCCGGCGAAGCGGTCGCCGCCGAGATGGGAGCACTCCCAGGTCTCCTCGGGGAAGGCCTCGGCCAGTCGCGTCACGACCTGACGGCCGCGCACCGCGCAGCACTGGTCGTGGCGGGCGTGGGCGCAGACGCAGAAGACGGGCCGATCGGATGCCACTCCGGTCGACCCGTCGAGCGGCACGTCGAGCAGGTGGGCGGGCGCCGCGACCTCGCCCCAGCGCACGCTCTCCTGACCGGGCCGGGAGTCGACGACGGCCCACTTCCACGCGTCCTGCGGCGGGCGACGGCCGGTGCGGCGGATGGCGAGCGGGCGCATCCCGGCCGCTTCGATGCGGGTCACCAGGGCGCGGCCGAGCTCCTCGTCGAACGGCGGGTCGAGGAAGGCGCGGTTGCCCCATGCCCCGGAGACCTCGACGAGGAACCACTGCAGCCCCCGCGACCCCGTGGCGGCGAGCGGGTCGTCGCGCTCCCGAGACCGGTCGCTGCAGGGGAGCCACCCCGTATCGGTCATCCGACCGGAACCAGGATGCCCTCGCGGAGCAGGCGGCGCGTCACCACGATCGCGTCGTCGAGGTCGAGCCCGGGGAGGTCGGCGAGGACGACCGAGCCGTCGCGCGCCGCGTCGGCACCGCCCGAACCGCCCGCATGCAACCGCCGCACGGCTGCCTCGGCCTCACGCGGAAGCGCGACGGTCTTCGACGGGGTGACGATGCGCACGCGATCGCCCGACGACTCGATCCGAGCCGCGAGCGAGCCCCGCCACCGCACCGTCGACGCGGCACCGAGCGCCGCGATGGCGTCGACGGTCGCGAGCGGCGCAACGGGTTCGGCACGGGTGGCGTCCGCGAAGCGGGCCGAGAGCCGGCGCGAGAGGGTGGCTGCCGGATCGGTGGGGCCGAAGCCTTCGGGAGCCTCAGCGTTCGACTCGACCTCGTGCGCATCCGGAATCGCCGTCAACGCCCGCACGAGTTCGGCGACGGTCTCGTCGACCAGCGGGCGGAGCGCCTCGGGATCGGACAGGTCGATTCCGAGCGGCAGCGAGCTGCGCAGCTCCGCGACCTCGCCGAGCGTCGACACGAGCGCGCGCACGACGTCGGCGCGCGTGTACGCCGAGACCCCGACGGTGAGGTGCACCGAGGTTCCGCCGAGGGCCTCGGCCGAGTGCAGCCAGCCGCGGGGAAGGTAGAGGGCATCGCCCGGCCGCAACACGGCGTCGATGACCGGAGGGTTCTGCGCCTCGCGGGCGACCGCGTCGCGGTGGTCACCCCAAGGCTGATCGCGCAGAGGATCGGGATGCACGGGCGAATGGATGCGCCAGTGCTTCTCACCCGCGATCTGCAGCACGAACACGTCGTGCACGTCGTAATGCGGATCGAACCCGCGCGACGATGCGGGTGTGACGTAGGCGTTGACCTGCGCCGGATGCCCGAGGTCGTCGACCAGGCGGCGGGTGAAGTCGATCAGCGACGGCCACAGGCGGTGCAACCCCTGCAGCACGATCGTGGCGCCGGCGGCGAACTCGGCGAGCACCTTCTCGGAGCTCACCTGGTCGCCGACCTCGGCACCGAACCCGCCGGGTGCGGTGAACGCCGAGGTGGCGAGCACCGATCCTTCTTGGGCCATGCGGATGAAGGGGGTGCGAACGCCGCGCTGCGAAATCAGCTCGTCGACCGCTCGCTCGGAGAACAGGTCTCCGAAACCTGTGGCAAGCGTGCCCGCAGGAGAGAGCAGCGGCTGCCGCCCCCAGAAGTCGCGCGCGAAATCTTCAGGCGCGAGCGAAATGCACCGGGAGAGCGCGGGTCGGGCGACCGACCCGCGCTCGATCTCGATCGTCACGCCGAGCCGTCGGCCCCGCCGTCGTGGCCACCGGGGTTGGCGCCGCCGTCTGCGGTTCCCTCGCCCTCGTCGGCCGAGCCGTCGGCTCCACCGTCGTGACCGTCGGCGTTCGCTCCACCGTCTGCGGTGCCCTCGCCGCCGGCCGCCGAGCCGTCGGCCCCGCCGTCGTGACCGCCGGGGTTGGCGCCGCCGTCGGCCGTGCCTTCACCACCCTCACCGGGCTCCGTCGTGATGTCGTCGTCGTTGATTGCCATCCCAGTCTCTCCATTCGCCACCGGCGGTAGATGCCGTCGAACCGAGCTTATGCCGAACCCCCGACGGCCCGTACCCCCTGTTTCCACGTGTGACCCGAGCTCATGTTGTGGAGGAGTAGAGGGCGGCGAGTTGTTCGGCGATCGACGCGAGCTCCTCCCGCACCGAGGGCGGCGAGAGCACCTCGGCGAAGGCTCCCCAGCCGGCCAGCTGCCGGGCGATCATCGTGCCCGTCGGCGCGGCGATGCGCACACGACTGCGCCCGTCGGGCAGCTGCTCGAGCACCTCGCAGTGCCGTCCGAACTGCGAACGCAGATACGACAGCAAAGGCGACTCCACCACAGCGATCGCCGTCACGGCAGCGCGTTCGCCCTCCACGGAGGCCACCACCCGCTCCCACGCCGCCCCGAGATCGAAGCCCTCGGGGCGCACGGCGGGGGCATCCGTCAGTTCGACGCCACGCATCCGGTCGACACGGAAGGTGCGCTCGCCTTCGCGGCCCTCGGCACCGCCGATCAGATACCAGACCTCGTTCTTCTCCACGAGTCCCCACGGAGAGACGAGGTGCTCGGCCTCGGCGCGAGACCAGCCGGCGTAGCGGATGCGCACCACGAGCCGCTGCACCACCGCCGTCTGCAGCGTGTCGACGAATGCGGGCCGCCGGCGCTCCTGCCGGCCCCACGCCGCGGAGTCGACGACGACGGCGTCTGCCGCCGCCTCGGCGTCGGCGCGGAAGGTGTCGGGCAAGGCGCGCACGAGCTTGCGCAGCGCCGACTTCGCGGCGGGATCGATCGCGGCGGCCGGGCCGAGCAGGAGGAAGAGCGCCTGCGCCTCGGGCGAGCTCAACCCACTGAGGTCGGTGCGGGATCCACCGAGCAGCGACCAGCCGCCGCCGCGGCCCGGTTGCGGGTAGACGGGGATGCCCGCCCCCGAGAGCGCCTCGAGGTCGCGCCGGGCGGTGGCCACCGAGATCTCGAGCTCTTCGGCGAGTTCGCCGGCGGTGACCCGCCCGCGGGCCTGCAGGAGGAGAACGGTGGCGACGAGACGATCTGCGCGCATCTTTCCATTCTCGTCGTAAAAGTAGTCAATTGATGAGCACTTTAGAGGCGCAAACTGGATTCATCACGAACGAAGACGCACCACGATCGAAGGAGAACCCCATGTTGCGAGGCCTGTCCACCGTGAGCTTCTACGCCCCCGACCTCGACGCCGCCGAGAAGTGGTATTCCGAGATGCTCGGCATCCCCGCCTACTACCACGTGCCCGGTTACACCGAGTTCCGCATCGGCGACTACGAGCACGAGCTCGGCATCATCGACGCCCAGTACGCCCCGGCCACCCGCACCGACGGTCTGGGCGGCGAGATCGTGTTCTGGCACGTCGACGACCTCGAGGCCTCCCTCGCCCGCCTGATCGAGCTCGGCGCAACGCTGCACGAGCCGCCTCGCGAGCACGGCCCCGGCTTCGTGACCGCGTCGGTCGTCGATCCCTTCGGCAACATCCTCGGCATCATGTACAACCAGCACTACCTCGACACCCTGGCGGCCCGGTCCGCCTGACCTCAACAGCGATTTCGGGAGGACGTGGAGTCGGCCGCCGCCTTCCGCCGCCGCACGAACAGGAGCAGCACGCCCGCGCCGAGAAGCCGAGCCCCGGTCGTGGTGCCGACGGTGATCAGGATGCGGGAGAAGTATCAGGGCAGGTCGGTAGCGTGGAAGCATGCGCGCACTCACCCACGCCACCTTCGGCGAAGCCACCGACGTTCTCGAGGTCACCGACCTCCCGCTCCCCGAGCCCGGCCCAGGCGAGGTGCGCGTGCGCACGGTGCTCTCGGCCATCCACAACCACGACCTGTGGACCATCCGCGGCACCTACGGATTCAAGCCGGAGCTGCCGGCGGCATCCGGAACCGAGGCGGTCGGCGTGGTCGACGCGCTCGGCCCGGATGTGACCGGGCTGCAGGTTGGCCAGCGCGTCGTCGCGGGCAGCTTCGGAGTGTGGAGCGAATACTTCGTAGCCAAAGCCGCCGGCCTCGTGCCGGTGCCCGACTCCATCTCCGACGAGACCGCGGCGCAGCTCGTCGCCATGCCCTTCAGCGCGCTCAGCCTGCTCGACCACCTCGACGTCGCGCCGGGCGACTGGATCGTGCAGAACACCGCGAACGGTGCGGTCGGCCGCCTCGTCGCGCAATTCGCCGCCCGTCGCGGGGTGCGCGTTCTCGGCCTGGTGCGGCGCGACGCCGGGGTCGACGAGCTCGCGGCCATCGGCATCCACGACGTGGTCTCCACCGAGCACGAGGGCTGGCAGGATGCCGCGGCTGCGGTGCTCGGTGATGCGAGCCCTCTGATGGCGGTCGACTCGGTCGGCGGCAGCTCGGCCGGCGACCTGATCAGCCTGCTCGGAGAAGGCGGCACCCTCCTGTCGTTCGGCGCGATGGGTTCGGGCGATCTGCAGATCTCGTCGGGCGCTCTCATCTTCAAAGCCATCACGGTGAAGGGCTTCTGGGGCAGCCGTGTGAGCCGGGAGATGGATGCCGCCAAGCGCGGCGCGCTGTTCGCCGAACTGTTCGAGCGCATCGGCTCGGGCGAGGTCGAGCTGCCCGTCGAGGCGGTCTTTTCATTCGAAGACGCCCGCGCCGCTGCGGCGGCCAACGCCGCCCCCGGTCGCGTCGGAAAGATCCTCCTCCGCTTCTGAGGGGAGCGATGCGCCGGGGGAGTGACGGGAGTCTCCCCGTGCCCTAGCGTGGAGCGACGGCGTCAGGGGAGTGACGGGCGCTTGGGGGGATGGACCGATGACGAAAGACGGCGCGCCCTAACAGAGTGGGAGACGCGGGTCGCGGGTGCGGCCGCGTGCTGCCCGCGACCTCGCCGCCGAGGCGCAGGAGCACGCGGCCATTCGAGCGACCTTCGTCAAGCACGCGCTGACGCGGCTGCCCCTGATCGGTGTGCTGGTGATCACCATCAACTTGTTCGTGCAGGTGCGGGGAGACGTCGGGCTCGCCGTCGCGGTGGCTCAGAACCTCACCTTCGGCGGCCTGCTCGTGGTCGTGCTGCTCAACCTCGCCATCTACATCATGGTCGGCATCATGGTTGCTGCCATGCCCCTGGTGTTCGACAGCGAGTACAACTTCTGGACCAGGGTCGTCGGCACCGCGGTGGTGGTGCTGCTCGGAGCCGTGATCTTCAGCACGGCGCCCTGGGTGCTGCTCGTCGGGCTGGTGGTGGTGTTCGTCGTCGTGGGAATCATCGTGCTCCAGGGGCGCCGTAAGCCGGCCGCGCCACTCACCCCGGAAACGGTGAAGACCGCTCTGCAGCAGGCCGCACCGCCGCTCGACTCCGCGCTACGCTCGCTCTGGGCGGAGGGTCGCGCGATGCTCCGGCTCGTTTCACCTGGCTCGGCGCCTCTGACTCCGGTCGAGCGGGCGATCGAACCCGAACCCGAGCCGAAGGCGTTCGCGGCAGTCGCTGAGGAGTGGAACGCGCGGTCGGCGGAGATCAGCGAGCCCCGCAAGAAGTCGATCACCCGGCTGGCCTTCGTCGGGATCATCGGCTTCATCGCGCTGTTCGGTGTGAACATCCTGACCCAGCCGATTCGCTTCGCGCCTCTCGAACTCGTCTCGATCAATGGTGGCGAGGCGCGGCCCGGTTTCGTGCTCCTGCAGGGCTCGGGCGGGGTGTTCGTGCCCGATCCGTTCGGCACGGCACAGTTCATCTTCGCCGCCGACATCACCTCGCGGGAATTGTGCGATGACACCCCGCAGTGGTGGTCGGTCTCGGTGATGGATGTGCTCGCGCCCGGAGAGATGAGCGGCCCCGATTGCTCGAAGCTCGGGGCACGGTGAACGCCGCGGCGCCGACGTTGCCGGCCTGGCCGCCAGCGTCGAGGCCGCTCTTGGCGGCGCGTGTGTCAGGGTGCTGGTATGAGTTCTCCGCAGTCGCTCAGTGAGCAGGACCGACGTCTGGTGGCCGCATGGGCAGCGGATTGCGCCGAGCGGGTGCTGCCGCTGTTCGAGGCGGAGGCGCCCGCCGACGACCGGCCTCGCGACGCCATCGCACGCGCCAGGGCATTTGCTCGCGGGGAGCTGGATGCTGCCGGTGAGATCCGGCGACGCTTCGTCGCGAATCGTGCTGCGCAGGTGGTGAGCGCACCCGCGGCCAAAGCTGCGGCGTGGGCCGCCGGCCAGGCGTCGGGCGTGGCACACATGGGGGCGCACGCTCTCGGTGCCGCGGCGTACGCGGCGAAGGCCGCGGCTCTGGCCGCGCCGGAAGACGGTGGCCAGGCCGAGATCGCCTGGCAGCTCGAGCATCTCACCGCTCCGGTTCGGGAGGCGCTGAAGCGCTTGCCGCTGCTCGGAACCGACCCGTCGGGCCCACTCGGTGCGGGGCTCCTCACGTCAGGGGCTCTCGGAGCGAACATCCGCGCGATCCAGTCGGCGCTGTGATCGTCGAGCCTGCAGCGTTCAGGCAGCGCGCGCCGCGGTAGCGAGATGCTGCATGGCGCGCACCGACCGTGACACGTTGGTCGGTGACATCGTGTCGTGGCCATAACCCCCGCGCGTCTTCAGCGAAAGAAGCGTCGTCAGATGCCCCGCCGAACCGGCGTCGGCCCCGCGCAGGTGCTCGATCGCTTCGTGGTGGTTTCTGCTCTGCCAGTAGTAGCCGAGGCGGCGGAGGCAGATCACGTCGGATGCGGCGATTCCCGTATGCACGGCGAGGGTCACAACGGCGTCGCGCAGTTCGTCGTCGTCGGCGAGGGTGAGGGTGATTTCAGCGGCAGGGCGCGCGCTCAGCGGGCATCGAGCCGGGCCGCGACATCCGGCGGGAAACCGCCCGTCGAGATGGGGCTCCAGCGGGTGGGCGTGATGCGCAGTAGAGACTTGTTCTGCAGCGCCATCGCCTCGCGGTACTCCGCCCAGTCGGGGTGCTCGCCCGCGATGCAGCGGAAGTAGTCGACCAGCCCCTCGACGGCTTCGGGCATGTGGAGCACCTCCGCGTCGCCGTCGACCTGGATCCACGCGTCGTTCCACTCGTCCGACAGCACCAGCACCGAGGCGGCGGAGCGGCGTTCGGCGTTGCGCGTCTTGGCGCGGCCCGGGTAGGTGGAGATCACGATGCGTCCCAGCTCGTCGACGCCGCCGGAGACCGGCGACGTCTGCGGCCGGCCGTCGGCGCGCGTGGTGGCGACGAGCATCCGGTGCCGAGGTCGAACGAATTCGAGCATGCCGTCGCGGTCGACGACTGTGTTGGTGGAAATGGTTCTGGCCATGGGTCAACGGTAGGCGACGGATGCCGCGCCATCAGCCGGCGACGAGGGCGAGCACGCCGGTCGCAATGAGGGTGGTGAGCGTGGTCCAGAGCGAGATCGCGATCGCCTGCCACAGCAGTACCCAGCCCTTCGCGACACCGGTCGACACCAAAATGGCTGAGGTGAACTGCGTGGGAATCGCGAGCGGGCCGAGGATGCTCGCACCGGGTACGCCGAAGCGCACGAGGAAACGCTTGAAGCGCTGAACGCCCTTCGACTCGGGCTTCCGCTCGGCGGCGGGCTGCGCGGGGAGGTCGGGCTCCCCGGCTGCCCCGGCTGGCCCGGCTGCTACGAGCTGCCTGGCCGAGGTGGCCTGAGCGGCAGCCACGCGCCGGGCCCGCCGGGCGACGATCGCCGCACGGATACGGGCGCCGAAGACGACCACCACGAACACGGAGGCGAAATTGCCCGCCGCGGCGGCGACGGCCGCGACCACGGGGTTCAGGCCCGCCCATACGCCGAGCACGGAGGCGAGCTCCGCCTCGACGAACGGGATCATCGCGGCCAGCGCGACGATGAGGGGCTGCACGAAGAAGGGCACCTGTGACATGAGGTGCTGAATGAAGGTGACGACGTCCACTGTTCTCTCCAAATGAGGTGGTGGGCCGGATGAGGTCTCAGCCGGCCGTGGTTGATGGGCATGGCGATGAGTGCTACGAGCTACGCAGCGGAATCGGATGAAGCGGGTCAGGCGATCGGGATCAGCGGTTCGCGACCACCAGGGCGGCGACGAGGGCGTTCGTGACGACGGCGGTCATGGTGCGGGTGACGGCGGCCGAGGCAGCATCCGCGGCCCAGTCGCCCTGTTCAAGCGCCTTCGCCCGCGTGGCCGTATCGCTCGACCACGGGATCTCGGAGTGGAGGACGGGGAGGCCGCCGCTCGCCGATACGAGTGCAGTGATCGCGGCGATCCGCTCGGTGGGAGCTTCGCCGTCGACGAGAACGGCGCGCATGGCGTCGATCAGCTCAGTGCGGTGGCCGGAGTGGCCCTCGCTCAGCGCGGTCGTCGGGATGAATCCGAGCATCTTCTTCTGCGCTCGGTCGAGATCTCCGCGCTCGACCAGCCGGTCGAGCAGGGGGCCGCGCAGGGTCGGTCCGCTCGCCGCGAGCACGCTCTGCACGCCGCGCGGCTTCTCGGCGACGTAGTCCCACGCGGGGCGGAGGAGTTCATCGGCGGGCGGTTCGCCGGCGGCGCTGATCATCGTGCCCCGCCAGCCCGCATCCTGGATCTCGACCCGCCCCAGCTGCGCAAGATCGGTCAGCACGGCGCCCCCGAGTACGTAGAAGAGGGTGTTCTCGCCGGCGATCGTGCCCGAAGAGGGCTGGAACAGCACGAGCAGAACGTCCTCGGCGATCAGCCGGTCGGTGTGCGGTACGGATGCGGTCTCTGTGTTCATGCCAACACACTAGCACACTGTACTAGCACGGTGTACCAATACACTGTGCCAACCGCATAGACTCGACGCGGGAGGTTTCATGGAGAGCACACGCGATCGCATCCTCGCCTCGGTGACGGAGATGATGCGCGACGGCGCGGAGCGGCTGAGCGTGCGCGCGGTGGCGGCGCACGCCGGCGTCGGAGCGAGCACCCTGCGCCACTATTTCCCCACCCAGCGCGACCTCATCAACGCCGCGCTCACCGCCACGTATGACGCGGCCATGCCCGACGAGCGCATCCGAGACACCTCGGTGCCGCCCCGGGAGCGACTGCGGGAGTGTCTGTGGCGCTTGTTCGAACCCTTCGGTGAAAGTGATGCCGACGCGTTCGAGGTCTGGCAGAGCATCTTCCGGGCCTTTCCCGGGGCTGACACGACTCCGGATGCGCGTGCCGGCTACGAACTGATCGTCGCCCAGGCGGAGCGCCGGGTCGGAGCCTGGCTCGCCATCCTGGAGGCCGAGGGCGCACTCGTGCCCGGCGACACGGTCAAGCGCACGCACCTCCTCCTCACTGTCGTCGATGGACTCTCGATCGAACGCGCCCTGCCTCACCGCGCCGACTACCTCGAGCAACAGGCGGCCACGCTGGCGCTCGCTGTGGACGCGGTCTTCGACCTCATGATGCCGGCCCGCCCGGCCCAGTAAACGCCTCCCGAGGGATGCTTCGTGGAAGGCGCCGGTTTCGTGCGACCTTCACCGATCCCGTCGCACCATTGACATCGCCCCGCTCCTGGCGTTCAATCGGTCAACACCCCCCGCCCGCTCCCGACGGTCAGGCCGCCAATGCATCCCGAACAACCGGACGAGTCCGAACGTCAGCACGGCCTCACGCGCCGCACGGTGCTTCGAGCCGGGGCGTGGGCGACGCCGGTCATAGCGGTGGCGATCGCCACCCCGGCGGCTGCGGCCAGCGGTGACGGATACAGCGTCACGCTGTATCCGTCCGGCAGCACCGGTTGGAGCGACAGCGCGTGGCAGATTCAAGGAACGCGCTCGTTGCGCATGTCGAGCAACAACGATCTCGTCGCGGTGCCGGCGGGCTACATCATCACTCTCAGCTGGGACGAAAGCAGCATCGTGCACCTCGCCCTGTCGACGGACGAGCCGAGCTGGCCATCCACCCTCTCCGGCGAGCAAGGCGACCTCACGCTGACCCTCGATGCCGCGGTCGACTCCAACTCGTTTCCTGAGTTCTCCCTCGTTCCCTCCGTGCCGCTCGGTGCCGCGACGGGCATCTACACCGTCAACGTCACCGTTGTCGGATCAGCGGATGCCGAGGGCGACCTCGTCACGCAGCTCACCTATTCCGTGCAGGTGTTCTGACCTCGCTCGCCGTCTCCCACGCCTCGACACGTTCGAGCCTCTCGCTCGAGGTGCGGCTAACGGTTCGGCGACGCTGGTCCCGAGCCGAAACGACACCTCACGGGCAGACGCGGGCTCTGCGCCCGTCGAAGCTGACGACGTCGCCGAGCTGGAGCTGCCGTCCACGGCGGCGATCGACTTCGCCGTTCACGCTCACGAGGCCGTCGATGATGGCCTCTTTCACGATTCCACCGGTGTCGAGCAGCCCAGCGAACTTCAGGAACTGCCCGAGGCGGATGCTGTCCCCGCCGATCGAGACGTCGTCGATCGGATCGGAGTTCGTCATGCCGGAATGCTAGCCGACCGCGCGCCTTCAACTGGGCCTTCGCGGGACTGTCCGCCCGACAGTACCCTGGTTGCGCACCAGTGAAATGTTCCGCCTGCATCGAAGGAGAGCAACGGATGAGGCCACTGCGCTACGGAATCAATGTCACCCTCGACGGCTGCGTTCATCACGAGGCGGGAATCGCGCCTGACGAAGACTCGATGCGCTTCTGGACCGCTGAGATGGAGAGAGCAGACGCTCTGCTGTACGGCCGGGTCACCTACGAGATGATGGAGTCGGCCTGGCGCCGGCCGGCCGCGGGAGGGTGGCCGGACTGGATGGACGAGTGGGACATCCCGTTCGCCGAGAGCATCGACAGCACGAAGAAGTACGTCGTGTCGAGCACGCTGGACGAGGTCGATTGGAACGCCGAACTCGTGCGAGGCGACTTGCGGCAAGCGGTCGAGCAGCTGAAGCAGGAACCGGGGGAGGGCCTGTCCGTCGGAGGTGTGGCGTTGCCGCTGGCGTTGGCCGATCTGGGGCTGATCGACGAGTACGCGTTCGTCGTGCATCCGGTGATCGCCGGGCACGGGCCGACATTGTTCGCGGGACTGCGCGAGCGGGTCGAACTCGAGCTCGTCGATCGCCAGGAGTTCCGGTCGGGGGCCATGGCCCTGCGCTACCGGCCCGTCGCCGCGTGACCCCTTCTGTTCGTAGATGCACGGTCACGGTCGCGTGAGAGGCGCCGAAATGGTTGATGTGTGACCTCTGGACCGGAGGAAGGTCACGTGCTCGTAACTCTCGCTCCTATACGTGGCCATCGACGGGCACTACGCTGAGCGACCACAGGTTCGTTCGTCGGCGCCTGTGCGGGGGTGAGCCTAATTGGGCACATATGACGAGTAGCACCAGCGGGGATGCGGTGTCGAGTGAGCTTCTCGCGCGGGCTCTTGCTCTGAATTCTGAAGGCGTCATCGTGACGGATGCCGATGAACGGATCATTTATGCCAACCAGGCCGTCCAGGACCTCATCGGCTATTCCGAAGCCGAGATTCTCGGGCGTAATTGCAGGCTCCTTCAGGGCGAGGACACCGACCCGGAGGCTGTCCGAGCCATCCACGCGGCGATCGCTGCTCAGGAGACGTTCCGCGGGCCGATCGTGAACTACCGCAAGAACGGGCAGAAGTTCTGTAACGGCTTGACCATCACCCCGATCCATGGACCCGGTGGCGACGTCACCCACTTCGTCAGCGTTCAGCGGGACATCTCAGAGATCGTCGCCCTGAGGGAGAGCGAGAAGCGTGAAGCGGAGACGGCACGCCTCTTGCTCATGGTGGCGCGGCTGCTGGGCGAGTACTCGAGCGCCGCTGATCTGGCGGATTCCATTGCAGAAGGCGTCAAGGTGGTCTGCGCAGCCGACCGCTCGACCGTCGACCTCTGGGATGCGCCCTCGGAGCAACTGAGACTGCGCGCCCAATCGGGGTGGCCGGCCCACCTCTCGGACACACTGCGCCGATACTCCGCTTCGACCTATGAATCGCCCGAGCTGGCCGCGCTGGTGGCCACGGGGCACCCGATCCTGGTAGGACCGAACCCGACCGACCGGAGGCAACGCTTGCTGGACGAGTTGGAGGTCACTGCTTTCGCGGCCATGCCGATCACGTCTCGTGGTGAGTTGCGCGGAATCCTGGTGGCCTATTGGGCCAATGCGACACCTCCGATCGCCATCAGCGAGTTCCTCAGAGAGCGCTTGGAGAGCCTCGGCGCCATGGCGGCCGTGGCCTTCGAGAATTCGCGGCTCCTCGAGCGGGCCGTCTGGGCCAGCACGCACGATTCGTTGACGGGTCTCCCGGACAGGGTGCTGTTCGAGAAATCCCTTCAGCGAGAACTGGCTGCCGCGCCGCCCGTATTCACAGGGGTCACCATCCTGTACCTCGACATCGACGATTTCAAACGCACGAATGACACGCTCGGGCACCACGCCGGCGATGTCGTCATGCGTCACGTCGCCTCTGTTCTTCTGGAGGTCACCGGAGAGTCGGATGTCGTCGCTCGATTTGGAGGAGACGAATTCGTCGTCCTCCTCGCCCACCAGCAGGACGAGACGCATGCGCACGATGTCGCCGCGCGCATCCGTCAGAAGCTCAGAGAGCCGCTTCGGCTCAGTGGTCGGGACATCTTCGTCTCCGCATCCATCGGAATCGCCGTGAGCGGCGACATCGATTCCGCGCTGCCGGTCGTCCTGAAGGCGCAGAGCCTCATCACCGCGGCAGACACCGCGATGTATCGAGAGAAGGCTGCTCGGATGGGGGCGCCTGCGCGATTCATGCATCCGCGTGAGCTGAGCATCGACACGGCGCTGCACGGTGCTGTGGGCAGGGGAGAGATCACCACCCACTTTCAACCGCAGTTCGACGTGCGCAGCAACACCATCACCGACGTCGAGGCGCTGGCCCGCTGGCGGAACCCTGAGCTGGGTGACGTCTCTCCGGTGGAATTCATCCCGATCGCGGAGAAGAACGGCGTGATCCACGAGATCGGGCTGGAGGTGTTCCGGCAGTCGTGCGCGCTCGCACGGGACTCACTGGCATCGGGCCACCCCGTAGCCGTGTCAGTCAACGTGCCGGTGATTCAGCTCATGGAGCGGGGCTTCGTCGACGCGATCACCGCCGTGATCGCCGCACACGCCATCCCCGCGAATCTGGTGAAGATCGAGCTGACGGAGTCGCAGCATCTGACGGATGTTCCGCAGATCATCGCCCGGCTGCAGGGGATCCGAGACCTCGGGATCGGGGTGTCGCTCGATGACTTCGGCACGGGCAACACGTCGCTCATCGAGTTGTACGATCTCCCGTTGACGGAGCTGAAGATCGACCGGGCCTTCATTCAGAAAGACGGCCCCGTCGGCGAAGCTCTGATCTCAGGCCTCGTCGACATGGCCCATCAGATCGGTCTCGAAGTCGTGGCGGAGGGAATCGAGACACCGCATCAGCTCGAAATCGGGCGTCGCCTCGGCGCCGACCGCCTCCAAGGCCATCACATCGCCCGCCCGATCGGCCACGACGACCTTCTCGCATGGCTGACGCACTTCGTTGCGGGTGACCTGTCGGTGGGCTGAAGTTCCGCGCCTGGGCGCCCTGTCAGCGTAGGAGTTCCGCCGTCAGCAACTCTTGTCATCCGATCGCGAAGGAGGCGGAGGCGATAGCCTTCTCCGTAAACGACCATCTATCGCGACCGGGGTGACCGACGATGCTGATGAATTCGAGTGAGTTCCTGTTGGGTCTCGGCGGGGTCGCTGCAACACTGATCGGCACGTTCATCGTCGGGGTGTTCTTCTATCTCGACACCGATCTGCACCGCATGATGATGGCGTCGGATGCGGCCGACCATTACCTGCGCTCCGGCGTGCGCTGGGTGTTCGCCGTCTACGCCCTCCCACTTTTCGTGGCCTTGACTCTCGCGGTGTTCGACCCGATCTGGGGCGCGTTGACGTTCATCGGGATAAGCGTCATCGTGCTCCTCTCCACCGTGGACACGGGGCGGCGGATGCTGAAGCGCCGAGGTTCGGGCGAATCGATCGGCCTCGTCGTCAATCAGTGGGTGTGCACAGGGGCGGTTGTCGTGCTGGTGTCGCTTCCGTGGATCCTCGGGGGATGGGTGCCTCCCGCGACAGCTTTCATCCCCTCGATCGTTCTCGCCCTCGCAGCTGCCTTCGCCAGCACCGTGGCCCTGATCATGAAGCAATTCGACCTGACCGCGGCGATGGCCGAGTCGAGCCCCTCCGACCTCGAATCGGACGACGCTCCGCGGTAGACGCGCGCCCGAATAGCCGCCGTCCGGCGTCCGGCCGCGGGCTACCGGCGGAAGTAGGCGTTCGCGCTGCGGGTGTACAGGAGGACGATGCCGAGCAGCGCGAGAACGCCGTTGATGACGCCCTGCCACAGGCTCGTCGGCACGGCCACGAGCAGGTAGATGGCGCTGGCCAGGTTGAGGGCGAGCACGATCGTCGTGAGCACCCGGGCGAGCTGGCTGCCCCGCAGGAGGGCCGCGCCGACCGCGATGGTGATCACGCCGAGCACGATCGCCACGATCGCGGTGGCCGTGAGCGTCCCGGCCGAGCCGGGCACTCCGTTCACCTCGGCCGTCGTCGACGCGGTGATCAGTCCGATGACGCCGCCGATCACCTGCAGTGCCCCCGAGATCCAGACGATCACGGCCACAAGGGTGACTCCACCTGGTCGACGCACGGCTACCCCTTTCTCCGAGCCGGCGTTGTCCGACTCGTGTTGCGCATCACCCTACTGTCATCGACCACGTCGTCACAGGCAGCTGAACTCAGTCGATCCAGAGCACAACCCCGGTCATCCCGGTGAGCACGGCGGCCGCACCCGCCCGGATGGCGTCAGCGCAGCGTTCCGGACTGAACGAGAGCTCGTCGAAATGCGTCGCGCTGCCCAGCCCCTCGCCCCGGAACCCTGCACCGGCCCAGTCGACGGCCGTGACGTTGTAGGTGGGCTCGGCGAGTTCGGCGCCGAGCACCAGGAACGGCACGTCGAGATGGTTCGGCGTCACCATCGCCAGCGAATCGACCAGATCTTCTCCCGCCGTGACGATCAATTCGGGATTCATGTCCATGGCCTCGACGATTCCGGGGATGGGGTCGCTGCCGGCCTCGACGTGGCGCAGGTCGGCATCCGTCTCCTCCGCCCACTGTTCGACCGCGGTCGAGAGGGCTTCTGTCGTGACATCGTCTCCCGACGTCAGAAGCACCACACGGTATCCGGGAGCCGGTCTCACGTCGGTCCAGGAGCCTGCGGCAGGGTTCACGGTCGCCTCCGGTGATGGCTCGACATCCGGTACGAAGCCGGCTGCCGGGGTTCCGAGCGGTGTCGTCGACGGCTGCGGAGTGTTCCAGTCGGCCCCTGCGCATCCCGCCAGGCCGAGAACGAGCGGGGCCACTACGGCGAGTCTGAGCAGTGGGAGGAGTGAAGGCACGGCGGTTCCTTGCGAGCGAAAGGCGATTGACGCCCCAAGGATGCCGCACGCCGGTGTCGGGATGGTTGCGGCTCGGCCTTGTTCTGGCAAACGTCTTTCTCTCCGACGGGGGAGCTCCGAGATCGCACGAAGTTTCGCTGGATGAGCGCACGAAAATTACCGCTCGTTAAGTATCAGGAAATCTTTAGCCTCGATTCTTCTCGTGGGGCCTGCACATCGTGGACCCCCTCTGCCACCAACTATCACCTCCAATTACAGAACGGAAGACTCATGCTTCTGGTTGTCCCAACCCGGCCGAGCGGCCGAGCTGCCCTGTGGCTCTCTGCCGCAGCGGTCAGTGCGGCACTGGTGTTCGGCGGCGCGCTCGCTGCGCCGACCTCCGCCTCCGCGGCCGACACCGCGTCGTACACCGGCATCGTCCTCGGGGTCGGCTCGGACGAGGCCCAGCGCAACATCAGCTGGTACTCCACCACCGACACCGCTCAGCTCGTGCAGCTCGCTCCGAGCTCCGCCCTCGTCGGCGGCGACTTCGTGACCTCGGTCACCACGTTCGCCGCATCCGGAGCTGCGAACACCACGACCACCGGCTTCAACCGCCACGCCACCCTCTCGGGTCTCGCCGAGAACACGCAGTACTCCTACCGCGTCGGTTCCGAGGGCAACTGGTCGCCCACCTACTCGTTCAAGACGCAGTCGTTCGAGGGTGACTTCGACTTCCTGTTCTTCGGTGACCCGCAGATCGGATCGTCGGGCAACGTGCCGAAGGACCAGGCCGGCTGGGTCGACACCATGAACGTCGCCCTCTCCGCCAACCCGAACGCCGAACTCCTCGTGTCGGGCGGCGACCAGGTCGAGACCGCGAACACCGAGTCGCAGTGGGATGCCTTCATGGCACCCGACCAGCTGCGCCAGTACCCCTGGGCTGCCACGATCGGCAACCACGACGTGGGCGGCAAGGCGTATGAGCAGCACTTCTACACGCCCAACACCGACCGTTCCGCCGCGTACTACCGCAACGGCAACACGGCCACCGACTCGGGCGGAGACTACTGGTACATCTACAAGGATGTGCTCTTCATCGACCTGAACAGCAACAGCTACAACTCGGCCACCGGCGGCGGTGACGCGGCGCACGTGCAGTACGTCACCGACGTCGTCAACGCTCACGGCGCCGACGCCAAGTACACGGTGCTCACCTACCACCACTCGATCTACTCGGCGGCCGACCACGCGAAGGATGGCGACAACAAGGTTCGCCGTGTGGACTTCCCGACCACCTTCTCGAACCTGGGTGTCGACCTCGTTCTGCAGGGACACGACCACGTGTACACCCGCAGCTACGAGATCAAGAACGGCGAGAAGGCCAACCCCGACGAGCAGCCCGGTCAGAACGACGTGTTCGTGGGTGAGGGCGGCGTCATCTACATGACGGCGAACTCGGCCTCCGGCTCGAAGTACTACGACATCACTGCGCCCGACGACAGCGGCACCACCGGTGCCGGCAACGGTGCGGACCCGCTGAACCCGAGCAACTACTGGTATGACTCGGTGGAGAACCAGGAGCACGTGCGCAGCTACGTCAAGGTGCAGGTCAAGGCCGACGCGCTCGTGGTCGAGGGCGTCCGCTCCGGCACCTGCGACGCGCCGAACTCGGCGGTCGAGCTCGGCAAGGTGGGTTGGTGCGGCACCGCCGCCACGAACGCCCCCGTCGACGGCGTGGGTTCGATCATCGACTCCGTGACCATCCACCCGTTCCACGGCGATGGTGAGGACATCCAGGTCGACGTCCCGGCCGCGGCTCCCGGCGAGTTCGGCTGGACGATCGACGGTCAGAACGGCCTCGTCGACCTCGGCACCGCTCAGGAGAACAACGGCGCGTTCGAGGCGACCGGTGAGATCAACCCGATCAAGGTGGCCGACACCCGTTCGTCGCTCTCGCCCTGGTCGATCACCTCGGTGCTCGGTGACTTCACCGACGGCGACAAGACCTTCTCCGGCAGCTACATGGGCTGGAGCCCGAAGGTCGTCACCGATGGTGCCGGCGCTGTGGCAGGCGCGCCGGTCGCGTCGGGCTTCGACGGCGGCAAGGGCCTCTCGATCGACCGAGTGCTCGGTTCGGGAGCCCAGGACCACCCGAAGGGTGAGGCGCTTCTCGGAGCAGACCTCGACCTGAAGCTCCCGGTCGAGACCGCCAAGGGTAGCTACCGCGCCACCCTGACGCTCACCGCACTGGCCGGCTGACCCCGAGCCCAGCGCATCAGCACCACGTCCGTGGGTGGGGGACTCGTTCCCTCACCCACGGACATCCCCGTTTTCGCCCTCTCCTTTCCCCCTTCCCTTTTCCCTCACTTCGAAGGTCTCTCGTGAACGCACGATCCACTCCCGCCCGTCGCTGGGCCCGCATCCGTGAACTGTCCACCGCGCTCGTCGCCGCGCTCCTCGTTCTCGCGCCTGTCGCGGCCCCCGCGATGGCCGCCGAAGGCGACCCGGTCACCTGGACGGTGCGAACGGCCTCCAACGAGTACGGGTCGGAGCGCACGAACTACAGCTACACGATCGATCCGGGCGGCACGATCTACGACTCGATCGTCGTGGCCAACCACGGCGCCGACCCCGTCGAACTGCGGGTCTACGCGGCCGACGGCTCGACCTCGGAAGACGGCCAGCTCTCGCTGCTCGTGGCTGGCGAGGAATCGCACGGTGTGGGCGCCTGGGTCACCACCGAGAACCCCTCGGTGACGGTAGCGGCCGGTGAGACGGCGACCGTGCCGTTCACGGTCGCCGTGCCGGCCGAGGCCACCCCTGGCGACTACGCGGGCGGGGTGGTCACGTCGCTGACCGTGCCCGACGCCGAGCAAGGTGTGAATGTCGACCGTCGTCTCGGCATCCGGGTCAACCTGCGCGTCGGCGGTGAGATCGCGCCGGCGTTGGCGGTCGAGAACATGTCCGTCTCCTGGGGCGGTGGTCTCAACCCATTCGCGGGAGGCGACGCCACGGTCAGCTACACGCTGCACAACTCGGGCAATGCGGCCATCTCGGCCCAGCCCGCCACCCACGTGAGCGGCCCGTTCGGCATGTTCGGTCTGGATGCGCCCGCCGTCGACGCGGTGCCCGAACTGCTGCCCGGCGAGTCGTGGACGCAGACCGTGAGCCTGGCCGGGGTGCCGCCACTGTTCGCGCTGCTCGCCTCGACCACGGTCACGCCGCTGGTTCTGGATGCCTCGGGCTCGACGTCGCCGATCACCGAGGTGTCGGGCACGGCGGCCGGCCCCGCCATCCCGTGGACGCTGCTGGTGATCGTGCTCCTGGTGGCGGCCGGCGTGTTCTTCCTGCTGCGGAACCGCGCAACGCGGAAGAAGGCGGCGGAGAAGCGTCGGGAGGCCGAGATGGAGGAGGCCGTCGCCAAGGCGCTCGAGCAGGAGCGGGCCAAGGCCGGCGCCACAGTCGAGTAGTCGCTGGTCAGAAAAGGGCCCCCGATCAGGATCGGGGGCCCTTTTCCGTGCGCGCGGGTTCAGTCCCGGGCGTGGCGCCGACGGCGAGATACGAGCACGACGGTTCCCGCCGCCGTCAGGCCCAGTGCGGACACGGCGAGGGGCCACAGGGCCGAGAGGTCGATTCCCGTGTCGGGGAGTCCGCCGCTCGCGCCGCCGTGAGCGGGCGCGGCAGTGGAGGTGGGCGTGGGCGTCGCGGTCGGCGTCGATGTGGGTGTGGGTGTGGGTGTCGTCGGGCCCCCGGAACGATCGGGGATGTCCACACCGATCTCCTCGGTGCGCGTAGCCGGTGGATCGTCGTCGGTCGTCGCGAGTGCTGTGCCGGCGGGCACCAGAAGAGCGGCCGTCAGCGCGACGCCGCCAAGGCCGCGCGCCAGTGCCGGCGCGACGCACGAGGTCAGCGCACGGGCACGCATCCGTGTGTTCGACGACCGGCTCACCGCCGCGACGCTTCCAGCTGGGTGGGCTCGGACTGCCGGATGCGTGTGAAGTACCACAGGGCCACCACGATCGCCACGAGCGCCAGGTAGAACACGATCGGGAACTGGGCGATCTGGTCGAACACGGGCTGTAACGCGGACTCCTGATCGGTGCTGATGCCGACGATCCAGGTGGTCGCCGCGACCACGGCGACGCCGGCGACCACCGTGCGGAATCCCGAGTAGGCGCGCGCGTGCGAGAGCAGGATCAACAGGGGGAGAACGAGCACCGCCGCGGTGAGCTGAGCCAGCTCGACACCGACATTGAACCCGAGGATCGCCACGATCTTCTCGCCGAAGCCGAGGTTCAGATCGAGGATCGTGGTGGCGAACGCGGTTCCGTGCACGAGGCCGAAGACTCCCGCGATGAGCAGTTCACCCCGCGGCATCAGGGGGCGGAACGCGTGGATCGCAGCGACGATGATCGAGACGGCCACCAGGATCTCGACGGGTTTCGTGGGGAACGAGATGAGACCGAGCGACACGAGGGCGAGCGTCACCAGGTGCCCGGCGGTGAAGGAGGTGATGATGAGGGTGGCGCGACCGATGGTCTTCTTCAGCGGGATCGGTTGGGTCCAGCGGAATCCCCATCCCGTCTTCTTGCTCGCGCGAACGGCGAGCGAGGGAGCCACCACGAGCAGTGTCGCGAGGAAGAGGAGGTGGTCGGTCCCCTCCGCGATGTGCAGCATCCCGAGCCAGACCACGGAGAAGAATCCGTGCAGCGGCGTCTGCTCCGTGCGATCGAGCGTCACCTCTGTGACGCCGCCTCCCAGCACGGCGACCACTTGGGGATCGCCCTCGGCGACCTGCCCGTTGGCCCAGTCGCTCACGAGTGCCACGTACACCTGGTGCGCGGGCACGACATCGAGGATGAAGTCGTAATCGAGCTTGATCGCACCCTCGATGCTGCGGCCGGCATCCGAGAACCGCACGGTCGTGACGATCGCATCCTCGCCGTTCACGGGCACGAGCTCGGGGCTTTGGGTCACGGTGGGTTCGAGGGCGGAGGTGCCGTCCGACACGCTCACGCGGTTGAGGATGAACGTCATGAGGTTCTCCGAGACCGCGTCGAGCGCCGCCTGATCGGTGACGTCGTACCCGGTGGCCGCGGTGAAGCCGGCCTTGTGGATCTGCATCTCGACATCGACCGCATCCGATTGGATGGTGACGAACACTCCGGTGGTGCCGGCGGGGTGAGCGGATGCGCTGCGGGCGGGCAGAAGCACGAGAAGAGCCGCGGCGACAGCCAGCAGCACGACCATCCACGGCCGGGCTCGTCTGAGGAGAATCGGATGCACAGAGGCACGGTAGTCGCCGGGAGTTGCCGCCCGGTTCTCCCGGGCCAACTCCAGACGAACGGCGGGCAAAACCGAGTGATCGGCCCGTAACGGAGTGCGCTGCGGCGGAGGGCTCAGCGCCCGAGGGTAGTGCGGGTGGGACTGGCAGACCTAGGCACACGTGGGCCAGGTGTGGCGAAAGTGCTCGGCCGGCGCTGGGGGAGGCTGGAAGCACCCCAAGGAAAGGAACCCCAATGACTTACCCCACTGACCGTCCGGCCGTCTGGTTCGTGACCGGTGCTTCGCGTGGCCTCGGCCTCGCGCTGGTGAAGCACCTGCTGAGTCGCGGCGATCAGGTCGCGGCGACCACGCGTTCTTCAGAGCGTCTCCTCGCCGCGCTCGGCGAAGTAGAGACCGCGAACCTGCTTGCGCTGGAGGTGGAGCTGAACGACGAGACGCAGGTGAGTGCCGCGATCGCCGAGGCGACCGAGACGTTCGGCCGGATCGATGTCGTGGTGAACAACGCCGGCTACGGCATCCTCGGCGCCGTCGAGAACACCAGCACCGAGGACATCCGCGCGATGTTCGATGTGCAGGTGATCGGCACCTGGAACGTCATCCGCTTTGTTCTGCCGCAGATGCGCGCTGCCGGCAGCGGGCACATCATCAACGTCTCTTCGATCGTGGGCCTGCTGGCGTTCCCGGGCTGGGGCCTCTACAGCGCGGCGAAGTTCGCCATCGAGGGTCTCTCCGAGTCGCTCGCCGCCGAGGTCGCAGGATTCGGCGTCAGCGTCACCATCGTCGAGCCCGGTTACTTCGACACCGCGTTCCTGACGGAGGACTCCCTCGCTCTGACGGATGACCGCTCGAACGCGTATCCGGAGATCGCCGAGATGATCACCGCGCACAAAGCGATGCCCGGCACCCAGCCCGGCGACCCGGCCAAGGCGGCCGCGGCGTTCGTCACCATCGCTCAGAGGGAGAGCGGTCCGCTGCACCAGCAGCTCGGCTCGGATTCCTCCGGCCTGGCCGAAGGCAAGGCCGACTCGCTGAAGGCCGACGTCCTCGCGGGCCGTGAACTCGCGCACAGCACCGATTACGTGCGCTGATCGACATGGGGACAATAGAGGCATGACCGATCCGCACCGGGAGTTGGGGGAGTTCCTGCGTCGTGCTCGCGCACGCCGGAACGCCGAGTCGACAGGGCTGCTTCCTGATGGCCGGATCCGGCGGGTCCACGGCCTGCGCAGAGAAGAGGTCGCCCTGCTCGCCGGCGTCTCCACCGACTACTACACGCGCCTCGAACAGGGCCGCAGCGTCACCCCGTCGATACAGGTCATCGACGCTCTCATCAGAGCGCTGGACCTCGACGCCGCGGGCGAGAACTATCTCCGCACCCTGGTCAGCACGGCGGGAACCCCGGCCGCCCGTTCTCGCCCCTCCGTGCAGCGCGTTCGACCGGGGCTCTATCGGCTCCTCGACTCCTTCAGCACCCAGCCGGCGCTGATCCTGGGCCGTCGCACCGACATCCTCGCCTCGAACGCGCTCGCGCGGGCGCTGTTCGCGGACTTCGAATCGATGCCCGCCAAGTTTCGCAACTACGCTCGCTGGATGCTGCTGGATGACGGAGCGCGAACGTTGTTCAGAGACTGGGATGAGCAGGCCCGCACTGCGGTCGAGGCGCTGCGTCTGGACGCGGCGATGACGCCTGACGACAAGGGCACCCAGCAGCTCGTGGGTGAGCTGTCCGTAGCGAGCAGCGAGTTCCGTCAGTGGTGGTCAGCGCACCGGGTGCACCAGCGCACGCACGGCACCAAGCGCCTGAATCATCCTCTGGTGGGCGAGCTCGAGATCCACTTCGAAACCCTCACCCTTCCCGGAGAGCCATCCCAGACGCTCTACATCTACACGACGGAACCGGGCTCCGTGTCAGAGCAGTCGCTCTCCTTGCTGGCGAGCTGGGCCGGAACCGTCCCCGGCGGACCCCAGGCAGGAAGTGAGAGCAGGCCGAAACGATGACGATTCTCCTCGGACTGTCCGGGGCGCTGGCCTACGGGTTCGCCGACTTCTTAGGTGGGCTGGCGTCGCGATCGATCCGTCCGATCGTGGCGACAGCCTGGGCGGCGCTCATAGGACTGGTTCCGCTCTTCGTCGGTCTCGCGGTGCTCGGCGGGCAGTTCACGACGAATGCGCTCCTCTGGGGCGTCATCGCCGGAGTGTCGGGCTCGATCGGAGTGCTCATGCTCTACACCGCCCTCGCAGTCGGGCCGATGAGCGTGCTCTCGCCGGTGACATCCGTCGTGTCTGTCATCGTCCCGGTGAGCATCGGCCTGGTCTTCGCGGGCTCACAGCTCTCGGCCCTCGGTGTGGTGGCGATCATCGTGGCCGTCGTCGCTGTCGCACTGGTCGGCGCCGTCAAGGATCGTTCCGGTTCGCGGCTGACAGGTCGCGGGCTAGTCACTGCGGGAGTAGCAGGCTGCGGGTTCGGCGGGCTGGTGCTCGCCTACGCGGCGACGGCACCCGAGGACGGGCTGGCGCCACTCGTCGTGGCACGCATCGTGCAAGCCGCTGTGATGTGGATCGGAGTCGCCGTCGTCGTCAGCCGTGAACGGGGACGACAAGGGGTTGCCGCCACTCTGTCGCCAGGTCGGAGCGGCAGGTTATGGGTGCAGCTCGCGATCTGCGGCACGCTCGACGCATCCGCGAACGTCCTCATCCAGGCCGCTCTCCATTCAGGGGCGACCGCGGATGTCCTCCCGGTGGTCAGCGTTCTCAACGCTCTGTATCCGATCGGAACGGTGATCCTCGCCGCGATCGTGCTCCGAGAGCGTCTCACTCTCCTCCAGATCATCGGTCTCGCACTCGCGCTCACTGCCAGCGCAGTGCTCGCAACCACCTGAAGTCGGGTGCGCTCGGCTCGTCGTCTTTATGACTAACGCGGTTACTCATAATCCTGACCCAGGGCGGTTATGGATTGGAAGACGGTGCGCTCATGGACGGAGATGTCCTCCAACAGCCTCTGATTGCGGCGGCTCACACCGACACTGCACCAGCAAGAACACTCTCGCGGACGTCCGGTTTCAGTGAGTCCTCCGGCACGACGTCGACGTCGGGATGCGCCGAGGGGGCCGAGCGCTGCACCGAGCTCGTCGCGATGGGTATGAACCAACTCGCGCAGATTCGGCCTGGATGCTGGGTGCCCTGATGGTCGAGTACTCCAATCCATGGCTACCGGTCGCGGCGCAGATCGCGAAGTCAGCGCGCCTATGCGTGACCTGATATGCCTAACCTGATCGACGCTCTCTTGGTGCGCCAGCGCTCTCACGCGACTCGCTCAGGCGGATGTTCAATAGAGCTTCGACCGGGCCGCATCCACGAACTTCGGCACTCCTGCACGGGTAAGCGCGAGCAAGAAGTCATCGACGGTCATCGCCGGAGAGTCGTACCCTTCGACGAGTTCAACCAGGGCGCGGAGCGTCGGCGCGTGGTACAGATCGAGCTGATCCAGAAGGAAGGCGTCGGGGTGGACGACCTCGAGGTCGAACGGCTCGACGGACTCCGTCGGAAAGTCCTTCACGTTGAAGGTCACAAGCACTTCGGCACTACCTCGGACGGCGGCTGCGAGGACGTGCCGATCCTTCTTGTCGTTCGTCATTGTCGGCACCAGGTCGTCGTAGCCGGTGACCAGCGCATCAGCGAAGTATCGCTCCATCGTGCCGACGCGCTTCTCGACGAGCGCCGGATCCTCGCCGTTCTTGACGAGGTTCTTCGCCAGCTCGAACAGCACATCCTTCGACCACAGCGGCCGGAACAGTCCACTGTCGGCGAGTTCGAGGATGAAGTCGTTGAGCAGCGCCCCGTAGAGAACGTTGGTGTCGAAGAAAGCCGGAAAGCTCACTCAGCGTCCAGCTCCGCACGCCGCTTCACGTCAGCCGGGTTACCGACCTGAACCTTCGCCCCGAGACTGGCGCGCTGCAACTCGCGCAACGCAGCACGGCGCTCAGAGCGAAAGCTCGCCTGGTAGGCGACCAAGTCCTCTAGCTGGACACGACGGTGACGGCCGGGCTTGTCGTAAGCGATGTCGCCGGCCTCCAGGAGACGGACCAGCGTCGGGCGGCTGATACCGAGGAAATCCGCGGCTTGTTGCGTGGTCATGGACATGCCCTGCGGCACGATCGTGATGCCCGCACCCGCGGCGAGGGCGTTCGTCACCTGGTCGAGGATGCGGAAGATCTCATCCGGGATGGGACGGGCATTGCCCTGGGGGTCGACGAGTGCAGCCTTGGACGAGTTCTGCGCGAGGAAGGCCTCAAGCTCGCGCATCAACTCGGCGAAATCGAGAATCTCCTCGCGGGCGTTGGCCTCGGGGAGGTAGGTCTGTGCCTTGCGGGCACCGCGTGGCGTGTTGGGTGAGGTGCTCATAGCGCCCATCATACTCGGCCAAAACGAAAAAATCGAACACCAGATTGAGTGGTTTCCTCCGTCGTTTCGGGCTAGATCCAAGCCATTTCCACCCGACGAAGCAACGGCGTCGACGGTCACCGGTCGAAGCCCATATCCTCGCTCATCTGCACCAAGGCATCAGCGGCATCATGCGCTCGAGCATCAGCACGAGCCTTGAACGCGAGCAGCGAATCCGTGTTCACGCGGCGATGGGTGCCGACCACCCGATACAGGATCTCGCCACTCTCCAGGAGCTTGATCAAGTAGGGGCATTGTCGCGCGCCAAATGCAATAAGTGAAGCGGAGACTCCGACAGCGTTCGCCAGCCCTCCTAGCTCCCAGGCCCTGGCCGACCGTCTCGGAATGCTGGGCGGTCAGGCCTCTCTGCTCAGGCTGCCGCGTTCTCGTGTAGAAGATGGCCCGAACCATGTCCACAGGGGGCGAGCCGTGACGAGGATGAGCACCGCAAACAGGCTCTGACTGATGACGCCGAACAACGAGAGTCCGCCGACCAGAGCGAAGACGGTCCAGTTCACTGCGATGTCGGCGACGATCACGGCGATGCCGAGCACGATGCCGGAGCGCCGTCGAAAGATGATCAGCGCAGCGGTGGCCGGATCCAGGATCGTCAGAGTCACCCAGAACAGCCGGACGCCTAGAGGGAAGTCGCTGTAGGCGTTCAAGCCGCCGACGATAAGATCCGCCGTGTGAGTGGTTGTTCCGACGAGGAAGCCGAGCACCCATATGAGTTGGAAGACTCTGAGCGCTCGTGCTGATGCGGCGAGAGCGATCATGCGCTCATGCTACCGAGCCAGATGGTGCCGTCGAGTCCTTCGTCTAGTCCACGAAAGCGTCGAACGTCTCCTTGAACCAGAGGTTGTTGGCGCAGTCTTCGGAGCAGGCGCGGTGCCTGTCGTCTATCGAGCGCGGAGAGGAGTCTCGGGCCGTCGCAACTCAGGCGAGGTGTCGAAGTAGTGGTGCGCCAGCGGATCGCGCATCCGCGAGATGTCCTTCCATGGCACGTCCGGCTCGCGTAATCGATGACGGCCTCGCAGGCCATGGAGATCTCTTCGAGCAGCCGCTGATCGCTGCGGCTCACAACGAGACCGCTTCGGCCAGAACGCTCTCGCGAACATCCGGCTTCAGGGAGTCTTCGGGCACGACGTCGACATCGACCCCGAGGATTCGCTCTGCCTCGCCGCGCATGCGCGACAATGCGAACAGTCCAACGCCCGCGCCGAGCGCGACGAGCAAGTCGACGTCGCTCTGCTCATTCGACTCTCCTCGCGCAACGCTTCCGAAGAGCCGGATGCGGGAGGCGCCGAGCGGCCCAAGAGCTGCGCCGAGTTCGTCACGATGAGAGTGGACCAACTCGCGCAGGTTCGGCCTGGACGCCGGGCCCGCTTCGATCACGCGGGTTTCGAGCTGCAGGCCAGTGGCATCCATCAGTCGGGCGAGCGTGCTCAGCGACGGTTCTCGCCGGCCGCTCTCGTAGGCGCTCACAACACTCTGCGTCACGCCGGACCTCTGCGCCAGCTGGTTCTGAGTCAGCCCGCACTGAACGCGCGTGCTTCGAAGGAGTTTCGCCGCTGACGACATGCCACCACAATGACGAGGCGTCGAGGTGGTTCTGTCGATCTACGAGGGCAACGGCGTGATGACCGTCGACCCGCCTGGAAGGTCCAACTCGACGGGCTTGTGTTGATCAACTCCCTCAGGCGTTGCGACCTCACCGATGAAGGGGACCTCCTGCGCGGTGCACGACCTGTCGGTGGGCGACAGCTCCACGGAAAGCTTTGTGGGCGTGTCCACTGTGATCGGTTCCAAGCGAGGGCCACACCCGTCCGAACCCCACGTGAGGATCAGCCGACTGCCGTCAGGGCTCCAGGAAGCCCCGTACTCCACATCGCCGGATGCTGCGCTGTAGGACCAATTGCCGGCGTCGGCGTTCGAAGAGGACGAAGGCGCAGCGACTCCCGTACAGGCGCTGAGCCCGACCGCGACCACCGCGCTCAGGGCCACCAAGACCGTGTATTGCTCCTTCATCCGCACCCCTGCTCTATCGTCCACACGCCGTCCGGGCCCCGATCGGCACTAATCGATTTCGTAGCGCCAGCATAAATCGAGCAATTATCAAATAACTATAGACGCCAACGAAGTGCCCCTCTATGGTCATCACGAAAGCGAGAACCACTCAAGGAAGAGGCGGGATGGGACAACCAAATGGACACCTCGGTCGGCGCCTGCTGGCGCTGGGTTCCGCGCTGGCGTTGATCGTCGGCATCCAAGTCATCGGGAGCACGTCGGCCACTGCCACCGGTACGAGCTATAAGAACTGCACTCAAGGGCTGTCGGTCACGGGCAAGAGCTCGCAATCGCTAGGCGGGCAGACTGCCTCACCGACAAACCCAAACCAAAAGTTGGGCTGCGGTGACGCCAAGGTTCAGGTTCGATATCAGGCCTACCCGGGAAGTCCGAAATATACGAGCGGATGGCAAGTGGCTTCCGGGATCGTCACCTACCACCCTGGCGGCACCATTCTGGGCGCCTCGCATGACTGCGGCTACAAAGCTTGGGGCTACTCAGGTGGCTGGCCGTTCACGACGTAAGGAGTTCTGATGCGAACCATGAAACGAACCATCGTGATCAGCGTGGCTCTCGCCCTCGTTGGTCTCGGACTGTGCGGATGCGCAGGCGTTGCTGCGAACGCAGGCGAAGCAGATGCGGGCGCCGAGGTCTATCCGCCGTCACTCGCGCAGCAAGAGGCCCTAGCCGATGGGATCGTCGACCGAGCGGAGTACGAGGCAGGCTTCGCGGGATTCCAAGCTTGCATGTCTGATAACGGATACACGGTCGAGGTGCTGGATGCCAACAGCACGATCATCGACTACCGCCAGCTGGCGCAGGCGACCGACGACGGAACCGCAGACCGCTGCTACCAGATCGAATTCGCCGACGTGAACGAGTCGTGGCAGATCGCCCATCAAGACGAACGGGCAGACGCTGCGCCGCTCGACGCGTGCCTGAGAGACAACGGCCTCGCTGTTCCTAAGACGCGCAAGGAGAAGGTCGACGCGCTGGTGCTGGCCGGGGTCGATCTGGGTTCGTGCCTCGGCAAGGAGTAAGGCCGCCCACGCGACTTGGATATGCCTTATCGGTGTGCCTCCCTGGCGCGCTGAGTGAGGATGCGAAAGCGCAGCGGAATCGCGACAATTGCGGCGGTCGTGCCGCTGCTGGCAAGCGGGAGTTTCCTTCCCGAAGTCCAGCTGTTCAAGTCGAACCGGCGAGTTTCGCGAGGTGCCGATGGCGCTCTGGTTAGCGCGCACCCGGCGATTCGTTCACTATTGAAGGCGCAGCGTACTGATGTGGGTCGCCCGGCCTTATCTTTCGCTGCCCGAACAATTGCACAGCGTTCGTGAAGGCGAGGAGCGCTGCTTCGACCGAGTACTTGCCTTTCGTAGCATCGCTGGTGAACACTGCGCCAAGCGTGCCGTCCCCGTGATCCACTATTTCCTCCACGTCTTGAGAGAGCACCGACCTCATCATCGAGGGATGCGAAAGCCCACTAATTTCCCGCCAAACCATTTCGCCGAAGACTCCTCGCACGCCCGCGGCGGCGGAGGCATCGCGGACGATTTCAGCGAATCCAACCGTGCGATCTGACAAGGTGGGATCCAGCACGCCGATTCCCTTTGCGCACCCTCGAATCTGACTTACGTGTTTGTGCTTCCAGGCCTTGGTCTGTTTCCGGCCCTTGTCGAGCATCTGAGTCAGCCCCATCGATGGGTCTGCAGCGGCCGATTTGAGCGCCACTGCCTTCATTCCGCATCGGCGCTAACTTCTCGCCACGCATTGCGGATATGCCTCTCCATGCGCACCCTCGGGTCGTCCGGCGCAAGGATCCAAAGCGCGAGGGACGCTGCCTCCAGTGCGGAGCGCGCGACAGAGTAGTGAGCGACGTAGGGCAGCGTGAGCGGCCCAGTTGGTGGGATGAGGACAGTCAGCGCGTTGAGCGTGTCTGCCGCGTGATTCAGCTGGTGCGTCAATCCGTGGCTAACTTGCCGCCACCCGCTCGCAGCATTATCGAGCGCGATCTGCGAACCGCTCTTGGGATGCACCTTCGCCACGCGCCTCCACGCTGCGATCGCTTCGGGCACCATGGCGAGTCGAGCGCGGAGAGCATCAACCGCAGCAAGTTCCTTAGGGTCAGTGATCGGAGACATACGGAACCCCGAGTAGTAGTCCTCGTCAGTTGGCATTGCCAAACCGTACAGGCTGCCAACGACACGAGTGACGTATCACCCAAGCCGATGGTCTGGCACCTGCGCGGCGGTTGCCTAGGGCCGGCGAATGGGCGGCGTGAGGCGTTTCTTTCATTCCACTCTCAATCAAGAAATCGAGCAGGGCGACGACGTGCATCGCAGCTGGCAACGGTCGCCCGTTCGGCCCGCTCGCCCAGTGGACGAGGATCGACGTCGACCCCGACGGCCAGGAGTAGCGCGGCCAGCCGCGAGCCGGCACCCTCACTCCCTCCGCCGCGCAGGCGCTCTCCGAGGTGCTCGCCGCATTCACCACCACTCCCGCGACGCGCTTCTTCGGCCTCTGGGAGGGCTTCGGCGGCAGCAAGCTCCCTCCCGACACCTGCTCCGAGTCGAACAGGCGAGTGGTGGGCGTGTTCGAAGACCCGATTCAGGATGCGACGCACTCTTGTGCGCACGCTCGCGCGATGCCTGACGTCGGTCACAGCTCATAGGCTCAACCTATGGGGCGAGACAAGGCGAAGAAACCAAAGAAGGCGAGGCCGAACGCTCTCGGCGGCCTCGACCGGCTTGTGCGGGCGCATCAAGCGGACGACATCTGGGCGCTAATAGTTGCAGCAGGCGCGTCACCTAACCTTCGTCATCGGTGGGCGTCCGTGGGAGCCGTGGCATATGCCTGCATCCGCGCCGATTGGACTGAGTCTGGCCACCCCGTGGACGTGGAGTCGTTAGACACACTTCTCAAAGGAGCGGTGAGCCAGTATCCGGATCTGGTGTGGAACGAGGACTTCGTCGCCGCGGATCCGCGCTTGGACGTGCGACTTCGGATTGGCGATTCTGTACGACGTCTTTTCCCAGGATGTATCGAACGTCCTGTCGCGGACATTGACCGAGCGGCCCTCACGTCGCGCGCCCTCGACTTCTTCGTTCGTCGCCTCCACGGATTCGGCATCCAGGATGTTGTTGACGTCATCACGGCCCACATCGATGCCTCGCTGGTAGTTCTGTCGCCCAGTTGGCCAGTGCCCACTCTTGAAGGAGAGGCCGAGCCGACAGAGGTCCTGCAAGAAGCCGAGCTGATTGCATCGCGTGCGCTTCTAGCCGCCGAAGCTTCGGATGGCAATGAGGGTCTCAACCTAGCGCTCGATTGGCTGACCAAGGATGCGTCCACAGTCACCTTTGATCCGATGCATCCACAGAGCGCGTTTGGGAGATGCGCTCGAGTTCGGCGCGGGACTCAATACCGATGGCTCCCGCTGGCCTTCCTACCTGAGGTCTTGGGCTACGCAGTGGGCGAGCTAGCTGCCTCCGTGGCCTATGTTCCTGAGGCTCGCTTGCGATTTGCCCAGGAGTCGGCGGCAGCTGCTCGGAGCTTCCTATGGCGATTTTCCTCATCGATCTTGGGCCCCAACGATCTAGACGACGGACCCTCGGTGTCACCGCGCAACGTGGTGCAGTGGATCGTGCCCGTCGACCGCGATGTCGTTCTGGCCGTGCAAATGTTCTCCGAATTAGAGAATGGGGCTGGAATTCGCGGCGAGCCGATCGTCAAGCGAATCGCTGACGGTAGCCCGTCACCCACGCAGCTTTCTGTCCCGTTCGCGTACCGGGGCGTGAAAATTCCACCGGGAACCGAAGTCATTCCGCTGCTTGTTGCCTCCTCGCCGCACCACATCGCTTCTAGCCCGGGGGGACCGGGACTGGCTTCCATGTCCCTTGACGACCTGCGCTGGATCGCGCAAACCGCTGATGATGACCTCGATCTCGCTCAGTTCTGTAAAGACTTGGCGAACCCTTCTGGACCGCAAATGACGGGGTGGGAGATTATCGACCGCTGGGAGCCCTGGCGTACCCGGGGCAAGACCTTCTTTGCTGGCGGCGCGAGCCCAAGCATGATCGCATTTGCGCCCCACGCCGGGGAAGCCGAGTGGGAGCTCGCCGCGACACACACCGACGTTGAGGTTGCCCTCTCTAAGCTCCGCCTGCCTGTGCCTCATGCATCTGGGCTTACCGAACGAGTTGAAACCGACGTTCCCACCGTAGTTTCTTGGAGGACTCCGGCGACAGATGGAGCACCCGGAATCCGTGAGGTCGCTCGCGAGCTCAACGCTTGGGTGCTGCACGTTGGCCAGCACCCGCTTGCCGTGACTTGGTCCGATGACTGGCCTGCCAATCAGTGGAGGATCGTCATGGACGTCGCTGCGGCCATGTCGTTCGGAGTGGCACAAGTTGAGGCGGACTGGAACTCTGCGCATACACAAAATGCGCCGCAAAGCCACGTCCTCGAGTTCGTTCCGCAGAGCGGATTTACGCCAGGACCTCTGTTTTCGATCATCGACCACGAGGTTGATTCCGATGGTGTCCACCAAGTTTCCGCCGGCCTGAACTTCTCGGTGCTCGAGTCCTTCCACGGTAGGGGCGCTGACCAGTCCATCCGCGATGAGATGGCGACTCTGATTCAGCAACTGCTTCGCTCGGGCGGTGCAGCCGAAAACGAGAGCGTTGCGGTGGCTCGCGCCTGGAGAGCCGCCCCGCCGACTCTCACCTTTCAGATCATCAACACGATCACGCAGCACAATGATCTCCGTTCCCCAGTTGATTTCAACGAGTCGCTGAGCTCGGAGATCGACCGAGCGATTGCGGGCGCAGTGAAGCACGCTGGGGTAGCGCCGGGCACGTATGGAGGAGAAGAAGCGAAGCGCTTGGATCGGGAAATTCTGTCATGTGCCGCTCTCGACGCGCTACGGACCAAGCTGGCTCAGTACGACCGCGACGACCTTATCCAGTTCGGTATGCAGCAACTCGAACGAGGTGCTGCCGAAAGGGATCGCGAGCTGCGCGGAATTCGCCGGTCGCAGCAATCTCTGGCGCTGACGTGGGATCCAGTTGTCACGGCGAACAGGATCCAGAGTGACGCGTTTCTGCTCCGGCGCGCGAACGAGGTGATCATAGAGGTCACTTTGCGGGAGAACCTACGCGGGGACGCCCGGCTCAACGACACCGCGTGGGCCAGCCTTATGGCTGCGGCAAACGCTTTTGTCGAAGCAACCATACGAAGCGAGGGAATCCATTTGCAGGTGACTCCCGTCGCTCTGGAGATCAGCGATTTGTATGAGATCGCAATAGTGGACGACGACCAACCAATCGAGCACCATGTTGGCGCCCCCTATCGCCTCGACCAGCACCAACTGAGTCTGGCGATGGCAGCCGAGCAGTTCCGGGAGGAAACCGAGGGAGATCGTGCGGATCCGACGTATACAGACATCGATGCAGCGATGGTGGCCGCGTACGGAATAGGGTCCATCGATCTCTACGCGGTGTTCGGAGGTCTCGCGACGTGGCCCGCCGGCAGCATGACGGGCGACGTCGCCATTGCTACGCCTGACCAGGTGATCCGACAGGTGCTCAACGCTACCGAGCTCGGAACGGACCGCGATGCGCATGAAAAGATTCAAGCGGCGCTCACCTTGCTTACGTCAAACACCGACTCTCTTGCTGAGACGGAGTGGCAGCCGTGGCGTACGCGTCAGAGAAAGCGCCGCCTTCTAGCCCAGCCAATCCCGGAGCTCGAGGACGGGACCGTGGTCATCGCTCCGCACTACTTGCTTACAAGCTTCAAGGTCTACCAGAGCTACCTCTCCCAGGGCGTCCTGCCGTGGACGCAACCCCAACCACCCAAAGACCTCGACCAAGCGCTCGAGCGATTCCGCGACGCGAGGAACAAATTCCTGGAAGAGGACGTTTCGCGGGTGCTCGTCGAGTATGGATGGAGCGTGGAGACCAACATTAGGGAGACGAAACCCGGCCGCTTGAATCTTGATGCCCTCTCGTCCGAGATCGACGCCGTCGCGGGCAAAGCTGGAAAGCGCACGCTACTTCTGTTAGAGGCGAAGGACCCTGCCTCGGTGCACGCGCTGTCCCAGATGCGCGCCCAACTCGACGACTTCTACCTCGACAGAAAGAATAAGCCGGCATATGCGACGCAGCTCGAGCGCAAGCGACGTGATTTGGTCTCTCATGAGGTGGAGATCGCCACCGCGCTCAAACTACCAACAGCAGATCAGTCCTTCGAGGTTCGACCCATCTTCGTGACGCGTCACCCGATCCCTGCCGGGTACGTGGGCGGCCCGTTCGAGGTTCTGACTATCAACGATCTGCGTGACGCCCTCGCGGCAGACAAGTTCGATTAGGTGCTAGGTCGGGTCTGGTTACGCGAAGGTTCCGGGGCACCTCATCCAGAATCCGCGCCGACCAGTGCGCTCGCATGGTGCCCGCGATGTCGATCCGGATCGGGAGATCACGAGGGAGCGAGGAGTCGAGCACATTCGCGTCATGGACAGCGACGACGGTCACCGATCGAGGCCCATGTCCTGACACAGCTGCATCAGGGCGTCAGCTGCGTCATGCGCTCGCGCCTCATCGCGAGTTTTGAAACGCGAGCAGCGAACTCTTGTTCACGCGCCGGTGTGTGCACACCATCCGGTAGGTGATCTCGTCGGTCTCCAGGAGCTTGATCACGTAGGGGCGGGATACGTTGAGGACCTTCGGCTGGGCTGAGCGGCAAGGGTGTCATGCTCGCAGAGCAGGCAATCCTCCTTCGAGGACGCCGTCCGGATGCCGACGAACGATTCCAACGCATCCATGGAGGGGTGAACGAACCTCAATTTGCTGCGATCTTTGCGTGCTGCGAGTTGAAGCCGAGTCGATCGAATGCGGCTAGCGTTGGCCGCCCGCTTGAGCTGCGACTACAGAGCCGCGGGCGCGTGGCGCTCCAGGAACTCGAAGACCTCCGTCGTGTCGACCCCGGTGAAGCCTGAGGTGGGCATGGCGGCGTGGAGGGAGGAGTTGAGGCGGGCCGAGGGGTAGGCGTGGCCGGACCAGCGGGAGGCGAGGGTCGCGGGCGGGCGACGGCAGGAGGATTCGTCGGGGCATCCGGAGGCGAAGCGGTTAGCGGTATCACGACCCCGGAACCACTTCGCATGCGCGAAAGCCGTGCCCACCGACACCGAGAACTGGCCGCGCGCCGAGGGCTGGATGCGCGAAGTGCCCCAGTAGGTGCCCGCGGGCTTGTCGGTGTACTGGTGGTAGGGGCTGAAGCGGTCTTCGACGTCGAAGGCGCGGCGGGCGCTCCAGAAGCGGCAGACGGTCTGGCCCTCGACCGCACCGAGCGCATCGATGGGGAACTGGACGCTGTCGTTCTCGTAGGCCTTCGAGATGGTGCCTGACTCGTGCACCTTCAAGAAGTGCACCGGGATGCCGAGGTGCTCCGTGGCCAGGTTCGTGAAGCGGTGCGCTGCCGTCTCGTAGCTCACGCCGAACGCGTCGCGCAGGTGCTCGACCGACAGCTCGCGCGCATCCTCTGCACCCACTGCTGCAGGAACTCGGCGTAGTCGGCGGGCGCCGTCAGCTGCGGCTGGGGGGCCAGCGCGTCGATCGCATCAACGAGCGCCTGCTCGTCCGGTCGGTCCCGCCGAACTGTAGCGACGCAGTAGCAGCCGTTGTTGAGACTGCTCCGTGGCTGGTCGGACTGCGGTAGTATCGCGGTATGACTACGAAGCTGAGCGTGAGCCTCTCCGAGAGCGATGTCGAGTACATCGACGAGCTCGCACGTAGTAGGTCGGGGAACCGTTCGGCTGCCATCCACGACCTCGTTCGCTTTGCTCGAGAGCGCGCAGCAGTCAGTGACTACGCGACGGCGAACGACGAGTGGATTGATTCCGGTGAGTCTCGCGCCTGGGAGGCGGTCGAGACTGACGGCCTCGGAGCATGAGACGAGGAGATGTGGTGGCCGTGCGCCTCGACCCGGCTGCATCCGGCGAGGCGTCGAAGACTCGACCTTGCCTCGTGGTGAGCAACGATGGCGCCAATGAGGCGGCGACCACGATGGGTCGGGGAACGATCACCATCGTGCCGTTGACCACGAACGTGACGAACGCGCGCGGAGAGTTCCAGGTGCTCGTGTCGGACGGCGAGGCGCTCGAGTCGATGGGCTTGACGAATACATCGAAGGTGCAGGCGGAGCAGGTGCGCAGGGTGTCGGTCGAGCGGCTCGCCGGTAGGCGTGGTGCCGCGCCCGGCTGGGTGATGCAGCAGGTCGACCATGCGCTGCGATTCCACCTGTCGCTATAGGTGGTCTAGACCGTGACGTTGACAACATCATCGGGTTATGGAACGGCGGGGCTGCCTACCTTAGTGGAGAGGTCTTCGGGACATCCGGACGCGGAGCGATTGAGGTGTCGCGACCGCGGAACCACTTCGCGTGCGCGAAGGCCGTGCCGACCGAGACCGAGAACTGACCCCGCGCCGAGGGTTGGATGCGCGAGGTGCACCAGTAGGTGCCCGCAAGCTTGTCGGTGTACTGGTGGTAGGGGCTGAAGCGGTCTTCGACGTCGAAGACGCGGCGGGCGCTCCAGAAGCGGCAGACGGGTTGGCTCTCAGACGGGACTACGGCTGCCGGCCCTACGTGATTCTCACGTCTGCCGCGCTCACCGGCGCGCCGAGCAGAAAACCTTGAGCCAGATCGCAACCGAGTCGTTGCAGGGCCTCGAGCTGTGCCGAGGTTTCGACGCCTTCGGCCACACAGATCATTCCGAAGTCGTGCGCAAGCCCGATGACCGCCGCAACCAGGGCGGCATCGCGGGGGTTCGTGAGCAGCCCTGAGACGAACGACCGGTCGATCTTGATCTGGCCCGTCGGCAGATAACGCAGGTACGACAACGACGAATGACCCGTCCCGAAGTCGTCGATGGAGAAGACATAGCCGGCGCCGGAAATGGAGTTCAGCACGTCGGTCATCGGCGAGCCCTCCGACACCAGAGAGCTCTCGGTGATCTCGAGTATCACCGACGACTTCGAGACTTCCGCGCTGTCACAAGCAGCGTCGAGAGTTCGCAGCAGCTCCGAGTCGGAGAGCTGCACAGGGGAGAGGTTGATGGCCATCGTGAAGTCGGCGCCGACGACCCCCGCGTGCCGCCACGCACCGAGTTGCGTGACTGCCTCGGAGATCACCCAGCGCCCGAGCGGGATGATGAGCCCCGTGGACTCCGCCAACGGAATGAAATCATTCGGCGGAGCATGGACGAGCCCGTCTCGGTGCCAGCGGACGAGGGCCTCGACACCGACAGCAGCCTGGTCGGAAGTCCGCGACACGGTTTGATACTCCAGCAGCAACTCGCCACCTCCGATCCCGACTCTCAGGGCCTGCTCCATGTGAAAGCGCGATGACGCCTTCTCGCCGAGGAGGCTTTCGAATCGCGACATACGGTTTCGGCCCAGATCCTTCGAGGAATACATCGCGAGATCCGCTTCGCTCAGGAGCTCAGCCGTGCTTCCACCTGGGGTGCTCGACGCGAGGCCCACCGAGACGGTCACGAGCACAGTGCTGCCTTGAAAGACGATCGGTTCCCGAAAGGCAGCCACGATCAGATCGGCCAGGTCTGCAGATCGGCTCGCGCGCTCGCCCGAGCAGAGCACGATGAACTCGTCGCCGCCCAATCGGGCGACGAACTCCTCTGGCGTCACCGTGTCGGCGATTCGTCTCGCTGCCTCTTGGAGGAGCGCATCCCCGGCACGGTGGCCGAGGCTGTCGTTCACCGCCTTGAATCGGTCGAGGTCGATGAACAGTGCGGTGATCTGCTCCGGATCGGACTGGCTCAGCGCATCATCCAGGTGTCGCTCTAGAGAGAGGCGATTGGGAAGGCCTGTCAGCTGATCGTGCACGGCGAAGTAGGCCAGTTGCGATTCAAGTCGACGCATGAACGTGCCGTTGAGGTCGCTGCTCAGTCCGGTCGCTCCATTCACCTCGGCTTCCCGCCAGGCTGTCGACGTATCAGCGACGGCCTGCTGCCAGAGCGCGAACGAGTTCCGCGGTGAAACAGGCGTCGCCCTGTTCGAAGCGGCGGGGCTCCCGAGCCACGAAATCGACCGCGAAACCTCCAGCCGGCACCAGGCGATGAACCCCGAGCCCGACCCGAGGGACACGATGAGGATGCCGGCGATCATCGGCAGCGATCTCGCGAGGCCGGGAGCGTCTGCAGCCAGCGACGCGGTCGCGAAGGGAAGCAGCGCCCTGTTCTCCGTCACCCAGGCTGTCAGAGCCTCTCCGTCGACCGACGGTGTCGCATGACCCAGCCGGGTGATCGTCCCGCCATAGGAGATGAGGGCTCCGTCCGCAGGCACAAGGTCGAGCAGTGTCGTCGACCGCTTCGTCAGCGCGTCAGCGACGCCACCGCCGAGCTCGACCTGATCGACGAGAGACGTGCGGATGCGCGAGGCGTCGAGTTCGCGCGCCATCCGTGCGACCTGGTCGAGACTGTCGAGCTGGAGGGCGACCTGGCCTGCAAGGACTTCGAGCCCTCGTCTCATCACAGAGGGCATGAGGCGGGGTGTTCGATGGGCGCACGTGATCATGCCGATCAGGTGCCCGTCACGAACGAGCGAGAGGGAGAGCGATGAGGCCTGGCCGATGTTGGCCATGAACTGGAGGTGATGGGGCGAGATCGATCGCAGCTCCGCCTGGCTGAGGTCGAGTGGAAGGTCCGATATGCCCTCGGAGGAGCTGAGGATCTCGACGGGCGTGTACGAGTTGGTCGCAATGCTTCGTGAATGCTTCGTCAGGTAGAGCGTGCGTGCCTGGGCGGGGATGTCGGAAGCGGGGAAATGAAATCCGAGATAGGGATCCATCTCGGGGAGCCGATCTTCGGCCACGACCTCCCCGTGCCCATCCGGGTGGAAGTGGTAGATCATGACCCGGTCGAATCCGGTCAGCCGCCGTACTTCTTCGACGACGGCGACGCGCACCGCATCGCTGGATACCAAGCGTTGCAGCCGCTGAATAACGGAGTAGAGATCGTCGGTCTCTGCTCCCCTAGGAGAGGGAAGTCGAGGCTCGAACTCGATGATGGCCAGCTGGCCGTCCACGTGCAGGATGACATCGACCTGACCTGCCGCGACCATGATCGGAACGGGGTCTCCTCGAGTCAGGGGGTCACGGGCACGGGCGCGCAGACGCCCGGTGCTCTCCCGGCCGATCAGGTCTTCCAGGGGGGTGCCGAGGATCGATGTCGCTGATCGCCGGAAGATCTCGTCAGCATTGTCGCTGACATGACGGAGGGTGAAGGTGGCGATGTCGACGATGATGAGCACCCCGAAGGGCTGGATCGTTCCGGGAGTGCGGAGTGGCTCGTTCACGCACTCCTCGCGTCGCTGTCGTTCGCCCGAGAAAAGCTCGACCTCAGCGCCCTGGGGCATCTTCACCCTTCTCTTCTGGCGCAACCGCAGCGTCCCGCCTTGTCCAGACTCACTGTGCTGCTCTTAGGCATGCGCGAGCTTTTCTGAACGGATCTCGCGGAGCAGCTGCTCGAACTCAGGGCCCATCAATGTCACCGCATCCTGACGGATGGACATCACGACCGGGTCGGCGCCCTCGATCGACTCTTGGAGCCACGTGCGCGTCGCGTTGTAGAGGTGCCCCTCGTTGCCGGTCCAAGCCCTGATCTGCTCGCTGAGATCGAAGGCGAAATCCACGATGGTGTCGTGCGACGTGTCGTCCGGATAGACGACGAGAATGTCGATATCGGAATCCGGGCCGGCTGATCTCCGCGCGAATGATCCATAGAGATAGGCCGCAAGTCCGTTGCGCTTCGCCAATTCGTCACGGAGGCGATCCAGTAACACTCGACGAGCATCGACGGCCGACTCGATTGCTGGCCAGAGAACGTGCTGGCGGTTTCCACGCCAGAAGGTCACATTGCCGTGGACCGTCGATAGAACAAGCCCGGCGTCGGCGAGGCGAGCGAGGGCTTTGCGAACACCGTAGGGTGACGCGGACTCGATGAGTCGGTGAACCTCTGAAGCGCTGAACTCGGCGTCTGCTCCGGCCAGCACACGCAGCGTTTCGGCTTCCACCGGGGAGGCGATCGTGCGAAGAGGAGACTCGAGATCCATTCACCAATTATGCAACTGAAGTTGCGAACGTGCAATCACGATTGCATGGTGGCAATTCGAGTTGCTGGAACGGGCATGCGTGCGGTCGCATGAACACGGCGCACATGCCTTGAATTGCGCTAGAATTCTGTACATGACCACTCTGCCCGTTGCTGAAGCCCGAGCGAACTTCTCCAAGATCGTGGAATCTGCATCGACAACCCACGAGCGGTTCGAAGTCACCCGCAATGGCAGCCGGGCAGTGGTGATCCTCGGGGCCGAGGACTACGACGTACTGCTCGAGACGATCGACATCCTCAGCGACTCGACTGCGCTCGACGACATCCGGGAAGGTCTGCGCGATCTCGAGGCCGGTGACGTCGTCGACGCCGATGACGTGCGCGACGCGATGATCGAAGCGCGGCGGCTCGGCGGCGAGCTCCGCGTCGGCGGTCAGCCCGCACCGCGCGCAGAGTGAGTGCACAGTACGAGGTGCGCTTCACCCGCTCCGCCAAGCGCGCCCTGACGGAGAAGCTTCCCGAATCCGTCGCTTCAGCGGCCTTCAGGTTCATCATGGGTGCCCTCCGCGACAACCCGACGCGGCTCGGCAAGCAGCTCGACGAGCCCCTCTTCCCGCTGTACTCCGCACGGCGCGGCGAGTATCGCATCCTCTACCGCATAGAAGACGACCGTCTCATCATCGAGGTGTTGTCCGTGATTCACCGCCGGGATGCGTATCGCGCCTGACCCGAGTGGGGGCTCGTCAGCTCTCAGCGACCAGTTCTCGCTCATCCCGCCGTGTGCGAAGGCGTCGCGTGCTGATCTCGGTGAGCACGACGAGCACCGCGATGATGACGACGGATGCAGCGATCACGGCTTCTGCGGGAAGGGAAGCCGCAAGCGGAACCAGGATCCAGGGCAACACGATGCCCGTCGGCGCCCAGATCGCCACGTCACGCCACGGCGCGCCGTACCGCAGTGATTCCGCGGCGCTGGCCAGGAAGAACAGGCTGATTCCGGCACCCAGGCACAACGCTGCTCCCTGCGGCAGGTGGTGGCCTGCCTCGGCGACTGCGGTGCCCAATGCTGAGGCGAACATCGCGACGCCGGCCACCAGCACGAACGGCAGATACATCACCGTGTCGCGGATGCCTCCGACGCTGCCGGCCAGCTGAAGTCGTCGGAGGCCCAGGGTGACCCCTGAGCTCGCGCGGCCGAAGAAGATCCAGGCCAGCATCGAGACCGCTGCGAAACCGAGGAAGCCGGTCAACGCCGACGTCGCCGACCAGTGCGAATCGAGCTCGGAGATGATCGTCAAGATGGACTCACCGAAGACGATCACCACGAGCAGGCCTACGCGCTCGGACAGATGCTCGACGTTGAGTGTTTCATTGAGCCACGTCTGCTTGCTGCGCCCGAGAAAGCTGAGAATCGCGATCTCGATCGCGAGCGCTGTCGCCCACAGAACGTATTGCCAGGGCGGGGCTGTGAAGATCGAGACGAGCCAGAGAGACGCGGGTACGACGCTGTAAAGGATCGGCCGCCACCAGGGTGCGCCGCTCGCGCGGCGGTTCTTCAACCAGGGAAACACCCACACCAGTCTGATCGCCGCATTGCCCAGCGCGAACGCCGCAGCGCGGTCCGTCGTGGCTTCCGCGACAGATGCCGCCATCACACCGAGCGCGACCATTCCGAGAGTGACGGTTATCCAGATCATCGGGGTGATGCGAGCACCGAAAAGGTTCATGGTGATTGTCGCGTTGACCCAGGCCCACCACGCGATGGCAAGGAAAGCGAAGAACGCCAGGGTCTGCGTCCACGACGGGTCGCCGTGAAGGGTATGGGCGATCTGGCTGATGTACGCCACCATCACCAGGTCGAAGAAGAGCTCGAGCCAGTGAGCGCCGCGACTCGACTTGCTCTCGGGGGCCGCGGTCATCGGACGGAACCCGGTGCCCCGTTGCGACGGAACATCGATCGGTCTGGCGAGCCCAGCACTTCCACCTCCAAGGGGAGCAGCCATGCCGCTCGAAGATACGGTGGCGTCCAGCCTATAGGGGAGTCGCTCGGACCACCGGAAGGCGAGGGTCGCGGGCGGGCGACGGAAGTAGGACTCGTCGGGGCATCCGGACGCACAGCGTTAGAGGTGTCGCGACCGCGGAACCGCTTCCGGATTGGGGTCCGTCGCGAGATCGCGGATGATCTAGGCTCTGCTATGCGACAGCTGTCGCGAGAGCGACGGGAGAGACCGCGATGCTGGCGTCGGGATCGGTGTTCGCCGACGCGCTGTCGGGTGGGGCCGGTGGCCGCAACGATCGACGCCCCCCTCTTCCTCGCGCAGCGCGACTGCTACCCCGGCTCGGTGTGGGATGGCATCCGTCGCTACGACCCGGTCGACCTGCTGCTGCTCGGCGGACCGAACACCCTCAGCGACTCGGTGCTGAATGTCGAATATCTGTGCTGATGCTTGCGTGGGTCGGGGTCCCGAGCCGCGCCTGGCAATCCAACTCCTAAGAAAAGACACCTCATGACCGAGACAGCTGAGCCGGCCATGCCGCTCCTCCCCACGATCCTCGGGTACGGGATCTTCGCACTGTGGATCGCCATTCTGGTCGTTGCCGTGACGACGCTGGTGCGCGCAGACCGCCTCTCTCCCGGGGCCCGAGTGATCTGGTGTGTGTCGATGATCCTGATCCCATTCGCCGGTTGCGTCGTCTGGCTGCTCTACTACGGCATCAACAGGCACCGCCTCCGGTCGGTGAGGCGGTCGTCGGCAAGCGCGACCAGGTCGTGTTCGCCACGAACTTCTGGGCCCCCATCGACCACGATGTGAACGACCGCGGCGCGTTGCGACGCTGAATCACCCAAGCCGTCGCGCCCCTCCGCGTCGACTCAAGCCGCTCACGCCACGCCTGGCGCCTCCACCAGGCGCTGGCCCAGCTCGGCCAGAGTGGGAGGGTTCGCGCCGGCCCGAGAGACGGTGATCGCCGCGCTGCGAACCGCGAAGTCGCCGATCTGCGCAAGCACAGTCGGCTCGAGAGCGATCCCTTCACGCAGCGACCCGGCGGGAATCCCTTCGTCCAGGAGGGCGGCAAGCCTATCGATCAGAGCGCTCATGAACGAGTCGCCGGCGCCGATCGTGTCGGCCACGGTGACCGCGACCCCGGGCACGGGCAACCGTGCTGAGGACGTGGCGAGGAGAGCGCCCTCGCCACCTCGCGTGACCGCGACGAGACCCGGGCCCAGCCGCAGGATGCGGTCGGCGGCGTCATCGGCGTCTGCGCCAGGGTAGAGCCAATCCGCGTCTTCGTCGCTCAGCTTCACCACCGCCGCAGATTCGGCGAGCTCGCCGAAGCGCTCCAGCACCCGAGCGTGCCCGGGCACGATCGACGGCCGGATGTTGGGATCGAGAGTGATGAGCGGTGTTCCCCCGCCCGCAGCACGTGCGGCGAGCTCCCGGAGCAGCTGGCTGACGGCGGTGCCACCGGGCTCGAGGAACGCGCCGATCGAACCGGCATGGACGACACCGGCCGCAGCCAGCACCGGGTGCGCAGCGGACAGGCCGGCGGGCAGCGACCACCGGAGATCGAAGGAGTAGTCAGCCGATCCGTCCGGCCTGAGCCGGGCGGTGGCCGTCGAAGTCGCCTCGGGCGTCGGGGAACCGGGAGCGAGCTCGACCCCGGCTGAACCGAGGTGGGCGGCTATCGCCTCGCCACGGGCATCCTCACCGATGCGGGTGATCAGCGTTACACGCCGGCCGAGTCGGCCGAGTCCGAAGGCGATGTTCATCGGCGAGCCACCCGGATGCTCGACGGGGTCGGCGCCCGGGTTTTTCACGACGTCGATGAGCGACTCGCCGATCGCGACGACGGAGGTGCGGAAGTGGGACACAGGTCGGCCTTTCAGGCGTGGTGACGGCTCCGCCCGCGTTCAGGACCGCGGCCGGAGCCGTCGATCGCGAGCAGAGCCGTCTGTCGCGGTCAGCCCTCGAGGGGCTGGAGCCAGGTGAGCTGCGAGCCGTCTTCGACGATCAACGGCCCGAGCCGGGCGTTGAACTCGACTCCGTAGGGAGCGCCGATGTGTGCTGCGAAGGCGTCGTCGTCGCGATAGACCTCGTAGACGAAGAAGCGCGACGGCTGTTCGGCCAGCTGGAACGGGGCGAATTCGACGCACCCGGGCTCCGCTCGCACCTGCACGGCGAAGCCGGCCAAGAGCGCAGCCACGGCTTCCTCCTCGCCCGGCAGTGCGGTGAACTCGGCGACGAGCACCTTCCGCCCGCTCACGCCGTGGCCGCGCCGGTCATGATCGCCACGGCGTCGGTCATCGAGTGCGACTGCGGCGTGATCGTCGCCGCGCGCTTGCCGAGCCGCTGGATGTGAATGCGGTCGGCGACATCGAACACGTGCGGCATGTTGTGGCTGATCAGGATGACCGGCACCCCTCGATCGCGCAGGTTGCGGATGAGTTCGAGCACCTGGTTCGACTCCCGCACGCCGAGCGCCGCGGTGGGCTCGTCGAGCACCACGACCTTCGACCCGAAGGCCGCGGCCCGCGCCACCGCCACGGCCTGACGCTGCCCACCGGAGAGGTTCTCGACGGGCACCGTGACGTCTTGCAGCGTCGAGATTCCGAGGTTCGTGAGCTCTTCCTTAGCCGCCTTCCGCATCCCAGCGGTGTCGAGCACCCGGAAGACCGAGCCCAGGATGCCGGATCTCCGCATCTCCCGGCCGAGGTAGAGGTTCGAGGCCACATCGAGTGCGGGAGAGACGGCGAGGTTCTGGTAGACCGTCTCGATTCCCGCTGCGCGAGCATCCTGAGGCCGTTTGAAGGTGACCTTCTTTCCGTCGAGGAAGAGCTCGCCCTCATCCGGGATCTCGGCGCCGGTGAGGCACTTGATGAGCGTCGATTTGCCGGCTCCGTTGTCGCCGATGATGGCGAGAACCTCTCCGGGGTAGAGCTCGAGGCTCACGCCGTCGAGTCCGACGACGCGGCCGAAGGTCTTCACGAGGCGGCGGGCCTGCAGCACCGGCGTGCGCGTGGCCGACTCGGGAGCAGTGTTCTCGGTGATGGTCACTTGCGTACCTTTCTGATCCACTGGTCGACGGCCACGGCCACGATGATGAGCACACCCACGGCGAGCGTCTGGTAGAGCACGTCGAGGCCGGCGAGGGAGAGCCCGTTGCGAAACACGCCCACGATGAGTGCCCCGAGCAGCGTGCCCCAGACGGTGCCACGACCGCCGAAGAGGCTCGTGCCGCCGATCACGACGGCGGTGATGGAGTCGAGGTTGAGGTCGGCGCCCGCGTTGGGGCTCGCGGCGTTGGTGCGGCCGATCTGAATCCACGCGCCGATGGCAAGAATGGCGCCGGCGGCGAGGTACACGCTGAGCAGCACCCGGTTGACGCTGATTCCGGCCAGACGGGCGGCTTCTTTGTCGTCGCCGACGGCGTAGACGTGGCGACCCCAGGCGGTCTTGCCCAGGATGAGCGCCACGATCACGTAGAGCAGCAGCATGATCACCACGCCGAAGCTGAAGCGCACGCCGAGGATGTCGAACGTCGTCCCCGTCCAGGTGAGCAGTGGGGGCATGTCGCCACCGCGCACGGTGGAACCCGCGGAGTAGAGCAACGTGAGTGCCACGAAGATGTTGAGCGTGCCGAGGGTGACGATGAAGGGCGGCAGCTTGAGCCGGGTGACGAGCAGGCCGTTGAACAGGCCGGCGGCGATGCCGACGAGCAGGCCCAGGAGCAGCGCGAGCAGAGCCGGAACGCCGTTCTGCGTGGCCGTCTGCGCCATCACCATCGAGGCGAGAACCATCACCGCTCCCACCGACAGGTCGATGCCGGCGGTCAGGATGATCAGGGTCTGGGCGACCGCGAGGGTGCCGACGACGGCGACCTGCTGAGTGATCAGCGAGAGGTTGGCCGGGGCGAGAAAGCGGTCGTTCAGGATGCCGAAGACGATCACGGCGATGACGAGAACCACTGCCGGGCTGACGGCCGGGTAGCGGTGCAGCACGCCGCGGATGCGGTCGAGGGGTGTGCGGCGGTCGAGGAACTCGGTCGCCAGGTCGAGCGAGGACGTCGGCGGAGTCGACGTCGGAGTTGGAGTGCTCACGAGAGCCTTTCTGGTGGAGATGAAGGGGAAGGGATCGGGGGCGCGCCGTGGCGGGCCCCCGATCAATCGGTCACTCGCCCCAGCAGATCTTGCCTGCGTCGGCGGAGGTGATGCTGTCCAGGCCATCGACGGGGGTGTCGGTCACGAGGGCCGAGCCGGTGTCGAAGAAGTCGAGACCCTGCGTGGTCTCCGGGGCGGTGCCGTCGGTGGCCAGCTTCGCGATGGCCTCGACGCCGAGTTCGGCCATCTTGACGGGGTATTGCTGGGCGGTGGCGCCGATGATGCCCTCTTCGACGTTCTTCACGCCGGCGCAGCCGCCGTCGATCGAGACCAGCAGCACGTCCTTTTCCTTACCGGCGGCCTGGAGGGCCTGGTAGGCGCCGTAGGCGGCCGGTTCGTTGATCGTGTAAACGACGTTGATGTCGGAGTTCTTCGACAGCAGGGTCTCCATGGCGGTGCGGCCGCCGTCTTCGGCGCCGTTGGTCGCCTCGTTGCCGACGATCTCGTAGTCACCACCGCTGTAGGAGCCGGTGGCTGCCTCGTCGCCGTTCTTCTGGTCGTCGGCGGTGTCGATGCCCATGCCGGTGAGGAAGCCCTGGTCGCGGTTGTAGTCGACCGACACGACCTTGTCGTCGAAGAGGTCGAGGAGGGCGATGGTGGCCTTCTTGCCGTTCAGCTGAGCAGCCGTCCAGGTGCCGATCGACTCGCCGGCGGCGAAGTTGTTGGTGGCGAAGGTGATGTCGACGGCATCGGCGGGGTCGGGCGGCGTGTCCAGAGCGATGACGTAGAGCCCGGCATCCCGGGCCTTCTGGATCGCGTCGACGACCGAGGGGCCATTGGGGGTTATCAGGATGCCCTTGTCGCCCTTGGAGATGGCGTTCTCGATGGCCTGGATCTGGGTGTCCTCGTCTCCGTCCTCCTTGCCGGCAGCCAGAGTCAGATTCACGCCCGCCTTCTCGGCGGCGGCTTTCGCCCCGTCTTCCATGGCGACGAAGAACGGGTTCGTGGTGGTCTTGACGATCAGCGTCACGCCGACCTCGTCTCCCGACGCGGAGTCGGTGCTGCCGCCGCTCCCACTGCCACTGGAACAGGCTGCGAGACCGACGGAGGCCACGAGTGCGATGGAGGCCAGGCTTCCCAGCCTGGCGGTCGTCGATGTGCGATTCTTCATTGAAGTCCTCTTCTGCAATCGGGAGATCTGTCGTCTCCGACAACGATGTCAGATCTAGGTATAGACGGGTTGGACCAGTAGAGTCAACCCTGAGAAGCAATCAGAAAGCGCGTTTATGACATCGTTATCAGATCGTGGCATGCCTCGAAAACGTCCAACCATGAAGAATGTCGCCGACCTCGCCGGAGTCGGCGTGAAGACCGTGTCGCGGGTGATCAACCAGGAGCGCTACGTCTCGGCCGACACCATCGCGAGGGTCATGCGGGCCGCTGAGCAGCTGCAGTACCAGCCCGACGTGCAAGCCGGGAACCTCCGGCGCGCCGACCGCCGCACCGACACCCTCGGCCTCCTCGTCGGCAGTGTCGCCAACCCGTTCTCGGCGGCCGTGCACCGTGCGGTCGAGGATGCGGCCGTCCAGCGGCACGTCGCCGTGTTCGCCTCGAGCCTCGACGACGACCCCGAGCGCGAGCGGGCCTCGGTCGAGGCGTTCCTGCGCCGACGCGTCGACGGGCTCATCCTCACCACGATCCAGCCCAGTCAGGCCTACCTCGGGCCTCAACTCGAGCAGGGCATGCCGGTGGTGTTCGTCGACCGGAGGCCGAACGGTCTGATCGCCGACACGGTACTGACCGACAATCTCGAGGGCGCCGCGCGCGCGACCCGTCACCTGCTCGCAGGCGGCCACCGCCGCATCGCCTTCCTCGGCGACAGCGAGGAGATCTACACCGCCAAGGAGCGCAAGCGCGGATACCTCGACGCCCTGAGGCTCGAGGGGGTCGTCCCCGATCCCCGGCTCGTGATCGAGAACCTGGGGGAGGAGGCGCACGCCGAGCTCGCGGTGAACGAGCTTCTGGCGCTCGACGACCCGCCCACAGCGATCTTCAGCGCTCAGAACCTCATCACCATCGGCGCCATCACCGCCCTGCGCGCGCAGGGGTCGTCGCACCGGGTGGCGCTCGTGGGTTTCGATGATGTCCCGATGGCCTCGCTGCTCTCGCCGGCGGTGACCGTCGTCGCCCAGGACCCATCGGCCATCGGCGCCATCGCCGCGCGCCGCATCTTCGAGCGCCTCGATGGTGAGTCGGAGCCCGCCCGCGATTTCATCGTTCCGACCCGTCTGATCGAACGGGGTTCGGGCGAGATCCGACCGGCATAGCCCTCCGGACCTCGCGCGGAGGTGGGCCTTGCATTGTCCGGTGGACAGTGCGTAGTGTCGCGGACATCCAATCTGACATCGATGTCACATCCGTGACACGCGCATCGAAGGGCGTCCACGTGCACCACGAGAGATCTCATCCGCACCCCCGTCGCGGGCGTACAGGAACTGCGACGAAGGCCGCTGCGGCCCTGGTCGCATCCGTGCTGGCGACGGCCGGCCTGCTTGTCGCGGCTCCCGCCTCGGCGAGCAGCGAATCGGCACCGGCGGTCGCCCAGGCGGCCGCGCCGCCGGCCGAGCCATATCGTCCGTATCTCGGCTACAGCCCCGAGAAGAACTGGATGAACGACCCGAACGGCCTGGTGTACTACGAGGGGGTCTACCACCTCTTCTACCAGTACAACCCGTTCGGCACGATCTGGGGAAACATGAGCTGGGGGCACGCCACCAGCCCGGATCTCGTCCACTGGACCGAACAGCCGCTGGCCATTCCTCAGGATGCCGACGCCGACATCTTCTCGGGATCGATCGTGGTCGACCACGACAACACCTCGGGCCTCGGCACCGCCGAGAACCCCCCGCTGGTGGCGATGTACACCGCGGCCTACAAGACGGGCGAACAGGCCCAGTCGCTCGCCTTCAGCACCGACGCCGGGCAGACCTGGACGAAGTACTCCGGCAACCCGGTGCTCGACCGCGACTCTAACAACTTCCGCGATCCGCACATGTTCTGGTACGACGGCGGCACGCCCGAGTCGTCGTACTGGGTCGTCGTGACGGTCGAGGCGACCGAGCACCGCGTGCTCCTCTACCGCTCCGATGACCTGATCGATTGGACCTACCTCAGCGACTTCGGACCGGCCAACGCCACCGGCGGCGTCTGGGAATGCCCCGATCTGTTCCCGCTACCCGTCGACGGGAACCCCGCCGAGACGAAATGGGTCATGGTGGTGAACCTCAACCCCGGCGGCGTCTCGGGCGGCTCCGGTGGCCAGTACTTCGTGGGTGACTTCGACGGCACGACGTTCACCTCGGACACCACCCGAAACGATGACACAGTTCCCCCGGGAGACCTTTTCGCGGGCTTCGATGACGGTACGTACGACGGCTGGACCGTGGCCAACGAACCGGGGAACTGGAAGAACGGCCCGTTCGGCGGAGCTCCCGCCACGGGAGCGGTCGACGGTCAGCAGGCCGTCAACGGACAGATCGGTGCCGGGCTCATCAACGGCTTCAACGACGGCGACTGGCCGATCGGAACGGTCACCTCGCCGGGCTTCACCGTCTCGTCGAGGAACATCAGCTTCCTCGTCGGCGGAGGGAACCACCCGCACATCGAGGGCGGCCAGCTCGGCAACGAGGCGCCCGCCGGCAGCGAACTCCTCTTCGACGGCTTCGAGTACGCGGGAACGGAGAGTCTGGCCGACCACGGCTGGACCCTGACCGGCGACTTCACCGCCGACCGCAACCCCTCCACCAATGGTGGCGACTACGCCATCGGAGCGAAGCGCGTCAACACCTGGGAGGGCGGACCGAAGGGGGACGACAACATCGGAACGCTCACCTCGCACGCCTTCACCATCGACAAGGACTACGTGAGCATGCTCGTCGGCGGCGGTAACCGCGACGCGGCGAGTGGTCAGACGCTCCAGGTCGAGCTCCTCGTCGACGGCGTCGTCGTCGACACCGCATCGGGCGAGAACGACGGTGCGTTGAACTGGAAGCGCTGGGACGTCTCCGCCTACCGGGGAAAGCAGGCGAGCATCCGGGTCGACGACCAGGCGACCGGTGGATGGGGGCACCTCACCCTCGACAACATCGTGCTGGCCGACGTTCCGGCTCTCGTGCGGAGCAGCGAGACAACGGTGAACCTCGTCGTCGACGGCCAGGTCGTGCGGAGCACCACCGGCAACAACAGCGAGAGCCTGGACTGGAAGTCCTGGGACGTCTCGGAGTTCGCCGGACGCACCGCGCAGATCACGATCGTCGACAACAACCGCGCCGGTTGGGGGCACCTCCTCGCCGACCAGTTCGTGTTCTCCGACCAGCCCGTAGCGCCCCGCATCGAGTCGTACGACTGGCTCGATTGGGGCCGTGACTACTACGCCGGAGTGACGTACGACAACGCACCCGACGGCAAGCGGATCATGGTCGCCTGGCTGAACAACTGGGACTACGCCAACCAGATCCCCACCGGTCAGTGGCGGAGCGCCATGGCGCTGCCCCGCGAGCTCTCGCTCAAGACCGTCGACGGCAGCCCCAAACTGGTCAGCGACGTCGTCGAGCAGGTCGACAGCCTGTCCAAGCCGTTCGCTGCAGTCACCGTGCCGGCCGGCGCCGTTCCCGAGGGCGAGACCGCGTTGCCCGTCGGAGATGTGGGAGCCGTCTATCGCGTGGATGCCGTGCTGAAGCCGGGCACCGCGACGCGCTTCGGACTCAAGTTGCGCACCTCGGAGGACGGCACGCAGGCCACTCCGCTGATCTACGACGCCGCATCCGAAACCCTCGACCTGGATCGCACCACCTCGGGCGACGTCTCGTTCAACCCGACCTTCTCGTCGGTCGAGTCGGCGCCGGTGGCGCTCGACGCCGACGGGCGGCTGACGCTCGAGATCTACGTCGACAACGCCTCTGTTCAGGCGTTCGCGCAAGGTGGGTTGACGACGATCAGCGATCAGATCTTCCCCGATCCGTCGTCGACCGGGATCTCGCTGATCTCGACCGGAGGCTCGGCCGAGATCGAGAGCCTGACCGTCACCCCTCTCTACGGCGGGATGTACGACCCCCAGCCGGTGCTCGCCGTGCCCGGTGCGCCCAGCGCGGTCGAGGCGCAATCGGTCGAACCCGGGTCGGCCACGGTCAGCTGGACGGCACCAGCGGATGACGGAGGGTCGCCGGTGACAGGCTATGCGGTGCGCGCCGTGGGCGGGGGTGAGGACGACACGGTGGTCTGCGCGACGACCGGCACCGAATGCGAGGTCAGCGGCCTGGACGCCGGCTCCACCGTCGCCTTCGTTGTCTCCGCGTCGAACATCGTGGGAGAAGGGCCGGCATCCTCTCCCAGCGAGGCCATCGTCGTCGCGGCGCCGTCGGCCGGCGGCACGCCGTCGCCGACGCCGTCAGACCCGGCGGCGCCGGCGCCCGACGCTGCAGATGACGGATCGAACGGAACCGGGGGCGGCCTCGCATCGACCGGTATGGCCGGGATCTCAGGGGTCTTGGCCGTCGCACTCCTGCTGCTGGGTGGCGGTGTGGGCCTCCGGATGCGGCGCCGCGCCTCCCGCCCGCCCGTGTGAAACCACCGGTGACACCCTCCGGGGGCTGGCGTCGATCGGCGCCGGCCCCTCGGGGCTTCCCGTCCGATCGCCTCAGGCGTACCGAACGGCCGCAGATCACACCGTGGGCGCATGGCGGTCGAGAAACTCGTAGACCTCCGTGGTGTCGACCCCGGTGAAGCCCGACGTCGGCATGGCCGCGTGCAGCGACGAGTTGAGACGCGCGCTGGGCTGCGCCTGCCCACTCCAGCGGGCGGCGAGCTCGGTGGGCGGCTGCCGGCAGCAGCTGTCGTCGGGGCATCCGGACGCAAAGCGGTTGGCGGTGTCGCGACCCCGGAACCACTTCGCGTGGGCGAACGCCGTGCCGACCGACACCGAGAACTGACCTCGCGAAGAGGGTTGGATGCGCGACGTGCACCAGTACGTCCCGGCGGGCTTGTCGGTGTACTGGTGGTAGGGGCTGAAGCGGTCTTCGACGTCGAAGACGCGGCGGGCGCTCCAGAAGCGGCAGACGGTCTGGCCCTCCACCGCACCGAGCGCATCGGTAGGGAACTGCACGTTGTCGTTCTCGTAGGCCTTCGAGATGGTGCCCGACTCGTGCACCTTCAAGAAGTGCACCGGGATGCCGAGGTGCTCCGTGGCCAGGTTCGTGAAGCGGTGCGCCGCCGTCTCGTAGCTCACCCCGAACGCATCGCGCAGGTCCTCGACCGACAGCTCACGCGCATCCTTCGCCGCCGACAGGATCTCGACCGCACCCTTCTCGGGAATGAGGAGGGCCGCCGCGAGGTAGTTCGTCTGCACCCGCTGCTGCAGGAACTCCGCGTAGTCCTGCGGCTCTGACAGCTGCAGCACGTGCGACGACAGGGCCTGCAGCACGACCGAGCGCGGGTCGGCATCCGGTGATTGGCCGAGCGGTACGTAGATGCGGCCGTTCTTCAGATCAGTGACCGAGCGCGTCGAACCCGGGAGGTCGCCGACGTAGTGGAGCGTGAAACCGAGATGCGACGCCAGATCGGATGCGACGCGCTGCGACAAAGGACCGCCGGTGTGTCCTACGGCCGCGTGCAACTGCGCCGCCGTCTGCTCGAGCTCGGCGAAGTAGTTGTGGCGCTGACGCATCGCCTTGCGCAATGACGTGTTCGCCCGCCGGGCCTCCTCGGGGGTGGCCGCGCGCTCGCCGTGAATGCGCTCGAGCTCACGGTGCAGGCCCAGGATGGTCTCGATCGCATCGTCACTCAGCGACTTGCGCACCGGAAGCGGCGGCAGACCCAGCGACGCGAACAACGGTCCACGCTGCGCGCGCTCCAGCGCGATCTCGAGCGCCGCCCGGCGCGACGGCGGCTCCGCTGAGAGCAGTTGGTCGACGCTGACGTCGAACACCCGCGCGAAACGCTGCAACTCGCCGAGCTTCAGCTCGCGCTTGCCGTTCTCGATCACCGACACCTGCGACGGTGCGCGGCCGATGGCGGCGCCGAGGTCGTCGAGCGTGAGTCCGCGATCGGAGCGGAGCTGGCGGATTCGACGGCCGATCGTCAATGAATCGAGCATGTAGTCATCATCGACGGGCCCGGGAACGGATGGGGGCATGCCGACAGCTTCTCATCTCCGGTTCTTTGTGAAAACAGAAGAAGTCCAGAACTTCTGCCGGAATCTGCAGCGAGGGTGTGCGAAATGCTGTGGCTAGCGGAATTCAGGCGACAATTCGACCGTCGCTACAGGGTTACTCGGGCTTCATCCGAGTGGTCTTGTAAGGGGCACCGTTCTTGTCGTAGGTCACCCATTCGCCGACTTGAGCTCCTGCCTCGAAGGTGCCTGACCGCATGATCGTGCCGTCGAGCCGGAACCACTCCCAGTAGCCATGCGGCTCCCCGTCGAGATTCTGTCCCTGTGCCCGCACCGAGCCATCGCGGTGCAACTGTGTGTGGGGCACGAGCTGGTTGGGGTCGGTCGCCTCGTCGCCCTGCGCAGGTGTCATCGTCGCTTCCTCAACCGACCCACTGCGCGAGCTGCAGCAGGTTGCCGCAGGTGTCGTCGAGCACGGCGATGATCACCGGCCCCATCGCCGTGGGAGGCTGGGTGAACGTCTCGCCCAGCGCGAGCAGGCGGTCGTATTCCGCTTGCACGTCGTCGACGCCGAGGACGCAGAACGGGATGCCGTCGGCAAGCAGTGCGTCGGTAAACGGCACGACGGCCGGATGGCCCTTCGGCTCGAGCGAGATCTGGGTGCTGTCTGGTCGTTCGGGGTCGACTACGGTGAGCCAGCGGTGTTCGCCCATTGGGATGTCGGCGGACACCGTGAACCCCAGGCGCGTCGTGTAGAACTCGAGGGCGTGTTGCTGGTCGTCGACGAAGATGCTCACGGTTTGGAGTTTCATGGGGTGGCCTTTCTCGGGCGCCATCGCTCGGTGATCTGCGAGAGCGGAGTCGTGTCGATGGTGTGGAACTTGTAGCGGCCGCGGCGCTCGGTGTGCACGAGACCGGCCTGCTCGAGCACGTCCAGATGCTGCGACACAGCCTGCCGTGAGGGCGTCAGGTCGTGGTTCATCGCGAGCCGGGAACACAGCTCGAACAGTGTCTGCTCGTCGCGCTCCAGGAGCTCGTCGAGCAGTGCGCGCCGCGTCTGGTCGGCAAGAGCCTTGTACACGTCGGCCACGTCTCTGAGAATAGGCAAGTAAGGACTTGCCTGTCAATGCCTGTCCGCTTCTTCGGGAAAGCGGAAGAACGCGAGAACTTCTGGCGACGAATCCCGCAATGAACGGTTGCGGTGGCCGCAGAGTCGAACTCGAGCAGCTTTTCCCGCTGCGATGGCAGACCGCATTGGAGCATTCGTCATGACCAGCCGACCCGGAGACCAGACCCAGACCGCCGCCGCCCTCGAGACGTCGTGGAAGACGGATGCCCGCTGGAACGGCATCGAGCGCGACTACAGCGCCGAAGACGTCATCGCCCTCCGCGGCCGAGTTCAAGAAGAGCACACCCTCGCCAAGCGCGGCGCCGAACGCCTCTGGGAACTCATCCAAACCGAGGAATGGGTGCCCGCTCTCGGCGCCCTCACCGGCAACCAGGCCGTGCAGCAGGTGCGCGCCGGCCTCAAGGCCATCTACCTCTCGGGCTGGCAGGTCGCCGCCGACGCCAACCTCAGCGGACAGACCTACCCCGACCAGAGCCTCTACCCGGCCAACTCCGTTCCGGCCGTCGTGCGTCGCATCAACAACGCGCTGCTCCGCGCCGACCAGATCGAGACCTCCGAGGGCCTGCCCGACCGCGAGTGGATGGCGCCGATCGTCGCGGATGCGGAAGCCGGCTTCGGCGGGCCCCTGAACGCCTACGAACTCATGAGCTCCATGATCGCCGCCGGCGCCGCGGGCGTGCACTGGGAAGACCAGCTGGCCAGCGAGAAGAAGTGCGGACACATGGGAGGCAAGGTGCTCATCCCGACCTCGCAGCACATCCGCACGCTCAACGCCGCCCGCCTCGCCGCCGACGTCGCCGGCGTGCCCAGCATCATCATTGCCCGCACCGACTCGCTCGCCGCCAACCTCATCACGAGCGACGTCGACGAGCGCGACCGCCCCTTCCTCGACGGCACCCGCACCCCCGAGGGCTTCTACGGCACCACGCCCGGAATCGAGACCGTGCTCGCCCGCGGCCTCGCCTACGCGCCCTACGCCGACCTGCTCTGGGTCGAGTCGTCAGAACCCGACATCGAGCTGGCCCGGCGCTTCGCCGCCACGATCCACGCAGAATTCCCCGGCAAGCTGCTCGCCTACAACTGCAGCCCGAGCTTCAACTGGAAGAGCAAGCTGAACGACGAGCAGATCGCGAGCTTCCAGCGCGAGCTCGCGAGCATGGGATACGCGTTCCAGTTCATCACCCTCGCGGGCTTCCATGCCCTCAACCACTCCATGTACACGCTCGCCCGCGGCTACGGCGAACGGCACATGAGCGCCTACGTCGAGCTGCAGGAGGCCGAATTCGCCTCCGAAGCCGACGGCTACACGGCGACGCGCCACCAGCGCGAAGTCGGCACCGGCTATTTCGATCGAATCGCCACGGCCCTGAACCCCTCGAGCGCCACTCTCGCGCTCGTGGGCTCGACCGAATCCGAGCAGTTCCACTGAGCTGCACCCACCGGCGCAACGCGAAACGACGGGGATTCTCTCCCTCGCCGGACTGAGAGTCCGTCGTTTCCGCTGATCCGCCCGAAACTCCGACGTTTTCGACAGACGAAAGGCCTGACATGTCTCCCCACACCAGATCCACCGCCATCACCGTCCACGCCGAGCATGGCGACCGCTTCGACGAGATCCTCACCCCCGAGGCGCTCGCGTTCGTCGCCCGGCTGCACGACCAGTTCGCCGGCCGCCGCCAGGAGCGCCTGAACGACCGGATGCTCCAGCGCAAGGCCATCGAGAACGGCCGCAACCTGCGCTTCCTGCCCGAGACATCCGCTATTCGCGAGAACATCGAGTGGCGCGTCGCCGGAGCCGGCCCAGGCCTCGAAGACCGCCGGGTGGAGATCACCGGCCCGACCGACCGCAAGATGACGGTCAACGCCCTCAACTCCGGCGCCAAGGCGTGGCTCGCCGACCTCGAAGACGCCACGAGCCCCACCTGGGAGAACGTGATCGGCGGCCAGATCAACCTGTTCGACGCCATCCGCGGCCAGGTCGACTTCACGAGCGACGAGGGCAAGGAGTACCGGGTCGGCGCGCAGACACCGACGATCATCCTCCGCCCCCGCGGCTGGCACCTGGTGGAGAAGCACCTCGGCTACCGGGACCGCGCCGGGCACACCCGCCCGGCCAGCGCGAGCCTCGTCGACTTCGGGCTCTACTTCTTCCACAACGCGAAGGCTCTCATCGCGAACGGCCGCGGCCCGTACTTCTACCTGCCGAAGCTCGAGAACCACCTCGAGGCGCGGTTGTGGGACGACATCTTCACCTTCTCCGAGAACGCCCTCGGCATCGCGCGCGGCACCATTCGGGCGACGGTGCTGATCGAGACGATCACGGCGGCGTTCGAGATGGACGAGATCCTCTACGAACTGCGCGACCACTGCGCGGGCCTCAACGCCGGCCGCTGGGACTACATCTTCTCGATGATCAAGACCTTCCGCGACCGCGGCCGCAGCTACGTCTTCCCCGACCGCGACCGGATCACCATGACGGTGCCGTTCATGCGCGCCTACACCGAGCTGCTCGTGCAGACCTGCCACAAGCGGGGAGCACATGCCATCGGAGGCATGAGCGCCTTCATCCCGAACCGCCGCGACCCCGAGGTCACGGAGCGAGCACTCGCTAAGGTGGCCGACGACAAGCGGCGCGAGGCCGGCGATGGCTTCGACGGAACGTGGGTGGCGCATCCGGACCTCATCGCCACCGCCCGGGCAGAGTTCGACGCCGTGCTGGGCGAAGCCCCGAACCAGCTCGAACGGCAGCGCCCCGAGGTGCACGTCACGGCCGCCGAGCTCGTCGACCTGAGCTCCCTCGAACCGCGGGTGACGGATGCGGGAGTGCGGTCGAACGTGTCGGTCGCACTCCGCTACATCGAGAGCTGGCTGCGCGGGATCGGCGCCGCGGCGATCGACAACCTGATGGAGGATGCGGCGACCGCCGAGATCTCGCGCTCGCAGCTCTGGCAGTGGATTCACCAGGGCATCGTGACCGAAGAGGGCACGCGCATCACCCGAGCGTCCGTCGAGAACGTGCTGCACGACGTCATGCGAGGGCTGGACCGCTCGCTCGCCGACCGCTTCGACGACGCCGAGAACATCGTGCGGCTGGTGGCGCTGGAGGACGACTTCCCGACCTTCCTCACGATTCCGGCGTATGCCCACTACCTCGTGGACACGGTGCCGGCGCGGGAGCTTGCCGCGGCGTGACGGGGCTGTGTTACCTGCCGTGGGGGCCGTGCTTCGCGCGGCCTCCACGGGCGGCGCCGGTCCCTGCCCGGCGCCGCGCGACATGTTCGCGTGAGGTCGCTTCGCGGCCTCGCGCTCACCCTGGGTCGTCGAGTACGGCCTGTTGCTTTTGTGTCTCGGTATCTCGTTGATCGTGCTTCATAATTGCCTTTTATGACGACGGATACCGTGGGCACGATCGTATGGGTCGTCTCGTTCGTCGTGGTCACCGTCGCCGTGACCGGGCTCTCGCGGCGGGTCGGCTGGTCGGCACCCGTGGTGCTGGTGCTCGTCGGCGCGGTGGTGTCGTTCATCCCGGGCGTGCCGAACATCGAAGTCGAGCCCGACCTCATCCTCTACGGCCTGCTGCCGCCGCTGCTGTTCGCCGCCGCCATGCGCACCTCCTTCGCCGACGTGCGCGCCCGGCGCGACAGCATCCTGCTGCTCTCCGTGGGCCTCGTCGCGTTCACCGTGCTGACGGTGGGTCTCACCGCCTGGTTGGTCATCCCGGCCATCACACTCGCCGCCGCGTTCGCGTTCGGTGCGGTGGTGGCGCCGACGGATGCGGTGGCCGTGACCGCGGTGGCCGGTCGCCTCAGCCTTCCACGCCGACTGGTGACGGTGCTCGAAGGCGAGAGCCTGCTGAACGACGCCACCGCTCTCGTGGCCTTGAACGCCGCGGTCGCCGCGATCATCGCCACCGTGAACCCGGGCATGGTGGCGCTCGATTTCGGCATCGCCGTGGTGGGAGGCGTCGGGGTGGGGCTCGCGGTCGCCTTCGTGATGGCGTTCATCCGCAAGCAGCTGCGATCGCCCGTGCTCGACACCAGCCTGTCGCTGATCACGCCGTTCGTCGCCTTCATCCCGGCCCAGTTCATCCACGGCTCAGGGGTGCTGGCGGTCGTGGTGGCCGGACTCTACCTGGGCTACAAGGCACCCGTCATCCAGACCGCCGAGTCGCGCATCGCCGAGTCGCTGAACTGGCGCACCATTCAGTTCCTGCTCGAGAACGCGGTGTTCCTCTTCATCGGGCTCAGCCTGTTCTCGATCTTCCAGGCTGCCCTGACCTCGGGCCCGAGCGTGGGGGAGACGGTGTTCATCTCCGTCGTCGTGCTGCTCGTGCTCTTCCTCTCCCGCCTCGTGTGGATGGTGTTCACGACGGCGCTCTACCGCTACGGCCCCCGGCACCTCCGCCAACGAGGGTGGAGTTGGCGCAACGGCATCGCGGTGTCGTTCGCGGGCATCCGGGGAGTGGTCACGCTCGCGGCCGTCTTCCTGCTGCCGGAGGAGACGCCCTGGCGTGCCTTCTTGCAGTTCCTGGCCTTCATCGTGGTGGTCGGCACGCTGCTCGCCGGGCTGTCGCTGCCCGTGATCATCCGTCTTCTGAGGCTTCCCCCACCCGATTACTCGCAGGAGCAGACCGAGGCGCACATGCTGATGGCCGAGGCCCAGGCCATGGGGCTCGCGCGGCTCGAGGAAGAAGCGAGCGAAGCCGACGAGGAGCGCGTGCTGCAGCGCCTGCGGCTGAACGCGACGTTCCTCACCGACGCTCTCGAGAACCCGGCGGCCGACGGGGTCGAGCCGCCGGCCACGGCCTACAACCGACTGCGCCGGGTCATGATCGAGGCCGAGCGCCAAGCCGTGCTGAACGCGCGTGCTGAGGGGCGCTACCAGGAGCGCGCCATCAAGTCCGTTCTGGCGAAGATCGACGTCGAAGAGACCGAACTCAACATCGGGCGGCCGAAGAAGACCGACTGACCTCGGACTTCTCCAATCGAGGCGGCGACCGATGCCACCTGCGGGCGGGGCTGGCGTGTGGTTTGGAGAAGTCCGGCCGCGAGGGCTACTCGGGGCGCAGGCGGAGGTTCTGCATGCCGCCGTCGACGGCGATCGACGTGCCGGTGGTGGAACCGGAGAGCGGGCTGGCCAAATAGGCCACAGCGTCGGCGACCTCGGATGCCGCGACCAGCCGGCCGTGCGGCTGACGGGCGTCGAGCGCAGCACGTTCCGCTGCCGGATCGTCGGCCGAGTCGAGCAATCGCGCGACCCACGGGGTGTCGGCCGTGCCCGGATTGACGCAGTTGACGCGGATGCCCTCGCGCAGGTGATCGGCCGCCATCGCCCGGGTGAGCGAGAGCACGGCGCCTTTGGTCGCCGTGTACAGCGCGCGCTGCGGCAACCCCGCCGTGGCGGCGACCGAGGAGGTGTTCACGATGGCGGCCGACGGCGAGAGGCGGAGGTGAGGAAGGGCGGCGCGCGTCACACGGGCCATCCCGACCACGTTGATGTCGAACACGCGGTGCCATTCGTCGTCGTCGTTGTCGGCCACGGTGCCCACCGCACCGACGCCGGCGTTGTTGACCACGATGTCGATGCGGCCGAACTTCTCGGCGACGGCAGCGATCGCCGCCTGCACCGAGGCGTCGTCGGCGACGTTCGCGGCGACCGCGAAATGCTCCGGATGCGCGCCGTCGGGATTCAGGTCGAGCACGGCGACCTGCGCCCCGCCCTCGTGGAGCCGATCGGCGATCGCCGCTCCGATGCCGGAGGCGCCGCCCGTGACCACCGCGACGAGACCGCCGAACTCGATCATCAGACGAACGCCTGACGCTGACGCCCGAGACCCTCGATTTCGATCTCGCAGACGTCGCCGGCCGCGAGGTAGGGGAACCGCCCGGAGAGCGCCACACCCTCGGGGGTGCCGGTGAGGAGGAGATCGCCCGGCTCGAACGCCATGTACTGACTGAGCTGGTAGACGATCTGCTCGACGCCGAAGATGAGGTCGGCGGTGCTGGAATCCTGCCGCGGCTCGCCGTTCACGAAAGAGCGGAGGCGGAGGTTCGTGTGGTCGACCTCGTCGGGGGTCACCAGCCAGGGTCCGACGGGGCTGAACCCGGGGGCGCTCTTGCCCTTCGACCACTGGCCGCCCGAGATCTCGAGCTGCCACTCCCGCTCGGAGAGGTCGTTCGCCACCACGAATCCGGCAACGTGGGCGAGGCTGTCGGCGGGGGAGTCGAGGTAGGAGGTGTGCTTGCCGATGACGACACCGAGCTCGACCTCCCAGTCGGTCTTGGTGCTGCCGCGAGGGATTCGGGCGACGTCGTTCGGGCCCACGACCGTGTTCGGGGTCTTGAGGAAGATGATGGGCGCCTCGGGCGGCGCGGAACCCGACTCGGCGGCGTGTGCGGCGTAGTTCATGCCCACGCAGACGATGGCAGACGGCCGGGCGATCGGCGCTCCGATGCGTTCGGCCGCGGCGTTCGGCAGCACCGGCAGCTCGCCGGCGTCGAGAGCGGCGCGCACCCGTGCCGGGCCGTCGGAGGCGAGGAACGGTCCGTCGATGTCGGCCGTGATCGCGGCGAGGTCGAAGTAGCTGTCGCCGTGCAGGAGCGCCGGGCGCTCCTGACCGAGTGCACCGAGTCGCAGGAATTTCATGGAGCTGCTTTCTTCGTCGAATATGGGCCGATAACATCAGAACTATAGCGCCATTAGACAGGGCGTAACCGGGCGGAAGGGCCCTGAATGGGCATTTGACATCGCATACATCCGATGTTTATGCTCAGCCGGACGGCCAAAGGAGACAGCTCTGTGAGCACTATCACGGCACTCGAGACGAGTGACATCAGATTTCCGACCTCGACCATGCTCGACGGGTCGGATGCCATGAACCCCGACCCCGACTATTCCGCCGCCTACCTCACGATCGTGACCGATTCCGACGACGGCCTGACCGGCCACGGCTTCGTGTTCACGATCGGGCGCGGCAACGACGTGCAGGTCGCCGGCATCCGCGCGCTCGAAGGCCACCTCGTCGGCCGCGACGTCGAGGAGTTGCTCGCGTCGATGGGCGCCACCTGGCGAGAACTCGTCTACGACTCGCAGCTGCGCTGGCTCGGACCGGAGAAGGGCGTCATGCACATGGCGATCGGCGCCGTGATGAACGCCCTCTGGGACCTCAAGGCCAAGCGCGCCGGTCTGCCGCTCTGGCAGTTGCTCGCGCGGATGTCGCCGGAGGAGCTGGTGGAGCTCGTCGACTTCCGCTACCTGACCGACGCCATCACGCCCGAGGAGGCGCTGCAGATCTTCCGCGCCGCCGTTCCCGGGCGGGCCGAGCGCGAGGCGCAGCTGTTCGCTGCCGGCTACCCGGCCTACACGACGACGCCCGGTTGGCTCGGCTACGACGACGAGAAGCTCGCTCGCCTCTGCCGCGAGGCGGTGGCCGACGGATTCGGGCAGATCAAGCTGAAGGTGGGCGGCGACGTCGACGACGACGTGCGGCGGCTCGGGATCGCCCGCGAGGCGGTGGGTCCCGACATCCGGATCGCCGTCGACGCCAACCAGCGCTGGGACGTGGCTCAGGCGATCGAGTGGATGCGCCACCTCGCCCCCTTCGACATCGCCTGGATCGAGGAGCCCACGAACCCCGACGACGTGCTCGGGCACGCCGCCATCGCGGTCGGTGTCGCGCCGATCCCGGTGGCCACCGGGGAGCACGGCGCGAACCGGGTGATGTTCAAGCAGTTCCTGCAGGCGGATGCGCTCAGCGTTCTGCAGATCGACGCCACCCGGGTTGCCGGAGTCAACGAGAACATCGCGATTCTGCTGCTGGCCGCTAAGTTCGGCGTGCGGGTGTGCCCGCATGCGGGCGGAGTCGGCCTGTGCGAGATGGTGCAGCACCTCTCGTACTTCGACTTCATCGCCCTGAGCGGCCGGCGAGACGACCGCATGATCGAGTACGTCGACCACCTGCACGAGCATTTCGCCGCACCGGTCGACGTGCACGGCGGATGCTACTGGCCGCCTCTGGCTCCGGGCTCGGGTGCGGAGATGCTGGCGTCCAGCCGCCGCGAGTTCGAGTTCGAGGCGTATGCCTGAGCCCGCATCCGCCGCGGAGCTGCCCTTCGGAGCAGTCGGCTACGGCGCCGCCAACCTGGGCAACATGTACCGGGAGCTCAGCGACGAGTCGGCCCGCGCGATTCTCGACGCCGCGTGGGAATCGGGCATCCGCTACTACGACACCGCGCCGCACTACGGGCTCGGTCTCTCGGAGCGGCGCCTGGGCGAGTTCCTGCGCACCAAGCCGCGCGACCAGTACGTGGTCTCGACGAAGGTCGGCCGCCTGCTGCGCCCGAACCCCGAGGGAGCGGGGTCGTTCGACACCGAGAACTCCTTCCTGGTGCCCGCCGACCTGAAGCGGGTGTGGGACTTCACGCCCGACGGCGTGCGTCAGAGCCTCGACGAATCGCTCGAGAGGCTCGGTCTCGACCGGGTCGACGTGCTCTTCCTGCACGATCCGGAGCGAGGCGACCTGCAACGCGGGCTCGACGAGTCGCTGCCGGCGCTCGCCTCGCTTCGCGAACAGGGAGTGGTCGGCGCGGTCGGCGTCGGGTCGATGTCGACCGAGGCGCTGCTGGCGAGCGCGCGCAGCGGGTTCATTGACCTGCTGATGGTGGCCGGTCGCTACACCCTCGCCGAGCAGCCTGTCTTCCCCGAGGTGCTCGAGGCCTGCGACATCAACGGTGTGGGGATCGTGAACGCCTCGGTGTTCAACTCCGGACTGTTGGCGACCAACGACCCCGGTTCCGACTCCCGCTACGAATACGGTGGAGTGCCCGCCGAGACGCTGGCCCGCGTGCAAGCGATCGGCACGGTGGCCCGTGAGTTCGGCGTCGAGCTGCCGGCGGCCGCCCTGCAGTACACGGCCCGTGACCCCCGAGTTCGCTCCGTGGTCGTTGGCAGCAGCAAACCCGACCAGGTGCGGCAGAACGTGGAACGGATGCACGCCACCATTCCCGACGTATTCTGGGCGCGGCTGCACGCCCTCGGTCTGGTCGGCGCATGACCGCCACGACGGGCCGGGTCATCGACTCCCACCTCCACCTCTGGAACCTGGAACGCGGCGGCTATGCCTGGCTGACTCCGGATGCCGGGGAGTTGTATGCGAACTTCGAGCCGGCCAAGGCCGGAGCGGAGCTCGCCCGGGCTCACGTCGACGGAGCGGTGCTCGTGCAGGCCGACGACACGGAGGCCGACACCGAGGCGATGCTCCGGGTGGCCGACGAACACGACTGGGTGGCCGGCGTGGTGGGCTGGGTGAGGCTCGACGAGCCCTCGGCCGCCGAAGCGCAGCTGGATCGGTGGCAGGAGCATCCGCGGTTCTGCGGGGTTCGCCACCTGGTGCACGACGACCCGCGCGACGACTTCCTCGAGCTGCCGGCCGTTCGCCGCTCGCTCGAGCTGCTCGCCGCCCGGGACGTGCCGTTCGACGTGCCTGATGCCTGGCCGCGCCACCTGGCGTCGGTGACGGCGCTCGCCTCGGCGCTGCCCGAGCTCACCGTGGTGATCGACCATCTCGGCAAACCCCCGCGCGGTCGGCCCGACTTCGTCGACTGGCGGGCGGAGTTCGAGCGCGCTGCCGAGCGACCCAACACGGTCGCGAAGCTCTCCGGGCTGCGCATCCCGGGCGCCGGGTACTCGGTCGACGCGCTCCGCGAGGTCTGGGACATCGCGCTCGACTCCTACGGCCCCGAGCGGCTGCTCTGGGGCAGCGACTGGCCCATCACCGTGCCCGATGGTGGTTACGGGCCGACGTTCGAGGTGCTGGAGAAGCTCGTCGGCGAGCTCTCCGACGAAGAACGGCATGCCGTGCTCGGCGCGACGGCCGCGGCGGTGTATTCGTTGCAGATATCCGATGTCTGAACTCAGTCGTCGGCCGGAACGCGGACGCTCCACTGCCGCAGCCACCGCTCGACCCCGGAGATGTGCGCGATCATGAGGGCCTCGGCCAGCTTCGCGTCGCCGATCTCGAGAGCGTCGACGATCGCCGCGTGCTCGGAGAGCGTGCGCGCCACCGCGTTGTCCTGCGTGAGACCCCGCCAGACGCGGGCCCGGATGGTGTGGCCGGAGAGCGACTCGATGAGGGTCGAGAGGTAGGAGTTGCCGGCCGCATCGACGATCGCCGCGTGGAACTCGAGATCGTGCGCGACGAGGTCTTCGACACTGTCCGACCCGTCGATTCCCGCGATCTGACGGCGAAGGAGCTCGATCCGCTCGCCATCCATCCGTCCGGCGGCCAGACTCGCGGCCGCGGGCTCCAGGATGCGTCGCACGGCGAAGAGGTCGAGGATCGAGTCGTCGTCGTGCAGGTCGACCACGAAGCTCATCGCCTCCAGGAGGAGCCGGGGTTCGAGGCTCGTGACGTAGGTGCCGTCGCCGCGCCGCACGTCGAGCACCCGGATCACCTCGAGCGCCTTCACGGCCTCGCGCATGGAGCTCCGGGAGAGGCCGAGGCGCTCGCTGAGTTCCTTCTCCGGCGGCAGGCGATCGCCGGGCGCGAGCTCGCCGCGCAGGATCATGTCCTTGATCTTGAGGATCGCTTCGTCGGTCACGGCCATGCAGTGATCCTACCTTTGCGCGGTCGAGAGCTCAGGATGATCGTGGCCGGGTCACTGCACCTGGCTGGTCGTCACCACCTTGGTCCACGGCCCGGGCGGAACGGCCGAGTCGTCGACGAACTGCCAGGAGATGCCGCCCTGCTCGCCGTTCAGTTCGTCGAAGGCCAGGCATCCCACGACCGCGGGGGAGACATCCATTCCCGCTCCGCCGTAGCGGGAGTTCAGAGGGCGGGCGTCGTCGGCACCGAAGACGTATTCCGCGTCGTTGTACTCACCCGGCCCGGCGTCTTCGATCTGCGCGTAGCAGGTGGCTCCGTTGTAGCTGAGGGCCACCCAGCGGTTCTTCATGTAGCTGAAGTTCGAATCGCCGGAGTGCGAGGCGTAGGGTTCCTGACCGGCCCACGGCACGACCTGGTCGCGGCGGGCGAAGGCGGCGGGATCGTTCACGTCGTCGAAGGGCAGATCGAGGTAGAACGGATTCTCCTTCGGGGTGATCTCCGTCGGGAAGTAGTCGTTCGCGGCCGAGCGCGCCTCGGTCTCGCAACTCCCACCGGCCGTGGTGCCGTCGCAGCCGCCGTAGTTCGCCAGCCAGTTGCTGTCGTAGGTGGAGAGCACCTGGCTACCGTCGTCGGCGTTCGGATCGAAGATCTCGCCCACCCAGAACGTGGTGCCCACGATGTCGGTGTGCACGGGGTAGCTCGTGCCGCCGCCCGGCGCGGAAGTCGACGTCGGTGTCACCACGGTTCCTCCACATCCGGCCAGTCCGAGGCACGGCTTGAACAACGAACATCCGGTGAGCGCCGCTCCGGTCAGGCCGACGAGCAGAACCCCCGCAGCGATGCGCGCGAGGCGCATCGTCGCGGGGGCTCCGTTCCGGCCAGACCGGGTCATTGGCTTCCACCGCTCGCACCGGCCGGGGGAGTCGGTGTCGGGCTGACGGGGGCGGGGCTGGCCGGAGTCGTGGCCGGCGGCTCACTCGGCGCGGGGCTTGCCGGGGCCGTCTCGGCCGGTGGGGCCTCGGTGGTCGCCGGATCGGGAGCCGGGTTCATGTGCACCTCGACCGGGCCTTCGACCTTCGGCGCCACCGAGGGGGCCGGTGCGGGAGCGATCGACGGTGCCGGGGCTCCGACGCTGTCGTAGAGGGCGTAGTCGTCGGTGACCAGCGTGCCGTTGCTGAACACGTTGAGTGCGAAGCTCATCCCGGTGAATCCGGCCGGCACAGCGGGGGTCGTGTAGACCGCCTCGGTGAAGGTCAGGCTCGACGGGAACCACGGGCTGGAGGTCCAGTACTGCCAGACACCCGAGCTGGTGCGCAGGTAGATGGCGAACTGGGTGACCGTCGTCGACGTGTAGAAGCCCCTCATCGAGTAGGTGTGGCCGGGCACCACCGTGGGTGTGCAGGCCCCGAGATCGAAGGTGGGCAGGAGTTTCGCATCGCCGTCGACGTAGTTGGCGATCGAGGTGTATCCCGCGACGGTTCCGGTGCGGCCGGGCGACGTCCAGGTGACGGTCGGCGTGTTGTTGCCGTAGCCGCCCGTCATCCAGCAGCTCGGCAGGCCGAACGAGCCCGGTGTCTCCATGCTCGGGTTCACGACCGCGTTGACGCCGGGGCCGGCGGGTGCGGTGACGGGGCCGGATTTCGCGGCCTTCAGCGTGCCCCCGATGACCTGGTCGACCGTTTTGACCACCGTGTTGTTCGTGGTGGCACGGGGCGCGAGCCACTGCACGAACTGGGTGAACACGGTCGGGGTGACGTTCATCTCGCATCCGCTGGCGCAGATGTTGTGGAAGGTGAACGGCACCCAGCCGCCGGTCTTCTCGGCGTTGGTGACCGAGGCCTTGAGGTCGGCGAGGGTCCAGGTGTTCTCCACCTGGTCGAGCGCCTTCAGGTAGAACGGCTTGGCCGGCGGAATCTTCTCGGCGTAGCCGCAGCCGGTGCAGCCGAAGCGGCTCTGCAGGTCGCCGAGCATCCGTGCGCTGTTGTAGCCGCAGTTCTTCGCAGCCGTCTCGTTCGACGGGATGCTGGAGGCGAAGGGATACGCGAAGCTCTTGACCGTGTAGCCCCAACTCATCAGCGTGCTGCGGTCGTTGCAGATCTGGCGGGCCACCTCGTCGGCGGGCAGCACGGCGAGGTCGGGGTGGTTGACCGAGTGGCCGCCGATCTCGTGGCCCTGGGCCTTCAGGGTGTCGAGTTGGGCTCGGCTGAAGTAGCCGGCCCCTCCGACGAAACCGGAGGTGATGTAGAACGTGCCCTTCATCTTGAGGGCGTTCATCGCCGTCGCGGCGGCTTGCTGATTCGCGTTGCCGTCGTCGAAGGTGAGACTGATCACCGTCTGCGGTTTCGCAGCAGCGGGGGCCGCGGCCGGCGCCTGGGCCGCCGCGGCCGCCGTGGGAACGGCGACAGCGACGACCAGGGCCGACACGGCGAGGAGGGTCGCGAACGGGCGCCAACGCGCTCGAGTGGGTGTGGTGGTGCCTCGTTGCACGATGAACTCCTATTCCACGGTGACTGATTTGGCCAGGTTGCGGGGCTTGTCCACGTCGCGGCCGAGCGCGAGCGCCAGGTCGCGAGCGAGGATCTGCAGGGGCACGACGGACTCCAGCGGCCCCCAGCGGTCGATGCCACCGGGCATCGCTGTGCCCAGGCTCAGGCCGAGTGCGGGGATGGTGCTGCCGGCGCCGCCGATGCGGATGATGCGGCCCCCGCGGGCTTCGACCTCGGAGATGTTGCTCTCGATGCGGCGGTCGCCGGAGTCGATCACGACGACCGGGGTGCCCGCCTCGACGAGCGCCAGCGGACCGTGCTTCAGCTCGCCGGCCGGGTAGTGCTCGGCCCAGCGGTAGCTCAGCTCCTTGAGCTTCAGCGCGCCCTCGGCGGCGTAGACCACGCCCGCGCCGCGGCCGAGGAAGAGGAAGCCCTGGGCATCCCGGATCTCCTCGATGAGCGGCGGGATCGCTTTCTGCGATGCCGCGATTGCATGAGCGAGGAGGTCCGGGATGCGCCGGAGGTCGTCGGTCTGACGCCGGGCGTAGTCCCGATCGATCCTCCGTGTCGCCGCGAGGGCCGACAGCGCCATCGCCACCCCGGTGATCACCTGGGCGACGAAGGTCTTGGTGGCGGCGACGCCGATCTCCGGGCCCGCGTTGCAGTTGAGCATGGAGTCGGCGCGCCGCGCGAGCGTGGAGTGCTCACTGTTGGTGAGCGCCATGAGCGACGAGGTGCCGAGATCGAGGTCGTCGATCGCCCGCAGCACGTCGGCGGTCTCGCCGGACTGACTGAGGGCGATGACGAGGGTTCGCGGATCCATGATCGCCGACGACGCCTCACTCGCGATCAGCGAGCTGTTGGGCACGTCGCCGAGCGCGCCGAACGCGTTGGCGATGACCCGCCCGGCGTTCAGCGAAGTGCCGCAGCCGAGCACGGCCACGCGTTCGAAGGGCGGGAGGTTGAGACCCGACCACAGCGACCCGTCGGCGATCATCGGAGCGAGGCGGTCGATGATGCGCGCCGCGGTCTCGGGCTGCTCGGCGATCTCCTTGCTCATGTAGTCGGTGTGCCCGGCGAGGCCGTGCGTCACGCCCGACCAGTTGGACGTCGCATAGGCGGGGGCCGCGGAGTGCGCCCCGCTCCTGGTCCAGACGAACTCCTCGCCGAGCTCCACCACGTCGCCGTCGGTCATCGCCTGGAACTCGTCGACGAACTCGGCGATGGCGTTGATGTCGCTGGCGGCGAAGACGCCTCGGGCCGATCGCGCCACGAGCAGGGGCGAGCGGTGCGCCGCAGCCACCATCCGGCCGGTCTCGGCGTCGAGGGCGACGATCGCCCAGGAGCCGTGCAGCCGCAGGGTGGCGGCGGTGACCGCGGAGCGGAGGTCGCCCGTGATCAGCAGCTCCTCCTCGATCAGGTGGCTCACCACCTCGCTGTCGACCTCGGAGGCGAACAGGTGCCCGGTCTGCTCGAGCTGGCGGCGCAGGGCATCCGAGTTCTCGATGATGCCGTTGTGCACGATGCTGACGCGCTGACGGCAGTCGGCGTGCGGATGCGCGTTCGACTCGGTGACGGCGCCGTGCGTCGCCCAGCGGGTGTGACCGATGCCCGTGCCGGAGAGCGCGGGGCCGGCCCACTCGTCGAGCTGACGTTCGAGCGTCTCGACCCGGTTGGTGGTGCGAGACGACGCCATGGTGCCGTCGAGCGTGCGGATGGCGACCCCGGCGGAGTCGTAGCCGCGGTACTCCAGCAGTTTCAGCGCGTCGATCAGGAAGGGGCCTGCGGCCTCATCCATCCGGCACGCGACGATGCCGCACATCAGGAGCCCCAGGTGTCGAGCGCGACGTGCGGGGAGCTGATCGCCTCGTGTTCGAGCGACCGGGAGGTGAGCATCTCCTCGGCGACACGGCGGATGATCTCGTCGAGCGGCGTGGCCGGAACGAAGCCGACGAGGCCGTAGGCACGGCTGTTGTCCGGCACCCGGCGGCGCATGTCTTCGAATCCGGCGGCGTAGGCGTCGCTGTAGGAGACGAAGGTGACGCTGCTCTTCGAGCCGGTGACGTCGATGATGCGGCGGGCGAGGTCGATGATCGAGACCTCTTCGGCGCCACCGAGGTTGAACGCGTTGCCGTAGGCGGTCGGTTCTTCGACGATGCGCACCAGGGCCGGCACGATGTCGCCGACGTAGGAGAAGCAGCGCGTCTGGTTGCCGTCTCCGTAGACCGTGAGAGGCTCACCGCGCAAGGCCTGGCCGACGAGGTTCGGCACGACCATGCCGTAGCGGCCGGTCTGCCGCGGGCCGACGGTGTTGAACAGCCGCACGATGGCGACGTCGAGTCCGTACTCGGTCCAGTAGGCGTGGGCGAAGGCCTCGTCGATGCCCTTGGCAGCCGCGTAGGTCCAGCGCGACTTCAGCGGCGAGCCGAGGATGCGGTCGGAGTCCTCGTGCAGCTTGTCGGCCGTGTTCTTGCCGTAGATCTCGCTGGTCGACACGAGCAGCAGGGTCGCACCGTGCTCCACGCAGGCGTCGAGCACGTTTTCGGTGCCGTGGATGTTGGTGCGGAGGCTCGTGAGCGGCTGCTCCACGATGAGCTTGACGCCCACCGCAGCGGCCAGGTGGAAGACCCGGTCGGCCCCGCGCACTGTCGCCATCACTGCATCCCGATCGAGCACGGAACCGTGCACGATCGAGAGCCGGGGGTTGACGAGTGAGTCGATCAGATTGCGGGGCGCCCCGGTCGACATGTCGTCGAGAACGACGACCTCGTCTCCCAGTTCGAGGAGGTATTCCACCAAATGGCTGCCGATGAAGCCGGCTCCGCCGGTGATTACTGTGCGCATCGTTGTTTGTCCTATTCGAGTTCGGGTCGGATGGGTTGGTCGGGTGTTACAGGATCACGCGCTGGGGCACGTCGACCCCGCGGTAGGTGGTGTCGAGAACGAGCTGGTGCGGCTCGATCCAGGTGAGGTCGGCGTCGGAGTGCCGCGTGTGCAGCAGCACCAGTTCGGCTCCGAAGGCGCTCGGGTCGGTGACGGCGGTGAGGTGGGTTCCGCTCGGCAAGGTGACGCCGTCGAAGTGGCCGTCGACGAAGGCGACCGTGGCGCCGCGTTCGATCAGGCCGTCGAGGATCTCGAGGGCCGGCGATTCGCGCAGGTCGGCGACATCCGGCTTGTAGGAGATGCCGATGACCAGCACACGGGTGTCAGTGATGCCGGAGCCGGCGTTCGAGAGCACCTCCTGCACCCGGTCGACCACGCGGTTCGGCCGGGCGGCGATCTCCACCATGGCCTGCGTGATCATCGGGGCCGCGACGCGCTGCTTGCGCAGCTGCCAGAGCAGGTAGTGCGGGTCGCACGGGATGCAGTGGCCGCCGACGCCCGGGCCTGCCAGGAACGGCATGAACCCGTAGGGCTTGGTGGCTGCCGCGTCGACCACGTCGGCCGGGTTCAGGTCGAGAGATCGGCAGATGTCGGCGAATTCGTTGGCGAGGGCGATGTTGACAGCGCGAAACGTGTTCTCCAAGAGCTTGGTCATCTCGGCCGCCGCGAGCGAGCGAACGCGGTGCACGTTGGTGACGTAGCGGAGCAGGAGCTTGGTCGCCTCCTCTTCGCACTCCGCGGTTGCTCCGCCGACCACGCGAGGAACCTCGTCGTGGTCGAAGGACGCGTTGCCCGGGTCGATGCGCTCGGCGCTGAAGGCGACGAAGACGTCGGAGCCGATGGTGAAGCCCCGTTCGACCAGCGGCTTCACCAGCAGGTCGTCGGTGCAGCCGACGTAGGAGGTGGAGGTGAGCATCAGCACCTGGCCGGCCACGGCGTGGTCGACCACCATGGCGGTGGCGCCCTTCAGGATCGACAGGTCGGGAATGAGGTGCTCGTCGACCGGAGTGGGCACGCAGACGATGACGGCTGCGGCGCGGCTGAGGTCGTCCGGGTTCGTGCTGAGCACGAAGCCGGGGTGGTCGAGGGCGACCGACAGGCGGGCGTGGTCGACCTCCAGCAGGTCGGCCTGCTTTGAGCGGATGACGTCGATCCGGCGTTCGGAGACGTCGAGTGCGAGCACCCGGCTGTTGGAGCCGTGGTAGGCGAGCGCGGTCGGCAGCCCAACGTAGCCGAGTCCGACGATGGCGACGTCGAATTCGAATCCGGTGGCTGCGGCGGCCGGCTGAACCGGTGCGTCCCAGCTTTCGGCTTCCTCGGTTCGCTGCGGGCGGGTGATGCTGTCGAACGTGGTCACGGTGTCTCCTTGATCTTTTGGCGCGTGTCAATAGCGGTGGGATCACGGCGGTCTTCGACGACGAGACGAATGAGTGGGTTCCTCCGGGTGAGAGGCTCATCCATCTCGTCGCCGTGCGACGCAATCGGGTCGGGGTGAGAGATGAAGTTCGAGTGATTCGGCCTCTGCCCCCGGACACACTGTCTCCGGCAGCCGTCGGGAGAGTCAATCGCTTTCGGGAGGACTGCGGTTTTCAACGCAGGGTTCGCGTCCGACTGCGGTCGGTGGCGGTGAAGTGCGGTTTCCCGCACGGAGATGCGGGAGGTGGGCGACGGTCGACGAACTAACGTGGGCCCCGTGACAAAAGGGGGAAAGCTGCCATGATCTCGTTCCTGATCGTTCTCGTGCTGGTGCTCGGGGTGAACACGATCCTGTGGACCACCGTGGGCGGGATGCGCGTCGTCGCCGCCCGCATGCGCCGCAAGGACACCGTGCCCGTTCGGCTCCGAGCCGGCGGGCCGGCGCGGGAGGAGGTGGCCATCCTGATCGCCGCGCACAACGAAGAGGTGGTGATCGGCAACACCATCGCCTCGCTCGCGGAGTTCGGTCACGACATCAACGTCTTCGTGGTCTCCGACGGATCGACCGACGACACCGCGGTCATCGCCCGCGCGCACGGCGCCACCGTTCTCGAGCTCAGCCCCAACCGTGGCAAGGCCGGCGCGCTCGTCGAGGCCATCAAGCAGTTCGGCATCGCCGAGCGGTTCGAGGTGCTGCTGCTGCTCGACGCCGACACCCACCTCACCGCCGACTACTTCGAGAGCGGTCTCGGCGAGTTCGCCGACCCCTCCGTCGTTGCCGTCGCGGGGCGCGCCTCCACACTCTTCGTGCCGCGCTCACCCACCTTCTTCGGCCGTCTCCTCGTGGCCTACCGCGAGCGGGTCTACATCGCGATGCAATACCTCTTCAAGTTCGGGCAGGCCGCTCGCTACGTCAACGCGGTGCCGATCGTGCCGGGGTTCGCCAGCATGTACCGCACGCGCATCCTGGCCGACATCGACATCGCCGCTCAGGGCCTGAAGATCGAGGACTACAACATGACCTTCGAGGTGCACGCCAAGCGCCTCGGCCGGATCGCCTTCCACCCGAATGCGGCGATCGCGCTCACCCAGGACCCCGACACCCTATTCGACTACGTCAAGCAGGTGCAGCGCTGGAACCTCGGGTTCTGGCAGACCGTCGGCCGCCACCGCTTCCGGCTCCGCACTTTCTGGCTGGCGCTGACCCTTTTCATCGCCGAGCTCGTGCTGGCAAGTGTCGTGCTCATCCTGCTGATCCCCGCCGTGCTCATCTCCACCGGGGCGGCGACGCTCGACGACCTGGGACTCGACCCCTCCGGCTATGCCGACGACATCTCGGGCATCCTGCCGCCGCTCGCCCTCGTGCTCGGCGTGGTGATTCCCGACTACCTGCTCAGCGTGCTGGCCGCCGTGGTGTCGAAGCGCCCGATCTACCTCGCCTACGGCTTCTTCTTCCCGTTCTTCCGGATCGTCGACGCCCTGCTCTGCATGGTCGCGCTCTTCGAAGCGGTGTTCAGCCGTTCGACCGGCAGCTGGAAGAGCCCGTCGCGGCGGCCCGTGCGCACCGAGGGTGGCGCGCACGCCACTGAGGCGCCCGCGCTCAGTTGAGCCCCGCGCTCAGTTGAGAAGCGACGCAAGGTGCGATCGCGATCGCGCGCCCACCTTGCGGTAGATGTGCGTCAGCCGCAGCTCCACGGTGCGCAGCGAGATGTAGAGCTCAGCGGCGATCTCCCGGTTTCGGAAGCCCTTGCGCACCATCTCCGCCACTTCGCGCTCCTCGGGCGTCAGAAGGGCCAGCACGGCGCTCGCCGGCACGGCGGGCGGGGTCTCGGCCTGCACCACGAAGCGGCGGGCCCAGAGCGTCGCGCCCGCCTGCTCGAAGGCGGCGGTGGCCGCCGTCGCCGCGTGCTCGGCAGCCTGGGCATGGCCGAGCCGGCCGAGGCGCTCGGCCTGGGCGATCAGAGTGCGCCCGTGGTCGTAGCTGTAGACGGTGCCGTCGTAGCCCGCCGCCGCCTCGCGGAAGAGGGTCGGCGAGACGTCGTCGGGCGCCACCAGGGCGCGGGAGCGCGCGATCGCGAGGTCGAGCCACTTGGTGGGCCGGAGCTTCTGCTGCTCGATCATGCGGCGGAGCACGGCTTCGGCCTCACGCATCCGTCCGGTCGCGACGCAGGCTTCCACCAGATCGGCGACGTGCCGCAGCAGCGACGGATTCTCGATCTGGGCGGCCGTGGCATCCGCCAGCAGCAGCACGCGCACCGCTTCGTCGTAGTTCTTCTCGAGCAGGGCGACCTGGCCGCGGTGCGTGAACAGGCGCGCCAACACCGAGGGATTGCGCTCGGCCGAAGCCAGTTCGAGGCATTCCTCGCCGTGAGCCTTCGATTCGTCGAAGCGCTCCTTCGAGAAGGCGTACCAAGCCAGCATCAGCGATCGCACCGATCGACGGCTGGTGACCGGAAGCGAGATCGCGAGCCAGTCCTCGATGGCCAGGCGTGCGCGATGGAAGTCGCCCGCCCGCAGCTCGTTGGTGCAGGCGAGCGTGTGCGCCCAGTCGGTGGCGAGCGGATCGGCCTCGGGCTTGCTGAACAGCACCGCGTAGACGCGACGCGCCTGGGCGTAGCGCTCGCGGTAAGTCAGGGTGGCGGCGAAGGTCACCAGCGACTGGGGGGAGAGCGCCTGCAACGATTCGGAACTGATCCGGGCCGTCGGCGGCTCATTGCCCGGCACGTTGTCGGTGGCGTCGACCACGCCGAGCGCCTCCTTGTGCGCCGCGAGCGCCCGCGGGTTCGCCCGAGAGGTGAACTTCTCGGCCAGGAGGCAGCTGCGCCGCGCCTCGTCGACCTCCCACCGCACGGCGTGCAGCACCGAGGCCTGGGAGAGCAGGTGCACGGCGCCCGACGGATCGTCGTCGCCGTAGAGACTCACCGCCGCCTCGACGTCACCGGTCGGCACCATCTGCGACTTCTCGAACTCGATCGCGATGCGATCGCCGGCCAACCGCATGTTGAGCGCGGACGAGTTCTGGTCGAAGCGCACGTGCAGAAGGTAGCGCTCGGCGAGATCCAGTTCGGCGTGGCTGCTGAGCGCCGACGCGAAGCGGAAGAGCAGGGCGTGGTGATCTTCGAGGTCGATCGCGATGAGCAGGGCGCGCTCGGCGAGCTCGACCGCGGAGTTGATGTCGCCGTCGTTGGCGAAGCGCGTCGCCGCCACCAGCAGATCGTCGGTGAGCGCGGCGTCCGGAGTCGCGAAGCTGGAGTGCCACACCTGCAGGCGGTCGTCGACGCCCTCGTTGAGTTCGACGAGCCGGGCGTGCTGCTCCCGGCGTTCCCGCGGCTTCATGTCCCAGTAGAGGTAGGAGCGCAGGAGCGGTTCGACCAGGTGCACGTACTGCCCGTGGGCGAGGGCGAGACCGGAGTACAGGATGTCTTCCAGCGCATCGATGTCGTCGGTGCTGGTGCGGGTGAGCGCCGTGATGTGGCTCACCGGAGCCAAGGCGATGGTCTCGAGCATCCGCCACTGCGGCTCGGCGATGCCGGCCAGGCGGTAGGCCGCCGTGTTCTTGATGGTCTCGCTCGGCCGGCAGGGCAGCACGAGCGGCTCCCGGCCGAGGGTCTGCTCATGGCTGAGCGAGCGGGCCGCCTCCATCATCACCAGCGGATTGCCGTCGGCCTGGTGCGCGATGATCTGCAAGGTTCCCGGATCGGTACCGGGCCCCAGATCGGACAAGGCCAATTCGACCGACTCGTCGATGCTCAAGCGGTGCACTTCGCGCTGCTGGAAGCCGGCCAGCGGGCTGTCCTCGGCGAGGCGCTCGGCGCTCGCCACGAACCGCAGGCCGGTGCCGGCCAGCCGCCCCGCCATGAAGCCCAGCAGCGTCTGGCTCTCGAGATCCATCTTGTCGATGTCGTCGATCAACACGAGCAGCGGTGGCAGGCTCAGCCCACGGAGCAGTGACAGCAGGTCGCGCGCGGCGGCGAACATGAACTGCGGCTCGGTGGAGCGGAGCGTGAAGCGGCCGCCGAACTCCACGGCGCGGGAGTCGTCGATCGACGCGAAGACCCGGGAGAAGCCGGACAGGGGCCAGGCCGCCTCGGCCGGATTCGCGTGCAGCAGCACCGCCTGGATGGACGATTCCCGGCGGGCGGCTTCGAGCAGGTTGGACTTGCCGATGCCCGGCTCGCCGACGAACACCACCGCACTCTCTGCGGGGGCCGTTGCGATATGCGCGACGAAGTCGAGCTCATCCCGATGTGCGATGAACTCCATCATTGCCCCCATTCGGAACGGTCAGCCTGGCGGTTCCACACCATGACGCGGGCCAGCGCTTCGGGCGCGCTCGCTATCTGTCTCAGCGACTCGGGTCGCGAACTGCATAGCACTCGTCATGACGACACTGTCTACTCGGCCGCATTGGGTCGATGCGGTGTTGATGGGTATTCGAATTCATACCCTATTCAACGGTTGTAAACAAGGAGTCGCTTGTTCGGGCTCACTCTGCTCAGTGCTCTGCCAGGAAGATTTCGACAAACGTGGCGGTGTCGTGCCATCCCTCCACGGCGTGTGTAGGCACTCCGAGCGCCTTCACCGGGTAGTCGTTTCCGCCTTCGTCGAGCCGGTCGCCCACGAACAGCATCTCGCTGAGCGGGATGCCCGTGAGCTCGGAGAGCCGCGACATCCCGTAGGCCTTGTCGATGCCCTCGCGAGTGATGTCGACGGAGGTCGAACCGCCCGACCGCACCTCGAGGTCGGGCAGCTGAGCCGCCACGGCGGCGCGCAGGCGCTCCTTCTTCTCGCCCGTCGGATCCCAGGCGGCCTTCGCATCGATGGGGGCGGCCTGGCCGAGGGCCGAGTAGGTGATCTGCGAGCCGCGGTCTTCCATGATGGGGCCCCAGGTCTCGGTCTCCCAGAGGCCGAGCTCCTTCGCGCTGGCCTCCAGGGCCGTCATCGCCCGCGACTTCTGGTCGTCGCTGAGGTTCTCGGCGTAGATCTGCTTCCACGCGCCGTCGTCGTGACGGTAGTACTGGGTGCCGCAGGTGGGCATCAGGTGCAGCCGGGCGAGCTTGTCGTCGGTGCCGGCCGGAAGGTTCGCGACCAACTGCGACTGGAACTGCCCGAACTGGCCCCCGGAGATCACGCACACCTCCACGGTGTCGAGCAGGCGTACCAGGAGATCGGCCATGCGAGGATCGAGCGGTGCCTTCGAGGGGGCGAGCGTGTCGTCGAGGTCGAATGCGACGAGGCGCACGGGTGTCGTCACGGCGAAGGTCTCCTAGTGTCGTGGATCAGGCGGGATGTCGTCGTCGACGGATGCGTCGCGGCAGCGTGCGACGCACGTCCGATTGTCGCAGACGGCGACCGGCGAGCAGGAATCGACACTAGTCGAAGCCGATGACCTCGTCGCCCCAGGCCGTTCTGATTGCGGCATCCGGGTCGTCGACGATGCTCTCACCGTGGTCGATGACGAGCGTCGAGCGGGTGTTCTCGTCGTAGAGCGGCCAGTCGGGGGCGTCGGGGTCGCCGCCGTACGCGCCGTCGGGGTGGCCTGCGGTTGCGAACGCGATCCATCGCCGCTGCAGCGCGGCCGACACCCGGTGCGCCTCGACCAGGCCACCGAGGTCGAAGCTGAAGTCCTTCTTTGAGATCTTCAGGTTGCCGAAGACATAGGCGATCTCGGCGCCGTGGGTCGCGCCGATGCCGAGCATCTTCAGAAGGGGAGGGGAGTGGTCGAAGCGGTACATCCGGGTGGGGGCCACGCGGCTGTGCGCGGCCGCAAGCCAGATCGACGGCATCCGGAAGCCCGCGTCACGGGAGAGTTCGGCGGGGGACTGACGGCGCGGATAGCGCGGATACGCGGCCTCGACCTGCGCCTCGGCACCCATCAGATCGGGGCGTTCGGCGGCGATCTCGTCGAACATCGCGTGCACGCTCACGGAGGTGATCGGCATGAGCGGCGACTTCATCAGCTTGAACAACGACGCTTCGTCGTGGTTGGTGCCGATGATGAGCGGCACGGCGAGCTCGGTTCCGTCGCGGAAGGCGTCGATCGGATGCACCGGCACGATGTCGCCGTCGACCACCGGGGCGATGGCGAGCGTGCCGGGGCTCTCGGCCGAGACGGCGCCGACGAGGTCGAAGGCGGCCTGGTTCAGCGTGGCGACCGGCAGCTCGCGGAGGCGGTGCGGCTCGTCGTGCGGCACACCGGCCAGGGCGAGGAAGCGGCGGGCCACGCGGGCCGCCCGCTCCGCCGAGTAGACCGACGTCGCCGGAGAGCTCTCGGCGATGGCGCGGTGGAAGAGTCCGGAGGCCGCGGGCGAAGTGAGGAGTGTGGTGACGCATCCGGCGCCCGCTGATTCTCCGAAGAGAGTGACGTTGCCCGGGTCGCCGCCGAACGCGGCGATGTTCTGCTGCACCCATTCGAGGGCGGCCAGGATGTCGCGGAGCCCGAGGTTCGTCTCGAAGTGGGCGGCGTCGCTGGGGGCGTCTCCGCCGGCTGGTTCCCCGTCGCTGAGCGACGAGAAGTCGAGGAACCCGAGCGCGCCGAGACGGTAGTTGATGCCCACATAAACGACGTCGCCGTTCTGCACGAGGTGGGTGCCGTCGAAGAGGGGCTGGGCGCTCGACCCGGCGAAGTAGGCGCCGCCGTGAATCCAGACCATGACCGGTTTCAGGGTCGAGCTTGCGGCCGGGGCCAGCACGTTGAGGGTCAGGCAGTCCTCCGACTGCGTGACGCCCTCGGGCAGGGAGATCGCCTTGTTCTCGTGCTGCGGGGCCGCGTGGCCGTATTCGAACGTGTCGCGGACGCCCGTCCACGGCTGCGGTGGCCGCGGGCTGCGGAACCGCAGCGGGCCGACGGGAGGTTCGGCGTACGGGATGCCGCGCCAGCTGCGGAGGCCCTCGCGAAGCGAGCCGCGCACGGCTCCGGATGCGACCTCGACGACGAGCGGGTCGACGTCCGAGTCGACGGGCAGAGCGGGCATGAGGCCACTGTAGCGATTCGGCCGTTCCGCGCGCCGGGACCGGGTTGAATGGTCGGGTGGACCACGAATCGATCGACCTCCTGCGCGAAGACCTCACCGCCGCCCGCTACCGGGTCGACGTGCTCGACTCGCTGTGGGGCGAGCAGGCGGCGTCGGCGCTTTTCCGGGGGCGACGGCTGCCGGCGGAGCGGGCGCTCGGGCGACTCCGCGCATCCGGAGACCCGCTGCCGCCGGCCGCCACGCTGGCGGCACTCTTCGTGCTGGGCGACGCGGTGCCCGCACACGAGCTGGCGGCGGCGCTGCCGCGACTCGGTGTGCAAGGCGCGAGCGCCCTCGGACTGGTGGGGGCGGCATCCGGGCCCGACGACGTGAACGTGCGCGCGCTGCTCGACCTGCGACCGTACAGCTTCGTCGACTCCCTCGGCGCCGGCAGCTGGTGGGTGGTCTCCGACCTGGGTGAAGCGGCGCTCGGCCGCGCGCTCGACGAAGACCACGTGCTCGGCATCGGCGGGGCGTCGAACACCCTGAGCGGGCTCATGATTCCGACACCAGCCGACTCGGTGCTCGACCTCGGCACCGGATGCGGCATCCAGGCCATGCACGCGGCCCGCCACGCCCAGCGCGTCGTGGCGACCGACATCTCGCGGCGGGCGCTCGAGCTGGCGGCCCTGAACGCGCGACTGAACGGCATCGACTCGATCGAGTTCCGCCACGGCAGCCTGTTCGAGCCGGTGCAGGGCGAGCGGTTCGACCGGATCGTCTCGAATCCGCCGTTCGTCATCACGCCGAGGGTGCAGGGCGTGCCGCAGTACGAATACCGTGACGGCGGCATGGTGGGCGACGCCCTCGTGGAGCAGGTGGTGCGGCAGACGGGCGAGCACCTGACACCCGGCGGGATCGCTCAGCTGCTCGGCAACTGGGAGTACCGGGCATCCGCTGAGCTCGACGGTCTCGAACGGGTGCGGGGATGGGTCGAGGGCGCAGACGGGCCAGGGCTCGACGCCTGGGTGATCGAGCGGGAACGGCAGGATGCGGCGAGCTACGCCGAGACCTGGATCCGCGACGGCGGCACGCGCCCGGGCACCCCCGGGTTCGACCCCCTGTACGGCGCCTGGCTCGACGACTTCGAGGCACGCGGAGTGCTCGAGGTGGGATTCGGATACGTGCTGCTGCGCCGCCCGGCGCTCGGCGGAGAGCCGACGCTCGCCCGCTACGAGCGCGTCGACTCGGCGATCGGCTCCAACCCGTCGGGGCTCGGCGATCACCTCGCGGTCAGTCTCGCCGGTCACGACTGGGCGGTGTATCGCGACGATGCGGCGCTGCTTCGCGAGACGCTCGTCTACGCCTCCGACGTCACCGAAGAGCGGCACTACTGGCCCGGGCACGACGACCCGGTCGTGATGACGTTGCGCCAGGGCGGCGGCTTCGCGCGGTCGGTTCCGCTCGACACGGGCCTCGCGGCGTTCGTGGGAGCGTGCGACGGCGACCTGAGTGTCGGCGCGATCATCGCGGCGATCGCGTCACTGCTCGCGGTCTCGGAGCAGGCGCTCCGCGCCGACCTCCTCCCGCCCATCCGCGCCCTCCTGGCCGACGCCTTCCTCCTCCCCGCCGCCCCCTGACCCCGCGCGCGGCCCGCGTCGTCTGCGTGCCGATCGCCGCGCCGCACGCCGCGCCGCCCGCCTCGCCGACCGCCTCGCCGCGCGCCGCGCCTTCCGCCCCGCCTCCGTTTCGGGAGGAGCTGCGTGACACGAACCCCTCCAGGGCGCCTCGTGTTCTGCACCTCCTCCCGAATCTCGACACTTCTCCACAGATCGCCCGCGGCCACTCCAGCAGCTGACGAGAATCCCGATGCTGTCGGCATGGATATCCTCGAATTCACCCACCATCAGGGCGCGGTGGCCAGTGCCGCCCATCTGCATTCCGCCGGGTTCTCGCCTGCCGACATCACCCGGAGTCTGCGCCGAGGCGAACTCGAGCGGGTCACTCGCGGATGGCTGGCGGCCGCGGGCGCGTCCTCGCCCGCCATCGGCGCGATCCGGCTCGGGGGCAGGATCTCGTGCCTCGACGTGCTCCGCGCGCATCGCGTCTGGGCCATCCGTGATCCCCACCCGCACATCTCCGCGGGCCGGCACTCGGGGCACTCGCCCTCGGCGGCGGATGGTCGTCACTCGCGAACGCCGACCGTCATCCATCGCGCCTTGCCCGCCCAGCCGCTGGGCCTGACCGCGTTCGACCCGCTGCCCGTCGCGCTCGGCCATGCGGTGATGTGCCAGCCGTGGATGGACGCCGTGGCGTCGCTCGATTCGGCGCTCAACCGCGGCGACCTGTCGACGTTCCAGCTCGCCGACCTTCTCGACCCCCTGCCGGCACGGTACGCCCGCTTCTTCGACATGGTCGACGCGGGCAGTGAGTCCGGTCTCGAAACGAAGGCGCGGTTGAGTTTGCGAGCCGCGACCATCCGGTACCGCACGCAGGTGACGATCACTGGGGCAGGGATCGTCGACAACCTGATCGGCGATCGCCTCGTTCTCGAGCTCGATGGGTGGGAATGGCATTCCAAGAAGGAGGACTTCGAGCGCGACAGAATGAAGGACCTCGTGCTGCACTCACTCGACTTCAGGGTCGTTCGGCTGAGCTACGAGCAGGTGACCCTGGGCTGGCAGGCTGCGTTCGAGGTCGTTCGGTCGCTGGTGGCTCGTGGTGAGCACCGCTGGTCGGGGCGTCAGCGACGAGCGGCATTCGGTGCGTGACCTCGTTTGCGGGAGTGTCACCACGTTTTCGGGAGGAGGAAGCGGGAACGAACCCCCGCATACGGGCGTCGTTGCGCGCTACTCCTCCCGAAACGGAGGCGCCGGGGCGGTGGGGACCGGACGGAAGCGCCCGGGCGGTGGGGGACAGGAGCGGGGGATGTCGCGCGGCGGGAGGCGACCGTACAGTGGGGGCATGGCGACACGCGTGATCGAGACCGACGTGTGCATCGTGGGGGGCGGGCCCGCCGGCATCATGCTCGGATACCTGCTGGGGCGCATCGGAGTCGACGTCGTCGTGCTCGAGAAGCACGCCGACTTCTTCCGCGACTTCCGCGGCGACACCATCCATCCCTCCACTCTGAGCCTCCTCGGGCAGCTCTGCCTCCGCGACGAGTTCCTCGAACTGCCGCACAGCGAGGTGCACACCCTCGACTTCGTGGTGAACGGGGTGCGCATCCACGCCGTCGACTTCGGCCGGCTTCCGGCGCCCGACGACTTCCTCACCTTCATGCCGCAGTGGGACTTCTTGAACTTCCTCGCGGGCAAGGCCCAGGAGTTCCCCTCGTTCCGATTGCTGATGAAAACGAACGCCACCGGGGTTCGCCGCGCCGGCTCCGCCGTGACGGGCGTGACGGCGACGGATGCGGACGGCGAGCTCGAAGTCGTCGCCCGACTCACTGTCGCCGCCGACGGTCGGGGCTCCACGGTTCGCTCCGCGACCGGCCTCGAACCGCGCGAGTTCGGCGTGGGAATCGACGTGCTCTGGTTCGCGCTGCCGAAGCCGCCGGTCTCGCCGCCCTCGACCCTGGCCTACCTCGACCGCAACGCCCTCGTGCTCACCATCGATCGACGCGACCACATCCAGGCCGGGTCGGTCATTCCCAAGGGTCGCTTCGCCGAGGTGCAGGCGGCGGGGCTCGAGGCTTTCCGCGAGTCTCTCGCGAGCACGGCGAAACCCCTGCAGCCGGTGGTCGACTCGCTCACCGACTGGGATCAGGTGAAGCTCCTCACCGTTCAAGTCGCCCGCCTCGAGACCTGGCACCGCCCGGGACTCCTCTGCATCGGCGACGCCGCGCACGCCATGTCGCCCGCGTTCGGTGTGGGGGTCAACTACGCGATCCAGGATGCGGTTGCCACCGCCAACCGGCTGGCCGAGCCGTTGCTGGGTGACGGGGTGAGCGAGCGCGACCTGGCGGCCATCGAGCGCCGTCGCCTTCCTCCCGTGCGCGCCATGCAGGCCCTCCAGCTGCGACTGCACAGCGCCATCGGCAAGCCGCAGTCGAAGCCGCTTCTGGCGAACCCGCCGACGCCGGCCCAGCGGGCGGGCCTCAATATTCTCGTGCCCACGATCCGCTCGATCGCCCCGCGATTGATCGGCCGCGGATTCCGGCCCGAGACCATCAGCGAGGTCGTGGTCGGGGCACAGTGATTCCCCAGTCGCCGACGCCAGACTGGACGAAAGCGACGGCGCATCCGGCGCCCGCTGAGATCGGAGCGATCACCATGGGATTCCTCGACCGCCTCCTTGGCCGAGAAGAACCGCAGCAGTCCGCCTCCTACCCGCCGCCCGCACCGGCCGGCCAGAGCTACCCGCCGCCGCCCGCGAACACGGCCGCTCCCGCTCGCACCGACGACGAGATCGCGGTCGAGCGCTACCGCTACCTCTTGCGCACCGCTCCGCCCGAGACCATCGAGCAGGTGCACGAGGAAGCGTTCACCAAGCTGACTCCCGAGCAGCGGCGCATCCTCTTCACCCAGCTCAGCGAGAACGCGCCCCCCGGCGAGCAGCCGCGAGGCGACGACCCGCGCTCGCTCGCTCAGGCGGCGACCCGTTCCGAGATCCGCCAGCCCGGCACGCTCGAGCGCTCGTTCAACGGGGCCGGCCGTGGCAACGGCGGCGGCCAGGGTATGGGTTTCGGCAGCATGGTGGCCAGCTCCCTGCTCGGAACAGTCGCAGGTTACGTGATCGGCTCGGCGCTCGTCAGCGCCTTCCTGCCGAACCCGGGGGCCGACCAGGCCGCGGGCGACGGCACCGACAACAACGGAGACAACTCCGGCGACAACAACGACAACTCGGGCGACAACGGCGGTTCGGATGCCGGCGGCGACGCGGGTGGTGCATCCGACGGCGGTGTCAGCGCTGACGGCGGGGCAGGCGACGGCGGCGGCTGGGGCGACAGCGGTGGCGGCGACTGGTCGGGAGGATCGGGCGACTTCGGAGGCGGCGACTTCGGAGGCGGCGACTTCGGCGGAGGCTTCGACTTCTGATGCCTCGCCGAGTCGGTAGAGTCTGACGTTATGACAGACCTGCGCATCGTCGAGCACGAGCAAGACGACACCGTCACCTACTACGTCACGACCGACCTGAACCCGGACGACTTTCCGGGCGCACCCTCGCTCGGTCCTTTCGACACGCGCGGCGAGGCCGAGCAGGCTCTGAAGGAGTGGGACCAGGAGCTCATCGACGACGCCACACCCGACGACGACTCAGCGCCGGCGACCGCGTAAGCGCGTCGCCCGCGTGGACGCGACGCACCGCGGTCGAAGAAGCACGGTCGAAGAGCTGGAGTCGCTCTAGGCGCTCTGCAGCACGATGACCACCGAGATGGCGCCGATGCTGAGCGCGACAAGCCCGATGATCACGATCCAAGCGAGCATCCGGGCGTGACCGAGTCGCCCGATGAAGCCGGACGGGCGGTTCTCGTACTCGTCGTCGTCGTTGCTCATGTGACGACGATAGCGGGTACCGTAAGTCTCAGCCCAGCCCGTCGACACCGAAGAAGGCGATGAACGCATACGAGAGCCGTCCGTGGCTGAACAGTTACTCTCCCGAGCTCTCACCGACGATCGATCCGGTCGAATTCGACTCCATCGGCAGTCTGATCGAATCGATCTGCCGCAAGTACGCTGACCGCCCGGCATTCTCGAACCTCGGCACGGTGCTCTCCTTCCGGCAGATCAACGCCCTCTCCGACCGTTTCGCCGCCTTCCTCGTGGGCGAGCTCGGCCTCGCCAAAGGCGACCGCATCGTGCTGCAGATGCCCAACCTGCTGCAGTACCCGGTGGCGGCGTTCGGGGCCCTGAAGGCCGGTCTCGTGGTGGTGAACGCCAACCCTCTGTACACCGCTCACGAGATGCGGAAGGTCTTCGTCGACTCCGGCGCCGTGGCGATCGTGGTGCTCGAGAACTTCGCCGACAAACTCCACACGATCATCGCTGAAACGCAGATCAAGCACGTCGTGCTGACGGATGTCGGCGACCTCCTGCCCCCCGCGAAGCGCGTGGTCACCAACTTCGTGGTGAAGCACGTGCAGAAGATGGTGCCGAAGCACGGCCTCACCGGAACCGTCGGATTCCGGGAGGCGCTCGCGAAGGGCGTGCGACACGCATCCGTCGCCCTGCCGGAGGTGACGCGCGACGACACCGCGCTGCTGCAGTACACGGGCGGCACCACCGGTGGCACGAAGGCCGCCGTCGTCACCCACCTCAACCTGATGTCGAATCAGGCCCAGATGCTCGCGCCGATGCGGCTGCGGCTCGACGAGGGTGTCGAGACGGTGATCGCGGCCCTGCCGATGTACCACATCTTCTGCCTCACGGTGAACTGCCTCGCCTTCTTCAACTTCGGGGCGCACAACGTGCTCATCACCAATCCGCGTGACACGGCCGGGCTCACCAAGACCATCGCCAAGACCAAGCCGAGCGTGCTGATCCTGGTGAGCACCCTCGCGGCCTCGCTGCTCGACCGCGCCGACTTCCGGTCGCTCGAGTTCTCCGGGGTGAAGCTCACCGTTGCGGGCGGTATGGCTCTGCGGGGATCGACCGCCACGGCGTGGAAGGATGCCACGGGAAACGACGTGGTGGAGGGCTACGGCCTCACGGAGGCTTCACCGGTGGTGAGCGTCAACCCCACCTGGATGGCGCCGCGCGTCGGCACCATCGGGCTGCCGCTGCCCTCGACCGACATCGAGATCCGCGACGACGAGGGCAACGTCGTTCCGCTCGGCGACGCAGGCGAACTGTGCGTGCGCGGCCCGCAGGTGATGTCGGGCTACTGGAATCAGCCCGATGCCACAGCCGACGTTCTGAAAGACGGCTGGCTGCTCACCGGCGACGTCGCGTCGATGTCCGACGACGGCTACATCACGATCGTCGACCGCAAGAAGGACCTCATCGTGGTCTCCGGCTTCAATGTGTACCCGAGCGAGGTCGAAGAGGTCGCGATGGCGCATCCGAAAGTCAAAGACGCCGGAGTGATCGGCGTGCCCGACGAGCACTCGGGTGAAGCGGTGGTGCTGTTCGTCGTGAAGGCCGACGACTCGCTCACCGAAGACGAACTGCGCGCCTACCTCAAGGGCGAGCTGGCCGGCTACAAGCGGCCCAAGCGCATCCTGTTCCGCGACGACCTGCCGAAGTCGAACGTCGGCAAGGTGCTCAGGCGGGAGCTGCGGGAGTTGCTGGAGTAGCAGTAGCCCTCGGCCGGCGCAGGAGGATCGTGAGCGCGATCACCAGCGCGATGACGATCGTGATCCCCAGCACCACCCCCGCCAGAGCCAACGCGCCTGTGAGCAGAGGCAGCAACAGCACGACGCCCGCCCCGCCGAGCGACACGGCGGGCGGGATCACCGTCGGACCGTTCAACGGACGGTTCAGCACCCAGAGCGACACGAGGAACACCGACACCGGAATGGCGATGGAGTAAGCCACCACGATCGGCGGCGCCTCCAGATGGTGGCCGATCGCCTCCACACTCACCTCGAGGCCGGCGCCGAGGGCGGCCAGCGATGCGAACACGACGTAGTGCCCGTACCCCCAGTAGAAGGCCCGGTCGCGGTTGCGTTCGAGGCCCTCGTGCGCCGGCTCCAAGAAGTACACCCACCACAGTCCGAACAACAGCGCGAGACCGGATGCCGCGAGCACCACGAACTCGCCCGACGACGACCCGGCGCTCACGACGCTCTGCACGCTGACGCTCGACGCCAGCACCGATTCGCCCAACAGGATGATGGTGAAGAGGCTGTAGCGCTCGGCGACATGATGCGGGTGCCAGCTCGTCATCTGTCCTCGTTCGGCCCAGAGCGGCACCGCCATCTCGCACAGCGCGAGGATCACGAAGATCGCCACCTGAGCACCGAACGGGAATCCCTGGGTGAAGAACAGGCGCAGGATCCACAGCGATTGCACCACCGCGATGCCGAGCGCGTAGCGGAGCGCGGTCGCGCGACCCGAGGGGTCTTGCGCGGCGGCCCGGAGCCACTGCACCACGAGCGCGATGCGCATGATGAAGTAGCCGAGCGTGATGAGGGTGAAGTCGCCCGTCTCGAACGCGCTCGGCACCCCGGCGGCGAGCACGAGCACTCCGCCCATCTGCACCATCGTGAGAAGGCGGTAGGGCACGTCGTCGGTGTCGTAGGCCGACGCGAACCAGGTGAAGTTCAGCCACGCCCACCAGATGGCGAAGAAGACCATCAGGTAGTTCGGCAGGGCGGTGTCGAGGTGGTCTTCGGCGATGGCGTGGGCGAGCTGGCCGACGATGGAGGAGATCGCCACCACGAAGGTGAGGTCGAACAGCAGCTCGAGGGGGCTGGAGACTCGGCCGGGCTCGTCGATGTCGCGGGCGCGCATCCGCACCATCGGGATCAGGCTGTTCAGAGGGCGCGCGTCTTTCGACATGCGCACCAGCTTAGAGCGGCGCCGGGCGGCGACCCGCGGTGGTGACCCGCGGTGGCAACCTGCGGCCGACGTGCCTCAGAGGAAGAGCAGCACGAACTGCAGCACCACGGCCAACCCGCCGAGGCCGAGCAGAATCCAGGCGGTGGTGCGCAACGCCCGCCCCTCGTGCTTGGGATTGTCGATCCGCCCGACCGAGGGGTCGCGGGGACTGACGTAGACCGTCACGTCCTCGCCGGGTTCGAGCACCTGGGTGTCGTCGTCGATCGAGGGTGCTTCGTAGAGCAGCCCGTCTTCGCCGAGCCAGCGGTAGGCGAGGTCGCCGTTGGCGTCGATCACCACGACGCCGAGCGTCTCGCTCCAACCACGGAAGTACGCGCCCCGCAGGAGCCCCGCCACGAGCAGCAGGGCGCCGGCGCCGAGGCCGATCCAGCTGAAGAGCTCGGTGATCAACGACACGGCGTCGATCGCATCCTCCATGGTCAACACCCTATTGGGCCGGAGCCCTCAGCCGCGTGCTGGCCCCGGCGGGAGTGGGGCCCCCGGCTAGAGTGGCAGCGTGAACGGTGTGCAGCTCCTTCTCGTGATCGTGGGGGCGATCGCGCTGACCGGACTCGCTCAGCGCCGGGGCCTGCAGCCGGCGCTCGTGATCACGCTGGTCGGCTTCGCCGCCTCCTTCATTCCGGGATTCACCGGCGTCGAACTCGACTCCGACATCATCCTGGGGCTCGTGCTCCCGCCGTCGCTCTACTCGGCGGCGCTCAACTTCTCGTTCTTCTCCTTCATGCGCAATCTGCGCACCATCGTCGGCCTCGGCGTGGGGCTCGTCGTCGTGACGACCCTCGTGGTGGGGCTCTTCGCGTCATGGGCGGTGCCGGTGCTCACCTTCGGAACCGCGATCATCCTCGGTGCGATCGTGTCGCCGCCGGATGCCGTCGCCGCCGTCTCCATCGGCAAGAAGCTCGGCCTGCCCAAGCGGGTCATGTCCATCCTCACCGGCGAGAGCCTCGTCAACGACGCGGCGGCGCTGACGCTCTTCTCGATCGGCGTGGCCGCGGTGGCGGGCACCCACACCATCTTCGACAACCCGGTGCTGCTGTTCCTCTACAGCGCGCTGGTGGGGATCGTGGTGGGCGTCGCGCTCGCCTGGGTCTCGATGCTCATCCGTCGGCTGTTGAAGGATGCCGGCCTCGAGACCGTGCTGGGCCTGATCGTGCCGTTCGCGGCCTACCTCCTCGCCGAACAGCTCGAGGCCTCCGGCGTGCTCGCGGTGGTGGCCGCCGGATTCGTGGTCGGCACGAACTCCAGCCGGGCGGGCTACGAGACGCGCTTGCAGGAGCGTCAGGTGTGGAGCTCGCTCGACGTTCTGCTCGAAGCCTTCGTCTTCGCCTATATCGGCCTGCAGCTGCGTTTCGTCATCCAGGATCTGACCGAGGCGGGCCAGTCGGTCTGGGCGGTGTTCGGGGCGGGGCTGCTGGTGCTGCTGGTGGTGCTCCTCATCCGGCCGGTCTGGGTGTTTCTCGCCTTCGGCCGCAACATCGTCACCGACAAGCTGATGCGCCGCAAAGTGGCGAGCGACGTGCGCGTGCGCGAACGGATCGCCCGCGAGAACGCGATCCGGGTCGCGCGCGGGCGGCGGCCACGGCAGTTCCCGGTGTTCCTGAACTGGCGCGAGAGCGTGGTGGTGTCGTGGACCGGGATGCGCGGTGTGGTCACCCTCGCCGCCGCGGCCGGTGTGCCGCTGCTGCTCGCGAACGGGCAGCCCTTCCCGGGGCGGGCCGAGATCCAGGCGATCGCCTTCATCGTCGCCGTCGGCACCCTGCTCGTGCAGGGTCTCACCTTGCCCGCGCTGATTCGGGCGCTGCACCTCAGCGACCCGAAGCAGGACGAATACGACAAGGAACAGGAAGCGCTCGCCCGCAAGGTGGCCGAACAGGCGTCGAAGAAGGAGTTCGCCACCTTCATGGCGTCGCCGCCCCCGGGAATGCCGCCGGAGCTGCTCGAGCGGGTCAAGTCCTTGGTGGCGCGGCAGTCCGACGACGCGGAGCGGGCACCCGATCCGACGGCGGGCGAGTTCGGACAGACCTTCGGGTCGCTCTACCGCCGCGTGCTGCAGGCCCAGCGCGACGCCGTGGTGGCCGAGCGCGACGCGAACAAACTCGACGACGACGCCGCCCGCGAATTCCTGCAGCAGCTCGACTACCAGGAGGCGGCCATCGTGTCGCGTCTCGGCAACCGCCTCTGACCTCGTTCCGTTTCCCCTCATCCTCTGCTTGGAGAACCATGATCATCACCGTCGATGGCGCCACCCCTGAGATCGACGAGTCGGCCTGGATCGCGCCGACCGCCACCGTCATCGGCCGCACCCGCCTGGCCGCCCGTTCGAGCGTGTTCTACGGTGCCGTGCTGCGCGGCGACACCGATTCGATCTCGCTGGGCGAGGGCTCGAACCTGCAGGACAACGTGGTGGTGCACGCGGATGCCGGCATCCCCACCACCATCGGCGCCGGGGTCAGCGTGGGGCACGGTGCGGTGCTGCACGGCTGCACCATCGACGACGACTGCCTGATCGGTATGCACGCGACGGTGCTGAACGGTGCCGTCATCGGCGCCGGATCGCTGGTCGCGGCCGGGGCCGTGGTGCTCGAGGGCACCATCGTGCCGCCCGGATCTCTCGTGGCCGGCGTGCCGGCGAAGGTGCGCCGCGAGCTCAGCGAAGAGGAGCGGGCGGGCATCCGCCGCAATGCGGAGACCTACCTGCGCCTCACCGCCGCGCACGCCGCGGCGACGATCGTCGGGTAGCGGCGAATCGCCAAGACACGCCGTTACAACGCATCCGATACCGACGGATACTGGCGATTCGGCGACGACGGTTCGCCGCACGGGCTCAGGATGCGCGAGTAGCCTGAGCGGGTGGCAACGACGACCCCCTCCGACTCGCTGATCGACGACGAGCTGCTGGCGCGCATCCGTTCGCGGGCGGCGGTTCACGACCGCGAGAACTCTTTTCCGCACGATGACCTGCGCGACTTGCAGGAAGTCGGCTACCTGCGGATGTTCACCCCCGTCGCCCTGGGCGGGCTCGGCTTCGGCCTCGCCCGGGTGGCCCGGGAGCAGACGCGGCTCGCCACGGCGGCGCCGGCGACGGCGCTCGCCATCAACATGCACCTGGTGTGGACGGGCGTGGCGAAGGTGCTGCTCGACCGCGGCGACTCATCTCTCGAGTGGGTGCTGCGCGACGCGGCCGCCGGTGAGGTCTTCGCCTTCGGCAACAGCGAGGCGGGCAACGACCTCGTGCTGTTCGGGTCGACGACGGATGCGCATCCGCTGCCCGACGGCTCGTACGCCTTCACGGGCCGCAAGATCTTCACCTCGCTCTCCCCGGTCTGGACCAGGCTCGGCGTCTTCGGTCGCGACGCCTCCGACCCGTCGGCGCCGATGCTGGTGCACGCCTTCCTCGATCGCTCGGCCACGGGGGTGACCACCGTCGAGGATTGGGACACGCTCGCCATGCGCGCCTCGCAGAGCAACACGACGGTGCTCGACGGCGCTGTCGCTTCTGCTGACCGGGTGTTCCGCACGCTGCCCGAGGGGCCGAGCGCCGACCCGCTGATCTTCGGCATCTTCTCGAACTTCGAGATCCTGCTCGCCGCCGTCTACACGGGCATCAGCCAGCGGGCCATCGAGCTCGCCGTCGAGGCTGCGCACCGGCGCACCTCGCTGAAAGCCGGTGGCCGCCCGTATGCCCACGACCCGGACATCCGTTGGAAGGTGGCGGAGGCGGGGATCGCGCACGACGCCATCCCGCCGCAGATCGAGGCGCTCGCCGCCGACGTCGACGCGCTGCTGCAGCACGGCCCGGCATGGTTCCCGAAGCTCGTGGGCCTCAAGGTGCGGGCGACCGAGAGTGCGCGGTTCGTGGTCGACCAGGCGCTGCGGGTAGCGGGAGGCTCGGCCATCTACTCGTCGGCCGAGCTCGGACGGCTCTACCGCGACGTCGTGGCGGGGATCTTCCATCCCTCCGACGGGGAGTCGGCGCACAACACCGTCGCCAACGCGCTGCTCGGGCCGATCCCCGAGTGATGGTCTCCGCGTCGGATCGAGTGCACCGCGCGAATTCGGGAGGAGGAGAAGCAGACGACCCCCGTATTCGGGCGTCGTTCGCGTCTCCTCCTCCCGAAACGGAGGCGAGGGGTGAAGCTGCGGTGAGGGCCGCGGTGGGGTCCGCGGTGGCGGCGGTGGGCGAAGTGGCGGCGAGGGGCGAAGTGGAGGCGAGCCGCGACATGGCGGCGAGTGGCCGAGTGGCGGTGAGGGGCGAAGTGGAAGCGAGCCGCGACATGGCGGCGCGGGGTGACAGGAAGGCGAGGATGCGCGGTGCGTTCCGGCCGCGACGGTTGCGCTTCGTCGTGGGCGCGATGATGCTCGGCCTGACCGCCCTCGGAGGCTGCGCATCGAACGTGCCCGCCTCCGGAATCGTGAGCACGGTGTCTCCGTCGAGCGGTGGAGCGGCGGCAGCGGCCGGCGTGCCGTCGCCGAGTGGCGGTGACAGGGGCAGTGGCAGCGGCAGCGGCAATGGCTCTGGCAGTGGCTCTGCCACCGTGCCGCCGACCGGGGCAGCGGAGGTGCTCACCCGTCAGCGCGCCGCCTTCCCGGCCCCGAGTCGCGACGAACGCATCCGGTCGTTCGCCGAAGAACGTCTCGCCTCGATGACCCTCGACCAGAAGATCGCGTCACTGTTCATGGTGCACGTGGCCGGCGCCGATCCGGCGGCCCTGCAGGCCTATCTCACGACATCGGCACCCGGCGGACTCCTGCTGCTCGGCGACAACGTGCCCGGAAGCACCGAGGAGGCGGCCGCGCTCACCGCCGCCCTGCCGGGCGACGACGGGCTCGGCACCCTGGTCGCCATCGACGAGGAGGGCGGCATCGTCGCGCGCCTCGGCGCCGACACCTTCGCCTCGGCCGAGACGCTCAAGAACGAACCCGTGCAGGCGACGACGGATGCTTTCACGCAGCGGGCCGATCTGCTCCAGTCGACCGGCATGACGGTGAACTTCGGGGTGATCGCCGATGTCACGGCCGATCCGTCGTCGTTCATCTACGAGCGGGTGCTCGGAACGGATGCCGCCTCCGCGAGCGAGCGCGTCACCGCCGCCGTCGAGGCCGAGAACGGCAAGGTGCTGAGCACGGTGAAGCACTTTCCGGGGCACGGCGCCGCTCCGGGCGATTCGCACTCCTCGCTTCCCACGACGGATCTGCCTTTCGAGCAGTGGCAGGCCGAGGACGCGCCGCCCTTCCAGGCGGGCATCGACGCGGGCGCTCCGATGGTGATGTTCGGGCACCTCGTCTACAGCGCCGTCGACCCGGCCCCGGCATCGCTCTCGGCGGCCTGGCACGCGGTGCTGCGCGACGACCTCGGCTTCGACGGGGTCGCCGTGACCGATGACCTGCTCATGCTGGAGGCATCCGGTGTTCCGGAGTATGCCGACCGCACAACGAATGCGATCGCCGCCCTCAACGCGGGCAACGACCTCTTGCTCTACAACACGCAGCTCGACCTGCCCGCCATGACAGCGGCGATCGTGGCTGCAGTGCACGCCGGGCAGGTCTCGGAGCAGACCATCGACGAGGCGGCGCTCCGCGACCTGTCGCTGCGTCGCGACCTCTGGCTGCAGCAGCACCCGGTACCTGTGGCGGTGCCCGCGGCGCCGGCGCGTTAGCGGGCGGGCGGGGCCGGGGGAGCCGGCGGTGCGGGGGTGCGGGGCGTCTTGCCGCCGCGGCGGGCGAGCAGCACGATGAGCAGCACGATCGCCGCGATCACGGCGATCGGGATGAGGAACGGGATGAAGAATCCGAGTGCCACCACGAAGCCTGAGACGGCGGCCGTCAGCGCCGCCCATCCGGTGGCGAGGCCGCTCCAGAAGTCTCCCGGAACGCTGGGGGCCAGCGCGCCCTTCTCCTGCAGGTCGAGCGTGATGGTGGAGTAGTCGATCTGGTCGGCGAGGTATTCCCGCTGCGACTTCAGGCTGTCGAGCTGGCCCTGCCGGTCGGAGATCGCGGTCTCCAGTTCGACGAGGTCTGCCGTGGTGGCGGCCTGGTCGACGAGCGCGAGCAGCCGGTCGACGGATGCCTGCAGGGCCTTGATCTGCGCATCCAGATCGCGCACCTGCAGCGTGACGTCGTTGGTGCTGAGCGAGACCTGCTCGACGGTGCCGAGCTTCTTCAGCTCGTCGATGGTCTTGTCGACCGCGTCGGCCGGCACCCGGATGGTGAGCTGGGCACTGGCCCGCTGGTCGTCGGAGCCCGCTTGCTGGGTGCGGGAATCGATTCGCCCGTCGAGCGACTCGACGAGAGCGACCGCGTCGTCGGTGGCGGCGATCGGGTCGTCGACGGTGACGGTGATCCAGCCCGTGGTGATGACGCTCTGGTCGGTGGTCGCCGCGTCGTCGGCGAAACCCTCGCCGCTCGCCGAACCCTCCCGGGTTCCCTGATCGGGCGCGACGACGCCGGACGGCGCCGACGACGACCCGCCGGAGGCGGCGCAGCCGGCCAGCAGGAGCACGGCGGCCACGGCCGAGGAAGCGAGGATCATTCGTCTCATGAGGCTCACTGTAGAGAGGGATCTCTGTGTGCTGCCTGGAACTCCGCGGATGGTTATCCGGTCGTTATCCGCACGCACGCCGGATGTCTGAACGAGTGGTGAACTGGCCACCCGGGCCATCCTCGACGGCGGAGCGCGCTACGCTCGAAGCATCATGCAGCAGCGCATTCTCGGCCGTACCGGCCGCTCGGTATCCATCGTCGGCCTCGGCACCTGGCAGCTCGGAGCAGATTGGGGCGACGTCGACGAGACGGCCGCACTCGACGTGCTCGGCGCATCCGTCGACGCCGGTGTCACCTTCTTCGACACAGCCGACGTCTACGGCGATGGGCGCAGCGAGACGGTGATCGGGCGGTTCCTGCGCGAGAACCCCGAGGCGCCCCTGACCGTGGCCACGAAGATGGGACGTCGTGGGCCGCAGGAGTCGGGCGAATTCACGCTCGCGAACTTCCGGGCCTGGACCGATCGCTCCCGCGCGAACCTCGGAGTCGACCGGCTCGACCTCGTGCAGTTGCACTGCCCGCCGCCCCCCGTGTTCTCGAGCGACGAGGTCTACGACGCACTCGACACCCTCGTCGAGGAGGGCGCGATCGCCTCCTACGGCGTCAGCGTCGAGACCTGCGACGAGGCGCTCGCCGCGATCGCGCGCCCGGGCACCGCGAGTGTGCAGATCATCCTGAACGCGTTCCGGCTGAAGCCGCTCGACGAGGTGCTGCCGGCAGCGCAGGCCGCGGGCGTGGGCATCATCGCGCGCGTGCCTCTCGCCTCGGGGCTCCTGTCGGGTCGCTACACGGCCGACACGACGTTCGCGGCGAACGATCACCGCAACTACAACCGCGACGGCGGCAGCTTCGACGTGGGAGAGACCTTCTCGGGCGTCGACTACGAGCAGGGCGTCGCCGCGGCACGCGAGTTCTCGGCGCTGGTGGCGTCGACGATGCCGGATGCGACGCCGGCCGCAGCGGCGATCGCCTGGATCGCGAGCCAGCCCGGCGTGACCTCGGTCATCCCCGGCGCCCGCAGCCGTGCGCAGGCGGAGTCGAACGCCGCGGCCGGCCTTCTCTCGGTGCCCGCCGCACTCGACGAGGGCGTGCACGAGATCTACGACCGCTACTTCCGCGAGGCCATCCACCCGCGCTGGTAATCCGTCATGCACAGAATGCGAGGGACCGACCCCGTATAGGCGATCGGTCCCTCGCATTCTGTGCGTTATAGCTCAGTTGCGGTCGTCGGGGTCGACGCCCGTGCGCTCGCCCGTCGCGAGGGAGGCGATGGCGGCCAGGTCGTCGGCGTCGAGCTCGAAGTCGAAGACGTCGATGTTCTCGCGGATGCGCGACGGAGTCACCGATTTCGGAATCACCGAGACGCCGAGCTGCACGTGCCAGCGCAGCACGATCTGCGCCGGGCTCTTGCCGTGCTTGCGTCCGAGTGCGGCCAGAACCTCCCCGCCGTGCGCGGCATCGAGCACGTGGCCGCGGGCCAGCGGAGACCAGGACTGGGTGAGGATGCCGTGGGCCGCGTCGTACGCACGCACCTCCGCCTGCGGCAGCCACGGGTGCAGCTCGACCTGATTGACGGCCGGAGTCGTGCCGGTTTCGGCGAGGAGCCGGTCGAGGTGCTTGGTGTGGAAGTTGGCGACACCGATGGATCGTGCCCGGCCCTCAGCCGCCAGACGCTCGAGGGCTCGCCAGGTCTCCACGTAGAGGTCGTTGGCGGGAGCCGGCCAGTGGATCATGTAGAGGTCGACGTAGTCGGTGCCGAGCCGGTCGAGGCTCTCGTCGAACGAGCGCAGCGTGCTGTCGTAGCCGTTCTCGGTGAACCAGACCTTCGTGGTCACGAAGACGTCTTCTCGGGGCAGGCCGCTCCGCCGAACTCCCTCGCCCACGCCCGTCTCGTTGAGGTACATCGACGCGGTGTCGATGAGGCGGTAGCCGTGCCGCAGGGCGAACTCGACCGCCTCGGCGGCTTCGGCATCCGTGGTCTTGTAGACGCCGAGTCCGAGTTGCGGGATGCGCCGCCCGTCGTGGAGCGGGAGGGTGGGGGAGAGTGCGTCGACCATGATTCGATTATCGCGCGGGGGGCTGCGAGCCTAACCGGTGAGCTGCACTGGTTCCGTGTCGGGCAGCGGGCTCGCGTCGCGACCGCGGAGGTCGGGATGGAAGCGCTTGCCGAGGAGCGGCACCAAGAAGCCGAGGAGGGCAAGCGCTGCGGCCACCACGAAGGCGCCGATCGCTCCGACGCCGTCGATCAGGAAGCCGGCCAGGGCCGATCCGACCGCCGCTCCGATCAGCTGGCCCGTGCCCACCCAGCCATAGGCCTCCGCCGTGTCGCTGAACCGCACGCTCGTCGAGACGATGGCGAACATCACCGCGAGGGCGGGTGCGATGCCGATGCCGGCGATGAAGAGGGTGATGGCGAGCCACCAGATGTTGAGCGAGGCGGCGGCCAGCGCGGTTCCCACGAACACGATCGCCATGCGCCGGGCGAGCGCCCACGGCCCGATCGGCTTGTGGCCGAGCGAGAGACCACCGATGAGGGAGCCCACGGCGAAGATGGCGAGCACGATGCCGGCCTGTGCGCCGCCCTCGCCGAAGGTGGCGACGACCCCGGCCTCGATGGCCGCGCAGGTGGCGACGAGCAGGAACCCGACGATCGTGGCCAGCAGCACCGGCGGCTTCTTCAGCACCGCACCGAGCCTTCGCTTCGAGCGCGGGATGCGAACGCGGCCGAGCTCCGGACTGGTGAGGAACCAGATGCCGCCGCCCACGAGGAAGGCGACGGCGAGCAGGATGCCCCAGACGGTGCCGATCTGGATCGACACGAAGGTCGTGATGACAGGACCGAGAACCCAGATGATCTCCTGCGCCGAGGCGTCGAGCGAGAACAGCGGTGTGAGCTGGGAGGAGTTGACCATCTTCGGGTAGATGGTGCGCACGGCCGGCTGGATGGGCGGCATCGTGAGGCCGGCGACGAACGCGACCGACATGGCGGCCGGGATCGACAGCGGCAGCAGCGCGATGCCGGAGATGGCGATCGCGCACACGATCATGGTGAGCAGGATGACGCGGCGCATGCCCCAGACGCCCATCAACCGGCTGGTCAGTGGCCCCGCGATGGCCTGCCCGATGCTGAGCGCGGCGAGCACGAGGCCTGCGACGCCGTAGGAATCGTAGGTGTGCTCGATGTGCAGCAGGAACGCGAGTGAAAGCATCCCGAACGGGAATCGAGCGGTGAGCTGAGCGGCGATGATGCGGGCGACGCCACGCGTCTTGAGGAGTTCGGTGTAGCTGCTCATAACCGAACGAGTCTACGTGGTACTGGCCAACAACTTGGTGATGCGTTGCAGCGATGCGGGCTCCGCCGTGCCGAGGGGCTGGGCGAACAACCCGATCCGGAGTTCCTCGATGAGCCAGCGAGCGCGCACGAGGTTCTCGGGGGCGTGCGGGCGGAGGGGGACGCTGCCACCCGCGTCGACGAGGCGCTCGGTCGCGGTCTGCACCTCGTTCATCCAGGCGCGGTCGCGGGCGGGGTTGTCGGGGAGCTTCTCGAGGCGGTACGTGATGCCCGCGAGGTAGCGCGGGAGATGGCCGAGGCGGGCGAGGCCGGTCTGGCTGATGAACCCGGGGCGCACGAGAGCGGCCAGCTGCTCGCGCGCATCCGTGATCGCGGGCAGCAGCGCCATGCTCGTCACCGTCTTGAGCTTGCGATCGGCGTCGCGGGCCGCGCCCAGGATGCGCACCACCGTCGCGACCGTCTGGTCGAGCAACGGCAGCACCGCCGCCGAGAGGCGGTCGCGCACGGCGTCGAATTCGGAGCGGGTCCAGACGAGGCCGTCGGGGTGCAGCGCCCGCAGAGCTTCGTCGGCGCAGGCGAGCATCGCGTCGTCGAACAGCGCCTGCACGTTCTGGTAGGGGCTCGTGGCGAGTAGCAGCTTCTCGTTCTGGGTGAGGTGCTCGCGAACATAGGATGCCGGACTCGGCACCGCGAGCAGCAGCAGTCGCAGCACCCCGGCCGGTGTCGCGCGCGCCTGCTCGTCGGCGGTGGCCATGAGGCGCACGCCTACGCTCGACTTCTCGTCGACGAGTGCCGGGTAGGCGCGGATCACGCCGCCGTGCTGGCGGGTGTCGACGAAGTGGGGGAGGTCGCCGATGGTCCAGTCGGTGAGTCCGGAGCGCTCGACCGCGCCGCCCGAGGGTGCGCCGGCGATGCGGGCCGCCGCGCCGGCGGCACCATCTGCGCCCGCGCCGACCCCGGCGGCGGCTGCACCGGCGCCGCTCGCTGCGTCACCGCGAGGCCCACCCGCCGCATCCGCACCGCCGCTCGCGCCCGCGCCGCGGCCGCTGCTGCGACCGCCGGCGCGCGCATCCCGCGAATCGGGCGCCGTCGCAGCCGATGACAACCGGGCGATACTCGCCCGCGCCGCGTCGGCCAGACGTGCCTGCAGCGCCGTGAGGTCTTTGCCCACGCCGACGGTCGCGCCGCGCTCGTCCACCACCCGGAACGTCACGCGGAGGTGGTCGGGCAACCGCTCGCGGTCGAAGTCGTCGGTGGAGACCGGCACGTGCGCGAGCCGCGTCATCAGGGCCGCGAGTCGCGCGAGGAACCCGCCTTTCGCATCCGATCCGTCGACCGCATCCGGCCCCAACTCATCGAGCAGGCGCACCGCCCAGTCGGTGGCCGGCACGAAGTTCACCCGCAGGCGTTTGGGCATCGAGCGGACGAGCGCGGTCACGAGCTCCTGCCGGAACCCAGGAACCTGCGACTCGAACGCCACCGGATCGAGCCGCGGCAGCAGAGCGAGCGGAACCGTCGCGGTCACCCCGTCGTCGTCGGCGCCCGGCTCGAAGCGGTAGCGCAGCGCGAGTCGCTGGTCGCCCTGCTGCCACTGCGCCGGGAACTCGGTCTCGTCGACCTCGGGCGCCCCCTCGGGGAGCAGCGTGTCGGCGGTCATCGTGAGCAGCTCGGGGTCGTCGTGCCGCGCCTTCTTCCACCATCCCTCGAAGGTGCGCTGCGACACCACGTCGCGAGGGATGCGTGCCTGGTAGAACTCGAAAACCGCTTCGTCGTCGAGCAGGATGTCGCGCCGCCGGGAGCGCTCCTCGAGCTGTTCGAGGTCGCGGCGGAAAGCACGGTTGGCCCGGTCGAAGGCCTGCTGAGACTCCCAATCGCCCTCGACCAGCGCGTGCCGGATGAACAGTTCCCGCGCATACTCCGCGTCGACCCGGGCGAACTGGATGCGCCGCCGCGCCACGATCGGCACGCCGTAGAGCGTCACCCGCTCGTAGGCCACGGCAGCGCCCTGCTTCTTCTCCCAATGCGGTTCGGAATAGCTGCGCTTCAGCAGGTCGCCCGCGAGCGGCTCGGCCCAGGCCGGGTCGATGGCGGCGCTCATCCGGGCGAACAAGCGGCTGGTCTCGACGAGTTCGGCGCTCATCACGGCCGACGGCTGCTTCTTCGCCAACGCCGAACCGGGAAAGATCATGAACCGCGTCTGGCGAGCCCCGAGGTAGTCGCGTTTGGCCTGGTCGCGCAATCCGATCTGCGAGAGGAGACCCGAGAGGATCGACTTGTGGATGCCGTCAGGGTTCACGCTCGGCTCGCCGATGGTGAGCCCGAGAGGCTTGGCGAGCTGGCGCAGCTGCCGATACACGTCTTGCCACTCGCGGATGCGGAGGTAGTTGAGGAACTCGGCCTTGCAGAGGCGCCGGAACGCGCTCGACGACAACTCGCGCTGCTTCTCTTCGAGGTAGTTCCAGAGGTTCAGCAGGGTGAGGAAGTCGCTGGTCTGGTCGGCGAAGCGCCCATGCAGTTCGTCGGCGCGGCCGCGCTTCTCGAGGGGGCGCTCCCGCGGGTCTTGGATCGTGAGCCCCGCCACGATCGCCAGCACCTCGCGGCTCGTGCCGGTCTGCTTCGACTCCACGACCATCCGGGCGAACCGCGGCTCGATCGGCAGGCGCGCGAGGTCGCGGCCGATCTTCGTCAACGACGGGCCCGCATCCTTTGCCGTGGTGACCGCGTTGAGTTCCGCGAGCAGGTCGAGCCCGTCTTTGATGCCGCGCGAATCGGGTGGCTGCAAGAAAGGGAAGGCGGCGATGTCGCCGAGGCCGAGCGAGATCATCTGCAGGATGACCGCGGCGAGGTTCGTGCGCAGGATCTCGGGGTCGGTGAACTCGGGCCGCCGCGTGTAGTCCTCTTCGGAGTACAAGCGGATGGCGATGCCGTCGCTGGTGCGCCCGGAGCGCCCCGAGCGCTGGTTGGCGGATGCCTGCGAGATCGGCTCGATCGGCAGCCGCTGCACCTTCGAGCGCACGGAGTAACGGCTGATGCGGGCGGTGCCGGAGTCGATGACGTACTTGATGCCCGGAACGGTGAGGCTGGTCTCGGCGACGTTGGTGGAGAGGATGACGCGGCGGCGGACGCCCGGGGTGCTCGAGCGCTGGAACACCTTGTGCTGGTCGGCGGCGCTCAGCCGCCCGTAGAGGGGGAGGAGTTCGGTGTCGCCGGCGCGCCCGCTCGAGGCGAGCCGGCCGCGCAGTGACTCCTCGGCGTCGCGGATCTCGTTCTCGCCCGAGAGGAAGACGAGCACGTCGCCCGGTTTCTCGCGGGCGAGCTCGTCGAGGGCGTCGCCGATCGCCTCGAAGAGGTCTTTGGGCTCGCGCTCGCGCGGGGTGGCGGTGCCGCCACGGCGACCACCGCCCCCGCGCCCGCCGCTGCCGCCATCGAGTCGCCAAGAATTGTCGGAATCCGCGCCGCCATTCCGACCATTCTTGGCGACTCGATGATCGGCCCCCGCGGAGGCGGAGGCGGGAGCGGACGGGCCGGGAGCATCGACGTCGGTGTCGGCGTCCTCGCCTTCGGCGTCGGGGGCCAGGGGGCGATAGCGGATCTCGACCGGGAAGGTGCGGCCCGAGACCTCCACGATGGGAGCGGGCTCGCCTGCGGCATCGGCGAAGTGCCGCGCGAAGCTCTCGGGGTCGATGGTGGCACTCGTGATGATGAGCTTGAGGTCGGGGCGCCTCGGCAGCAGCTGCTTGAGGTAGCCGAGCAGGAAGTCGATGTTGAGGCTGCGCTCGTGCGCTTCGTCGATGATGATCGTGTCGTACCGGCTGAGCATCCGGTCGTGATTCATCTCGTTGAGCAGGATGCCGTCGGTCATCAGCTTGATGCGGGTGGCAGCCGAAGCCCGATCGGTGAACCGCACCTGGTACCCGACGAGTCCGCCCACCTCTTGACCGAGCTCTTCGGCGATGCGCTCGGCGATGGTGCGGGCAGCGAGCCGCCGGGGCTGCGTGTGCCCGATGTTCTCGCGGCCGAGCTCGAGACAGATCTTGGGCAGTTGTGTGGTCTTGCCCGATCCGGTCTCTCCCGCCACGATCACCACCTGGTTGTCGCGGATGGCGCGCGCGATCTCGTCTCTCTTCTGGCTGACGGGCAGCTCAGGAGGGAAGACGATGTGGAGGGGGGAGGGGGTGGCCATCAGCCTTTCATCGTACGACGAGCACGCATCCTGTTGACGCGCAAAGCACTTTGCGCTACAAAGTACATACGCAAAGAACTTTGCGACGCAAACTTCAGGAGGTCGCCATGGATGACGAGAACCGAACGGATGCACCCGACGAGGTGCTCGACCCCGCTGCCGCCCTCGCACTGCTGAACCGTCAGCAGCAAAGCGTGCAATACCAGCAGTCGGCGTTCGTGTGGGTGATCGAACTGGCGTGGGGCATCGCCTGGAGCGTCGGCTTCGTGCTCCTCTGGCTGATCGACGGCGCGAAGCCCGCGTTCTCCATCCCGCTGCCGGTCGCCGCCATCGCCTTCGCCGCGATCGTGACGGTGGCCATCGTGATCTCGATCGTGCTCGGCGTGCGCAGCAGCCGAGGGGTGCGGCCGAGCGCCGCGGCATCCTTCCAGGGCACCGTCTACGGCGTCACCTGGTCGGTGAGCATGGTGGCCGTGTGGCTGTTCGCCTCCGGCCTGCAGTTCAACGGCATGACCGGCGATCTCGTCGCGATCTTCTACCCGGTGGCCTACGTGATGATGACGGGCATCCTGTTCCTCTTCTCGGCCTCGCTCTACCAGGCCAAGCCGATGGTGTTCCTCGGTGGGTGGATCGTGCTGATCGCGGTGATCGCGCCGTTCTTCGGCTACCCGAACCACTACCTCTTCCTCGCGATCGCGGGCGGTGGGTCGCTGCTCGTGATGTCGGTGATCGTCGCGGTGTACACGGCGCGCCTTCGGCGCAAGGCGGCCGGACATGTCTGAGCTCGATCCGGTGATCCACGCGCAGGCAAGGCTGCGCATCGTGTCGGCCCTCGCCACCCTCGACCCGGAGGAGGCCATCACCTTCCCGCGGCTGCAGGAGCTGCTCGACATGACGGCCGGCAACCTCTCCACGCACCTCCGCAAGCTCGAAGACCCGGGCTACGTCGAGGTGGCGAAGACGCACGAGGCGCGCACGCCCGTGACCTACATCTCCCTCACCCGGCGCGGTCGCCGTGCCTTCGAGGACTACACCGAATCACTCCGCGACCTCCTGGGAGGGCGATCATGACCACCTTGGCCTCACTCGAAAACGTCACCCGCCGCTTCGGCGCCGTGACCGCCCTCGACGACGTCTCCCTCGACATCGAGAGCGGCTCGATCGTGGGACTTCTCGGTCCGAACGGCGCCGGAAAGAGCACGTTGCTGTCGCTCCTCCAAGGACTGCGGGCTCCGGATGCCGGAACCGTGACGCTCTTCGGAAGCTCGCCCCGCGACGCCCGCACCCGCATCCGGCTCGGCTGCACCCCGCAGGAGACCGCGTTGCCCGACCCGCTGCGGGTGGGCGAGGTGGTGGACTTCGTGGGCGCGCACTTCCCCGACCGGGTGCCGACCGCCACCCTCGCCTCGCGGTTCGGGTTCGACGACCTGCTGCGACGGCAGGTGGGGTCGCTCTCGGGCGGCCAGAAGCGGCGGTTGAGCGTGGCGCTCGCGTTCGTGGGGCGGCCGCAGCTGGTGCTGCTCGACGAGCCGACCACGGGGCTCGACGTCGATGCGCGCCGCACCCTGTGGAACGCGTTGCGCCGCGAACACGCTTCGGGCACGACCGTGGTGGTCACGAGCCATTACCTGGAGGAGATCGAGGCGCTCGCCGAACGCGTCGTGGTGATCGACGGCGGGCGTGTGCTCGCCGACGACGACCTCGGCCGGGTGCTGGCGCAGGTGGGGGTGACGAGGGTTTCGCTGGCGTTGCCTGCGGCCGGGGCTCAGGATGCGCGGGGCGGGGCGGGTGCGGCGAGCAGTGCTATGGCTTCGGATGCGCGGGGTGCGGCGAGCGTGCTCGGCGTGGTCGAGCAGCTGCCCGGCGTGGTGCGCACCGAATTCGACGAGAGGGGGGAGCCGACATTCTCGGTCACCGACTCCGATGCCTTCGTGACGGCGCTGGTGCGTGAGGGTGTTCCGTTCCAGCGGCTGCGCATCCGCGGGGCGACGCTGGAGGAGGCGTTTCTCACGCTCACCCACTCCGACACCGATGCTGCCGATGCGGCCGACACGGACGCCGCCGTCGACGAGGCGCCACCCGGCGCACCCGTCGAGTCCGACCGCCACCCGAGCCGGCACTCCACCCGGCATCCGTCATCGACCACGACCACCGCACCCACGCGGAAGGAGGTGGCGTGATGAGCGTCGCCCGGCTCACCTTCGTGCACGCGAAGTATTCGCTCATCGAGACCTCGCGCATCCCGATCGCCATCATCGGTTCGCTCGTCTTCCCGGTGCTGTCGCTGTTGTTCTTCGTGGTGCCGCAGCGCGTGGTGGCCGACGACCCGCTCTACGCGACCCAGGCCATCATCTCGCTGAGCGTGTTCGCGGTGCTGGCCAACGGACTGTTCAGCTTCGGGCTCGGCATCGCCGAGAACCGGGAGAAGGCCTGGGACCCGTATCTCCGCACCCTGCCCGCCCCCGGCATCTCGCGGGTGCTCGCGCACATCTTCTCGACCGGGTTGATGGCGCTGGTGTCGATCATCCCGGTGATCGTCGTGGGTGGGCTGTTCACGGCCGCATCCGCTCCGTTGCCGAACGTGCTCGCGGGGTTCGTGGCGCTCGCGATCTCGTCACTGCCGTTCATGCTGATGGGCATCTGCGTGGGGTACGCCTTGCCGCAGAAGGCGGCGATCGCGGTGGTGCAGGTGCTGATGTTCGGGTTGGCGTTCGGTGGCGGGCTGTTTCTGCCGCCGATCCTGTTCGCCGACTGGTTGAACACGCTCTCGATGTTCCTGCCGTCCCGCTCGGCCCGCGAGATCGTGGTGTGGGCGGTGCAGGGCGGCGAGCTGCCGGGGTGGGCCGTGCTGGGGTGGGCGGTCTGGACCGCCGTGACGCTGGTGCTGGCGCTCGTGCTCTTCCGTCGCGACGAGGGCCGCCGCTTCCGCTGACCTCGCCAAAATCCGCCCTTCCACATCGATTCTGGGGCGGATTTTGGCGAGGCGCGATGAGTTGCGGGTCACACGCGGGCGGCCACAGCCTTCACGAAAGCGGCGAGCTCGTGGGCCATGGGCGCGGGCTCCCAGGAGTGCTCCGCGCCGGGGACGGCCTTCACGACCGTTCCGGGGATCGCGGCGGCGATCCGCTCCGCCGCCACCGGCATCTCGGGAAACGTCTCGAGCCCGTACATCGCCAGTACGGGCACGCGGATGCCTGCGAGCGCACCAGCAACACCCCGCCCCTCGGCCCCGTTCGTCTCGGCCGCCCCGTTCGCCTCGGCCGCCTCGAGCGCCGCCGTCGCCCACACCATCGACTGCCCGTCGGCCCGGTTGCTCCGCACACCTGCGGCGATGTACTCCCACTCGGGCGTGGCCTTCATCTCGTCCAGCCACTCCGGCGGCATGTCCTTCATGTACTGGCTGAGCGCGCCGGGGAAGTCGCCGGCGTCGATCAGACGCTCCACCTCGTTCGACCACGCACGCGTCTGGGTTGCATCGCCCGCGAGCGGAGCCTCCCAGAGCGCGAGCCCCGTGACAGGGAGCCCGACCGCCGCCGCGTGGAGCGAGATCGAGCATCCAGAACTGTGCCCGCAGAGCACCGCGGCGCCGCCGGCGACCTCGATGACCGCGCGCAGCGCATCCAGTTCCCGGTCGAGATCGAGCACCCCGTCGGCTTCGCTCTCGCCGCGGCCGAGGCGGTCGAAGACCAGCGTGGCGAGGCCGAGGTCGGCGGCGCGCTCGGCGGTCTCGGTGGTCCAGGGGTCGATGGCGCGGAAGGGACCCGCCCCGGCCACGAAGACGATGGCCGGCCCGGAGCCTCGCAGGTCGTAGGCGACGCGGTCGCCGCGAGCCGTTGTGGTGTACTCGGTCATTGCTTCCTCCGAAGTTTATAGACTGGACTGTCCAGTTCCGTTGCGAACAAAGTAGACTGGCCAGTACTGAGAGTCAAGAGGGAGTGCCGGATGAGCGATATCTCGCGACCGAGCTCGCAGCGCAAGCACGAAGCGATCCTCGCGGCCGCCGAGCAGATCTTTCTGCGCGACGGCTTCCGCGGCGCGAACATGGATGAACTGGCCACACTCTCGCAGGTGTCGAAGCAGACCGTCTACAAGCATTTCGGCAGCAAGGAGGCTCTGTTCGTCGACCTCGTCACCTCGATGACGCGGGGCGCAGGCGACGGCGTGCACGAGGAGATGCCCCTGCCGCGCTCGGCCGGCGGCGTGGGCGGTTTTCTCGAGGAGTTCGGGCGACGGCAGCTCGGCGTGGTGCTCGATGCGCGCATCCTGCAATTGCGACGCCTCGTGATCGGCGAAGTCGGGCGCTTCCCCGACCTCGGGCAGGCGCTCTGGCGGGCCGGCCCGATGAGGTCGATGACTGCACTCACCACGGCCTTCAGCGATTTCATCGAGAAGGGCTGGATGCGTGACACCGACCCGCGCACCGCCGCGTCGTTCTTCAATTGGCTCGTGATGTCCCCGATCAACGAAGCGATGCTGCTCGGCGACGACGTGCCCCGCGACCCCGAGTCCATCCGCCGGCACTGCGCCGAAGCGACGCGTGTCTTCCTCGCCGCCTATGGCAGGGGGGCCGCGATCCCGGCGTAGGCTCGTCGGGTGACGCAACACGAGTTCGACGAGTCCTGGCAGACCTGGCACACAGCGCGGCTGCGCACCATCACCGGGCCGCACGGTCTCGCTTCGTTGGTGGCCACGCATTGGCTCTCGCCCGATCCGCAACGGCTCGAGGGAATCGAGGGTGAGTGGTATCTCGACGGAGCCGACATCGTGGGCGACGACTTCACCATCGAGCAGGGCGGCGAGGTTCTCGTCGGGGGCCGCGTGCTGCGGCACTTCCGCCGTGACGATCAGGTGGCGCTGCGGGTGCTCGATCCGGATGCCCCGACCCGCGCATCCGTCGTTGATGTGGATTCCTATATGCCCGACGAGGCATGGGTGGTGCTGGGCCGATTCTCGCCCGCCTCGGAGGGCGAGACCCTCGCGGTGGAGGAGATCGACGGCTACGTCGAGAACGAGGCGCTGGCCGGAACGGTGTCGCTCGAGATCGGCGGCCAGCAGGTGGAATTCGTGGCAACCGGATCGCGCCACAGCATGCAGGTGGTGTTCTCGGATGCGACGAGCGGCGGCGAGACCTACCGATTCCGCTTCCTCCGGCTGCACGGGCAGCCCGGCTCGAACGAGATCGAGGTCGATTTCAACCGCGCCTACCTTCCGCCGTGCGTCTTCGCCGACTTCTACGTCTGCGCGCTGCCGCCCGCGCAGAATCGGTTGTCGCTGCCGATCCGCGCCGGCGAGAAGAACGTCGTGACCCGATAGGCCGCATCGCGGATGGCCGTCGCACCATGGGAAAAGCTCGCGCAGCTTTCTCCGGCCGGGCCTAGGGGCGCGCGGTGCCGAGTGGGAGGCTTGACGCATGACGAATCGCCTGGCCCACGCGATCAGCCCGTATCTGCGCTCCCACGCCGAGAACCCGGTCGACTGGTTCCCTTGGGGTGAGGAGGCGTTCGCCGCCGCGCGCAGCCGAAAAGTGCCGGTGCTGGTGTCGATCGGATACTCCACCTGCCACTGGTGCCACGTGATGGCTCGCGAGTCGTTCAGCGACCCGGTTCTGGCTGCCTACCTCAACGAGCACTTCGTGGCCATCAAGGTCGACCGGGAGGAGCATCCGGAAGTCGACACCGTCTACCTCGCGGCCGCGGGGGCCTTCACCCAGGATCTCGGCTGGCCGCTCAACGTGTTCGTCACTCCCGAGGGCAAGGCGTTCTACGGCGGAACGTATTCTCCGCCGACACCGCTGCAGGGGCATCCGTCGTTCCGGCAGGTGCTCGAGGCGGTGACGGATGCCTGGACCACCCGCAACGCCGATGTGCTGCTCTCGGCCGAACAGGTCGCCACCGCTCTCGCTGTCGGGCAAGAGGCCTTGGCCGACCGTTCCGGTGTCGACGGGTTCGATCCGGCGACGATTCCGTTCGAGGCGATCGTCGCCGAGCTCGGGCAGTACGAGGATCAGCAGTACGGCGGTTTCGGCGGGGCTCCCAAATTCCCGGTGGCGCCCGTGCTGCGGTTTCTGCTCGAGGCGGGCACCCCCGCGTCGACCGCCTTGGCCATCCGCACGCTCGAGGCCATGGCTGGATCGGAGCTGCGGGATGCGGTGGAGGGCGGATTCTTTCGGTACTCCACCCGGCGGGACTGGACAGACCCGCACTACGAGCGGATGCTCTACGACAACGCCCTGCTGCTCGACGCGTACACCGCGGTGTGGGCTCGTGACGCCGGGTTGCCCTGGGCGCGCACGGCGGCCGAGGGAATCGCGCGGTTCCTGCTCGAGGTGATGCAATTGCCATCGGGCGGATTCGCCTCGGCCCAGGACTCGGAGAGCACGGTCGACGGCGCGCGGGTCGAGGGAGGCTACTACGGGCTCGACGCGGCCGGCCGCTTGCAGCAGGTGCCGCCGGCGCTCGATCAGAAGGTGCTCTCGGGGTGGAACGGCCTCGCGATCGGGGCGCTCGCCCGCGCTTCACTGGTGTTCGGTCGCGAGGACTGGGCGATGGCGGCCGAGCACGCGGCCGACTACCTCATCGAGGCGCACGTCGGCGGGGAGGCGGGCGCGGACGGGGGTGCGGATGCTCGCGGCGGCGTGCGGGCGGGTGCGGACGCGGATGCGGGGGCTGACGGCGGCGTGCAGGGGACTGCCGGTGCGGACGCTCGTGCGGACGCGGGTGCTCACGGCGGCGTGCCGGCGACTGCGGGTGCGGACGCGGGCGGCGGCGGGGCGGCGGCGGGCGTCGCGACGGGGATGCACCTCGTTCGGGCGTCGATCGACGGTCGGGTGTCGACCGCGGCGGCCACGCTCGAGGATTACGGGATGCTTGCCGAGGGCCTCCTCAGGCTCGCCGCGGTGACGGGGTCGGTGCGTTACGCGATGGTGGGGCGGATGCTCGTCGATGCCGTGCTGGACGATGACGTGCTGGACGCGGTGCCGGGCCGCGCGGCGATGGACGCCATGCTGGGCGCGGCGGGGAGTGACGCGGCGCCGAGGAACGGCGGAGCCGGAGGCGCGTCGCCGGCCGAGGAACCTGCGCCCGCCGGTGCAACCCCCACCATCTTCCGGGCGCCGGGCGGCGGCGACCGGGTGCTCCGCGCGCAAGGGCTCGCGGTGGAACTGGACCCCTCGGAAGGCGCGTATCCTTCCGGAACCAGTGCCACCGCATCCGCCGCTCTGCTGCTGCACACGCTCACCGCCGAATCGCGTTATCGCGAGGCGGCACTCGCCGCCCTCGCGCCGTTGGCGGCGGAGGCGACGGCCCGGCCGATCTCGTTCGGTGCCACCCTCGAACTGCTGGCGCGTCTGGCCCGCCCCGCGGAGCAGCTGGTGTTGATCGAACCGGATGCTGTCAGCTCGGCGTCCGCCGCCGTGGACGACACCGACCACGACGCCGCGATGCAGGCCGACGGCCTCCGAGCAGCGGTGCGCATGTGGTCGGGAGCGGGTGTCGTCGCCGTCGCCACAGTTGCGGAGGCGCGGATGCTCGCCGAGGCCGGCTTCGAGCTGTTCGCCGATCGCGGCACGCGCGACGGGCATCCGACGGCCTATCGCTGCTTCGATTTCGTCTGCCGCCTTCCGGTGACCTCCGCCTCGGCCCTCCGCGCCTGATTTCTCGCCGCTCTCGGCCCTAGATCCGAGATGAAGAGCCGTTGGTGGCAAGAAGTCGGAGCACTCAGACCGTGGTCTCGAGGGGAGCGTCGGGGTCGGCCGACCACTCGTTGAGTGAGCCGTCGTAGACGGCGACCGACCCCTCTCCCAGCACGGTCAGCGCCAGCGCCGTGGAGGCCGCCGCGATGCCCGAGCCGCAATAGGTCACCACCCGCGAGCGGTCGCCGGCCAGCACGGGCGAAAGCTTCTCGCGCAGCGCATCGCCCTTCAGAAACGCTTTGGTCGAACGGTCGACGAGACGCCCGGCCGGTACGCTCACACTGCCCGGGATGTGCCCGGCGCGGGCACGGGGCGACGTCGCGCCGGTGAAGTCGCTCGGCGGGCCGGCGAACACCAGCGTGGCCGGCGCATCCGTCGAGCCCGCCACGATCGCCTCGACGTCGGCCTTCGACGCCCAGAGCCCGGGCCGCTCGACCGCGGCGAACATCGCACCCGACCGCGGAAGCACGTTGCCGGTCTCGACCGGGCGCTCCTCGGCGATCCATTTGGCGTAGCCGCCATCGAGCACCGCCACCCGGTCGTAGCCGAAGGCTCGGAACAGCCACCACACGCGCGCGGCCCACTGCCCGGCCGCGGTGTCGTAGACCACGACGGTCGTGTCGTTGTCGACGCCGACGGATGTCGCGGCCTCCTCGAACCGCTCGACTGAGGGGCGGGCGAATCCGAACGACCCCGCGGGGTCGGAAAAGACCTCGAGCAGGTCGGCGAAGACGGCGCCCGGGACGTGCCCGGCGAGGAGGTACTCGTCGAGCCCGCTCAGCCAGGAGTTCGCGGGGCCGAACCCGGCGGGTGACGAAATCGACAGCACGCTCGCGTCGAGCACGACGAGCCCCTCCGAGCCGAGGTGGTCGGCCAGCCACTGCGTCGACACGAGGGGCGACGCCAGCAGGGGCGAGAGGCGAGGGCTGTCGGTTGCGGTCACGTGTCCACGGTATTGGCTCCGGCAGGCCGCACCCTGAGGATTGCAATAGAGAGTAACGAGAACGTAACGGTGTGTCGGCGCTGTGGCGCGCATCCGGTTCCGCCGCCCGCTTACATCCTGCTGACACCCCACGACAGCGGCGTGTAAGCGCCCGGTAAGCGGGCCCCTTCACACTCGGAGAGAACGTGCAACACGACAACGATCGAAAGGAGATCGAATGCCGAATTCAACGGAATGGGCGGTCGAAGCACACGGACTCGTCAAGGTGTTCGGCCACAACAGGGCGGTCGACGGCGTCGACCTGAGCGTGCGCACCGGAACGGTGTACGGAGTGCTCGGCCCGAACGGCGCCGGCAAGACGACGACGATCCGGATGCTCGCCACGCTGCTCAAGCCCGACGGCGGCGACGCCACGATCTTCGGTCACGACATCCGTCGCGAACCGCAGATCGTGCGGCAGCTGATCGGGGTGACCGGGCAGTACGCGAGTGTCGACGAAACGCTGAGCGCCACCGAGAACCTCGTGCTCTTCTCGCGTCTGAACGGGCTGAGCCGCGCCGATTCGCGGCGTAAGTCGGCCGAACTGCTCGAGGAGTTCGGACTGACCGAAGCGGCCAAGCGCCCCCTGAAGAACTTCTCCGGAGGCATGCGCCGTCGCCTCGACCTCGCCGCGAGCCTCATCTCGCAGCCACCTCTGATCTTCCTCGACGAGCCGACCACGGGCCTCGACCCGCGCACGCGCGCTCAGATGTGGGACACCATCCGTCGCCTGGTGGCGACCGGATCGACCGTTCTGCTCACCACGCAGTACCTCGACGAGGCCGACCAGCTGGCCGACCGCATCGCCGTCATCGACCGCGGCATCGTCGTGGCCGAGGGCACCGCCGACGAGCTGAAGGGCTCGGTCGGGTCGTCGTCGCTGCTGCTCAAACTCGCGGATGCCGCGAACCTCGAGCGTGCGCGCCTCGCCATCCTCGACGTGCTCGGCGTGGAATCGGTGCTCTCGCCCGAGGCCGGCCGCATCACGGCGCCGATGACCGACCCCGACACCGTCACCGACCTGTTGCTGCGACTGCGTCAGGAGAACATCGCGGTGGCCGAGTTGTCGGTGCAGCAACCCACGCTCGACGAGGTCTTCCTCGCCCTCACCGGCCACTCGGCCACTGAGGAAGAGGAGGCCGACGCGGCTGCGGCCGCGGCGTCCGACAACCCCGAACGCGAACTGGAGGATGCGCGATGAGCACGCTCACCATCACCCCGGGGGTCAACCGCACCCTCAAGAACCACGTCAGCTTCGGTCAGACGGTGCAGAACTCGTTCAGCATGGCCTGGCGAGGGCTGCTCAAGATCCGGCGCACGCCCGAACAGCTGATCGACGTGACACTGCAGCCGATCATCTTCACCCTGATGTTCAGCTACATCTTCGGTGGAGCGATCGCCGGCAGCGTGCAGGACTACCTGCCCACCCTCATCCCCGGCATCCTCGTGCAGACCGTCATCACGACATCCGTCGTCACCGGCGTGCAATTGCGGGAAGACATGGACAAGGGCGTGTTCGACCGCTTCAAGTCGTTGCCGATCGCGCGGATCGCGCCCCTTGCGGGCGCCCTCCTCGCCGACACCGTGCGGTATGCGATCGCCACCACGCTCACCTTCGTGATGGGCTTCATCTTGGGCTATCGGCCCGAAGGCGGCATCGGCAACGTGATTCTTGCCGGACTGCTCGTCATCGTGAGCTCCTGGGCGATCAGCTGGATCTTCGCGTTCTTCGGCGTCATCGCCCGCAGCGCGTCGAGCGTGCAGGGCATCTCGTTCCTCGTGCTGTTCCCGCTCACGTTCCTGTCGAACGCGTTCGTCAACCCCGACACGATGCCTCCGTTCCTGCAATGGTTCGTGAACATCAACCCGGTCTCCCACCTGGTGACCGCCGTGCGAGACCTCGCCAACACCGGGGCCTGGACGGTGGATGCCTGGCTGTCGCTGCTCGGGGCCGCGGTGATCGTCGCGATCTTCGCGCCGCTGACAGTGCGGGCCTACATGAAGAAGGCTTAAGCAGGCCAGCTGGGCGCTTGCGCGCCTGGCGATTGCCGGCCCCACGCCCACGACCACGGCCCGGGCGCTCGCAGGAGTTCTGCGACGCGCTCGGGCCGTTCCTCGTGCGGCAACTCGGCCACGGCGCTCCGCACTCCGGCGATCTCATCGGCCGAAAAGCGGCGACCGAACCGTTCGAACAGCGGGCGCAGGTGCAGAGCCGGCGGGTCTTGCCGGGCGCCCATCGATTCGGCGAGAGCGAGCAGCTCGAGCCCGACGCGCGGGTCGACCGTTCCGCTGTCCTCCGCCCATACGGCGAGCCCGATCACCGACGCGCCGAGAACCGGGCGATCGATGATGCCGAGGGGCGTGCGAAGACTCCCGAGCGTGCGCGAGCGCAGTCGCCGGGCCAGCAGCCGTCGTTCCTCGGTCGATCCGGTGTCGTCGATCACCAACGAGGAGAGCATCGACGACATCACGATGCGGAACCACGGCGACGCGCGCGAGCGCGGAACATCGAAACTCCGCAGTGCCTTCACCAGCAACTCGCGGGCCTCCTCGACCCGTCCGCGAGCCCGGAGCACCTCGGCCTGGCCGGCCAAGCCGATCGACGCCACCTCGATACCGTCGGCCTGACCCGGTGTGTCGATCAGCCGGTCGAAGAGTTCGGTCGCTTCGTCGAGGTTGCCGACGGCGATGTCGTTGGTGGCGATCGTCCATTCGATTTGACGGATGTCCTCGGTCGCGCCGAGCTTCGACAGCCCGACCCGCGCCCTCCGTGCCCAGCGCAGAGCCTCCTCCGGTTCGGCGCTCTGACTGTGCAACGCGCCCAGCATCTGGCCGGCCATCGCGCCGCCCCAGGTGTCACCGAGGGAGTCCGCGATGCGGACCGCACTGCGGGCGAGGGTGACCGCGACCTCCCGCTGCCCTTCGTTCTCGGCGGCGACGCTGCCGATCAGGGCGCCGAGGAGGGCCGTGCCCCGGTCGTCGGAGGCGATCGCATCCTGAATCTTCTCGGCGGCGCGTTCGGTGTTTCCGGCGTTGAGGATCAGTGACGACATCGCTCTGAGGCGAGGGTCTAGCACGGCCCGTGTCCGCACGACCTTTCGCAGCCGCGACCTCGGACGCACGGCGAAACGCAGCTCGGTGATCATCGTGGTCATGCTGATGACGAGGAGCACGGCCACCAGCAGGTCGACCCGCTCGGGCTCCGGCTCGTACTCCCGGATGCTCTCGAAGACCGGTTTGCCGAAGGCGAGCACCTCGCTGTGCGCGCTCCTCAACGACCAGTAGTAGCCGAGCAGGGCGAAGACGGAGGTGACGACTTCGGCTCGGTCGGCGTCGATCGCGCGGCGGAGCACGTCGATGAGGTTGTCCTCCTCGACAGCCACGCGCGCGAAGGTCGCGACCTGCTCAGCGCCGTCGGTGCGCCGGTGCAGGTCGCGCGCGAACTGGTCGGCCCACTCGAAGACGGCGTCGCGCACCTCCTCGCGCGTGCCCGCGGCGTCGAGTTGCAGTTGGCCGAACTCGCGCACCGTCTCGAGCATGCGATAGCGCACCCCGGCATCCGTTTCGCGCATCATCACGAGCGATTGGGCGACCAGGCCGTCGAGCAGGTCGGGCACGTCGTCGATCGCGCAGCCTACGACCGCCTGGGCGGCCTCGGCGCTGAACCCGTCGGCGAATTCGGAGAGACGCGAGAGCGCTCGCTGCTCGGCGGCGTCGAGCAGGTTCCAGCTCCACTCGATCACCGCGAGCAGGGTGCGGTGGCGCTCGGGTGCAGCGCGGTCACCCCCGGAGAGCAAGGCGAAGCGGTTCGAGAGGCGGCGCTCGATCTCGTCGATCGGCATCGACCGGATGCGGGCCGCCGCCAGTTCGATGGCGAGCGGAAGTCCGTCGAGACGAGCGCAGAGGCGGGCGACTGCGTCGAGGGGGAGCGCGGCGCCCGGGCGAGCGGCAGTGGCGCGGTCGACGAAGAGACGCACGGCGGCGTCGTCCTCGGGGCGTGTGCGAGGGCTTGCGGGGGAGTCGCGCGCCGTCGCGCCCTGAGCGGATGCTCGTTCACCGGCCGTGATCGAGGATGCGCCGAGAGGGGCGAGGGCGAAGACGCGCTCGCTCGAGATCGCGAGCGGGGTGCGACTGGTGGTGAGGATGGTGAGGTCGGGCAGTTCGGCCGTGAGGTCGGAGCTCCACTCGGCCGCCGCGTCGATGATGTGCTCGCAGTTGTCGAGCACGAGGAGGGTGGGGGCGTCGGCCAGGCGCGCCACGATGCGGCCGCGCAGGTCGTCACGCACCACCCGGTCGCCGATCCGCTTGCTCGACGCGACCTCGCGGATGCCGAGCGCCGAGGCGAGGGCGAAGACGACGTCGTCGGTGCTACGCACACTCGCCAGCTCGACCACGATGACCGCACCGAAACGGCTGAGCGCCCGCGCGGCGAGCTCGTGTGCGACCCGGGTCTTGCCGAGACCGCCTGGGCCCAGAACGGTGGTCACCCGCGAGGTGGCGAGCAGATGCTCGATCTCGATGAGGGCGTCGTCGCGCCCGATCAGAGCGTTGGGTGCGGCGCGGATGCCGCGGGCCATCGCCGCGCGGCGTGGTGTCGTTGCGCTTGCCGCCGCCGCCGCCGCCGTTGTCGTTGTCGCTGCGGTTGTCGTTGTCGTTGCTGTTGCTGCTGCCTGCTCGTGACTCTCGACCGCGGGGCCTGCGGCGGGGGAGTTGGGCCGCACGTCGTCGCGCGCGAGCAACTCGAGGTTGAGCGCTTGCAACTCGAGCGCAGGGCTGGTTCCGAATGCGTCCTGCACGCGTGCCCGGAAGGTCGCGTAAAGGGCGACCGCCTCGGTCGAGCGCCCCAGGGCGTCAAGTGCCCGCATCTCCAGGAAGTGCGCGCTGTCATCGAAAGGGGATCTCAGGCACAGCCGCCGCGCGAGCTCCTCGGCGGCAATGGCGTCGCCGAGGGCGAGGGCGGCCGAGGCGACCACCGTCTCCAGGCCGTCGAGTGCGCGGTCCGCCCGCTCCGACAGGGCGGAGGCCAGCACCGCGGAGTCGAGGTCGGCTCCCGGGTCGCCGCGCCAGAGGGAGATCGCCGACCGAGCGACGGCGAGCGCTTCTGCCGCGCGATTCTCGGCGAGGTGCGCTCGAGCGGCGAGAAGCAGGCTCTCGGCGAGTGTGAGATCGATGTCGTCTGTCGACGCCGTCAATCGGTAGCCCGACGGCAGCGATTCGATCACGTCGTCGCCGAGGGCGGAACGGATGCGCGAGACCTGGGTCTGCAGCGCGGCGCGGGCTCCGCGCGGCGGTTGGTCTTCCCAGACGTCGTCGACGAGCCGGTCGGCCGAGAGGGGGTGGGGCGCGGCCAGGGCGAGGGCGGTGAGCAGGGCCTTGGCGCGGTGGCCGGCGGGTTCGACGGCTCCGCCGGATTCGGCGCGAACCGCGACCGCGCCGAGCACCGCCACTCGCACGGATGGTGGGCCCTCCGCAGCCGAACGCTCGCTCACTCGCGCAAGCCTAGTTCGTCGGCGCGCTCGCGCCCCGGAACCCCCGGCGCTCCCACTGCTGGCGGCGCTCCCGCCGCGGAGGTCGGCTTCGGTTCCGGCTCGCCGGCGGCTAGCGGATGATCTTGCGTGCCGAGATCTGCCCGGTGTCGAAACCGAGAAGGTGCAGGCCGCCGTGGAAACGGGCGTGTTCGATCTTGATGCAGCGGTCCATCACGACGGTCAAACCCTTCGACTCGCCGTACTCCGCGGCCTCCTGGTTCCAGATGCCGAGCTGCACCCACACCGTGGGAGCCCCGACGGCGAGCACATCGTCGATGACCGCGGGGATGTCGCTGGCGCGCCGGAACACGTCGACGATGTCGGGAACTTCGGGCAGCGAGGCAAGATCGGGGTACGCCTTCTGGCCCAGGATCTCGTCGGCGTTCGGGTTGACGAAGTAGACCCGGAAGTCGCTCGACTGCTGAAGATAGGTGCCCACGAAGTAGCTCGACCGGGCCGGGTTGGGTGAAGCTCCGACGATCGCGACCGATTTGGCGTTGCGAAGAATGCGCAGACGCTCCTTCGCCGATGGGCCCACCCAGGTGCGCTGCGATTTCAGCAGCTTCGCGAGCGGAGAATCGGCGGGCAGCTCGCAGGTGAGACCGTTGGTCAGCTGGGTTGCGACGAGTTCGGTGGTGGTCATGATTCCTCCGCGCCGGGTCAGGCGGCGGTCGCCGTTGCGAGCGCCTGGTCGAGATCGTAGATGATGTCGTCGGGATCTTCGATTCCGACGCTGATGCGCACGAGCCCGGGGAGCACCCCGCCGTCGACGAGCTGCTGCTCAGTGAGCTGGGCATGGGTGGTGGAAGCCGGGTGGATGACGAGGGTCTTCGCGTCGCCGATGTTGGCCAGGTGGCTCGCCAGGTCGACGGACTCGATGAAGGTGCGCCCGGCATCCCGCCCGCCCTTCACTCCGAAACTGAACACGGAGCCGGCACCGAGTGGCAGGTACTTGGCGGCTCGTTCGTGGTGCGGATGCGCCGCGAGCCCGGCCCAGTTGACGTACTCCACCCGCGGGTCGGCATCGAGCCAGGCGGCGACGATCTTCGCGTTGTCGACGTGGGCCTGCATCCGGAACGGCAGGGTCTCGACGCCCTGGGCGAGCAGGAACGCGGAATGCGGTGCGAGCACCGGCCCGATGTCGCGGAGCTGCTCGGCCCGGAGCCGCGTGAGGAAGGCGTATTCGCCGAAGTTGCCCGACCACTGCAGCCCGCCGTAGCTGGGCACCGGCTCGCCGAAGGCCGGGAAGCGGTCGCTGTGCCACTCGAAGCGGCCGGATTCCACCACGACACCGCCCAGCGTGGTGCCGTGCCCACCGAGGAACTTTGTGGCCGAGTGGATGACCACGTCGGCCCCCCACTCGATCGGTCGGTTGAGGTACGGCGTGGCGATGGTGGAGTCGATGATGAGCGGAACGCCGGCCGCGTGAGCAACGGCGGCGAGGCCTTCGATGTCGGCGATCTCACCCGAGGGGTTCGCGATCGTCTCGGCGAAGACGAGCTTCGTGCGGTCGGTGATGGCGGCCGCGTAGTCGGCCGGGTCGGAGGAGTTCACGAAGGTGGTCTCGACGCCGAAGCGGCGCAGCGTGACATCCAGTTGCGTGATCGATCCGCCGTAGAGATTCGCGCTGGCGACGATGTGGTCGCCCGCGCCGGCGAGCGAAGCGAAGGTGATGAACTGTGCCGACAGGCCGCTGCCGGTGGCCACCGCGCCGAGCCCGCCCTCGAGACTAGCGATGCGCTCTTCGAAGGAGGCGACCGTGGGGTTCGCGAGGCGACTGTAGATGTTGCCGTACTTCTGCAGGGCGAAGCGGGCAGCGGCATCTGCTGTGTCGTCGAACACGAAGGCGCTCGACTGATAGATGGGCAGCGCGCGCGCACCGGTCACTGCGTCGGGGATGTTGCCTGCGTGGATTGCCCGGGTGCGGAAGCCATATTCGCGATCTGCCATGGATTCACCGTACTAGCCGCGAACGCCACGTTACGGCGCCTCCGACTCGCACCGTAACAACTTCTCGGGCGGGCGTGATTGTGGAGGAGGGGTGCGTCTGCACAGGGGCTGATCAGGGGGCCGTGACACGGTGGTGGCAAGGCCGCCGAGCGGCCTCCGGACGAGGGCGCAGTACCCGGAGAGCGACAAGACTGACCACAAGGAGTGGACTGTCATGTCGTGGGTCGTATTGATCGCATCCGGGATTCTCGAAGCCGTCTGGGCCACTGCCCTCGGCAAGTCGGAGGGCTTCACGAAGCTCTGGCCGAGCCTGATCTTCGCGGGTGGTCTGCTTGCGAGTATGGCCGGTCTCGCCTTCGCCTTGCGGAGCATACCGGTGGGCACCGGTTATGCCGTCTGGGTCGGAATCGGCGCGGCCCTCACGGTCGGCTACGGCATGGCCTTCGGCGGGGAGGCGTTCTCTCTCGTGAAGGTGCTGCTCGTGCTCGGAATCGTGGCCTGTGTGGTGGGCCTCAAGCTCCTGCACTGAGGCATCGCCGAGTCTCCAAGACACGCCGCAGTACCGGCGATGGTAAGCGGCGTGTCTTGGCGATTCGATGAGGAACTCCCTAGGCGTGGCGTCGGCGGCGTTCCGTCACGAGTCCGACGACACCTGCGGCGGAGAGAAGAAGCGCCAGGGTGCCCGGTAGGAGGAAGGTTGCACCGGTATTCGCCAGTGAGCCGGATGCGCCGGCGGCGCGCCCGCCCCCGTTGCTTTCGCTGCCGGCCGAACCGGATCCTGCTCCCGAGGCCGGCCCCGGACCCGGCCCCGGCGATGCAGTGCCGGTGGGAGTGGGTGTCGGCACGGGTGCCGCTGTGACCGTCAGCGTCGCCTCCTGGGTGCTGGACGCCCCGAACATGTTCGATGCAAGGACACTGAACCGGTAGGTGCCGACTGTGGTGGAAGGTCCGCTGATGACGCCGGTGGCTCTGTTGATCGACACTCCGGGAGGCACCGTACCCGTCAGCGAGAACGCCATCGGCTCGTAGCCGCTCGCCGTGACGGTCGCACTGAACGGCTTGCCCGACTCGACCTTCCCGCTGACCGGAGCCGAGGTGATCTTCGCTCCGAGCGAGATCCGCGAGACGATCGGCTGGGACAGCCCGACGGCATAGACGGTATTGGTCGTCGTGATTGCCAATGGACCGTAGTCGGCGCCCGGATTGAGGGTCGCGATCGACGGAACCAGCGAACCGCCGTTCGGGATGAATCCGATTGTCTTGGTTCCGCGCAGCGACACGAACAGATTATCCTGCGCATCCATTGCGATCTGTCCAGGCTGGGTCGGGAGCGGAATGGTGCGCACCCGCGCGCCGGTAGTGTCGAATTCCTCGATCTGATTCGTCATCTGTTCGAGCACGAACACATGCCCAGTCGAGCTGACCATCAGGTTGACGGGATTGACGCCAGCTGCCAAGGTCGCGAACGCCGGCGTGACCATTCCCGCAGACGAGACCTTCGAGACGCTGTTATTCAGATTGAGTGTGTAGAGATCGCCGGTAGGGGTCACGACGATGTCAAACGGCTTCGATCCAGCGGTGAGTAGCGCAAAGCTCGCCGTCACAATGCCTGTCGGAGAGACGCGGGAGATTGAGTTGGACGCTTGATTGGCAGTGAAGAGGGTGCCATCGTTCGCGATTGCCAATCCGACCGGCTGGGACAGTGGGGCCAGGGATGCATAGATCGGGGTCACCGTTCCGTCGGGCATGACTCGCGAAATTGTGGCGGTGCCGAGATTGGCCGTGTAGACAGTGCCGTCCGTCGTCGTCACGATCTCGCTGGGTGCCGTACCCGCCGGGAAGCTCGCCCAGGCGGGCGTAAGCGTTCCGTCGAAGCTGATCTTGGAAATCGTGCGCGATGGTGGGTTCAGGGTGTACACATTCGACGCCCCGTCGACGACGACAGTGTTTGGCACGGACCCCGGTAGAAGGGTCGCTAGCACATCGGTGACGACCGGTGCCGCCGCAGCGTTTCCGGCGACGCCCCCGAACGTGAGCCCGGCGGCGAGTGGAAGTATGGCAAGTCGTGAAATCCGCATGAAGCCCCATCTCGAAATGTAGCGAATATGCCTCATTATCGCATACTTCGAGCAATGCTCACAAACGGATCAGGCCAGCAGCCAAACACCCGCCAACGCCAGCAGTGCGATGAACGCCCACGACGCCAGCCCCACGATGAGCGCCCGCCATCCGGTGCGCGCCAGCGCCCGGAACCGGATGTTCGACCCGAGCGCGAACAGCGCCATCGCCAGCAGGATGGTCTGTCCGATGTCGGCGGCCGTGAGAATGCCAGCCGACGCGGCGTCGCCCAGTAACGGCAGCACGAAGGTGCGCACCAGAACGGCCGCGATGAAGCCCGCGATGAACAGCGGCACGATCGGCGGCCGCTTCGCCGCCGGACGCTCCACGTAATCGGGGTGGTCGACGCCGCGCGCCGCGTTCCGCGCATCCGCCCGCCGCTCGACGAGCCCCACGATGGCCACCATCGGGGCGAGCGTCAGAACCCGGGTGAGCTTCACGACGACAGCCGAGGCGAGTGCCGCGGGCCCGGCGATCTGCGCCGTGGCGACCACCTGCCCCACGTCATGCACGCTGAGCCCGACCCACACGCCGAAGTCCTCCGCCGACAGGCCGAGCGGGATGCGCAGCACCGGCAGCACGAAGATCGCCAGGGTTCCGCACAGGGTCACCAGCGCGATCGGCGTGGCGGTGTCTTCGTCTTTCGAGCGCGTGACCGCGCTCATCGCACCGACCGCTGATGCGCCGCAGATCGAGAACCCTGCGGCGATCAAGAGGGGCTGCGTGCCCGGCAGCCCCAGCAGTTTGCCGAGCAGGAGAGTGAAGGCGAACGTGATCGACACGATGAGCACGATCACGACGATCGCCTCCCAGCCGAGCCCGGCGATGTCGACCAGGCTGAGCTTCAGGCCCAACAGCACGATGCCGATGCGCAGCAGCCGTCGCGCCGCGATGCCGAGGCCCGGCTTCAACACCCCGTCGAGCACACGCTGCACGGCCGGGATCTGCCCCGCGACGATTCCGAGCCCGACGGCCGCGGTGAGCATCGGAACTGCGGGGATCGCCAGGTGGATGCCGAACGCCACGAGTGCAGCCGCCCCCGCGACGGCGAGGCCTGCCAGCCAGGGAACCCGCCCGGTCACCGCCACGTGGGAAGCCAGTAGTGCAGGCTCAGGAACCAGGCGGGCACCGGCATCCCGACCCACACCGGATAGAAGAACGCCGACACGACGACGCACAACCCCAGGAAGACCCCGACGACCGTGAGGTTGCGTGTGCGCATCCATCTCGGGTCTGCCCTCGACCCGAGTGCGAGGCCGATCACGAAGGTCAATCCGAGGATCATGTAGGGCTCGAACGTGATCGTGTAGAACTGGAAGATCGTGCGGTTCACGTAGAGCAGCCACGGCAGATACCCGGCGACCATGCCCATCAGCACCAACCCCACCTGCCACTCGCGCTTGCGCACCAGGCGGTAGACGAGATAGAACAAGGCCGCCGTCGCGCACCACCAGATGATCGGGTTGGCGATCGAGGTGATGTTCTCGTAGCAGATCTGCCCGCCGCACTGGCTCGGGTCGACGGACTGCACATACATCTGCGTCGGTCGCACCAGGAAGAGCCAGCTGAACGGATTCGCCTGGTAGGGATGCGGCGAGTGCTCGTTGACGTGGTAGTTGTACACCGCCGTCTCGAGATGCCAGAAGTTCTGCAGCGACAGCGGCACCCAGGAGAGTGCGCCGGTCCATTCACCGTTCGAGGTCTGGGCCCAGGTGCGGTACATGCCGCCGGATGTCGCGAACCAGCCGATCCAGGTGATGAAGTACGACACGGCGGCCACGGGAACCAACAGGAGGAACGTCGCCGGCCCTTGCTTGAGTGCGGCTGCGCTGAACCAGAACGGGATGCCGAGACGCCGTCGGGCGAGCGCGTCGACCACGATGAGGTAGATGCCGAACGCGGCCAAGAAGTAGAAGGCCGACCATTTCACCCCTGAGCCGAAGCCGAAGGCGAGGGCCGCGGCGAGCAGCCAAGGGCGCCACCAGATGACCGGACCCCAGGAGGGACGGGAGAGCGCACCGTCGGGCCCGGGTGGCCCGCTGCGTGCGGCGACCGCGGCGGCGAGCCGCCCCTCGTGCCACTGCCGGTCCATCAGGATCGCCCCGAAACCGAGCAGGCAGAACAATGCCACGATGCCGTCGAGGATGCCGATCCGGCTCATCACGATGGCGTGCCCGTCGATCGCGAGCAGGAAGCCGGCGATGGTGCCGAGCAAGGTGGACTTGAACAGCTTCGTGGCAATGAGGGTCGTGAGTAGCACCAGCAGGATGCCGCAGACCGCCACCGAGATGCGCCAGCCGAAGGAGCTGTCGGCCCCGAACACCGCCATGCCGAGGGCGATGATCCACTTGCCGAGCGGCGGATGCACGGCGAACGAGGGCTCGGTGCGGAAGATGTTCGTGTCGCCGGCCGCGAACTGTTGATCGGGGTTGGCCGGCCACGAGGCCTCGTAGCCGAGGTTCCAGGTGGTCCAGGCGTCTTTGACGTAGAAGGTCTCGTCGAAGACGAGGGAATGCGGATGCGCCAGGTTCACCAGGCGAAGAACGGCAGCCAGGAGCGTGACGGCGATCGGTCCGCCCCAGCGCCAGATGCGCTGGCGGGTGGGAGTGCTCACCGTGCGGAGCCACCAGTCGTCGAGGCGCGAACCGATCGGCTCGATGGCGGCGACAGAGACCGGGGACGCGCCGGTGTCGGCACCGGTCGCCGACTCGTTCGCCGTCTCGCCGTCTCCTCCGCCGGGCCCACGCCCCGGCTCGGGCGGGGTCGTCACCTCTGTGCTCACCGGGCCATGCTAACGGGTGCGTCTGTTCGCAATCGGCCGTGCAGCGGCAGTGCGAGACTGTGGGCATGCTCATTCTCGCGGCCACGCCCATCGGGAACCTCAAGGATGCGTCGCTGCGGCTGATCGAACTGCTCTCCGAAGCGACTGTGGTGGCGGCCGAGGACACCCGGGTGACCGCGAAGCTCCTGCGCGGTCTCGGAATCGAGAACCGGCCCCGTCTCATCCCGTTGCACGAGCACAACGAGCGCGAGAAGTCGGCGTCGCTCGTCGAGCTGGCGCGGGAGACCGACCTCGTGCTGCTCTCCGACGCGGGCATGCCGACCGTCTCCGACCCCGGGTACCAGCTGGTGGTCGCGGCCGTCGAGGCCGGTGTCGATGTGACCGTCATTCCCGGCCCGTCGGCCGTCGTCACGGCGCTTGCCTTGTCGGGCTTGCCGACCGATCGATTCACGTTCGAAGGCTTCCTGCCGCGCAAGCAGGGGGAGCGCCTGCAGACCTTCCGGATGCTCGAACGCGAGCCCCGCACGATGGTGTTCTTCGAGTCGCCGAACCGGTTGGCGGATGCGCTGACCGACCTCGCGACGGTGCTGGGTGCGGAGCGGCGGGTGGTGGTGGTGCGCGAGCTGACGAAGATGTTCGAAGAGGCGCGGCGCGGCACCGCGGCGGAGCTGGCCGCATGGGCGGCCGGGGGAGTGAAGGGCGAGATCTGCATCGTCGTTGCGGGAGCCGAGGCCCTCGTGGCCGACCTCCCGTCGGGTATCGCGCAGGTGCTCGAGCTGGTCTCCGACGGCTACCGCCTGAAAGACGCGGCCGCGAGCATCGCCGAGGCCACCGGCCTCGGCAAGCGCGACCTCTACGAGGGTGCGCTGGCGGCCCGTCGCCCCTCCTGACCGCAGCTCGGGGCGCCGATCCGTCGCGCCGGGCATACGGTTGCGAGCGACGGCGTTGCATCTGGCAGGCGTGAGAAGGAGGACCCCATGACGCGAGCGGTTCGATTCGAGCGGTACGGCGGCACGGAAGTGCTTCGCGTGGTCGAGGTGGAGAGGCCCGAGCCCGGACCGGGCGAGGTTCGCGTCGAGGTGCTGGCCGCATCCATCAATCCCGGAGAAGCGGCGATTCGTCGCGGGCTGTACGACGCCGTCTTTCCCGCCACCTTCCCATCCGGGCAGGGCAGCGACTTCGCCGGCCGGGTGACGGCGCGGGGCGCTGGGGTGCAGGGTATCGGCGTCGGAGAAGAGGTGATCGGGTTCAGCGACAGCCGGTCGGCGCAGGCGACGGATGTCGTGGTGCCGGCAACGAACGTCGTGCCGAAACCCGCCACCGTGACGTGGGAAGAGGCGGCGACGCTGTATGTCGCCGGCACCACCGCCTTCGCCGCCGTGCGCGCCGTCGGCGCCGATCTCGGTGACGTGGTCGTGGTCGCCGGCGCCGCCGGAGGCGTCGGCGTGTTCGCCGCTCAGCTCGCCCGCCATGCCGGCGCAACGGTCGTGGGCACCGCTCGAGACGAGGACCACGACTTCCTGCGGGGTCTCGAGATCATGCCGGTGACCTACGGCGACGGCGTGGTCGAGCGCATCCGCGCCCTGGTTCCCGAGGGGGTCGACGCCTTCATCGACACCCACGGCAGCGGCAACGTCGCGGCTGCCATCGAACTCGGCGTCAGTCCGGCGCGCATCGACACCATCGCCGACTTCGCCGCCGTGAAGCGATACGGCGTGAAGGGCGAGGGCAACGCCGCGGGTGGCGGCGCCCGCACGCTGAGCGAGCTGGCGGCACTCATCGTGGAAGGCGATTTGCGCATCCCGATCGACACCATCTACCCGTTCGAACGCGTGGCCGAAGCCTACGACCACCTCGACACGCAGCACGTGCGAGGCAAGATCGTGCTGCGGATGGAGTGACTCCGCACATCCGTTCCGTCTTCTGTCACACGAACCCCCCGGCTGGTTGCGGCCTTTAGGATGGTCAGCATGTCCGACGGCTCTTCGTTCTACGTCACCACGCCGATCTTCTATGTGAACGACGTGCCCCACATCGGGCACGCCTACACCGAGGTGGCGGCCGACGTGCTCGCCCGATGGCACCGTCAGGCGGGCGACGACACCTGGTTCCTCACCGGAACCGACGAGCACGGCCAGAAGATCTTGCGCACCGCCACGGCGAACGGCATGACCCCCAAGGAGTGGGCCGACAAGCTCGTGGCCGAATCGTGGCAGCCGCTGCTGAACACGATCGACATCTCGAACGACGACTTCATCCGCACCACCGAAGAGCGGCACGAGGTCAATGTGCAGCTCTTCCTGCAGCGCCTCTACGACGCCGGCTACATCTACACCGGCGAATACGAGGGCTACTACTGCGTCGGCTGCGAGGAGTACAAGCAGCTCTCCGACCTCGAAGAGGGCACCGGAAAATACGAAGGTCAGCTGGTCTGCAAGATCCACTCGCTGCCCGTCGAACTGCTGAAGGAGCGCAACTACTTCTTTCGCATGAGCGACTTCACCCAGCCGCTGCTCGACCTCTACGAGGCGCGCCCCGACTTCGTGCAGCCCGAGAGCGTGCGCAACGAGATCGTGTCGTTCGTGCGCCGCGGTCTCACCGACCTCTCGATCTCGCGCCAGACCTTCGACTGGGGCGTCAAGGTGCCTTGGGATGAATCGCACGTCGTGTACGTCTGGTTCGACGCTCTTCTCAACTACGTCACGGCGATCGGCTACGGAACCGACGAGGCGGAGTTCGCACGGCGCTGGCCGGCGACCCACATCGTGGGCAAGGACATCGCCCGTTTCCACGCCGTCATCTGGCCGGCCATGCTGATGGCCGCGGGCCTGGAAGTACCGAAGCAGGTCTACGGCCACGGCTGGCTGCTGGTCGGTGGCGAGAAGATGTCGAAGTCGAAGCTCACCGGCATCGCGCCTGAGCAGATCACCGACACCTTCGGGTCGGATGCCTTCCGCTACTACTTCATGCGCGCCATCAACTTCGGGCAGGACGGCTCCTTCAGCTGGGAGGACCTCTCGGCGCGTTACCAGGCCGAACTCGCCAACGGGTTCGGCAACCTCGCCTCTCGCGTGATCGCCATGGTGACGCGTTACCACGGCGGCACCGTGCCGGCGGCCGTCGACGCTGCCGTGACGGAGGCCGATCTCGCCATCCGCGCGACCGAGCGCCGGGTGACGGTGGCGGCGGACTCGGCGATCGAGCGACTGGCCGTGCACGAGGCCATCGCGCGCGTCTGGGAACTGGTCGACGAGCTGAACGGATACATCACTCTCCAAGAGCCCTGGGTTCTGGCGAAAGACCCGTCGCAGGCCGACAGGCTGGCCACCGTGCTGAACACCGCAGTGCGCGGGCTCGGTACGCTCACGGTACTTCTCTCGCCGGTGCTGCCCGCCGCCGCCGAAAAACTGTGGACGGCGCTTTCGGGAACCGGAACTGTGCAGGACCAGCCGATCCGTTCGGCCTGGGAATGGGCGGGCGGTGCTCGCGTCGAACCCCTCGAGGCGCTGTTCCCGCGAATCGAGGTCGACGCGTCGTGACGTCTCCTTCTCCGGAATCCGGGGAACCGCCCGCGTATCTTCGGCAACGCGAGCCCTCCGACCGCGGCGACCAGACCTACCCGCCGCTGCCCGAGGCACTCGTCGTGCCGGTCTACGACAACCACACGCACCTGGAGGTCGCCGACGGCGACGATCCGATCGACTACCACGAGCACCTCGATCGCGCGTCGGCGGTCGGCGTGCGCGGTGTCGTGCAGGTGGGCACCGACCTGGAGACGAGCCGCTGGTCGGCCGAGCAAGCGGCGCGGGAACCGCGGATGCTCGCCGCTGTCGCCATCCACCCCAACGATGCGCCGTCGTACGACGAGGCCGGCGGGCTCGACGACGCGCTCGCCGAGATCGCCGAGCTGGCCTCGTGGCCGCGGGTGCGCGCCGTGGGTGAGACGGGTCTCGACTTCTATCGCACCGATTCCGAGGCCGGCCGGGCCGCACAGTACCGCTCGTTCGAGGCGCACATCGAGATCGCCAAAGAGAACGGCATTGCGCTGCAGATCCACGACCGGGATGCTCATGACGAGGTCGTCGCGACGCTTCGCCGCGTGGGCGCCCCGGAGCGCACGGTGTTCCACTGCTTCTCGGGCGATGCCTCGTTCGCGGCGCTCTGCGCGGAGAACGGTTGGTACATGTCGTTCGCCGGCAACGTGACCTTCAAGAACGCAGGAGCACTGCGCGACGCGCTGTCGGTCGCGCCTCGCTCGCTCATCATGGTCGAGACGGATGCGCCCTACCTCACCCCGGCGCCGTTCCGCGGCCGGCCGAACGCGCCCTATCTGATTCCGCACACCCTGCGGGCGATGGCGGCGCACCTCGGCACCGACGTGTCGATGCTCGCGGCGCAGATCTCCTCCAACACCGAGCTGGTGTACGGGCGCTGGGAAGACGACCCGGTGCAGGCCTCGTGAGCGGGGCCGACGGCGTCGACTCGTCGCCCGCATCCGTCTCTCTGCTCGGTCCGGCCGAGATCCGCGACCTTGCGGCGCTGCTCGATCTGACGCCCACGAAGAAGCTCGGCCAGAACTTCGTGATCGACGCGAACACGGTGCGCAAGATCGTGCGCGTCGCGGGCGTCGAGCCCGGCGACGTGGTGCTCGAAGTGGGTCCTGGTCTCGGATCGCTGACTCTCGGCCTCCTGGAGGCCGGTGCCGACGTCGTGGCGGTCGAGATCGATCGGCGACTCGCCGAGCAACTGCCGTTGACGGTGTCGCAACTGGCACCGGATGCGGCGCTGACGGTCGTGCGCGACGACGCGTTGCGCATCCTGTCGCTTCCCTCGTCGCCGTCGCGGCTCGTGGCGAACCTGCCTTATAACGTGTCGGTGCCGGTGCTGCTGCACCTGCTCGAACACTTTCCCTCGATCCAGTCGGGCGTGGTCATGGTGCAGGCCGAGGTCGGGCACCGGCTGGCCGCCGACCCCGGATCGAAGATCTATGGGTCGCCGAGCGTCAAGGCCGCCTGGTACGGCGACTGGCGCACGGCCGGCACCGTCAGCCGACAGGTGTTCTGGCCGGTGCCGAACGTCGACTCCGTGCTCGTCGGCTTCGAACGGGTGGGCGCCGGGCTCGACACCGAGGAGCTGCGGGTGCGCACCTTCGAAATCGTCGACGCGGCGTTTCAGCAGCGCCGCAAGATGCTGCGGCAGGCGCTGTCGGTGGTGCTGGGCGATTCGGCGAGGGCCTCAGAAGTGCTCTCGGCGGCCGGCGTTCCTCCTACCGCGCGCGGCGAGGAGTTGACGGTGCACGACTTCCTGGCGGTGGCGCGCGCCTCCCTCGCCGTCGAGGAGTAGCGAGTACTCATAACGCCGCGGTGGATCCGGTGAGAGAATAGCGAGCATTACTCATCATGGAACGATGGAGTGTGGCGCGTGTCTGAGGCTTTTCGTATGATCCGCGGTCGGCTGGCGTCGGCTGTTGGTGTCATGGCCGTTTCCGCCGCGATCGTGCTGGCCCCGACGGCTGCGTATGCCGCGCTTGGCGGCGGCGATGACGCTCACGTAACTGGTGGTGATGCGACGCTGGGCGCGACGGTCGAACGCATCGGAGGTGTCGACAGGTACGCGGTCTCGGCCGCGGTCGCACACCACGATTTCCCGGCATCGCGACTCGTCTTCGTGGCTTCGGGGGAGAAATTCGCCGATGCCCTGTCTGCGTCGGCTGTGGCGGGAAATTACGACGCGCCGGTGCTGTTGGTGGGCAAGGACTCGATTTCCGATCCCGTACTCGCGGAACTGACTCGGCTCAAGCCCGAAGGAATCGTGGTCGTCGGCGGTGTCAACTCCGTCGGTCCAGTTATTGAGGCCGCCCTGGAGGGGTTTGCCTCGAAGGTCGTGCGAGTGGACGGACCCGATCGTTACGCCGTTTCGGCGAAGATCGCGTTCGGCGGACTGTGGCCGCAGAACCCCACGGTGTACATAGCCTCCGGCGAAGTCTTTCCCGACGCCCTCTCCGGTTCGGCGGCGGCCGGACAGCAGGACGGCCCCGTGCTCCTCGTCCAGAAGGGCGAGGTTCCCGCGCTCATCCGCGAAGCGCTCGGCGTATTCAAGCCAGGCAAGATCGTGGTGCTCGGCGGGGAGAACACGATTTCGTCAACGGTATTTGACACCCTGAAGTCGATCACCGCCAACACGTCCCGAGTTGCGGGCGCCGACCGTTTCGCGGTTTCAGCGGCGGTCTCCTCCAGCGTCTTCACCGTCGCCGACACGCACACCGTGTACATCTCCTCCGGTGCGGTCTTTCCCGATGCCCTTTCCGGTTCCGCCGCAGCGATCCACGTCGGCGCACCGGTGCTCCTCGTGACGCGTACCGACATCCCGGAGGTCATCGACGCGGAATTGAAGCGCCTCGACCCCACTGCGATCGTCGTGCTCGGCGGTGTCAACACCATCTCCGACGCCGTCCTGACGCAACTGAGCGGATATCTGCCGGCCTAAGCTGTGTGGCACGACTGGCTCGTGTCGCCCGGAGCGAGCCCTGATCGCCCCCTGAACAGGCGACCACGGCTCGTGGGATAGGTTGGACGCATGACCACTCGGGGCCTAGAGAAGACCGTGCACGTGCGGGCCCCGGGCAAGATCAACGTGTTCCTCAAGGTCGGCGCGGTGATGGACGACGGCTATCACGACGTCGCCACCGCCTACCAGGCCGTCTCGCTCTACGAAGACGTCTATGCCTCGCCGGCGAACGACTTCTCGGTGCGCTTCGGCGGCCACATCTACACCGGCGCCCTCGAGACCGACGGTTCGAACCTCGCCATCCGGGCCGCCCGCCTGCTGGCCCGCAAGACCGGATTCCGCGGTGGCGTGAGCCTCGCGATCGACAAGAACGTGCCGATCGCGGGCGGCATGGGCGGAGGGTCAGCGGATGCCGCGGCCACACTCCTGGCCTGCGACGCCCTCTGGGGAACCGATGTCGGGCGCGAAGAACTCCTGGTGCTCGCGTCCGAGCTCGGCGCCGACGTGCCCTTCGCCTTCACCGGGGGCACGGCGATCGGCACGGGCCGCGGCGACCAGCTGAGCCCCGCTCTCGCCAAGGGTCAATTCCACTGGATTCTCGTGCTGCCCGATCACGGGGTGAGCACCCCCGAGGTCTACCGCGAACTCGATCGGCACCGCGAACGCCACTCGCAGGACATCTTCCCCGCCCGAGGCCAGCCGGTGGTCGACACCGACGTGCTGCAGGCCCTGCGGGCGGGCGATCCGCACATGCTCGCCGAGTCGCTGCACAACGACCTCCAGGCGCCGTCGCTGCATCTGAACCCGGGGCTCGCATCCGTTCTCGAAGTGGGTGAGCAGAACGGTGCGCTCGCGGGCATCGTCTCCGGATCGGGGCCGACGGTCGCGTTCCTCGCCGCCGACATCGACAGCGCCCTCGAACTGCAGATCGCGCTCTCGGCCGCTCGCTACCACGTGGTGCGGGTGACGGGCCCGGTGGCCGGCGCGCGGGTCGTGGGCGACTGACCCGACGACGCAACGGTCGCCTCCCCGGGAGGGCGGCGGCTCCTCGCTAGAGTGACGCCATGCGCACAGTGTTCGGGGTCATCCGCATCATCGCGGCCGGGATCATCATCGCCGCGATCGTGGGTCAACTGATCTACAGCCTCGAGGTCACGCCCGACGTGCCGTTGTTCCTCGTGAACTTCTTCAGCTATTTCACGATCCTCTCGAACGCGCTGGCCGCGATCGCCCTGCTGATCGGGGCGTGCTACTCGTTCACGGTGCGCCGAGACCCGCCTTGGTACAACCTGTCGCTGGCCGCCGTCGTGACCTACATGGCCACCACGGGTGTGGTCTACAACCTGCTGCTCCGCAACATCACCCTCGAGCAGGGCCGCACGCTCGGGTGGTCGAACGAGGTGCTGCACCTCATCGCGCCGATCTACATCGTGCTGGTCTGGATTCTGACCCCCGGCAAGTCGCCGCTGAAGTGGAACTCGATCTGGGCGATCATCGCCTTCCCGATCGCCTGGGCGGTGTACACCATGATCCGCGGGCCGATCGTCGGCTGGTATCCGTATCCGTTCCTCAACCCTGCGCAGCCGGGTGGATACGGCGCCGTCGTCATCTACGTCATCGCCATCGCCGGGTTCATCGGTCTGATGGCCTGTGCGGTCATCGGCCTCAGCCGCACCCGCATCCTCCGTCGCTAGCCCCGGCGTGTCCCGCCGGCAATCGCGGCCACAGGTAGAAATTACTCAGCTCCCTGCTCAGGCCGGGCGGGTTACGGTGGCCGAGTCCGATTCCCGATCTGAGAGAGGCGACCGCATGGGCACACTTCCCCCTAAGCCGCGGCCTTAGCGCGCAGCGGCAGGTCGGCCTCCTGTTTCCGGGCCGGCCTGCCCCTTCTGCTCAGCCAGGGAAGCGCGGGTCGTCGGGGTCGGGGGAGTCGATGGCCGTCGCATCCGTCACCGGGGAGGCGTCGCCGATCCACCGGGCGAGGTCCGTACCACTCAAGACGGTGGGACGCGGGCCGGCCAGGTCGTCTTCGTCGTTGTCGTTGTCGTCGAGGAGCTCCGGATGCGCCGCGACGGCGAGCGGGGCATCGCTCGCGAACACCACCACGTTGTCGATCGGCGGATGCCCGAAGGGCTCCGTGTCGAGCACCACGGCCACGTGCTCGAAGAGAGTCGCGAGGGTCGCCGCCTGGCTGCGGGCGTACTCGAAGGCGCCGCCGTCGAGCAGGTTCACAGCCATGACGCCGCCGGGCGCCATCCGTGCCGCCACCAGCGTGTAGAACTCAGCGCTGGAGACGTGGGCCGAGACGCGCGCGGCATCCCAGAGGTCGACGATCGTGAAGGGAACGTCGTGCCAGCCCCAATACGCCCGTGGTGCAGGCGGCGACTGCAACGGCTGCTGCTCCCCACGAGGTGGCGTCAGCGGCGAAAGCGAGTCGGATGCCGCGCTCGAGTCGGGAGCCCCAGCGGCGAGTTCCCGGGCGTCGCCCCAGAGCATGGTCACGTCGGCGCCGGCCGGCAGGGGCAGGGCCTCGAGCACGGCTTCGCCGAGCGACCGCTCGTACTCCACTACGAGCTGCGGCGACCCGGGCCGCGTGGCCGCGACGTAGCGCGGCAGCGTGAGCGCGCCGGCGCCGAGGTGCACCGTGTGCAGCGGCACGCCCGCGGGAGCGGCGGCGTCGAGCATCCGCGCGATGTGACGCACGTAGGGGTAGTCGAGCAGCTCGGGATAGGCGAGGGAGACCCGCGACTGCGGGATGCCGCCCACGATCAGCTCGTAGCTCTGGCTCTTGCGGTAGTAGAGCACCAGTTCGGCCCGGTGGTGCGCCAGGTCGATCGAGAAGGCGCGGCGGTCGGCGTGCATCCGCACAGTCTAGGCGCGGGCTCGGCCTCGGTCGGTCGGGCCGGGCGGTCCGCGCGCGGCTCCCTCCCGAGCGAAGCAGGTAACCTCGATGGGTGGCTCATCTCCTGGGCGCTGAGGCGCTCCATCTCGAATACCCGACCAGAGTCATCTTCGATTCCGTCACGCTGGGCCTGAACGAAGGCGACCGCGTCGGCATCGTGGGGCGCAACGGCGACGGCAAGTCGACCCTGCTCAAACTCCTCGCCGGGCGCATCGAACCCGACGGCGGCCGCGTCACCCGGCGCCGAGGCGTCACCCTCGGCATGCTCGACCAGGCCGACACCGTCGACTCCGCCCTCACCGTGGCGCAGGCCGTGGTCGGCGACATCGACGAGCATGTCTGGGCGGGCGACGCGAAGATCCGCGACGTCATCGCGGGCCTCCTCTCCGACTTCGACTGGCACGCCGTCATCGGCACCCTCTCAGGTGGTCAGCGCCGCCGTGTCGCGCTCGCCGCGCTCCTCGTGGGCGACTGGGACGTCATCTTCCTCGACGAGCCCACCAACCACCTCGACGTCGAGGGCATCGCCTGGCTCGCCGAGCACCTCAAGCGCCGGTGGCCGGCCGGCAGTGGCGGTCTCGCGGTCGTGACGCACGACCGGTGGTTCCTCGACGAGGTCTCCACCGCCACCTGGGAGGTGCACGACCGCATCGTCGAGCCTTTCGAGGGCGGCTACGCGGCCTACATCCTGCAGCGCGTGGAGCGCGACCGGATGTCGGCGGCCACCGAGTCGAAGCGACAGAACCTCATGCGCAAGGAGCTCGCGTGGCTCCGCCGCGGCGCGCCCGCGCGCTCGACGAAGCCGAAGTTCCGGATGGATGCGGCAGCCGAGCTCATCGCCGACGAGCCGCCGCCCCGCGACACGGTTTCGCTCACGCAGATGGCCACCGCCCGCCTCGGAAAAGACGTCGTCGACCTGCTCGACGTCTCGGTCTCCTTCGACGACAAGCTCGTGCTGAAGGACGTCGAGTGGCGCATCGCTCCCGGCGAGCGCACCGGCATCCTGGGCGTCAACGGGGCCGGCAAGAGCACGCTGCTCGGGCTCGTCACGGGCACCGTGCAGCCCACGAGCGGGCGCGTCAAGCACGGCAAGACCGTGAAGATCGCGAGCCTCACCCAGCAGCTCTCCGAACTCGAAGACGTCTGGAACGACCGGGTAAGCGAGGTGATCGGGCGGCAGCGCACCTCCTACATCGCGGGTGGCAAGGAGCTCACGCCCGGCCAGCTGCTCGAGCGCCTCGGCTTCACCAGCGCGCAGCTCTCGACGCCCGTGAAAGACCTGAGCGGCGGGCAGAAGCGGCGCCTGCAGCTGCTGCTGATCCTCCTCGACGAGCCGAACGTGCTCATCCTCGACGAGCCCACCAACGACCTCGACACCGACATGCTCGCGGCCCTCGAAGACCTGCTCGACTCCTTCCCGGGCACCCTGCTCGTGGTCTCGCACGACCGGTACCTCATCGAGCGCGTCACCGACCAGCAGTACGCGGTGCTCGACCACAAGTTCCGCCACCTGCCGGGCGGGCTCGAGCAGTACCTGGCGCTCCGCAAGTCGGGGGCGGCATCGGCTGCCTCTGCGGTCTCCGATCAGAAGGCGACGGATGCGCGTGCCGCCGAAGCCGCGAAGCCCGCGCTGAACGGTGCCGAGCTCCGCAATGCGCAGAAAGAACTGGCGTCGCTCGAGCGCAAGATCGCGAAGTACACCGAGCAGATCGATGCGCTGCACGTGAAGATCGCCGAGCACGACCAGTCCGACTATCAGGGCCTCGGGGCGCTCACGGCGGAGGTCGCGCCGCTCGAGCGTCAGATCGCCGAGTTCGAGACCCACTGGTTGGAGCTCTCCGAGCTCCTCAACTGAGGTCTGCGGGCGTCAGGCCATGTCGAGGGAGAGGCGGCGGAGGAGCGTGGCCAGGCGCTCCTGGTCGGCCTTCGAGAGGCCGCAGAGCAGCTCGGTCTCGGCCTGCACCAGGTGCGAGATCGCGGCATCCACCCGGTCGCGACCGTCGTCGGTCATCGACACCAGCACGCCGCGCCCGTCGTTCGGATGCGTGCGCCGCTCCACCAGACCGCGCCGCACCATGCCGTCGATGCGATTGGTCATCGTGCCGCTGGACACGTAGGTCTGCTCGAGCAGAGCCTTGGGGCTGAGCTCGTGCGGATACCCGGCACGACGCAACGCGGCCAGCACATCGAATTCCCACGGCTCGAGATCCGCGGTGGCGAACGAGGCCCGACGGGTCTTCTCCAGCTGCTTCGCGAGCCGGGTGACGCGCGACAAGATCTTCAGCGGTGAGAAGTCGAGCCCGGGATGCTCGCGCATCCACGCTTCGACGATCTCGTCGACTGAGTCGCGGCTCTCCCTGGCGTTCATCCCCCCATTATCCTCACCGGCGTCGCTTGGTGGGGCTGTGCGTCTGGCAAACTGGGTAACTGCCGGTGCGTCCGGCGGTCCGCCTTGGTGTAATGGCAGCACGACAGCCTTTGGAGCTGTTAGGTCCAGGTTCGAGTCCTGGAGGCGGAGCATGCTGAAGTAAGTGGAGGGGTACTGAATGACCGACGAGAAGCTCGCCATCGTTGTCCTGGCCGCGGGCCAGGGCACCCGGATGAAGTCCGCAACTCCCAAGCTGCTGCACGAGATCGCGGGCGTGCCGCTCATCGGTCACGTGCTCGCCACCGCCGGACAGCTGGATGCCGCCCACACGGTCACCGTGGTGCGGCATGAACGCGACGCCGTGCAAGGCGTCGTGCACGACCACTTCCCGAGCTCCCTCATCGTCGACCAGGACGACGTACCCGGCACCGGGCGGGCCGTCGAGCAGGCCGTCGCAGCACTCCCGGGTGATTTCGACGGCGACGTGCTCGTCGTCAGCGGCGACGTGCCGCTACTCGACGCGGCGACCCTGACCGAGCTGATCGCCGCCCACCGCGCGAGCCACGCCACCGCGACGCTGCTTTCCGCCGTGCTCACCGAGCCCGCGGGCTACGGCCGCATCGTGCGCACTGCCGACGGGATGCTCGACCGCATCGTCGAGCACAAAGACGCGACCGACTCCGAACTCGCGATCCACGAGATCAACGCCGGTGTGTACGTCTTCGGGCTCTCCGAACTCCGCGACCAGCTCGCGCAGATCACCACGGCCAACGCCCAGGGCGAGAAGTACCTCACCGACGTGATCGGCCTTCTCCGACGCGCGGGGTCCGACGTGGCTGCCATGCCGGTGAGCGAGCCCTGGCTGGTCGCCGGGATCAACGACCGCGCCCAGCTCGGTGAGGCGGCGGCGAAGCTCAACGCTCTCATCGTGCGCGGCTGGCAGTTGAGCGGGGTGACGATCCAAGACCCCGCCACGACGTGGATCGACCTCAAGGCAAGCCTCGCCGAAGACGTCACGATCCTCCCGGGCACGCAGATCAAGGGCGCCACGAGCATCGCGCGCGGCGCGACCGTGGGCCCCGACAGCACCCTGGTCGACTGCGAGGTCGGTGAGAACGCGGTCGTGAAGCGCACCGACGCGACGCTCTCCGTGATCGGCGCCGGCGCATCCGTGGGCCCGTTCTCCTACCTGCGGCCGAACACGGTGCTCGACGCCGACGGCAAGATCGGCACGTTCGTCGAGACGAAGAACTCGCACATCGGGCAGGGGAGCAAGGTGCCGCACCTCTCCTACATCGGTGACACCGAGATCGGTGTCGGCTCGAACGTGGGGGCCGGAACCATCACCGCCAACTACGACGGCGTGAACAAGAACCGCACCCAGGTGGGGTCGCACGTGCGCACCGGGTCGCACAACGTGTTCGTCGCGCCGGTTAGAATTGGAGACGGCGCCTACACGGGTGCGGGGACGGTCGTCCGTAAAGACGTCCCGTCCGGCGCTCTCGCGATCACCGTGGCTCCTCAGAGGAACATGGCCGGCTGGGTCGAACAGAACCGGCCCGGAACGGATGCGGCGACGGCGGCGCAGGCGGCCGGGTCGCAATCCGACTCCGCTGCCGAATAGCCCAACAAGAGCGGAGAACAGTGTCCGGAATCAAGGCCAGCACGGAGAAGAGCCTCGTCGTCGTCTCAGGACGAGCGCATCCGAAGCTGGCGGAGGACATCGCTGCCGCTCTCGGCACGGATCTCGTCGAAACCGAGGCCCGCACATTCGCCAACGGTGAGCTCTACATCCGCTACGGCGAGAGCGTGCGCGGCAGCGACGTGTTCGTTCTGCAGTCGCACACCGCTCCCATCAACGAGTGGCTGATGGAACAGCTCATCATGGTCGACGCCCTGAAGCGCGCGTCGGCCAAGCGCATCACCGTGGTCGCCCCGTTCTACCCGTACGCCCGTCAAGACAAGAAGGGCCGCGGCCGGGAGCCCATCTCGGCACGGCTGGTCGCCGACCTGTTCAAGGCCGCCGGCGCCGACCGCATCATGTCGGTCGACCTTCACGCGGCGCAGATCCAGGGCTTCTTCGACGGCCCGGTCGACCACCTCTTCGCCATGCCGGTGCTGCTCGAGCACATGCGCAAGTCGCTCGACCCTGCGACCCTCACGGTCGTGTCGCCCGACATGGGCCGGGTGCGGGTGGCGGATGTCTGGAGCGACAAGCTCGGAGTGCCGCTGGCCATCATCCACAAGCGTCGTGACCCGCGCGTGCCCAACCAGGTGAGCGTGCACGAGATCGTCGGTGAGGTCTCGGGCCGGGTCTGTCTGCTCGTCGACGACCTGATCGACACCGGGCGCACCATCGTCGCCGCCGCCGAGGCCCTGAAGGCCAACGGCGCCACCGGAGTCGTGGTGGCGGCGACGCACGCCGTGTTCTCCGACCCGGCCACCGAGATCCTGCAGTCGCCGTTCATCGACCAGGTGGTCGTCACCGACACCCTGCCGCTGCCTCCCGAGAAGCACTGGGACAGGCTGACCGTGCTGCCGATCGCTCCACTGATCGCGCGGGCCATCAACGAGGTCTTCTCCGATGGATCGGTCACCACGATGTTCGACGGCGACGCATGAGCGGCGCATCCGCGGCACCCTCGTCGGCCGCGACGCTCGAGGCCTTCACCCCGGCCGAGGGGTCGATCACGATGTTCTCGACCAGCTGGTGCGGCTACTGCGCGCGTCTGAAGAAGCAGCTCGACGCATCCGGAATCGGCTACACCGAGGTGAACATCGAGGAGGTCGACGGAACGGCCGAGCTGGTGGCCGCCGTGAACGGCGGCAACCAGACGGTGCCGACCGTGGTGTTCCCTGACGGGTCGACCGCCACCAACCCTTCGGCTCGCGACGTGGCGGCCCGCCTTGGCTGATCGCACTCCCTGGTCGCTTTCGGGCGCGCTCCGCGGCATGTTCGCGAAGCGCACCATCGACGCGGAGACCTGGGAAGACCTCGAAGACGCGCTGATCAAGGCCGACTTCGGCCCGGCGATTACCGAAGACGTCGTCGACGACCTGCGCGCCAAGGTGCAGCGCTACTCCACCACCGACCCGAAAGACCTGCAGCGGATGCTCCGCGAGGCGATCGAGGAGCGCCTCGCGAAATACGATCCGACGCTGAAGCTCACCGAACGCCCGGCGGTGGTGCTCGTGGTGGGCGTGAACGGCGTGGGCAAGACGACCACGATCGGCAAGTTCGCGCGGTTCCTCAAGACCTACAACCGCACGGTCGTCGTCGGCGCGGCCGACACCTTCCGCGCGGCGGCCGTGGAACAGCTGGCCACCTGGGCCGAACGGGCGGGAGCCGACGTGGTGCGGCCTCAGCACGAAGGTCAGGATCCGGCATCCGTCGCCTTCCAGACCATCGAACAGGCGAAGGCGCGTGGCACGGAGATCGTGCTCATCGACACAGCCGGCCGGTTGCAGACCAAGGGTGGTCTGATGGATGAGCTCGGAAAGATCCGACGCGTCATCGAGAAGCAGGCGCCTGTGGCCGAGGTGCTGCTCGTGCTCGATGCGACCACCGGGCAGAACGGGCTCGCGCAGGCGGATGCGTTCATCCAGCACGCCGGAGTCACCGGGCTCGTCATCACGAAACTCGACGGCTCGGCGAAGGCCGGGTTCGTGCTGGCCGTGCAGGAGAAGACGGGTATTCCGATCAAGCTCGTGGGGCAGGGTGAGGGCATCAACGACCTCACGGGGTTCACGCCGCATGTGTTCGCGCAGAACCTCGTCGGCTGAGTTCGTAACGACGGAGTTTCGCGCGCGGTGCGCGCTACGACGGAGCCTCAGTCCGCTACGGGGGCGATAGTCCGTCGTTCCGTGCGCGCCAAGAAGTCGCGGAGGGCCGGGAGCACCTCCGGGTGCCGAGGAGTCGCCCCGTGGGTTGCTCCGTCGACCACCAGGATTTCCGCCGCGGGGAGCACGCTCTTGACGTGCTCAGCGGCGCGCAGGCGCTCGGGGTCGCGGGTGCCCGCCACAAGCAGGAGCGGCATGGCGAAGGCGGCCAGTTGGGCATCCGTCACCCGGCCTTCGCGTTGCGTCTCGCGCATGTAGGCAGCCAGTGCGACCTCGTCGTTGGCGCTGAACGCGGCACGGGTGACGGCATCGACGGGTTGGCCGGATGCTTCCTCCCAGCCGGTCAGGAACCCCGCCATGCCGCCCCTCTCGAGCTCGTCGAGAGCGCCGGGGAAGAACACGCGGTCGAATGCACCCTGGCCGGTTCCGGGCGCTCCGGCGATGCTGATCAGGCTGCGGAGGCGGTGCGGATGCGACACCGCGAGCGAGAAGCCGACGCGTGCCCCGAGCGAATAGCCGAGATAGTGCACGCGGTCAAGGCCCAGGGTGTCGAGCACGGCGACGACGTCGCCCGTGAAGAGCTCCATGCCGTAGGCCGGCTGGTGGTGCGGGGTGTCGCTGCGGCCGTGGCCGCGGAGGTCGAGGGTGATGACGGTGCGCTCGGGCGAGAGGGCGCGGAGGTAGCCGAAACCGCGCCAGATGGCCTGGGAGAGAGCCGTGCCGTGCACGAGCAGGATCGGTGTGGCATCCGGAGCCGCCTCGGGGCCTGGCGGAGTGACGCGGTAGGCGATGCGCGCGCCGTCCGTCGGGTTGATCGCGTGCTCCACACCCTCACGCTACCGCTCTCATGGGCATGGTTCGACCGTCTCGACAACCGTCGCGACGGCTACCGTCGCATCCTGAACCGGCCCGAGCACGACTTCGGTGCGTTTCGGGAGGAGCAGAGTGAGAAGACACCCTCATGGGGCCTTCTTCTCACGCAGCTCCTCCCGAAACGGAGGCGGGCAGGGTCAGAGGCCCTGGGCCAGGCGGTAGTAGGCCTGGTTCCACCGCACCTCGTTGGCGAAGCCCTTCAGGGTGGTGTCGGCGTCGATCGTGAGCAGCTCGGTGCGGGCGATCGCAGCGAAGTCCTCGAACACCTCGATGCCCACGGCAGTCGACATCACGGTGTGGTGTGCCGCACCGGCGGTCAGCCAGGCAGCGGCCGACACCGCGAACGAGGGAGCCGGGCGCCAGACGGCGCGGCCCACCGGAAGGTGCGGCAGCGGCGCGCGCGGCTCGACGACCTCGACCACGTTCGCCACGAGGCGGAAGCGGTCGCGCATGTCGCTCATCGCCACCACCACGGCCGGGCCGGGGTCGGCCGTGAAGACGAGCCGCACCGGGTCGTCCTTGCCGCCGATGCCGAGCGGGTGCACTTCGAGCGAGGCGCGCGCCGTGGTGAGCGAGGGGCTCACCTCGAGCATGTGCGCGCCCAGGATGGTTTCGGCGCCTTCGACGAGGTCGTAGGTGTAGTCCTCCATGAGGCTGGCTCCGCCCGGGAGGCCCGCACCCATGACGTTCGCGGCGCGCACCAGGATGGCCGTCTTCCAGTCGCCCTCCGCGCCGAAGCCGTAGCCCTCGGCCATCAGACGCTGCACGGCGAGGCCGGGCAGCTGCTTCAGCGATCCGAGGTCTTCGAAGCTCGTCGTGAAGGCGCCGAAGCCGCCCTCCTCGAGGAACGAGCGCAGTCCGATCTCGATCGCAGCCCCGTCGCGGAGCGACTGGTGGCGGTCGCCACCGGCCCGCAGTTCGGGCACGACGTCGTAGAGCTCCTCGTACTCGGCGACCAGCGCATCCACGGCCGCGCTGTCGGCCTCGGCGACAGCCACGGCGGCCGCCAGGTCGTTGACACCCCAGGTGTTGACCTGCACGCCGAAACGGATCTCGGCCTCGGTCTTGTCGCCCTCGGTCACCGCGACGTAGCGCATGTTGTCGCCGAAACGGGCGAGCTTCAGGGTCTTGACGGCCTGCCATCCGGCGGCAGCGCGCGACCAGTCGGCGATCTGCTGCTGCACGAGCGGGTTGGAGGCGTGCCCCACCACGGTCTTGCGCGCCACGCCCAGACGGGTCTGGATGTAGCCGAACTCGCGGTCGCCGTGAGCGGCCTGGTTGAGGTTCATGAAGTCGAAGTCGATCTCGGCGTAGGGCAGCTCGACGTTCGCCTGCGTGTGCAGGTGCAGCAGCGGCTTCTGCAGGGCGTCAAGCCCGGCGATCCACATCTTCGCGGGGCTGAAGGTGTGCATCCAGGCGATCACGCCGATCACCTTGTCGTCGGCGTTCACGTCGAGCGCGGCGCGGCGGATGGACTCCGAGTCCTTCAGCACGGGCTTCCAGACGATCTTCACCGGAATCGACGAGGCGCCGTCGAGGGTCGCGACGATCTGCTGCGACTGGTCGGCCACCTGGCGGAGGGTCTCCTCACCGTAGAGGTTCTGGCTGCCGGTGAAGAACCAGATCTCGAACGGGTCGAGGGAGGTTGCGAGCTTGCTCAATTGAGGGATCCTGTCGGGTCTTGTCCGTAGACGTTCTGGTAGCGGTTGAAAAGGGAGTCGACGGCGTTCGGGTCGATGGGCACCGGCTCGCCGAGCTGCCGGGAGAGGTGCACGGTGCGGGCGACGTCTTCGGTCATCACGGCCGCCTTGACGGCGTCGCGCGCATCCTTGCCGATCGTGAAGGGGCCGTGGTTCTTCATCAGCACGGCGCGTGACCGGTGCCCGCGGAGCGTCTCGACGATGCCGCGGCCGATCGAGTCGTCGCCGATGACGGCGAACGGGCCCACGGGGATCTCGCCGCCGAACTCGTCCGCCATCGCGGTGATGACGCAGGGGATCGCCTCGCCGCGAGCCGCCCACGCGACGGCGTAGGGGGAGTGCGTGTGCACGACCCCGCCCACGTCGGGCATGTTGCGGTAGACGTACGCGTGCGCAGCGGTGTCACTGCTCGGTGAGCGGTCGGAGCCGGGGGAGCCCTCCACGACGGTGCCGTCGAGGGTGCAGAGGATCATGTTCTCGGGCGCGAGGTCGTCGTAGTCGACGCCGGAGGGCTTGATCACGAAGAGGTCGGCGCCGGGCACGCGGCCGGAGACGTTGCCGCCGGTCCAGACCACGAGGCCGTAGCGGGTGAGCTCGGCGTGCAGGGCGGCGACGTCGGCGCGCACGCCGTCGATCGCCTCTTGCAGTTCAGGGGAGATGGCGGGCGCGGCGGTTGTCGTCGGGTCGGTCACGCGGTCGTTCCTTTCAGGGTGAGCGCTTCGACGGCGGCACGCTCGACGGCGAGGCCGGCGCGGTAACGGTCGAGGTAGGCGGCGAAGCCGGCCACGTCGGCCGGATCGGGGTCGGTGGTCTGGATGCCGGCGCCGGCGAAGACGCGGTCGCGGAGATAGGCGTCGAGGCCGGAGGCGGCCGCCGAGCCGGGGGCGCCGCTGGTGTTGCCGGAGCTGTCGGGCTCGTCGACGTCGGATGTCGCCTCCGAGACGTAGGAGACATACGACGCCAGCACCGCGATGCCCCACGCGCCACCCTCCGACGCGGTCTCGGCCACGGCCACGGGGGCATCGAGCGCCCCGGCCAGGAAGCGCTGGGCGACCCCGGCCGTGCGGAACATGCCGCCGTGGGCGAACATCCGGTCGAGCGCGACCCCCTCATCGGCGAGCACGCGCATGCCGAGCGCGAGGGTGCCGAACACTCCGTAGAGCTGGGCTCGCATGAAGTTCGCGAGGGTGAAGCGGCTGTCGGGCGTGCGCGCGACGAGCGGTCGGCCCTCGGTCAGGCCCGCGATCGGCTCACCCGCGAGGTAGTTGTAGGCGAGCAGGCCCCCGGCATCCGCCTCGCCGTCGAGGGCCTCGCGGAAGAGTACATCGAACACCGCATCGGAGTCGACGGATGCGGATGGGGCCGATGGGGCGGCGACGGATGCGCCAGATGCGGATGCGGCGGATGCGGCGGCCGCCGAGAACCGGCCGAAGAGCCCGGCCCACGCGGCGAGTTCGCTCGCCCCGTTGTTGCAGTGCACCATCGCGACGGGGTCGCCGGCCGGGGTGGTCACCAGGTCGAGCTCGTGGTGCACGTTCTCGAGCGGACGCTCGAGAACGACCATGGCGAAGATGCTCGTGCCTGCACTGACGTTGCCCGTGCGCGGTGCGACGGCGCCGGTAGCGACCATGCCCGTTCCGGCGTCTCCCTCGGGCGGGCAGAGCACGATGCCCGGCTGGAGCGCTCCGCTCGGGTCGAGCAGCGCGGCGCCGTCGGCGGTGAGTTCGCCGGCCGGGCTGCCGGCCACCAGAACGTGGGGGAGCAGCTCCGTCAGCTTCAGACCCGGCGCCGTCGAGGCGACCAGCCCGTCGTATCGCGCGACGAGTTCTGCGTCGTAGTCGTGGGTTGCCGCATCGATGGGGAACATGCCCGACGCATCGCCGACCCCGAGAACAGAGCGGCCGGTGAGGCGCCAGTGCAGGTAGCCGGCGAGGGTCGTGATGTGCCGGATCTGCGCGACGTGCGGCTCGCGATCGATCACCGCCTGGTGTAGATGGGCGATCGACCAGCGGAGCGGGATGTTGACGCCGAACAGCTCGGTGAGCTCGGCGGCAGCGGGCCCGGTGGTGGTGTTGCGCCAGGTGCGGAAAGGAACCAGAAGTTCGCCGGCGGCGTCGAAGGCGAGGTAGCCGTGCATCATCGCGGAGACACCGATGGCGCCGTAGGTCTCGGGTCGCACGCCGTAGCGTTGCTCGACGTCGGCGATGAGATCGGCGTAGGCGGCCTGGAGGCCCGACCAGACGTCGTCGATCGAGTAGGTCCACATGCGGTCGACGAACTCGTTCTCCCAGTCGTGACTGCCGACGGCGAGCACGGTGGACGGGTCGTCGCCGATCAGGCAGGCCTTGATGCGGGTCGACCCCAGTTCGATGCCGAGCGACGTGCGGCCGTTCAGGATGGCGTCGCGGGCTTTCAGTGTGGACTCCGCGACTGGCTCGCTCATGGTGCAGTGACTCCCTCGGCTCGGAATGTGATCGCTCACATTGCGCATCGAGCTTACGACATCCACCCCCTCCTCTGGAAGCGCGAGCTCCCTTCCCTGTGAACTTCTTGCCGCTCCAGGTGGCCGGCCCACGATTTCGGGGCGGTTGGCGGCAACAATCGGCGGGGCGGGGCGGGAGTCGGGCGGGGTGCCGGATGGGCGCGGTCAGGTGCGCGGCGTGTGCCGGATGCGCGCGGTCAGGCGAGGTCGGAGGGCGGCGGTGCCGTCGATGCGCGTGTCACGAGCATGGGCAGCGCTGACGGGGGAGCCGGCTGCTCACCGAGCAGCAGAGCGACGCAGCGCCGCCCGGCCTCGGCGAAGTCCTGGCGCACAGTGGTGAGCGGCGGGAGGTAGTGCGCGGCCTCGGGAGTGTCGTCGAAGCCGACGACACTCAGCTGGCGCGGAACATCCACCCCTGCGTCGCTCGCCGCGTGAAGCACACCGAGCGCCATCTGGTCGTTCGACGAGAAGATCGCCGTCGCGCCCCGGGCGATCAAGTCCTGCCCAGCGCTGTAGCCCGATGACGCGCTCCAATCCCCGGCGGAGACCAGGTCGGTCGGCAACGCCCGGTCGTCGAGTTCAGCCGTGAATCCGGCGAGGCGGGAGGTGGCGTCGATCCAGTCGGCAGGCCCGGCGACGTGCCCGATCCGTCGGTGTCCGAGCTCGGCGAGATGAGCCGTGGCGATGCGCGCACCCTCCACCTGATCGAGGGCGAGTTCGGAGGTGCCGACCGTCGCGAGGGTCTGGAGCGTCACGAAGGGCACGCTGAACGAGCGATCGGAGAGACTCGCCAAGACCTGCAGTTGCGGGGCGATGACGACGAGACCTTCGGCGGAGAGGTCGACCAGGTGGTTGATGGCCTCGTCGATGGAGGCCTGATCGAGGCCGTCGGCGTTCGCGATGGTCACGCTGTATCCCCGGCTCCGGGCGGCGGCTTCGACGGCGCTGATGCCCGAGGCGGGCCCGTACTCTCCGCTCGAGGTCGACAGGATGCCGATGATGCGCGAGCGGCTCGTCACCAGCGCGCGGGCGGCGAGATTCGGTCGGTAGCTGAGGGCGCGCATGGCATCGAGCACCTTCTGCCGGGTCGCTGGCCGCACGCTCGGATGCCCGTTCAGCACGCGAGACACCGTCTGATGCGACACCCCGGCCGCCTTCGCCACGTCGAACACGCTCGCCGCACGCGGCGGCTTGGCGGCGTCGGGAATGGGCTCGGGCGTCATGCGTCGATTATGCCGTGCATGTCTATTGTGAGATTCACTCAGATTCTGTATGCTCGACCCAGGTCATCTGGGGGAACGTCGCCGTTCGAGATCGCGGTCTCGCTGTCGTGGAGATCTCTGTGTCGCGTCGCCTCACCAGGATGCCATTCGTCCTGTCAGCAATAACCACCATCGCTCTGATCGTGGGCACCGGTGCTCCCGCGTGGGGAGCGGCGCTCGAGCCGGTGACGTCCGGTTCCGACGAGATCGTGGAGCCCGACCCAGCGTCGTTGAAGTCTGAGGCATCCGACCCTCCCGTCATCGACCCTGTGGCGGTGCCGAGCGGTGATTTCAGCGACGAGCCAGACCCGAATCCGCTGCCTGCTCCCGAACCGGCGACGCCATTGCTGGTCGATCGTGCCCCGGGAGATTCGGAGACCGCCGTCACCGACTTCGACCCGGATGTCGCGGAGCTCGTCTCCCGCAGCGAGTACGACTCCACGTACCGAAACGCTGACAGCACGCTCACGACGGTGGTGTCGCCCGAGGTGCAGAACGTGAGGGTCGATGGGTCGTGGGTTCCGATCGAGACCGGGGTGGCCGCATCCGGCCCGTGGTCGCTGTTCGGCATCGGGGGAGCCGCGGTGGAGCGCCATCCGCTCGCGCCCACCTTCGCTCCGACTGCGAGCGATCACGATGTGCTGACTCTCAGCAGGGCCGATCACACCATCGGGTTCACGCTGCAGGATTCAGCGGACAGCCCGATCCGGCGTGACGCGGTCGGCGGAGACGACGGTAGGAGTCACGTGCAATACGACGCGGTCTTTCCGAAGACCGATTTGCTCTACGACGTCACCAAGTCGAGTGTGAAGGAGAACCTGCGGCTCGGGGCGGCGCCCGGAAGTCGCGGGAGGGTGTCGTGGTCGTGGGCGGTGGATGCCGACGGGCTGATCCTGCACAAGACCGCTGACGGCGGTGTCGAGTTCAAAGACGAAGGCGGCGCGGTCGTGTTTCTGCTGCCCTCGCCGAGCATGTCCGACTCGTCGGCTGTGGCTGGAGTGCGCACGAGTGCTGATGCGCCCGTGCGAACCACCGTGCTCCGCCGAGGTGACGCCTGGACGCTGACGTTGAGCGCCGATCGCGACTGGCTGAACGACCCGGCACGGGTGTATCCGGTGTTGGTCGATCCGACCATCTCGACGGCGGCGAATGAATTCATGCGCGCCTACAAGTCCAACGGGATGACCAGCAATGGCATGCAGGTCGGCAATTCGAACAATGGCGGGTTCTGGCGCACGGTCTTCCATGTGAATTACGAGCAGTTCTTCGGCAAGCAGGTCATCGGTGCCGGTCTCGAGGTCACGGACATCTATGGCGACAGTTCCTACGACGAGTACGGCGTCGCGCTGTCGACGGCGACGACCTTCGGCTACGAGAGCGTGGGGCAAGACCTCGGAGGGTTCTCGATCGGGCCCAGTGGAGGGCTGAGCACCGATATGAGGCTGCAGAACAAGATCTCCGAATACGTGCGCACGAGCTACTCGGGCGGGTTCTTCACCCTGGTCGGCGATGAAAGCCCCGATGTCTTCACCTACAAGCACGTCGAGACCCAGCTGGTGGTGAATTGGAAGGAGTATGCGACTCCGGGGCGACCGGGCGCGTCGAGTCCCGCGAACGGCGCAGTGAATGTGAGTCTGGTGCCGAAGCTGTCCGTGCAGGGTGCCACCACCGATCCGTCGTGGCAGCTGCACTACCGGTTCCGCGCGTCGACGTCGTCGAATCCTGCCTCCGACCCCAACCCGGCTTATGATTCTGACTGGGTGGGGTCGAGCGAGGTCACCGTGCCGGAAGCGAAGCTGCAGCCGGGCATGACGTATCGCTGGATGTACTGGGTGCGCGACACGACCGACGGTCATCTCGGCGACTCGACCGTGCGCCAGAGTCCCGTCACCTGGTCGTTCACGACGAACACGGTCCCGCTGACCACGCTCGCATCAGCCGTCCCTGCCGACAACGGGATCGTCGTAACGACGACACCCACACTGAGTGTCGGCACACCCGCCGGCATCACCGGGCGGACCATGAAGTACTGGTTCCGGATCGCGTCGGGCTCCGACTCCAAGACCGGTGTCATCGTCTCGTCGGGCTGGCAGACGGGGACGACGTGGACCGTTCCGGCGAATTTCTTGCAAGATGGCTCCTCCTACACGTGGACGGTGTTGTCGCAGGATCAGTACTCCGACTCGGCGACTCCATGGGTCGGGCGGTTCAGGGTGAACCGGCGGATCACTGACCCCGGTCCAGCACCCACTGATTCCGCGGGGCCCGTGACCGTCAATCTCGCGAACGGCAACGCCGGGCTGCAGTTTTCCTCACCGGTCGTGTCGACGGCCGGCGGGCCGCTGGGGATGGCGTTCTCCTACAACTCGCAGAAGCCCTCGAACACCGGACTTCGTGGCGAGTATTTCGACGCGACCGAGCCGGCCTCCGCGACTCCGCCGTTCTCGTTCGATGGTCGCGCGGTCGCGATGGTGCGGATCGACCCCGCGATCAACTTCAACTGGGCCCTCAGCTCACCGACCGATGCCGCTCCGGGGGCTGCGAAACCGTTGGTACCGGCCGACCGGTTCCTAACGCGCTGGACGGGAATCATCACGCTTCCTGAGGGCAAATACACGTTCGGGGTCACGGGCGACGACGGCTACCGGGTGTGGCTGGACTCAACGAAGGTCGTCGATCACTGGGCGACAGGCGCGTCGACCACCTGGTCGACGTCGACCATCGATGTTCCGGCAGGCGGGCGCGCCTATGCCTTCAAGTTCGAGTACTTCGAACACGGAGGCCCTGCAGGCGTCGTGTTCAAATTCAAGGTCGGCGGCGGTACCGAGACCCCGGTTCCCGCAGCCTGGTTCACCCGCGCACCCGAGATCCTCCCGTCCGGCTGGGGCGCCTCGAACATCCTGGCCGGCGTTTCCGGAACGTACACCAAGGCCGAGACCACCGAGGGGGGTGTCAAGATCACCGATGTCTACGGCACTGTGCACTCGTACACGAAGAAGAGCGCAGGCGGATACACACCACCGAGCGGCGAGTACGGCGTCGTGGCGCTGGACACGACTGGGGCGGTGACGTTCACCGACGATTCCGGAACGCTGTTCGCGTTCAACAAGGACGGTAGTTTCGCGTCGGCGACCTCCCCGGGAGATGTGCGGAAACCGACCGCTCCCGTCGTCACGTATCGCCCCGGGAGTCGGCTCGTCGACAGCGTCGCCGACCCCCTGTCGCGCGTCGGCACCACTCCGATCTCGTACGACCGGAGGGTCGTCTACCGCTACCGCGGTGACAGTCAGTGCGTCGTCGATGCCGGGTTCTCACCGGCACCGGTCGGGATGCTGTGTCAGATCGAGTTCCCGGACTCCAGCGTCACAAAGCTGCAGTACGACCCGAATGGCTATCTCGTGCGCATCGTCAACCCCGGAAACGAGGTCGTGACCTTCACGTACGACTCGGGAGGCCGGATGACGCAGATTCGCAACGCCCTGGCGAACGACTGGCTGATGGCCGACACAAGCCGAACCGCCGGCCCCGCAAACCGCACCGACATCACCTACGACTCGGTCGGGCGGGTGTCAGCGGTCGGGCTCCCCACGGGTGATGGCGTCACAGAGGCGTCCCGGCCGGGCAAGAAATACACTTACGCGAGCGGCACGAGCTACGTCGACTCGACAGGCCTCTCGGTGCCCCCGGGCACAGGAAGCGATGCTCACGCCGCGAAGGTCACGTTCAACTCGATCCTCCAGGCGACGTCATCGGTCACTGCGGAGGGGTTGACCGCCCAGACGGAATGGAACTCCAAAGACCAGGCTTTGTCGTCGATCGACGCGCAGGGCCTGAAGACGACGACCCTGTACAACGCTCAGGACAGGATGACCGAGCGATACGGTCCGGCACCGGCGAGCTGCTTCGAGGCCGATCGGCGATTCATCACGCCCTGCATGGTCGCCTTCCCTGTGTCTCGAACAATCTACGATCAGGGCTTGCAGGGACTGAATGTCGCCTACTGGGACAACGAGTCGCTGTTCGCTCAACCGAAAGACTTCAACCTGGGTCTCGCCGGAGTCTCCGGCGGCGCCTTCGCCCGGGACTTCGGAACCGCATCACCGATCTCGGGGGTGGCAGATCCAGAGACCTGGTCGCTGAGGGGGACCGGTCTGATCCGGTTCGATCAGACCGGCGCCTATCGATTCAACGTGTGGGCCGACGACGCGGTGCGGGTCTACCTCGACGATGTGCTCGTGATCGACAACTGGACCTACCACGGACCAGCGTTCGTCGGGGACTGGAAGGTCTTCAACGCGACCGCGGGCCAGACGGCGCGCATCCGCATCGACTACGCCGAGAACACCGGGTCGGCGAACGTGCAGCTGAACTGGTGGAAGCCCGGCGCCGCGACCTGGGAGGTGACGCCCGGTTCGGCGCTCACGCCTGATTACGGGCTCGAGACCACCTCCATCAACTACGACACCGCGCCGACGGGGATCGCCGGCATCTCGCGCACCCAGGTGTCGTCGCTCATGACCTCCACGGCGTACGCGAATCCCTGGCTCGGCCTTGCGACATCCTCGAGCATCGACCCCTCAGGCTTGAATCTCACGACCCAAACGGTCTATGAGAGCTCGGGTCTCTACAACCGCCGCATCGGCAAGCTGTCTCCGGCCGACGCGGGAAGCCCGAGCCCTGCGAACGGAGCGAGCTATGCCTACTGGCCGATCGATGGCACACCCACTTCGGCCAACTGTGGCGTGTCCACGTCGACGCGACAGTACGGGATGCTGAAGACAGCGACGTTGTCGCAGGCATCCGCCGAGACCGGCGTCGGCCTCATCACCGTCGACTACGTCTACGACACGATGGGCAGGGTCGCCGGCACCAAGAAGACAGGTGACAGCGCCTGGTCATGTGTGTCGTATGACGCGCGTGGGCGCCCGACGACGAAGACCTCGGCATCCCTGTCCGCACCCATACGCACGACGAAGTTCGGCTACGCATCGCCGACGGGTGACCCCTTGACGACGTGGGTGCAAGACGATCTCACCACCGGGTCCCCGACGACCGGGCGCATCACGACCGTGACGAACCTGCTCGGCCAGGTGCTGTCCAAGACGGATGTGTGGGGCACGGTGACCACCACGAGTTACGACATCCTCGGACGGGTGACGGGTACCGCCGTGGTTGCCGGCGGTGTGACGAACACGACGACGTTCACCTACTCACTCGACGGGCGAGTCGAAACGGTGTCCGACAACGGCAAACTCATCGCTGATCCCAGCTACGCCGGCGGCCTGCTGGCCACCGTCGCCTACCCGGCGGCCGATGGCACGAATGCCGGCAACGGCACCCAGCTCGCCGCTGTCGCCCGAGACGAGGCCGGCCGCGACAAGGCCCTCGTCTGGCAATTCAGCGGAGAACCAGGCTCGGTCGGAGACAGCGTCATCCGATCTCAGGCCGGCCGCGTTATCCGAGCCACGGTCGCTGACTCGACAGCGGGTGCGATCTACACCTCCACGTACTCGTTCGACACGGCGGGTCGCCTGACCGCAGCGTCGATCCCCGGGCACTCGCTCAGCTATGACTACGCGGGCAATGGCGGTTGCGGATCGGCCGCGCGCGCCGGGGCGAACGGCAACCGCACCAGGACGTCGGACACCCCGACAGGTGGCGGAGGGCTGCAGTACTCGACCTCGTATTGCTACGACAGCTCCGATCGACTCACCGCGGCCCCCGAAACCGTCGTGGGCGCGGGTTCCGCTCCAACGTCGATGATTCGACCAGCCCGCTCGCTGGCTCCGACCGACATCGTCTACGACTCGCACGGCAACATGACGAAGCTCGGCAATCAGACCTTCACCTACGACTCCACCGATCGGCACATGTCGACGACGGTTCTCGACGCCGGCGTCTCATCGACGGTCACCTACGTGCGTGACGTGACGGGCGCGATCGTCGCCCGCACGGAGACCGATGGTGCGGCGGCGCCGGTCACCCACCGCTACTCGGGATCGTTGGTGCTGTCGGAGACGAATGTCATCGAGCAGCGGACGCTGTCGTTGCCCGGCGGTGTCACGGTTTCACTCCCGGCGACGGGTGATGCCGTCTGGTGCTACCCGAATCTGCACGGAGATGTGACCTGGACGGCGGGCCCGTCCGGCGTCCGCACGGGCGTGTACCTTTACGACCCGTTCGGTCAGCCCATCGACCTTGCGACGATGGTCATCGGCAGTGCTGCAGCCGACGAGTCGATCCCTGACACGATGCCCGGCTCCTTCGACCCCGGTTGGGTCGGTTCAAAGGGCAAGGGATACGAGCACCTGGGCTCCATCGCGACGATCGAGATGGGCGCCCGAATGTACTCGGCCATGCTGGGTCGTTTCCTGGCTCCCGACCCTGTTGAGGGTGGCAACACCGGTAACTACAACTACCCAAACGACCCCGTCAACATGTTCGACCTCTCCGGCGAGATGCAAGACTGCGGCGCTTGCTCTCACGGCAGCTACAAGGGCGTCACTAAGGGAAGGGCTTGGGTGAAAGTTGGAACTGTTCATACGAACGGGGGTGGGACGGACACAGTCGGCCTTGACTGGAGCGGCCCTGTCAAGCTGACCGCAACCAATCGCTCTGGGGCCTTCACGAGGTTTGCGGTTGACGGGGCACTCGGAAACGTCCGGGAGTCGCGTCAGTTAATCCTGCCTGCGATCATTCCTGGGCAGAACGCCACGGGATACTCGGCGCAGTTCGACAAGTCGAATGCGCTGATCGACTACTCCAGGTGTGCGCACACGAACCCCCCGGATCCAGGCTGCATCGGAACCATACTGAGCTGGACCAATAGTCCGGGCAGCTGGTCCGAATTGCCTCTCAATCCTGACCTTGGTGGTCAAAATCTCAACCAATTTCCAGTAGATGTGGACATTTTCGTATGGCAGGCAATCGGCGATCCTCACGGCGTGCAGATCAAGTACTACTGACCGTCTTACTCGCCGCGACGCTCGCGGCAACTACCGCGTGTTCGAAGGAACACGGAGATATCCCAACGCGAGACGATGTCGTCGATGGTCTGTCAGCGTCGGTCGGGGAGATGAACTCGAAGGCAGAGGAGATATGTCGAAAACTCGTCCCGGTCGATTCTGCCCACAGCGCTTTATCCGGCGCCGTCAGCAGCACACAAAGTGGAGTTGTAGGCCTGATAACCGGCTTCGACCCCTCGAATGCCGACCCCAACGTCGATTCGATGAGGAACAGCGACATCTTCGTGGCTATTTGCATCGTGAGTGGCGATACCGTCGCGGCGGGCATCCCGAGCGGCGCTGAGTATCTTGCGATTTACGAGACGGCGATCTCAGGCGGTGATGCCAGCGGAGAAGTCGCCTATTGGTAGCGGCTTCGAATACGTGCGTACGGATCGCAAAAGTGAGGGGCAGGGTAACTCGCGTCGATTAGAACCGCGAAGTGGGTTACTTTCGCGAACTAAGCACTTAGGAGCACGCTCTACTCGCGCGACTTTCGTCATGACCAGCTCAGAGCGCAACGAGTGGTTGGTAAGAGCAGCTTCCGACGACGTCCCGTTGGAGACAGCGCGCTCGGCCTGCCCGCCGCCCTGAGCTGCTAGCCCGTCAGATGGCGTCACCGAAGGAGATCGAACCGGCCTACCGTGCGCTCTATCCGGCGACGCCGGATAAGAATTTCGACGCGCTGGTTTCCGCGGATCAAGGCCAACGGGGTCAGCCCACGTCCTATGGCTGGTCGTACTGCTGCCGCCCATGCTGAAAGGGAGGGAGTCGGTGGTATTCGCGCGTCGCACGAGCTTTGTGATTGCCGGAGCAGTCATCACCACCCTCATGATCAGCATCGTCTGGATCATCGCCTGGGTTGTGGGAAGGAGGAAGCGAGCAGTCACCAGGCTCCGCGCCGACGCGTGGATCACTAACTGCAGGAGGGAGGCTCCGACACTCGAGGCGCTCGGGCTTGTCGACGATTCAGGCCGGTTCGATGGAACGCTCGGAATCGACTACTACTTCATACTCGCCGTGGAGAACGAGAACATCGAATTCTGGTCGGGCGGCGCGAAGGAGCCTTTCTGCGCTGTCCGTCGGCCCCTTGCAGAGGTCGATCGCTTCGAAGTGGGCTCGATGCCGATTCGAGTCGGCGAATGGCCCGTCTGCGTAATCGTCTTCAAAGGTGAGTCGGAAATCCGCGTACCTGTGATGATCCTGTCGACCTGGGGCGTTCTTCCGGCCAAGGGCCCACGAATTGCTCAGGTTGTGGAGAAACTCGAGCATCGACGTCTTGAAGCGACGGGGAACGGGTCGTAAAACCAATCGCGAAGCGCGACCAAGCAGCGGGCCACAAGTGGGTGGCACGAAGAGTGCAATGAGCGATTCTGGCCGCGGTGCTCAGCCATCTCCATTCAGTAAGGAGTTCGGGATGTATCCCACGCCGTTCCGTGTCGCTGTCGCTGTCGCTGTCGCTGTCGCTGTCGCTGTCGCTGTCGTTGTCGCCCTTTTTATGCCTTCATGGCGGTCTTCGGCATCTCCAACGCGCTAGGACTCTTGATCACGTTCTCAAACGCCCTGAACGCGGATTACTCAGCCAGAGTTCTGCCTCCGCGATAGTCGTGGGAACAGCTCTGCTGTTGCTGCTGGCCCGGTCGTGGTTGAGTTTCGCCAGGTCCCTATGATGCGGAGGGAATGGCCCGACCTGATGGTCTATCCGGTCCGGTTGGAGCCTGAAGTGCGGGCGTTTCTGAAGCGGCACGGAGCCCCGGCATCGGTTCTCGAACCTCTCAAGGCCACAGGAGTGTTCATTGTTGAAGCCGGCGCGAGATCACTGTGATTCGGCGAGATTACAAATCGAGATCTCTTGACGTTCCGTGGAGAAGCCCCACGACCGGCTATGCAGTTGTCCGCCATCTCGCCCTCATGCACCCGGTGAGACGGTTGCTGATCTCGAGCGTCGACGCCATACTGCGGCTGAGAGCGCGTCATGACAATTGCGCTCGAGTGATTACAGGTCTGTCACCCAGAAGCTGGTCGCGACTTTGGTCCAACTACGACGTCTATCCGGGCGCTCATTGGACAGCGCGACGATCGCCCCGGTCGAGTAGCTGACGAGCCGAGGACCAGTAGCACACGTGGCGGACGGCGCGCCGTACTGGTCGATAAGTAGAAGGCACCACGGATTCCTGGAACCCTTGAGAAGCACCGCGTAGTAGGTCGAGTTGTCTACCGTACCGAGAAGTCTGTATCCATCGTCCACAGCTTGGGGAAGAACCAAGCGAGCTACCTCCGGCGGCATATCGTCGTCGGTTGCATCGCGCCCGAACACCATGAGTCCTTATGGGGTGCACCCTGCAAGGCCGAACGTGATCGCCAGAACTGCGACGACCACCGCAGCCGACTTTCGCATTCGTCTTTTGGGATCCACGGAGTCATTTTAGCGAAAAATACTCACAAAGTGGCCTATATGAGCACACTCTGAAGCAGCGACCGCCGCTCAGCCCAGCGCGGGGGTGGGAGCCGACGGCGCCGGCGCAGCGGCCGGAGGCGCCGCCGACGGAGCGGCAGCCTTGACAGGCGCATCCGCCGCCGCGGACTCGCCCTCCCAGCGCTGCCCCCACGCAACAAGCGGCTGCAACGACTGCAAGAGGTCGGCGCCCCGCGGCGTCAGGGCATACCGCACCTGCACCGGCGTCGTGGCGATCACCGACCGGGTCACGAGGCCGACCCGCTCGAGCTCCTTCAGCCTCTGGGCGAGCAGCCGATCCGACAGCCCCGAGACAGACGCCACGATGTCGCTGAAGCGCGTGGCGCCCTGCGCGATGGCGAGAAGGATGCCCGAGCTCCACCGCTTGCCGACGAGTTCGACAGACGAGGTGAAGCGTCGGCACTCGGCGTCGTCGATGTGATGCCAGACAGGGGGTGGAGTGGATGAAGTCACTTACCTAGTGTAAGTCACTAACGTGCCGTTTGGTCGCAGCGCGCGGGAGGCGCATCCTTGTCGCATGGCTCACTACGGTCACCGCCTGCAGTTCGGCACCTTCATCACTCCCGTCAACTCCCCACCCACCGCCGCAATCGCCCGCGCCCAGCTGAGCGAGCGCCTCGGCTACGACCTCGTGACCTTCCAAGACCACCCCTACCAGCCGTCGTTCCTCGACACCTGGACCCTGATGACCTGGGTCGCCGCCCAGACCGAACGAATCCACATAGCACCGAATGTGCTCAACCTTCCGCTCCGCCCACCGGCCGTCACTGCGCGCGCGGCCGCGAGCCTCGACCTGCTCTCCGGCGGCCGGTTCGACCTCGGTCTCGGCGCGGGCGGCTTCTGGGACGCCATCGATGCCATGGGCGGCCGCCGCCTCACCCCCGGTCAGGCCGTCGACGCTCTGAGCGAGGCGATCGACGTGATACGCGGCATCTGGAACGCGGGCGAACGCGCGCCCCTCCGCATCCCAGGCGACTACTACCACCTCGACGGCGCCAAGCGCGGCCCCGCGCCCGCCCACGCCGTGCCCATCTGGGTCGGCGCCTACAAGCCCCGGATGCTCCGCCTCACCGGTCGCAAAGCCGACGGCTGGCTGCCCTCCCTGGCCTACCTCCAGCCCGGAGACCTGCGCGCCGGCAACGCGGCCATTGATCAGGCGGCGACGGATGCCGGGCGAGACCCGCGCGAGATCCGTCGCCTTCTCAACATCGGCGGGCGGTTCTCCGGCCCGGCGAACGGCGGGGGAGCCGGCGGCGCGGCCGCCCCCACCGCCCCGCTCCGCGACGGCGGCCAGCTCTCCGGCCCGAGCCCCCAATGGGTCGAGCAGCTCCTCCCGCTGGTGGTGGAGGAGGGCATCGGCACCCTCATCCTGATGGGCGACGACCCCGCGACGCTGCAGCAGTTCGCCGAAGAGGTCGCACCGGCGTTGCGCGAGGCCGTCGAACGCGAACTCGGCGTCGACAGCACGGTCGAACGCACCGTGCGCAACTCGATCGCACTCGCCAAGCGACGCGAAGGCATCGACTACGACGCCGTGCCCGACTCGCTCACCGACACCGTGATCGAACCCGGCGACCTCGACTTCCCTCGCGTGCGTTCGACCTACATGCGCGGCGGATCGCCCGGCCTCGTTTTCCGGGTCAGCACGGTCGAGCAGGTCGTGGACGCGCTGGCCTTCGCCCGCCGGCATCCGGATGCGCCACTCGCCATCCGCAGCGGAGGCCACGGCATCAGCGGCCGCTCCACGAACGACGGCGGCATCGTGATCGACCTGTCGAAGTTGAACGAGATCGAGGTGCTCGACGAGGCGACCCGGCGCGTGCGCATCCAGCCCGGCGCCCGCTGGATGGACGTCGCCGCCGCACTCGCCGAGCATGGCTGGGCCCTCAGCTCCGGCGACTACGGGGGAGTGGGGGTCGGGGGCCTCGCGACGGCCGGCGGCATCGGCTGGCTGGTGCGCGAACACGGGCTGACCATCGACCACCTGCGCGCCGTTGAGATCGTGCTCGCTGACGGTCGGCTGGTGCGGGCGAGCGACGACGAGAACTCCGAGCTCTTCTGGGCGGTGCGTGGAGCCGGCGCCAACGTCGGCATCGTGGTCTCGTTCGAGTTCGAGGTCGACACGGTGGGCGACGTCGGCTGGGCCCAGCTCGCCTTCGACGCGAGCGACACCGCCGGGTTTCTCGAGCGTTGGGGCTCCGCCGTCGAGAACGCGCCGCGCGACCTCACCAGTTTTCTCATCATGGGCGGCCCGCGGCCGGGCCAGCCCGCCATCGCGCAGGTGCTCGCCGTGGTCGACTCCGACGACCCCGAGACGATCGTCGATCGCCTCCAGCCGCTCGCCGACACCGCCCCACTGGTCGACCAGTCGGTGCAGCTCCTTCCCTACTCCGCCGTGATGGCGAATGCGCAAGGCGGCGACCACGACGGGCGCGGCGAGCCGACATCGCGATCCGGCCTGATCGACCACATCACGCCTGAGTTCGCCCAGGCGGCGACCCGGATGCTCGAAACGGGCGCGGTCTACTTCTTCCAGATCCGCTCGGTGGGCGGAGCCGTCGCCGACATCGACCCCGATGCCACGGCCTATGCGCACCGCTCAGCGAACTTCTCCGTGGTGGCGTTCGGATCGCGCCGGGAGCGCCTCGACGAGGTGTGGGACGAGCTGCTCGTGCATTTCGACGGGCTCTATCTGAGCTTCGAAACGGACCTCCGCCCGGATCGGGTGACCGATGCCTTCCCGACCGCGACCCTCGCACGTCTTCGGGCGCTCAAGCGGCGCTACGATCCCGATCACGTGTTCCGCGACAACTTCTCGGTCGCGCAGGTGGCCGAGGTCTCGTGAGCCGACCGGTCAGCGCAGCGGGTCGTCGCTCTCCGTGGTACGGCGCGTGATCTGCTCGCCGCTGGCCGGATCGACGCCCGTGCGCGTGGTCGAGATCGATTGCCGCCTCCGCAGCAGCAGGACGATGCCGATGATCAGCACCAGCACCCCCGCACCCATGAGGATGTAACCGACCAGGTCGAGGTCGATCCACTCCAGTTGGATGTTCAGCGCGAACACCAGGATGGCGCCGATGACGATCAGCGCGATACCGCCTCCGATACTCATACCGAACACCGTAGACCCGTCAGGCCGATCACCGCAGACCCGTCGGGCCGGTTTCGCCTATCAGGCCGAACGGATGCGTGCCGCGACCTCCTCGAGAACCTCTTCCGAACCAGCGTAAAGGCCGTCGCGCCGAGGCCAGTGGCTGATCACGTCGGTGAATCCCAGCTCGGCGGCCCGCCCGACCCTGTCGTCGAAGGCGGCGACACTCGACAGCGAGTACACCTCCGGGTTGTCGAGGGAGAGCACACGATCGATCGAGAGCGGATCGCGCCCGGCGGCCTCGGCCGCATCGTCGAGCCGGTGCGACAGCTCGGCCACCGACCGCCACCAGTCCTCGCCGGTCGCGCCTTCGGCACCCGTCGTCACCCAGCTCTGTCCGAAACGCGCCACGAGTGCGAGCCCCTTCGGTCCGTTCGCGGCCAGCATGAACGGCATCCGCGGCACCTGCGCCGGCGCTCCCACCATGCGGGCTTCATGCGCGGTGTACCAGTCTCCGGACGCCGAGATCCCGCCCGACCCTGCGCTCTCGAAACGCAACAGTTCGTCGAGCATCTCCACGAACTCGGCGAAGCGTTCGTGGCGCTGCCGCGCGGTCAGCTGCTCTTGACCGAGCACGAACGCGTCGAATCCGGTGCCACCCGATCCGACGCCGAAGGTGAATCGGCCGCCCGAGATGTCGTCGAGAGTGGCCAGGTCTTTGGCGAGCGGAACCGGATGCCGGAAGTTCGGCGAGGCCACGAAGGTGCCGAGCCGGATGCGCGTCGTCGCGGTGGCGGCAGCCGTGAGCAGCGGGATGGTGGCGCACCACGGCTCATCGGCGAGCGAGCGCCAGGAGAGGTGGTCGTACGTCCAAGCGTGATCGAAGCCGAGCTCCTCGGCCAGCACCCACTTGCGGCGCGATTCGGGCCAGGGGTCTTGGGGGAGGATGACGATTCCGTAGCGCATGGGGCCATTCTGCCTCGGGCGCCGTGCTTTGCGCGGCGTCCTCGGGCGTCGCCGGTCCCTGCCCGGCGCCGCGCGACATGTTCGCGTGCGGTCGCTGACGCGGCCGCGCGCTCACCCTGGGTCGGCCCGAAGCGGCCCGTCGCGTTCGCGATCGCGTTCGCGTTCGCGTTCGCGTACGGACCGTGGCGTTCGGGTGCGGCCTGGTGCGTTCGGTGCCGGGGCGATCTTCAGGCGCGCTTGGCGTCCGCCTCGTCCAGCGCGAAGTCCTCCTCGAGTTCCTCGTCGCGCGGGGCGACCGCGGCGAAGGAGCCCGTGAGGGTCTCGTTGCCGGCGCGACCGAAGACGAAATGCGGGCGGCGGTCGGGCCCGAGCCGCACCCGCAGCTTTCGGTGCAGCACGAGCCAGGCAGCGCCGATGAGGAACGCCACCACGCCTGCAAGTGCGGCGACCCCGAGTGCCCACCGCGGGCCGAGCGTGTTGGCGATGGCGCCCACGAGAGGCGCGCCGATCGGAGTGCCTCCCATGAAGATCGCCATGTAGAGCGCCATCACACGCCCGCGCATCATGGGGTCGGTCGTGGTCTGCACCGTGCCGTTGGCGGTGGTCATGAGGATCTGCCCCGAGAACCCGATCAGCACGAGCGCACCCGCGAACACCCAGTAGCTCGGTGCGAGCGCCGCGGCCAGGGCGCTGACGCCGAACGCGGCGCTCGCGAGGAAAACGAGCTGCACCCGCGGCCGATCGCGACTGGCCGACACCAGCGCACCGGCGACCGATCCGATCGCCATGATCGATGTGAGCAACCCGAACCCGGCCGAACCCTGACCGAACTCCACGGTCGCCATGGTCGAGGTGAAGATCTGGTAGTTGAAGCCGAAGGTGCCGATCACGAACACGATGACGAAGATGATCAGCAGATCCGGCCGCCCTCGCACGTAGTGCAGACCGGCCAGTAGCTGGCCCTTCGCCCGCGGCGCCTGCTTCATCAGCTGGGCCGCTCCGATACGGATGAACTTCAGCGACACCACCACCGCCGCGAACGTGACGGCGTTGATGATGAACACCCACCCGGCACCGATCACCGCCACCAGGAGCCCCGCGATCGCCGGCCCGATGGTGCGGGCCGCGTTGAACGCCGCCGAGTTGAGGGCGACCGCGTTCGAGACGTTCGCACCCGAGACGAGCTCGGCCACGAAGGTCTGGCGCACGGGCGCGTCGATCGCCGACGCGATGCCGAGGAGCAGGGCGAAGACGTAGACGATCCACAGCTGTGCCGTGCCCGTGAGCACGATGATGCCGAGCGCGAGCCCCAGCGCACCCATCGCGATCTGCGTGACCATGAGGGTGTGTCGTTTGTTCAATCGGTCGGCGATGAGGCCCGACACGGGAACGAGCAACAGCTGCGGGCCGAGCTGCAACGCCACCGTGATGCCGAGTGCCGCCGCATCGTGGTTGGTGAGTTCGGTGAGCACGATCCAGTCCTGAGCCGTGCGCTGCATCCAGGTGCCGACATTCGACACGAGGGCGCCCGCGAACCAGATGCGGTAGTTGATGCTGGAGAGCGAGCGGAACATCGCGCTCATTCGTCGACCATCCGGCGGATGACGGCGGCGGCCCGTTCGAGCAGGTCGAGCTCCTCGTCGCTCAACGAGGCGAGGCGGCGGTCGAGCCAGGCGTCTCGGCGACGGCGGGTCTCGAGCACGACCTGACGGCCGGCATCCGTCAGTGTCACGAGCACGAGCCGGCGATCGTCGTCGCTGCGGGCACGCACCACGTAGCCCGAGCGCTCGAGGGCGTTGAGGGTGCGGTTCATCGAAGGCGGCGTGACGTGCTCGCGGGCGCTGAGGGCAACCGGCGTCATCGGGCCGTCGCGCAGAACCACCGCCAGCACTCCGGCCTGGGCGTCGCTCAGCTCGTCGTCGGCCTTCTCGCGGCGGAGCCGGCGGGCCAGCCGCAGCGTCGCCGCACGCAGCTCCGTGCTCAGCGAGCGGGAGGGGGTGTCGACGGTCATGTAGTTAGCATACGCTCATTAGCTTGGCTAATGAAATCGGATGCACACACCCGTTCTGCAGACGCCTTGCATGCCCTCGCCCGACTGTCAGCCCGGACCGGTTAAACTGGATGCACGATGGCTACTTTTGGAACTCTCTCGGACAGGCTCGCCGAAACCTTCAAGAATCTCCGCACGAAGGGAAAGCTGAGCCCCGCCGACGTCGATTCGACCGTGCGCGAGATTCGTCGCGCCCTGCTCGACGCCGACGTCGCACTCGAGGTCGTCAAGGAGTTCACGGGCAGGGTGCGCGAGCGCGCACTCGGCGACGAGGTCAACAAGGCCCTGAACCCCGCTCAGCAGGTGGTGCAGATCGTCAACGAGGAGCTCGTGCAGATTCTCGGCGGCACGCAGCGCCGGCTCGAGTTCGCGAAGAAGCCGCCGACCGTCATCATGCTCGCCGGCCTCCAGGGCGCCGGCAAGACGACCCTCGCGGGCAAGCTCGCGAAGTGGCTCGCGAAAGACAACCACACCCCGCTGCTGGTCGCCGCCGACCTTCAGCGCCCCAACGCCGTCAACCAGCTGCAGATCGTGGGCGGCCAGGCCGGCGTGCCGGTCTTCGCTCCCGAGCCCGGCAACGGCGTCGGAAATCCGGTGCGGGTCGCGAAAGACTCCATCAAGTTCGCGGTCGACAAGCAGTACGACACGGTCATCATCGACACCGCCGGCCGCCTCGGTGTCGACGCCGACATGATGAAGCAGGCCGCCGACATCCGTAAGGCCGTCGACCCCGACGAGGTGCTCTTCGTCATCGACGCCATGATCGGCCAGGACGCGGTGGCCACGGCCCGCGCGTTCCAGGAGGGCGTCGACTTCACGGGCGTCGTGCTCACCAAGCTCGACGGCGACGCCCGCGGTGGCGCGGCGCTGTCCGTCGCATCCGTCACCGGCCGCCCGATCATCTTCGCGTCGACCGGCGAGACGCTCGACGACTTCGAGCCGTTCTACCCCGACCGCATGGCGTCGCGCATCCTCGACCTCGGCGACGTGCTCTCGCTCATCGAGCAGGCCCAATCGGCCTTCGACGAAGACGAGGCGCGCGCGGTCGCGGAGAAGTTCGCCACCGACTCGTTCACCCTCGAAGACTTCCTCAAGCAGATGCAGCAGCTGCGGAACGTCGGCTCCATCAAGAAGATGATGGGAATGCTCCCCGGTGCGGGCGGCCTGAAGCAGCAGCTCGAGAACTTCGACGAGAAGGAGATCGTGCGCACCGAAGCGATCATCCAGTCGATGACGAAGGCCGAGCGGCAGAATCCGAAACTGCTGAACGGATCGCGGCGGCTTCGCATCGCCCGTGGCTCGGGCATGACGGTCACCGAGGTGAACTCGCTCATCCAGCGGTTCGAGCAGGCCTCGAAGATGATGAAGACGGTGGCCAAGGGCGGGGTGCCGAACGTTCCTGGCATGGGGCCGATCCCGGGCGCCGGCTTCGGTGGCGGGCGCGGAAAGCCGCAGGCCAAGAAGAAGAGCGGATCCCGCTCGGGCAACCCCGCGAAGCGTGCGGCCGAGAACGCGGCGCGAGCGTCGGGTGAGAAGCCGGCGATCGCGGCCGGCAACGGCGGAGGTGCAGGATTCGGTCTCGGTTCGAAGGCCGCCGACGGCACCCCCAACCCGAGCCCCGAAGAACTCGAGGCGCTGCAGCGGTTCCTTCGCTGAGAATTCAGCGGGTGGTCATCGGGTGACCGACCGGGAAAATATGCTTGTCACATGACAACTTCCTCTCGGCCGGTTCGTGTCGGCGTGCAGATCGCCCCGCAGCACTCCTCCTATCAGGTCATCCGCGACACCCTGACCGAACTCGAAGACCTCGGCGTCGACATCGCCTTCAACTGGGACCACTTCTACCCGCTCTCAGGCGATCCCGACGGCCTGCACTTCGAGGGCTGGACGATGCTGGCCGCCTGGGCCGAGCAGACTTCGCGCATCCAGTTCGGCCCGCTCGTCACCTGCAACAGCTACCGCAACCCCGACCTGCTCGCCGACATGGCACGCACCGTCGACCACATCAGCGCCCGTGACGGTGCCGAAGGGCGCCTCGTGTTCGGCATCGGCTCGGGCTGGTTCGAGCGCGACTACGACGAGTACGGCTACGAGTTCGGCACGCCGGGCACGCGGCTCGACTCGCTCTCGGAGGCGCTGCCGCGCATCGAGGCTCGCTGGGAGAAGCTGAACCCGGCGCCCACGCGCGACATCCCGGTGCTGATCGGTGGTGGCGGCGAGAAGAAGACGCTGCGCATCGTGGCCGAGCACGCCGACATCTGGCACTCCTTCTCCGACGTCGAGACGCTCGAGCGCAAGCTCGTGGTGCTGAGCGACTGGTGCGAGAAGGTGGGTCGCGACGTCGGCGAGATCGAGATCTCGACGGGCGTGCGCGGGGCATCGGGCGAGGAAGTCCCCCAACTCGAGAAGCAGCTCGAGCTCGGGGTGACGCTCTTCACGCTCGGCATCTCCGGCCCTGACATCGACCTGCAGGGCGCGCGCGACCTGGTGGCGTGGCGCGACAGCCTGAACTAGGGCGCCGTCGATCTACCTCAACCCGTGGCGGAGTTCACGGGTGAGGGAGGCGACCACGGCCCGCAGGCTGCCGCCATTCGCCTCGGCGACGCGGAGCTGGCGCTGGTAGCTCGCGCCGCCGGACAGGATGAGGTTCACCTGATCGAGTTCGGCCGCGCAGCCGAGCCGTTCCGCGGTCGGCGCGAGGCGTTCCAGTTCGCGGCGCACCGCATCCGTCACCAGTTCTTCGTTTCCGGCGGAATCGAGGATGATCTCGGCGTCCATGCCGTAGCGGGCGGCCCGCCATTTGTTCTCGCGCACGAACCAGGGCTGCATCGTCGGCAACACCTCGCCGGCGTCGAGGCGACCCGACATGTCGTCGACCAGGCACTGGATGAACGCCGCCACGGCACCGATTTCCTCCGGGCTGGACAGGCCGTCGCAGGCCCGCATCTCCACGGTTCCCCATTGCGGGCTCGGGCGGATGTCCCAGCGCACCTCCGTGTGGTCGCTGATGACGCCGGTCTTGATGAGGTCGTCGACGTACTCCTCATAGTTCGCCCAGCTGCCGAACTGGTAGGGGAGACCGGCGGTGGGCAGTTGCTGGAACATGAGGGCGCGGTTGCTCGCGTAGCCGGTGTTCACGCCGCCCCAGAACGGGCTCGAGGCGCTGAGGGCCTGCAGATGCGGGTAGTAGTTGAGCAGGGAGTTGACGATCGGCAGCGCCTTCTCGCGATCGTCGATGCCGACGTGCACGTGGATGCCCCAGATCATCATGTTGCGGCCCCACCACTGGGTGCGGTCGATGAGCTTGTGGTAGCGCTCCTTGTCGGTCACGGTCTGCTCGAACCACTGACCGAACGGATGCGAGCCGGCGCACATCAGTTCCACGTCGAGCGGGTCGGTGATGGCACGCACCTCGGCGAGCTGGCCTTGCAGGTCTTTGACGGCATCCTCCACGCGGTCGTGGACCCCCGTGACGAGTTCGACGGTGTTGAGCAGGAGTTCGCCCGTGATCTTGGGGTGCTGAGATCCGTCGGGCTGCTTCAGCGCATCCATCACGTCGCCGGCGACCGACACCAGATCGCCCGAACTCTGCTCCACCAGGGCGATCTCCCATTCGATGCCGAGGGTCGAGCGCGGGGACTCGGCGAACGTGATCTCCATGGGCGACCTCTCGGGAATTACCGCTTCGACGGGAATATCTGTCAGAATAGCCAGTCGAGTCCATCCTCGCCCGACCCTCTAATCAGGCGGCATGGATTCCCTTAGAGCTTTTGCCGAGTGTGCCCCCACGCTCACGGCTGTCAGTTCGCCCACCTTTACATCACACAGGAGAATTGTGGCTGTCAAAATCCGTCTGAAGCGCCTGGGCAAGATCCGCGCGCCGTACTACCGCATCGTCGTCGCCGACTCGCGCACCAAGCGCGACGGTCGCGTCATCGAAGAGATCGGTCTCTACCACCCCACCGAGGAGCCCTCGGTCATCCAGGTCGACTCCGAGCGTGCCCAGTACTGGCTGTCGGTCGGCGCTCAGCCGACCGAGCAGGTCGCTGCGCTGCTGAAGCTCACCGGCGACTGGGGCAAGTTCAAGGGCGACAAGGATGCGGTTTCGACCGTTCGCGTCAAGGGTGAGAAAGAAGCCTTCGTCGCCGACGAGAAGAAGAAGCCGGTTCTGAAGCCCAAGGCCGAGCCGAAGGCTGCTCCGGTCGAGGAAGCCGCTGTCGAGGCCGAGGCTGCTGCCGACGCCGAGGCCGCTGAGGCGACCGACTCCGAGACCACCGAGATCGCGGCCGAGGTTGCCGACGACGCAGCGGACAAGGCCTGACCTTGCTCGCTCCGGCTCTCGAGCACCTCGTCAAGGGGATTGTCGACAATCCCGACGAGGTACGCGTCATCACGAAGAGCTCGCCGCGCGGCGAGGTGCTCGAGGTGCGGGTGCACCCCGATGACCTCGGCCGCGTGATCGGCCGTTCCGGGCGCACCGCGAAAGCGTTGCGCACCCTCGTCACTGCGCTCGCCGATGGCAAGCGTGTGCGTGTAGACGTGGTGGACACCGATTACTGAGAACAACAAGACCCAACTCCGGGTGGGTCGGCTGCTGAAGGCCCACGGCCTGAAGGGTGCGATCAAGCTGGAGCTGTTCACCGACGACCCGGAACGACGATTCGTTCCGGGCGCGGTGTTCACTCTGCAGGTGCCGACCTCGTCGCCCTGGCACGGCAAGACCCTCGAACTGACCGAGATGCGTTGGTACAACGGGCATCCGGTCGGCTTCTTCAAGGGAGTCCCTGACCGCAGTGCGGCCGAGGGTCTCGTCAAGGCGATCCTCTGGATCGACCTCGACGAGGCCGCGGAAGAGCCCGAAGACGATGCCTGGTACGACCACCAGCTGATCGGCCTGCGGGTCGTGCGTGAGGGCGAGCAGGTAGGAACCGTGCGTCTCGTCGAGCACATGCCGGCGCAGGACCTGCTGATCGTGAAAACCCCGGCGGGCGAGGTGATGGTGCCGTTCGTCAAGGCGATCGTGCCGTCGGTCGACCTCGAGACGGGAATCGTGACGGTCACGCCGCCGGCCGGCCTCTTCGAAGACCTCCCCGACGAGCCCGAGCCGGCTCCCGCGCCGCCTCAAGCCGAGTAACTACGTAAATGAAGAGGACCGACCCCGTATATGGGGTCGGTCCTCTTCATTTTGGTAGTAACTAATCATCATCATGGTGAGCATGACTCATCTGTTCGAGATTCTGGCCGCTGCAGGCGGCGTCGCGTCCAACGACTACCTCGCCGCGCGTGGCGTCCCGGCACCGGCACTCAACAACGCCGTCGCGCGCGGCTCGCTGCTGCGCCTGCGGCGCGGCTGGGTCAGCCTCCCCGATGCGCCGCCCGACGTGATTCGCGCGGTGCGCGTGGGAGGCAGACTCTCGTGTCTGTCCGTGCTGAAACGCCACGACCTTTGGTGCGCGACTGACAGCCGTCTCCACATCCGCGTGCCCGCCGACGCCCAGAACCTCTCCTCGCCCCACGATCGCCGCGTGCCCCTCGGCCGCCCCGAGCGTTTCGGCATCGTGCTGCACCGCTCCCATCGTGCCCAGTTCCTCGACGAGCCGGAAGGCCCGGTCGATTCTTTCGCGTGGGCGCTCCTGCACTCGATCACGTGCCAGAGCAAGATCGACGCCATCGTCACCCTCGACAGCGCTCTCAAACAGGGTCGCATCTCGCTCACTGAACTCGAATTCCTTGCCGCGGGCCTCCAGAAAACGTTCCGCGCCTACTTCGCCCTCACCGATCCGAACGCAGCCTCTGGCCTGGAGACCAAGGCGCGCCTCGGTCTTCGCCGCTACAACATCGCGTCGCGCAGTCAGGTGAAGATCCGCGGGGTCGGCAACGTCGACCTCCTCATCGGAGACCGCCTCGTCGTCGAGACCGACGGCCGCGAATGGCACACCAAGCCCGCCGCCTACCTCGAGGACCGCCGCCGCGACCTCGCCCTCGCCGAGCTCGGATACCTCGTGCTGCGTCTCAGTTACGCACAGGTGATGGACGAGTGGGAGCGGGTGGTCGTTGTGATCCGCGCGATCGTCGCTCGCGACGAACACCGATGGTCGCCCCGTCAGCTCCGCGCAGGCTTGGGAACGGGCGCCGAACTGCTCTGACGCCCGCCGTTAGGCTGTGGGGATGCGCATCGACGTCGTCACGATCTTCCCCGAATTCTTCGACGTGCTCGACATCTCGCTCCTCGGCAAGGCGCGCCAGAGCGGCCTTCTCGACGTCTCGGCGCACAACCTCCGCGAGTACACGCACGACCGGCACCGCACGGTCGACGACACGCCCTACGGTGGCGGCGCGGGCATGGTGATGAAGCCCGAACCCTGGGGCGAGGCGATCGACGAGCTGCTCGGTGACGCGACGCCTGAGAGGGCGGACGCCTCCGCCCCGCTCGTCATCTTCCCGTCGCCCGCCGGTGAGGTGTTCACCCAGAAGATGGCCCGCGAGCTGGCGCATCGCGAGCATCTGATCTTCGGATGCGGTCGCTACGAGGGCATCGACCAGCGCGTCTTCGATCACGTCGCCACGCGTGCCGAAGTGCGCCTCGTGAGCATCGGCGACTACGTGCTGAACGGGGGAGAGGTCGCGGTGATGGCCATGATCGAGGCGATCGGGCGGCTGATCCCCGGTGTGGTGGGTAACCCCGAGAGCCTCGTCGAGGAGTCGCACGAAGACGGGTTGCTCGAGTATCCGAGCTACACGAAGCCGGCGGAGTGGCGGGGGCTCGAGGTGCCGCCGATCCTCCTGAGCGGCAATCACAAGGCGATTGACGCGTGGCGCCGCGAGCAGCAGCTCGAGCGCACCCGTCGAGTGCGCCCCGACTTGCTGCGGGCCGAGACGCCCGAGAAGGCCGAGACGGCCGAGGCCTGAGCGCCCCAGCCTCGGCGGCGCCCTACGCCCGGGCGGTGAGAACGAGCGGTCCGTCCTCCGTGATCGCCACGGTGTGCTCCATGTGCGCCCCGTTCGAGCCATCGGCCGAGCGCAGGGTCCACCCGTCTTTGTCGGTGTAGATCTTGTCGGTCGTCTCGAGGAACCACGGCTCGATCGCAATGACGAGCCCGGCCCGAAGGGGGAGCCCCCGCCCGGCGCGGCCGTTGTTCGGCACGTGCGGGTCGCCGTGCATCGTGCGGCCGACGCCGTGTCCGCCGAAGTCGGTGTTGATGCCGTAGCCCGCGGCGGTCGCCACCGCGCCGATCGCGGCCGAGATGTCGCCGAGGCGGCCACCGGGCTGCGCGGCGGCGATGCCGGCGGCGAGCGCAGCGGTGGTGACTTCGATGAGCCGGGTGTCCTCCGCAGAGCGCGGCGACCCCACGACCACCGTGAGCGCTGAGTCGGAGACCCACCCTTCGACGGATGCCGCGAAGTCGAGACTCAGCACGTCTCCATCGCGGAGCGCGTAGTCGTACGGCAGCCCGTGCAGCACGGCATCGTTGACGCTCGTGCACAGCACCTTGCCGAAGGGCGAGGCGCCGAAGGAGGGGTGGTAGTCGATGTAGCACGATTCGGCCCCTCGGGCGCGGATCATGTCGTGCGCGATCCGGTCGAGCGACAGGAGATTCATGCCGACGGCGACGCGAGACGCCAGCTCCGTCAGCACTTCGGCGACGAAGGCGCCCGCCGGACGCATCTGCTCGATCTCGGCCGGTGTCTTGAGCTCGATCATCGTGTTCCTCTCCCAGGGCATTTCATGGCGCCCATGAAGACCCTACCGACCGAAGTCTCAGCGAACATCCGGAGTCGCTGCATACTCTTGTCTGGTGATCATCCGTCGGGCCTTCTTCTACTGGCAGTTCCCTGCCGCGGTGATCCTGCCCGCGTGGATACTGGTGGGCTGGGGAGTGTTCGCTGCCACCGGCTGGCAGATCATCGGACTGATCGTCGGCGTCATGTTGCTCACGGTCGCCATGCTGGCCACCGCGGGCCTGATCTTCGCCCGAAAAGATGTGCGCTCCGAACGCGCCGTCTCGTGGCTCGACGTGGGGCTGCTGACCGTGCTGCACGGGCTGATCGTGGCCGTGGGGTTCTTCACCCCGGTCACTGCCCTGCTCGGAACGCTGTCCGCAGTCGCGGTCATCGCGCTGTTCTGGTCGGGAATCATCCAACTGGTCGTCGAGACCCGGCGCCGAGTGCGCGCCACGCTGGCCGCCTTCGAGGCGCAGGCGCAGCAGGCCTCGCGCCTGCAGAGCCCGCCGCAGAAGCCGCGGATGGATGGCGAGTACATCGTGATCGAGACGAGCGACCGCCCGATGCCGCCCCGGGTCTGACCGGAATTCCGCAGATCTGCACCGCTTTGCGCGGCCCGCGTCATCTATGGCACAATTGACCCTTGTGCCGCGGCCAGGCTCTGCCACAGGGGAGCCAGCATTTCTCAGGCACATCTTCTACTGAAACCGAAGCCGTAGTCGACCTGTGGCGGGTACAGATTGCGAACACACTCATGCATATCCTCGATTCCGTCGATGCGGCCTCGCTCCGCACCGACATCCCCGACTTCCGTGCCGGCGACACCGTCAAGGTGCACGTGAACATCATCGAAGGTACGCGTTCGCGTATCCAGATCTTCCAGGGCGTCGTGATCGCCCGTAAGAACGAGGGCGTGCGCGAGAGCTTCACCGTGCGCAAGGTCAGCTTCCAGGTCGGCGTCGAGCGTACCTTCCCGGTGCACTCCCCGGTCATCGACCACATCGAGGTCGTCACCCGCGGTGACGTCCGTCGCGCGAAGCTCTACTACCTCCGCAACCTCCGCGGCAAGAAGGCCAAGATCAAAGAGAAGCGCGACGCGTAGTCTCCGAATTCGCTGCATGCCTCGCGCATGACGTCGATTATCCTGAGCTCCCGACCACTACAGTGGTTCGGGAGCTCAGGCGGTTAAATGACAGAAACATCCCTGCCCTCGCGGGAAGAAGAAGCGGACGACCAGCGTCCGAGGCGATCCCGGAGCGCGTGGCTCTTCGTTCGCGACCTGCTGATCATCTTCTTGATCGCACTGCTCGCGTCCGTTCTCATCAAGACGTTCTTGGTGCGGTCGTTCTACATCCCCTCGGGGTCGATGGAGAACACTCTGCAGATCGACGATCGCATCCTGGTGAACCAGCTGGAGCCGAACGTGATGCCGCTCTCGCGCGGCGACGTCGTGGTGTTCAAAGACCCGGGCGGCTGGCTGCCGCCCACGGCCGAGCCCGACAAGAATCCCTTGGCCGCCGGCATCGACTGGGTGCTCGAAGGCGTGGGCCTCGCAGCCGACGACGCGAACGACCACCTGATCAAGCGCGTCATCGGCTTGCCGGGCGATCACGTCGTCTGCTGCAACGCGTTGGGGCAGATGTCGGTGAACGGCATTCCGCTCGACGAGACGGCCTATCTGAAGCTCCCGGATGGGGTCTCCGCCGTCTCGCAGGAGCCCTTCGACATCACAGTGCCCCCGGATTCGCTCTGGGTGATGGGCGACAACCGCTACAACTCGGCCGATTCCCGGTTCAATCAAGACAAACCGGGCAACGGCTTCGTGCCTGAGGGCAATGTGGTGGGTCGCGCCATCCTCGTGACCTGGCCGGCCGATCACTGGACCTGGCTCGACAACTACGGCAACGTCTTCAGCGGAATTCCGGATGGGGCACCCGCCGAGGTGGGGGCTCCGACGTCCACGAGTGTGGGTGCGGGGCCCGACGAATGACCCCCGTCGCCGACCCCACGCTGAAGTTCGAGCGAGAGATCGTCGGACTCGGTCGGCGGCGCAGGGCGGCACCGCGAGTCGTTGACGGTGGCCTCCCGATCGAGGTCGGGGGCGGGGTCGGGGTCGCCGATGTTGCGGATGTCGCTGCCGGGCCGCCGCACAGCGGACTCGTGATCGGCTGCGACGAGGTCGGCCGGGGTGCTCTCGCCGGACCGGTGGCCGTCGGACTGTGCCTCATCGACGTTCGGGCAACCCGGTCGGTGCCCAAGGGTCTGCGGGACTCGAAGATGCTGGCCGAGCCCCGCCGCGAAGAACTGGCACCGGTCGCCCGCGCCTGGGGTCTGGCGCACGCCGTGGGCTATGCCTCAGCGCTCGAGATCGACCGGATCGGCATCAGCGCGTGCCTCGGACTCGCCGGCGCTCGAGCACTCGAGGAGCTCGCCGCTGCGGGCATCGACGTGTCGTCGGCCACGATCATCCTGGACGGCCAGTGGGACTGGCTCACGCCGGCCGTGTCTCGACCGCTGACGGTCCGCACCAGGATCAAGGCCGACCGTGACTGCGCATCCGTCGCCGCCGCATCCGTCATCTCGAAGGTGGCGCGGGATCGCCTGATGATCGAGCACGACGGCTCGTTCCCGCAGTACGGCTGGGTGCGCAACAAGGGGTATGCGAGCGAGGAGCACCGCGACGCGATCCTTTCGCACGGCCCGTCGGAGTTGCATCGGCACACCTGGCTCAGCAAGATGATGGCCGCGCCGACGGAGGAGGCTTCGATCGCACTCGACGGTCTGGAAGGCGTCGAGGGTCTGGAGGCCGTCGATGGTCTCGGGCTCGAGGACCGTGTGCAGCTCGCTCGGGAGTCGCTCGGGGCGACGGCCGACGGATCCGCGGCCTAGACTGGAGCCACGATGGACGACGACGAATTCGAAGACTACGACCGAGAGGTCGAGTTGGCGCTCTACCGCGAGTATCGCGACGTGGTTTCGCAGTTCAAGTACGTGATCGAGACGGAGCGCCGGTTCTACCTCGCCAATGAGGTCGAACTGGCTCGCCGCGACACCGAGCACGACTTCTACTTCGAGCTCACCATGAACGACGTCTGGGTGTGGGACGTCTATCGTTCCGACCGCTTCGTGAAGTCGGTGCGCGTGCTGACCTTCAAAGACGTCAATGTCGAAGAGCTCTCGAGCAAAGACTTCGAACTGCCCAAGGAACTCGCGCTCGACGAGTAGGGATCTCCCTTCGCCCCTCCACTCCTGCACATCTTCGGGGTGAGTGGGTAGCCGTCCCCAGTTTTCGTCCACTCGATCTTCCGCTCCTCCTGCCTCGGCACTCTTGTCGCGGAGGTAGTGATGAAGGCGAAAGATGAATTGGGCCGGCGCGGCGAGGAGTTCGCGGCGAGCACCCTGGAGAAGTCGGGGTTCCGGCTGGTGGCGCGCAATTGGCGCTGCCCGGTGGGCGAGATCGACATCGTGGCCTACGACGGGCCGGTGCTCGTGGTCGTCGAGGTGAAGACGCGAACATCGGATGCGTTCGGTCATCCATTCGAGGCCATCACACCCGCGAAGCTCCGACGCCTTCACCTGCTCGCCTCGGCTTGGCTGGCCGAACACCCGGGGAGGCGACATCCGGAGTGCCGGGTCGACGTGGTGGGAATCCTGTGGCCCGGGTACGGCGAGCCGAGCATCCAGCATCTGCGGGGTGTGTCCTGATGGTGGCGCGCACACTCTCGGTGGCGCTGCTCGGAATGACGGGCGCCGTGGTCGAAGTCGAAGCGCACATCGCCAACCAGATCCCGGGTTTCCAGTTGATCGGGCTGCCCGATGCGGCGCTCTCCGACGCGAAAGACCGCGTGCGCGCGGCGGCGGCGAACAACGGATGCCCATTGCCGGCCAAGAAGATCGTCGTGAACCTCTCCCCGGCCTCCTTGCCGAAACAAGGCTCCACCTACGACCTGGCCATCGCTGTCGCCGTATTGGCGGCAGAGGGCGGTATCGCGGTCGACGCGATCTCCTCCGTGGTGCACCTGGGGGAGCTGAGCCTCGATGGGCGGGTGCGGCCGATGCAGGGTCTTCTGCCCGCCATGGTCGCGGCTCGGGCAGCCGGCTTTCGGCGATTCGTCGTGCCGAGGGGCAACGAAGACGAGGCCATGCTCGTGCCCGACGTCGAGGTGATGACGGTGGCGTCGCTGCGCGAGGCGCTGATCCGCCATGGGGCCGACCTCGAACCGAACCCGGTGGAGACGATCCGGCAGATCGCGCTGTCGCCACCTGCTCCTTCCGCAGGCGACCTGGCCGACGTGGTGGGCAATCCCGATGCGGTCGAGGCGCTGGTGGTCGCGGCGGCCGGCGGCCATCACCTGATGATGCTCGGGCCGCCCGGAGCCGGCAAGACGATGCTGGCGGAGCGCCTGCCGGGTCTTCTGCCCGACCTCGACGCCGAGCAATCGCTCGTCGTCACCTCGTTGTCGTCACTCTCGGGCCGCCCGGTCAACGGTCTGCTGACGCGGCCGCCGCTCGAGAGCCCGCACCACACGTCGTCGGCAGCGGCGCTGGTGGGTGGTGGATCGAAGGTCATCCGTCCCGGTGCCGCCGCGCGGGCTGCGCACGGGATCCTCTTTCTCGACGAAGCGCCGGAGTTCCCGACCGCCGTGCTCGACGCGCTGCGTCAGCCGCTGGAGTCCGGAAGCATCACCATCCATCGCGCGGCGGCCGTCGCCCACTTTCCTGGAAGGTTTCAGCTCGTGCTCGCTGCAAACCCGTGCCCGTGCGGTCAGTTCGGAACGTCAGACATCCCGTGCACCTGCACACCCATCATGCGCCGGCGCTACCTGTCGCGGATGTCGGGCCCTCTCCTCGACCGGGTCGACCTGCAGCTGCGGGTGAAGCGCGTCACGACCTCGGCGGTCCGGCTGATGAGCGACGAAGGATCGCGCGTGTCCACTCGCACCGCACGGTTGCGGGTGGAACAGGCCAGGGCCGTCGCGCGGGAGCGCCTCGCCGGCACTGTTTGGAAGACGAACGCCGAGGTGCCGGGCTCGTGGTTCCGTTCGGGGGAGCGGCGGCTCCCCATCGGTGCCACAGCCGCGATCGATCGCGCGCTCGAGCGCGGAAGCCTGACGATGCGCGGGTACGACCGCGTGCTCCGGGTCGCGTGGACCATCGCGGATCTCGAGGGGGCATCAACGCCCACGAGCGACCACGTGGGCTGGGCTCTCTTTCTGCGGAAGTCGGTGGCGTCGTGAGGGTGCATCACCTGGAACGGCCGCTCGTGCGGTCGCTCGTCGAAGCGGTGAGCCGAGGGTCCGCGGATCTGCCCGGTCGCGCTGCGGCCCGTGAGGCGCCGACTCACGCCGCTTCGGAAGAGCGGGGGATCCCTGAGCTCGACGACGCAACGGTCGCGCGCATCTTCGCCACCGCCACGTGGTCGGCGCTCGTCGAGCCCGGAGATGCCGTGGCCGGTCTCCTTGTGGGTTCGATCGGCGCCGACCGGGCGCTGTCGATGCTCATCGAAGGGCGCTCGCCGCAGGACTGGCTCGCCGCCTGCGCGGAAGTGGACTCATCGTTCGAGCTCGGTGTCGGCGACGTCGTCGCAGCCTGTGAGCGTTGGCGACCGAGACTGTCGTCGAAGCTGGTGGTCGCGGCTCTGCGATCGGCGATCCAGTGCCGAACCCGCTTCGTCACGCCGGCCGATCCCGCCTGGCCCGGGTCGCTCGAGGTGCTGGGAGAGCACGCCCCGATCGGTCTCTGGGTGCGCGGCGATGTCGCGGCACTCGATCGCCCTGGTGGTGCGATCGCGATCGTCGGGTCCCGCGACGCCACGAACTACGGCGAACATGTGGCGATGGACCTGGCCTCCGGTCTGAGTGATCGCGGTTTCGCCATCGTCTCCGGCGCCGCGTATGGAATCGACGGCATGGCGCATCGCGCCTGCCTCGCGAGTCGCGGCACCACGATCGCGTTCCTCGCCGGTGGTGTCGACCGCTTGTACCCGGCGGCGCACCACGACCTGCTGCTGCGTGTCGCATCCTCCGGGGCGATCGTGTCCGAGCTCCCGTGCGGGTCGTCGCCCACGAAGTGGCGCTTTCTGCAGCGCAATTGCAAATAAGTGCGTGAGAGTCGCTCGCTTGGCGAGTCGCGTAGTTCGAAGATATGTTCGAATCATGGGGCAGAATCGCCGCTACGGATCGGATCTCACCGACGCCGCCGTCACCGAGGCGGTCACGCGGCCGATGCCCATCTCGCTCTCAGAGGCGGAGCGTGGCGCCGGCGCGGTGCGCGAGGCGGAGGAGCCGCCCGAGGTCGAGGCGTGGGTGCGGTTCCCGGAGACGCCGGTGCGGGTGCGTGGCCGTGCCGTGGCGTGGACCGACCGAGCCTTCTGGGTCGAGTTCGAGATGCGCAGCGGTGCGACCCATCGGGTCTGGGTGTGGGCGTCGGCGGTGACGGGCGTGCCGACCGGGCGAAGTCAGTGAGGCATGGCGTGCCGGAGTGGGCGAAGGGGCTTGGTAGGTTGGCGCCATGTACGCTGACATCGTCGCTTCTTTGGCCTTCGCGCTCGCCTTATTCTCCCTAGGGTGGCAGTTGGTCAGGGTGGCTCGGTGGGATAGGCCAGTTCTCTCGGTCTCGGGTCTCATGCGGGACACAGGCGAAATAAACGTCAGCACAGGGCGGGTGACCTCTACGGGTTGGGAACTCGAGATGATCGTCACGAACGTCGGGGATGCGTCAACCCAGATCGTCGACGCCTACTGGGAACTCGCCCAGCCTGACGGTAGCGAGCTGCGCGTGCGCCGCTCGGACGCGCCGGGCGGAATCATCGAGGTGGCAACCGAACCGGGATACCTCGTCCTGGACGGCGTCCGTGATCCGGCGGTGCCGTACTCGATAGGGCGAAATGGTCATGTGCAGTGGGTCTTCACTCGCGGGGTCGACACCAGCCCGGCGATCGCGCACTTTGACCGTGGACGCCCGGTCGTCGAATATGTGACACGGGTCAGGCGGCGAAAAGGAAAGAGCAGCACTGTAACGGCGGTCGGAGATTGGCAGACGCGCTCGCTGGTGCCCAGTTGGAGCGCAGCCGAGGGTCGTTCCGGCGCCGATGAACCTAGGCGAGCGTCAGTTCCCGGCGCCGATGCCTCCATCGATTAGCAGTCTGTGCGCGGCGACTGTGTCGACGAGGCGTGCAAACTCGACCTCGTCGATGGCGTCGCCCACCACGGCATAAAGGTCGCTGGCGATGGACTGCAATACGTCACTCATTCTTGCCCCCTGGTAGTTGAGGAAACTGTAACACGGAAACTAGTTTTCGTGTTACGGATATACTGAGGCTGTGAAGCACGCAGGAGGGCGCCCCAAGTCTGTCGACCCGACGTTGACGCGAACGCGAAGTGTGCGCTTCACGCCCGAGGAGGATGCTCTCGTCGAGGCTGCCGCAGATCGCGACGAGATGGCGCCGTCGACCTGGATACGCGAGCAGGCGCTCACCGCTGCCCGTCTGGGTGCCCAAACGCAGAAAAGCCCGGCGCGTCCTCTCGACACCGAGTTTGGCCACGGCGCCGCGGAAAACAGACAATCCTGTCACAGCTGAGTCACACAGATTTGCATTGACTCACGGCGTGTCGCGACCCAGAGGCCCCAGTTGACTGGGAGGCTGATTGCAGGAACACAGAAAGCCCGAAGTGCGGGCTCTCGCCGTGACTCGGGCTTCCTGATGAATCGCTTTAGACGGAGATTCACCATCAGGATAGGCCGCGCGTGCGCAAGATGCGAATGACACGCGGGGCCGTACGGGGAAGCGGCGGGACGTTCCGAGGAGAACAAGAATGACCGCTGTACTGCTCACTTACGACCTCAAGACACCGGGTCAGAAGTACGAGAAGCTCTACGAGAAGCTGAAGTCGATGGGCGCGTGGGCGCATGTGATGGACTCCACCTGGATCATCACCGGGGCGTCGATCACGTCGCAAACGGTGTTCGATGCTGCACGGGAGATCGTCGACGACAACGATCTCGTGCTCGCGACGGACTTCGACCTTCGCGGCATGAAGGGTTGGCTTCGGGAGCAGACCTGGACGTGGGTCCGCGACGTGGCGTAAAGCCAAGCACGAAGAGCCCCCGCTCGACGACCCGTGAGGGTTGCCGGCGGGGGCTGTTCCTTCAGAAGCCTCGGAGTGAACGCGCGTAGGCTGCTCAGTACTCGGTGGGTGGTAGGAGCTCGAGTCCGTCCACCTGGAACAGCGGCACCGTGGTGTTGCCGCCGATCTGGGTGTCGTAGGAGTAGCTACCCATGACCGTCACGTACATCTTGACGATATCGCCCTGCACCGTGGCGTCGAGGAGCGGGCAGCTTGTCTCGCTGTCGCCTGCATAGATCAGCGTGTTCTGGTCGTACTCGTAGGAGTACTCCTTCTGCGTACCGGAGGTGCTGGCTCGGAACTGGCACGGGCCGGTCGCGGAGTCGAACTGGATGATCTCACCGTACGAGACGATCTTGTCTCCGACATGGTCGTCAGGTGTCTTCACCAGCAGCGCATAGTCGCGGTCAGCAGCCTCGAGGTACTGGGCCGGATCAAACGGTGCGGCGACTGGTTCCGGAATCGGCTCCGGAGTTGGTGTCGGTGTCGGTGTCGGTGTCGACGTTGGCTCTGGTGCCTCCGTTGGCGTCGGTGCCGGTTCGGCGGGAGCCGTTTGCGACGTCTCGGATGTGACTGCTGCGTTGATGGCCCCCGCGCCAATGACCCCGTACACGATTGTCATGACGATTGCGACGATGAACGCTGCGCCGCCAAGAATGGAGCCGATGGCGGCCCGCTGACGGCCGGGTGTCTTGCGCATCAGGGCGACGCCGCCCAAGATCGCTGCGAGCAGCCCTAGGACGATAGCTAGGCCGGTGACCCCAGGAATGAATGCGAACACGGCGCCGATGATGCCGAGCACGAGAGCTGCCGTGGCGAGGCCCTGGCCGGGAGCCTTGACAGGCGGCGCTGCCGGAACATAGGGCGGCGGTGCGGTAAGGACGGGTCTGCGGGTGTCGGTCCACTGGGTGCCATCCCAGTAGCGTTCGTTTCCGGGCTGGTCGGTGTCTGGGTACCAACCTGCGGGCGGTGGCGGTGCTGCGTGACTCATGGTGCTTCCCCCTGTTGCTGTGAGAAGGATCACGCTAGCGGACTCCATGCATTTGCATTGGCCCCCAAATGGGGTCCTCTCGACATTTGTCGATCCCGCTAGGCTTCAGGCACAGCACCGGGGGTCACCATGATCAGCAACTTCGACGACAGCCATTGCGGAAGAGAAGCGCCCTCGGTCGCAGGCGCAACCCAGATGCGTTCTCGTATCACCCTTATCGCGGAATGGATTCGGTGCTGACTATTGACTAGAGGACTGCTCGGCTCAGGATTACCGCGGAGGACTACCAAATGGTGACGCTCAAGAAGTACGAACCCGCCTACTGGATCGACAAACTGCTCGATGCGTTGCAGAACCCGGCCCAACGATTCCTCGCCTTCGGGGGCGCTGCATTGGTTGTGATCGGGGGCGTGATTGCGGCTGTTGCGAACAACGCCGCTCAAGACGCAAGAAACGCTAACGACCTGCTAACGATGCTCGGTGGGCTCGAGTACCTGGATTTCGATGCAGGCTCAGAGTTTCAAGGGTGGATCATATTTGGAATCGCGCTAGCGGTCCTCGGCGTAGTCATGATCGTCGCCCTGATCGTCGTTAAGGCCGGTCAGAAATCACAGCAGGCTTGATCAGCATCATGGAATAAGCAACGGCGTACGATCGGCGGCATGTTCTTCCTGGCTCGCGGCATCGAAGACGATCACTACTGGGTCGTTCAGGAGATCGACGGCGCCCTCATCGAGACTCCGTGGCGGGTCGAGCACGAGGCCGATGGATACCGACTCAGCCACGCCGACGACAGTGACCAGACCGAATTCGGCTACTCGTTGGGCGCGTTCATGACTGCCGAGGACGCCGTGACGAGACTGCGCGAGATCCTCTAGACCGATGGCCGGGACGTGGCGCCGGTCCAAACGCGAAAAGCCCCCGCTCGACGACCCGTGAGGGTTGCCAGCGAGGGCGGGGAAGTCGCAAGTCGGGGGGTTCTCCAGTGCTGACGACGCGCCGTTGACAAATCACAGGCGGATTGTTCAGCGCCTTTCAGTAACGTTGCGAGGGTCTGGGACACGGAGCGGCTTGAGGAGCTCAGACGGGCGCTCCGCGGAAGGGGGCGGGATCGTCGTGCGCGCGCTGCGCGGTGCGGGCGGCAAGCGCGCCAGTGAGGTTGAAGATGGCCATGTCACGCGGCCGTGTCTGACGGGCGTACGCCTGGGCATCGAGCACAACAGGATGCAGGGCGACGGCGTCCACAGCTGCACGGAGCGCGCCGACCTCGGCGACGCGCGCCGGGTCGAGTGGCAGGGGCGGCAGCGCCGCGACGGGGTGCCGGCCGTTGGCGTCGACCTGGGGCGCCGGTGTGCGGGGCCTGCGGGTCGCCATGGTCAGACCTTCCGGGAGTAGCTGCCCCGGGCGGCGCCGCGACGCTGCGGGCGGACGTCGTCTTCGTCCGGGATGCGGAGCGAGGCGAGGAGTCGCGCGAGCGTGAGCTGCTGGTTACGGGCTTCGACGACGGCGGGGTGTGCCTTCACGCCCTGGGGCGATGTGACAGTGACCCCTTCGGCGCGGATGATGACGTCCAGCGCGTCGAGTCGGTCTTTGATGCGGCACGCCTCGGTGAGTAGGGAGGTCTCGTGGACGTCGAAGTCGACGAGCTCGGTGAGGGCGGTCCAGAGCGCGGAGCCGGAGTCTCCGAGGTCAAGCGATTCAGGGGTCGTCATAATTTGAGGGCCTTTCGATTGCGTGCGGAGTCGCCTCCGGCGAGATAGGTCGATTCGGTTTAGGCCCCGCTCTGCCAGCGCCTATATGCCGAAACGGCGATGCGTCGTTACCCCTTAGAGACCCTCCCCAGGTCCGAGGATCACTCAGATCGCTCCGGGGTGAGGCTCGGGGTCACGTGCGCGACGAAGCCGGGGCCGCTGTGCGGCATGGCCTTCGGCGGAGGACTTGCGGGCGTGGTGCCATCGGCATAGAGACTGGAGGTTGCCGAGACTGTGGTCGTCGCCGTGCTCGATGTGGTCGACCTGGTTGGCGCGCTCGGTGCACTGGTTCTCCTGTGAGTCACGAGCCTGGCAGCGGTAGCCGTCGCGTCCTAGGACGACCAGGCGCCGACGCTGCCAGTCGGGAGGGAGTCGGTCGCGTCGGGTCGAGGTCTCCCATCCCATCAGCGCTTGGCCTTTGCCGGGCAGTGCGGGGCGCAGTAGGTGACGGTGGGGCGGCCAGAGCGGGCGGGCAGCATCCGCCCGCACCCGCCGGAGCAGGGGGAGTAATAGCGCCCGGGGACGAACTGAGTCTCGGGTGCAGCCGCTGGCCGCCGCAGTGGTGCGGGGCTGGCGGGGGCTGTGACCTTGGCGGGCTTGCGGTGGGCGGCCGCCGCCTCGAGCTGCTCTTTGACGCGGAGCTCCAGGTGCGCGACACGTTCGGCGACAGGCAGGCTCATCCACGCGGCCACGTTGTGGGGCTCGCTCAGTCCGTAGGGCACGAGGTGTGCGTCGCTGTCGGTGAAGCGCAGGAGGCGCGTCATGCGGCGGGTGTAGCTCTCGGCGAGCAGGGCGGGTGCTGGGTTAGGCATGGGTGTTCGCTCTCTGGGTATCGGCACGCTGGGCGGGGAGGAGGTGGGTTGTGGCTATGGCTACTCGCCGTTCCAGCTCGCGAGGGCGCGATCAACGCGGCGGCGCGTGACGATCAGGGCACGGACAGCGGATTCGAGGAGGACCTCACCGGCGACCACCTGGGCGCGCAGAGCGAGGCGGCGCGGGTCTGCGACCGTGTCGCCGACGGGATCACCATGCCCACCACGGGAGCGCTCGGAGGTGTCCTCGCGTGGCTTCGGGGTCAGCGCCGGTTGAAACTGCGCCTCCGAGGCTTCGTGCAACGTGCGTGCGAGCAGGAGCGCCTCCTCGGCGAGGGTGCGGACCAAGGCGGGCAGGGGCTCTGGCATGGGTCTCCTAGGTGGCGCCGCCGGTGCGGGTGGCGCGTCGTGGGGTGGTCCCGCTGACCGGGCGCGGAAAGGGACACGTCCGGACAGCGGGGGTGCGCGGGGCTCGCAGGCTCGAGCCGCCGCGCGTGCGGGGCGAGGATGCCGGACGACAGTGGCCGGGCATCTGCGGGGCCCGCGGTTAGTCCCGCTCGAGGTCCCTGAAATCCAGGAGCGGGAAGTAGTCGGCGAGACCGTCGGGGTTGTCGCCGATGGGGACGTAGACGGTCTCGTTGATGATGATCGGCTTGGCGTTGGCCGGTGGTTGCGGGTCGGTCATCGGCGGCGGGCCTCTCGTGCGATGGCAGCGGCGTCGAACGGGTCGAGCGACTCGGCGACGGCCGCCGCGTAGACGGCTTCCGCGGTCGTGCCGTCGCGCTCGGCTCGGCGCTGGGCAGTGAGCTGAGTCTGCTCGTCGGTGTCAGCGAGGCGCGCGGGCTGCGGGTGCCGGAGGATGACCTCGGCGGCGATGGCTCGGATTTCTTCGGCGGACATCATTTGAAGCCCATGACCCTGCGCTCAGAGGCGTTGAGGCTTTCGAACTCTTGCGGGGCTGGGCGCAGCGCTACGGCGGTGCCATCTCGAACCTCGCCCACCGCATCGACCGGGAAACCGAACACGAAGGCGTTCAGCACCTCGAAGGCGTACCGCTTACCGCCGTCCGCGTTGTCGCCCTTCGCGCCGAGCGCTGCTCGCTCGGTCCAGGGCACTCCCGGGGCGCCGGCGGCGCGGTAGGCCTCGTCGCGAGCGTCCGCAGCTTCGACGAGCTGCGCCCAGGCGGCTTCGACCCTGGCGTGCTGCTCGAGCGCGAACGTCGAGGCGACCTTCTGAACGTTGCCGACGTCGGTGCTGGTGACCTTCGCGTCGAAGGCTCGCAGCTTCGCGAGCGACGTGCGGGTCGCCTCGTTCAGCCGGTCGATGGTGTCCTGGTGCGCACGTTCGGCCTTCTCGAGATCCACCGCGAGCGGGTTGGTCGCTCGGAAGGCAGCGAGAGCGACGGTCGAGACGCGACGATCGCGGCGCGCTTGGACGCCAGCAGCGTTGGCGGCCTGCCACGAGCGCTGCGCGGCCGGTGCGCCGGGCACGGCGGCGACGAGCCACGCTGGCGGCCGTTCGTGGCTGAAGAGATACTCCGCTACTCCGTCGTGGGATTGAAACTTCGTGGTCATAGGGTGTCCTTTCGTGGTCAGCCGAGCAGTGTGCGCTCGGCCTCTTGGATGGTGTCGACGACGGCGTCGGTGTCGCCGGCGTGGATGGCTTCGATCTGGCGGTGCCAGAGCTCCTCGGCGGTCGCGAGGCGAAGGTCGCGGCGTGCTGCACGCGCCTTCGCCCGGCAGTTGTCGCTACAGAACCGTGCTTCGGGTCGCCGGTCGATGAGGTCGGCGCCGCATCTCTCGCAGGTGGGCATGTGGGTACTCCCGGAATTTCGGCAGATCGGCAAAAAATAAGCGACCGCGCGAGGCGGTCACGGCTCTCTTCTGGGTCATAAGAGGAGAGGGCCGCCCTAGCGGGACAGGGCACGGATGCGCCGCCGGCGCGCTGCTTCGCAGGCCTTGCACCTGTCCTCGAGACCGTCGCGTTTGCGAACGTCGCGGCCGAACTCGGTCATTGCCAGTGCTCGTCCGCAGTTGGCGCAGTCCTTTCCCGAGTGGCGCAGCCGCCAGGCGAGTTGTCGGAGCACGCTGGCGGCGAGCTCGCCGTCGGGGTCGTAGCCGTTGGCGATCTCGACGAGTCGCTCTTCGGGCGTCATCGTGCGCGCTGGAGCCGGAGCGCGGCGACGAGTTGGCGACGCCGAAGGAGCGAGCGCACTCGCAACTCGTACGGGATCTCGAGCACGCGGCGCCGAGCGCCAACAGAGCGCACGTCCGCCAGCTCGGCGGCGATCCGATAGAACGCGTTCCGACCGATCAGGAGCGCTCCGGGATACGCGTCGAGGCCGCCTTTCGACTGCTGACGCGCGGCGTCGAACGCCTCCCAGACTTCGGGCAGCGGATGCGGTCCGTCAGGCAGCGTTGGAAGCCAGCGCGAGAGCACGACACGAGCGTCGTCTTCGGCGGACGCGCGCTCCAACGCACGTTGGATAGCGACATCCTCGCGCCGCGGAGGGCGAGCTGGAACAGTCGAGCGAACGGGCGCCGGGATGCGTGCCTCTTCCTCGGCGGAGAGGTCCGGGATCTGGTCGCGGGCCACCTCCACAGCGCGCCGCAGCCATGACCGCGCACCGCGTTCGTCCCGCACGAGTGCCGTGCGTGTCGCGGTGATGCGGCGCTGGGCGTTGCCCTCGGCGCGAGGGGCTGCCTCGTCAAGGATGCTGATCACGACTTGCTTCGTCTCGGCGGAGAAGTCCGAGTAGCTGACGCGGCTGCACGCATCGCCAACACGGAAGGTGCGGGTCGTCTCCCAGTAGTCCTGGCGACGGTAGCCAGCATCCGCGAGAAGTGGTGCGGCGACTGCGCCGAGTGCCTGCGGTGCTACCACGTCGACGGAGCCGTCGAGCACGTCGGCCGACCTGTAGGTGCAGAGGAGTGTGAGGATTTCAGGGTTCATGGTGGCGATCCATTCGGGCGGCGATCCAGTGAGCAGAGGCGTGCCCATCCCGTTCTCGCCGGGGCGCGCGAGCGCCGGCCTCCCGGATCGCCAGAAGAGGAGGAGCGCAGACCGAGCAGCGGTGAAGGTGAAACTTCGTGTGTATGTGTCGCTTCCCATCCATATCTCTTCTGTGCTTAGAGAGATGAAGCTCTAGAACACTCATTAGAGACAGCGTGGGAAGCGTCACTTACACACAGAACTTCACCCGAACGGGGTCCGCTCCCGGCGTCTCGCCGGCGTGGTCATGCCAGAGGAGAGGGCCAGCGGCCCCGGGCCTGCTCAGAGAGTGGACACCAAGTTTCGCCGGCGCGATATTCGCAGCACGGCGGCGGGTGGGCGTTCGCGTAGTCAGCCTGGTCGGCAGGGTTTGCTCAGTCCGCCTCGGCCAGGATCACATCAGGGTTCAGGTGGGTCGCGAGGCGGTGCCAGACGCGCACCCGCCGACGCGCGTTGCGCCCATGATCGACCTGAACATCGAGCAGAGCACGGACGAGGTCTCTCTGCCGGTCTAAGTCGAGCTGGTCGAAACGAGCTAGCACCTCCGCCTCGAGGTCGGCGTAGTCGGCACCAGCCCCCGGTAGGTCGTCGATGATGTCGTGCACAGCACCGAGGAGGACGGCGCCAGCGCTCTTCGATGTGCGGGCGCGCTCGAGCTGCTCCTCCAGTGTCACGCGCTCATCGCGCAGCTCGAGCAAACGGCGACGGGCTAGCGGGGCCGGGACCAGTCCTTCGTCGCGGTCGGCGATGATCACCTCCACTGTCTCCACGTTGCGCTCGTGCGCCGCCACGAGATCGACGATTTCCCTGCCCCCCGCTGTGCGGGGGAACAATTCAGCCGAGGACGTGATGAATGCGCGAGCGACGGCCTCTCGGACGAGGTCTTCGAGCAGATCCTTCTTGATGAAAGGGTGAGTCAGATTCGCGGTGCACAGATAGCCACGACGGTAGGTGAGCGGCCCGCCGCAGTCCCCGCACACGGCGATCCCGCTCAGTAGATGCCGTGGAGTCGGGCCGGGGCTTGTGCGGCGCGAGGGATCGGCAAGGAGCGCTCGGACGGCCTCTGATAACGCTGGTTCGACGATGGGCTGGACGAAGGCGGACGGGAGGGTTTCGCCGCGTCGCACGATGTTGCCGGCGTAGACGGGGCTGTCGAGGATGTATCGCACGCGCCGGGGGGTCCACGAGGCGCCGGGCGCAGGGTCGACACCCTCGGCCGTTAGCGCGCTTGCGAGCGACCGCAGCGAACCCCCGTCGGCGACATGCTCGTACATCCGGCGCACCACGATTGCCTCGGCCTCGCGAAGAGTGACGCCGTCGATCTCGTAGCCGTAGCGGCGCCGACCGGGCGTTGGGCGCCCCGTCTCGATGCGCTGCTCGTTCGCTCGTCGTTGCCGTGCGCTTTTCCGCTCAACCTCGGAACGGGCGACGGAGGCTTTGACGCGGGCGAACAGCCGACCGTTGTCAGTTCCAAGGTCGGCTTCGCCGTTGGCTGTGAGGATCACGAGCCCACGCTCCTCCGAGCGGTCGATCCAGTCCTCGAGCTGCCGCGGTTGCCGCGTGAGCCGGTCAAGATCCCAGCACACCAGGGCGTCGAATCGACCGCGCTCGTAGTCCTCGACCATACGGTCGTACTCGGGTCGCTTCTTTCGCCGATTGCTGGCGCTCACGGTATCGCTGTACTCGCCGACCACCTCCCAGCCGCGGCTCTGCGCGATGTGTACGCAGTCGGCCCGCTGGCGCTCCACCGCCAGGCCCTCGCCGGTGGCGTCCTGAGAGATGCGAAGGTAGATAGCGGCGCGCAATCGGCTGTGGGTCACACGCTCATCGTAGATTACTGCAGCGCAATCGGTTGATCGCCGCAGCGAGTCACGCGACGGTCGTGGTCGAGGCGGGTCAACGGTCAGGATCGCTCAACACGGCGGGCCATGCCGCAGCATTGGGGCGTCCGCTCGGAGCAGTCCCCGGACCGGTGACGAGCGTCACTTCGGCGGGTTGTCACCGTCTCCTCCGCGAATACGACGCGGTGTGTGTGACGTCGACGGCCGACGTCGTCGAGATGGTGCTGGGGTCACCGGACGCCCGTTCGGTCGGGTCATCCTCCCCTGCAGGGGCGACAGCGACGGCCACCGGAGATTCGGCGAGTGCCCGGACGGCTTCCGGTCCGGATGCGACCAGGGTGCTGGACGCCCTGAGCGCACGATCCGCCCGCGGGGTCTCTGACCTGGCTCGGCGCACCGGAATGGCTCCGCGGGCCGTGGCCGTGACGCTCGGAGGGCTCGCGCTCGACGGAGCAGCCTACGAGAACGAGAACGGCTGGTTAAGGCTGTGAGCGCCGACGAGTCCGGGCTCCTGGATCTGCAAGACTGGAAATCATGGCCCAGTACGGCGAGCCCCTGCACACGATCGTCCACCTCAGCGACACCCACTTCCTGGCGGAAGAACAGCCGCTCTACGGCAAGGTCGACACCGATGCCACCCTGACGCAAGCGCTGCGCCAGCTGGAGGGCTCGGGCATCCGGCCCGAAGCGCTGGTGTTCACGGGCGACATCGCCGACCTCGGAGAAGACGATGCCTACCGCCGCATCCGCGGGATCGTGGGCCCGGCAGCCGAAAGACTCGGGTCGCGAGTGCTGTGGGTGATGGGCAACCACGACAACCGGGCCCGGATGCGCGTCGAACTGCTCGACGAGGAGCCTCTGGCCGATCCGGTGGTCACGAGCATCCTTCTCGGCGGGCTCCGCCTGATTGCGCTCGACACGAGCGTGCCGGGCTACCACCACGGCGAACTCTCGGCCGAGCAGCTCGAGTGGCTGCGGGGCGAGCTCGCCAGCACGGCGCCCGAGGGCACGATCATCGCGTTGCACCACCCGCCGATCCCGACGACGATCCCGCTCATGCCCATTCTCGAGCTGCAGCGGCAGAACGAGCTGGCCGAGGTCATCCGGGGCACAGACGTGCGGGCCATTCTCGGAGGTCATCTGCACTACTCGACGCACAGCCTGTTCGCGGGGGTGCCCGTGTCGGTCGCTGCGGCCACCTGCTACACGATGGACGTGGCGGCGCCGCGGGGGCGGCTCTCCGGCCTCGGAGGCGGCCAGTCGTTCTCGATCGTGCACGTCTACGACGACCGCATCGTGCATTCGACGGTTCCGATCGGCGACTTCCCGGTGGTCTCGGGCTTCGACAACGCCTTCGTCGATCGCCTCGACGCCCTCTCCGAGGACGACCGCCTCGAGGCCTTCTCCCGTCAGCGAAAGCCCTGACCCTCGGTCAGGCGCAACCCTCGGGCAGGCGCACGGCCCACTACCGACGCGCGGCCGCACGGTAGCCTGACCCACTCGCGCGGGCGCAAGCCTCAACCACTGTGCGCGGCCGCACGGTGACCTGAGCCACTCGGGCGGGCGTAAGGCTCAACCACTGCGCGCGCCCGCACGATCTGAGCCGGTCGGGCCACGGCAACCCCTCAACTGCCGCGCGCCCGCATAGCCACCGAGCTTCCCGGGCGGGGGCGCGCCCTCACACTGCGTACCTGCACGCCACTGCCAATCCGCACGCCGACCTCAGCCATCGGAGTCGGCGCACGCCCTCCGCGCTCGCACGGCGCCCGGGCTCAACGCGCGGGGAACACACGTGCGCGGGTGAGCACATTCGGCCGAGCGCAGGGGATGCTTGTGGGGTGGAGATCTCCGAGGCACGCGGCGAGTACGACCGCTATCTGCGGCTGGAACGCGGCTACTCCGCGCACACCGTGCGCTCCTATGGCGCCGATCTGACCGATCTCGAAGCGTTCGCCCGAGCGCGCGGCATCATCCATGTCGCCGACCTCGACCTGTCGTTCTACCGGGACTGGCTCTGGGCCGCGGCGCAGCGCGAACTCGCCAAGTCGACCCTCGCCCGGCGCGCTGCCACGGCCAAGACGTTCTCGGCGTGGCTGCGGCGCACCGGGCGGATCGAGATCGATGCGGCGATCCGCCTGCGCGCACCCAAACCCGACCGCACGCTGCCTCGGGTTCTGTCGGGCGACTCCATGAAGGGCGTGCTCGAGGTGCTCCACTCACGGGCCGCGGAAGCCGATCCCGTCGCTGTGCGAGACGTCGCCGTCGTCGAACTGCTGTATGCGTCGGCGTTGCGCGTCTCCGAACTCGTCGGCATCGACATCGACGACCTCGACCTCGATCGACGGACGGTTCGGGTGGTCGGCAAAGGCTCGAAGGAACGCATCGTTCCCTTCGGAGTGCCCGCCCACTTCGCGCTCGTCGACTACCTCGGCCGCTCCCGCCGGAGTCTGCTCGAGCGCCGGTCGACGACCGCCGCCGCCCGGCCCAGCGCGGCACTGTTCCTCGGTGTTCGAGGAGGGCGGCTCGGCACCCGCTCGGTGTACGAACTGGTATCCGGGCTCCTGGAGGCCGTTCCTGGCGGGGGGCCGGCCGGCCCGCACGCATTGCGGCACACCGCAGCGACCCACCTGCTCGATGGTGGCGCCGACCTGCGGGCCGTGCAGGAGATGCTCGGACACGCCAGCCTCGGCACCACCCAGATCTACACCCACGTCACGGTCGAGCGCCTCCGCGCCTCTTACCAGGCGGCCCACCCCCGCGCCTGAGATGCGGGGCAGCAGGATCGCGCGAGGGATCGTGCCGACAAGACCCCGCGGGTTCACGTACTCGCCATGCAGACGCACGCCGAAATGCAGGCACTCCGCGCCGCAGTGCCCACCGGACCCCACTGTGCCGATCACCTGCCCCCGCTGCACTGCGTCACCCACGGCGACCGTCGCGACGACGGGTTCGACGCTCGAGCGATAGTCGCCCGAGTGATCGATCGAGACGACCGGTCGGCCGGCGACCTGCCCGGCGAATGCCACCACGCCGTCTCGGGCGGCCAGTACCGGCGAATCGGCCGACGACGCGAGATCGACGCCCCGGTGTCCGGCACTGTACTTCGTCGCTGGAGCCAGGAACTCCGCAGTCACCATCGCGGGTTCGTGGACCGGCCACTGCCACGAGCGAACGGCCATCGCTCGAACGAAGCTCGCCGGCCGAACCCATCCCGAAGCAGCACCGCCCGACGAAGCCACACCCACACCCACACCCTCACCCACGCCCACGCCCGGAACGCCCCCACCTCCGACAACCGCCCCAACCGCCAGCAGAACCACCACTCCGCGCCGAACCCCGCGCACTGCACCACGTCTCATCCCGACACGTTCGCCGAATTCCGACTCCGCCGATATTCGATGACGACTTTGGTGCATGAACCGTGCCAAAATCGGAGATGTGGGGGAGTGGACGAGAAAGCCCGCACCCCGATCCGGCCGGAACGAAGGAGTTCGTCATGAGTTCGAGTGAACCTGCCACCCGCGGAGCGGTTGACGACCATGCCAGCGCACGACGTCTTCGTCGCAAAGTCATTGCCCTCTCCATCGCCGCGGCGCTCGGCGGCTTCCTCTTCGGATTCGACTCCTCCGTCATCAACGGCGCGGTGAAGGCGATCGAAGAGGACTTCAACCTCGGAGACCTGCCGCTGCTCAGCGGCTTCACCGTTGCATCGGCGCTCCTCGGTAGTGTGATCGGCGCCTACTTCGCCGGCCGCATCGCCGACCGCATCGGCCGCATCCCGGTGATGCTGATCGGGGCCGCCCTCTTCCTCGTCAGCTCCATCGGCTCCGGCTTCGCCTTCGCCGTCTGGGACTTGATCCTGTGGCGCGTCATCGGTGGTCTCGGCATCGGCATCGCGTCCGTCATCGCCCCGGCCTACATCGCCGAGATCGCCCCGAAGGCGGTGCGCGGTGGCCTCGCCAGCCTGCAGCAGCTCGCCATCACCCTCGGTATTTTCGCGGCCCTGCTCTCCGACACCCTGCTGCAGGGTGCAGCCGGTGGCGCGAATGAACCGCTCTGGTTCGGCGCCGATGCCTGGCGTTGGATGTTCGTGGCCTGCGTGATCCCCGCGCTCGTGTATGGCCTGCTGGCCTGGCGACTCCCAGAATCGCCCCGCTATCTCGCCGGCAAGAACCGTCAGGAAGACGCTCGAAAAGTGCTCGAGACCGTCATGCCGAAATCTGAAGTCGACGACGCCCTCTCCGAGATCGAGCAGTCGCTCAAGCAAGACAAGGAGAATGCCCGCACCGGATCTCTCCGCGGCAAGATGTTCGGTCTGCTGCCGGTGGTCTGGGTGGGCATCCTGCTCTCGATGTTCCAGCAGCTGGTGGGCATCAACGTCATCTTCTACTACTCCACCAGTCTCTGGAGCTCCGTCGGCTTCGACACCACGAACGCATCCACCAGCTTCACGATCTCGGTCGTCACCAGCATCGTCAACGTGGCCGTCACCTTCGTCGCCATCTTCTTCGTCGACAAGATCGGTCGCCGTCCGCTGCTGCTCACCGGTTCCGCCGGCATGGCGCTCTCGCTCGGCCTGATGGCGGTCGCCTTCTCGCAGTCCGTCCTGGTCGACGGCGCTCCGCAGCTGCCCGGCGCTTGGGGTCCCCTGGCCTTGGTGGGCGCGAACCTGTTCGTCATCTTCTTCGGCGCCACCTGGGGTCCGATCGTCTGGGTGCTGCTCGGCGAGATCTTCCCCAACCGCATCCGTGCCCGTGCTCTCGGCATCGCGGCAGCGGCCCAGTGGCTCACGAACTTCGCCATCACCGTGTCCTTCCCGGCGCTGTCGAGCTTCTCGCTGGCGTTCACCTACGGGCTCTACACGTTCTTCGCTCTGGTCTCGTTCTTCTTCGTATTCTTCGCCGTTCCCGAGACGAAGGGCCGGTCGCTCGAGAGCATGGACAGTCTGAAGGTCGTGCGCAGGCGCGACCGCGTGGTCGCCCCGCAATAGCCGCAGTAGCCGTCGCCCGAAGTGTTATAGTTCTCGGAGCACCCCGCCTGTCGGGGTGACTTCGCGTGCCCGCGAGGCAGCAGCATCCATTCGGTCCCGCTTTCGAGATATCTCGAGACCGGGCGGGATGCGCGCCGGGCACCAGGATTCGCGGCCATCGTCGCGGAGCAAACCGAGAACAGAAGGAGTACGGCAATGGCCGTCGTCACAATCCGCCAGCTGCTCGACAGCGGCGTTCACTTCGGGCACCAGACCCGCCGTTGGAACCCGAAGATGAAGCGATTCATCTTCACCGAGCGCTCCGGCATCTACATCATCGACCTGCAGCAGTCGCTGGGCTACATCGACAAGGCCTACGACTTCGTCAAGGAGACGGTCGCCCACGGTGGCACCATCCTCTTCGTCGGCACGAAGAAGCAGGCTCAGGAGTCCATCGCCGAGCAGGCGACCCGCGTCGGCCAGCCCTACGTGAACCAGCGCTGGCTCGGTGGCCTCCTCACCAACTTCCAGACGGTCTCCAAGCGTCTTGCGCGCATGAAGGAACTCGAGGAGCTCGACTTCGAAGACACCGCGAAGAGCGGTTTCACGAAGAAGGAGCTGCTCATCAAGAAGCGCGAGCTCGACAAGCTGCACAAGTCGCTCGGCGGTATCCGCAACCTCACCAAGACGCCGTCGGCGCTGTGGGTCGTGGACACCAAGAAGGAGCACCTCGCGATCGACGAGGCCAAGAAGCTGGGCATCCCGGTCATCGGCATCCTCGACACCAACTGCGACCCCGACGAGGTCACCTACCCGATCCCGGGCAACGACGACGCGATCCGCTCCGTCGCCCTGCTGACCCGCATCGTGGCCGACGCCGCCGCCGAGGGCCTCATCCAGCGTCACCAGAAGCCCGAAGAGGGCGACGCCCCCGCCGAGCCGCTGGCCGAGTGGGAGCGCGAGCTGCTCCAGGCATCCGAGAACCCGCAGTCGGAGGCCGAGAAGATCGAGGCCGTCGACGGTGAGATCACGGGCGAGGTGAACACCGAGGCCGTGGCCGAGGTCGTCGCGGCCGAGACGCCCACCGAGGAGAACGACGCCGACGCCGCAGCTCAGGCCGATCTGGCCGAGATCACCGACCCCGAGCTGGTCGTCGAGCACCACGTCGAGTCCGACGCCGAGACCGAGGCCAAGATCGAGGCCGAGGCGACCGACGCCGAGAAGGCTCCCGCGGCCGACGCCGAGAAGGCTCCGGCGGCCGAGTAACTCTGCCCCGCTCCGTCCAACAGACAATTCTTTCAAGGAGTCAGTAGCAACATGGCAAATATCAGCCTGGCCGATGTGAAGGCGCTGCGCGAGCAGCTCGGCACCGGCATGGTCGACACCAAGAACGCGCTCGTCGAGGCCGATGGCGACATGGAGAAGGCCGTCGAGATCTTGCGCCTCAAGGGTGCGAAAGGCAACGCGAAGCGTGCCGACCGCTCCACGAGCGAGGGCCTCGTCGCCGCGAAGCAGGGCGACGGCGCTGCGACGCTGATCGAGCTCGCCTGCGAGACCGACTTCGTCGCCAAGGGCGACAAGTTCATCGCTCTCGCCGACGCCGTGCTGAACGCGACGTTCGCCGCGGATGCCACGACCGTCGAGGAGGCGCTCGCCGCCCCCGCCGGCGACAAGACCGTGGCCGACCTCATCAACGATGAGGCCGCCATCCTGGGCGAGAAGATCGAGCTCCGTCGCATCGTGCGCCTCACCGGCGACGCGTTCGAGGTCTACCTTCACAAGACCAGCAAAGACCTGCCTCCGCAGGTCGGCGTGGTCGTGGCCTACACGGGTTCGGATGCCGAGACCGCTCGCTCCATCGCGCAGCACATCTCGTTCGCCGATCCGCAGTACCTCTCCCGCGACGACGTCCCCGCCGACGCCGTCGAGAAGGAGCGCGCCATCGTGACCGAGATCTCGAAGAACGAGGGCAAGCCCGAAGCGGCTCTGCCCAAGATCGTCGAGGGTCGCGTGCAGGCCTACTTCAAGCAGGTCGCCCTGCTCGAGCAGGACTACGCGAAGGACAACAAGCTCTCCGTCTCCAAGGTGCTGGCGGATGCCGGCATCACGGTCACCGGTTTCGCCCGCTTCAAGGTCGGTGCGTAACCGAGTGTGAGAACTCAGGAAAGGCCCGGGTCGGTCATCGACTCGGGCCTTTTCTCTGCCCGGACCCCGGGCACTCGACAGGTAACGGTAGCCTGAACACGGGCACGACGAAGGGATGCATGACGGATGTCAGAGCCGGAAACCAAACGCAGGGTACTACTCAAACTTTCCGGTGAGGCGTTCGGGGGCGGGGCCCTCGGGGTCAATCCCGACGTCGTCAGCGGCCTGGCCCGGGAGATCGCCGAAGCGGCCAAGGATGTGGAGGTCGCGATCGTCGTCGGCGGAGGCAACTTCTTCCGTGGCGCCGAGCTCTCCCAGCGCGGCATGGACCGCGGGCGGGCCGACTACATGGGCATGCTCGGCACGGTGATGAACGCTCTCGCCTTGCAGGACTTCCTCGAGCAGGCCGGCGCCGAGACCCGCGTGCAGTCGGCGATCTCGATGACCCAGGTCGCCGAGCCGTACATCCCGCGTCGCGCCATCCGTCACCTCGAGAAGGGCCGCGTGGTCATCTTCGGCGCCGGCGCCGGGCTGCCGTACTTCTCGACCGACACAGTGTCGGCACAGCGGGCACTCGAGATCCATGCCGATGAGGTGCTCGTGGCCAAGAACGGTGTCGACGGCGTCTACTCGGCCGATCCGCGCGTCGATCCGGCTGCGGTGAAGCTCGAGTTCCTCACCTACAACGAGGCCTTGGTGAAGGGCCTGAAGGTCGTCGACTCCACGGCCTTCAGCCTCTGCATGGACAACGGGATGCCGATGCACGTCTTCGGCATGGAGCCGGCGGGCAACGTCGCGAAGGCGATCCGGGGCGAACGCATCGGCACGCTGGTGGCCACCAGCCACTGAACCCGGCCCTGAGTTCCCGGCACCGAGTTCCGGGTCACCCACGGCACCACTGACTACACTTGTGACGACTGATCCACGAAGGAGTTCCCGTGATTGCGGATGTACTGGCCGATGCGACCGAACGCATGAACAAAGCCGTCGAGGTGACCAAGGACGACTTCTCGAACGTCCGCACCGGGCGCGCGAATCCGGCTCTGTTCCAGAAGATCATGGTGCCCTACTACGGCACACCGACGCCGCTCGCCCAGTTGGCGTCTCTGCAGAACCCCGAGGCGCGCACCCTCATCGTCACGCCGTACGACAAGGGGGCGCTCCGCGACATCGAGCAGTCCATCCGCGACGTGCCCAACCTGGGCGCCAACCCCACCAACGACGGCAACATCATCCGCATCACCCTGCCCGACCTCACCGAGGAGCGGCGCAAGGAATACGTGAAGATCGTGCGCACCAAGGCCGAAGACGGCAAGGTGGCGATCCGCAACATCCGGCGCAAGGCGAAAGACGATCTCGACGCGCAGAAGAGCGAGGTCGGCGACGACGAGGTGTCGCGCGGTGAGAAGGAGCTCGAGTCGATCACCAAGAAGGCGGTCGACGCCATCGATGACGCCTTGAAGCGCAAGGAAGCCGAACTCCTCGAGGTCTGACCTCGATCGGCCGCTCATGAGCCACGCCTCCGACCCCGACCCCACCCGGACGCCGCCGTCGCGGCGTGGGCGGTCGTTGTCGCGCGCCGACATCCAGGCCCAGGTGAGGGCGCGCAAAGAGCAGTTCGACGAGGCGAACGAGAAGATAACGGAACGCTCCGGCCGCAATCTCCTCTCGGCCATCGCGATCGGCCTCGTGCTCGCAGCCGTCATGGTGTTCAGCCTGGTGGTGGTCAAAGAGATCTTCATGGCCCTGGCCGCCGTGCTGGTGGCCTTCGCCACGCTCGAGCTCGCGACGGCTCTGAAGCACGCGGGAATCCATGTGCCGCGCATCCCGACGGTCATCGCCGGTGTGGCGCTGGTGCCCGCGGCCTACTACTGGGGCGCCGAGGGGCAGTGGCTGGTCTTCCTCGGAGGCGTCGTGCTCGTGGCGCTCTGGCGGGTGCTCGAGGTGGCGTTCATTCCGCCGCGGCCGGGATTCGCCGGCACGGTGCGGGATGTCGCGGCCGCGACCTTCGTGCAGGTCTACGTCTCCTTCCTCGCCAGCGTCTCGGTTCTGCTGCTCTCCAAAGACGGCGGGCAGTGGTGGGTGCTGGCCTTCATCGTCGTGGTGGTGCTGGTGGACGTCGGGGCGTATGCCAGCGGACTGAACTTCGGCAAGCATCCGATGGCCCCGACGATCAGCCCGAAGAAGACCTGGGAGGGCCTGGCGGGGGCCGTCGTGGTGGCCCTGATCGGCGGAGTGCTGCTGGCGATCTTCATGCTGCAGCAGCCGTGGTGGTTCGGTCTCATCTTCGGTGCGGTGATCGTCATCACGGCGACGGTGGGCGATCTCTGCGAGTCGCTGCTGAAGCGCGACATCGGCATCAAAGACATGAGCAGCTGGCTTCCGGGCCACGGCGGAATCCTCGATCGACTCGACTCGATCCTGCCCTCGGCGGCCGCCGCCTACGTGCTCTGGGTGATCTTCGCGAGCTAGCGGCACCGCGGTGCGGAGTTGCCAGCAAATCGTTGGCACAATAGAGCCGTGAGCGTACCGTTTCCCCGCACCCGCAACTCGACCCTCGGCTACGACGTCAATGAGGTCGACGACTTCCTCGCGCAGGCGCGGATGGCCTACGACGAGCGAACCGCGGGCTCCGGCCCGTCTCCGCTCACGAGCGACACGGTTCGGCACACCGCCTTCACGATGCAGAAGGGCGGCTACTACGCCCCCGCCGTCGACGCGGCCCTCGAGCGGCTCGAAGACGCCTTCGCCCTGCGGGAGCGCGACCGTGCCTACCAGGCTGCCGGCGACGAGGCCTGGTTCGCGAGCGCCCGCGGCCGGGCCGCCGAGATACTGGCGCGCTTGGAGCGGCCTGACGGCCAGAAGTTCCGGCGCGCGGGATTCCTCCGAGTGGGTTACCACCCGAAAGACGTCGACGCCTTCGCCGACTACCTCGTCGAGTACTTCCGGTCGGGTGCCGACGTGACCGTGACCGATGTGCGCACCGTCGTCTTCCGGTCGCGACGCGGGGGCTACAACGAAGCGCAGGTCGATGCCGTGCTCGACGCCGTCGTCGATGTGATGCTCGCCGTTCGGTAACGAAGAAGGAATCCTGCATCGCGTGCCCGGAGCATCGCAGGATCGTGCGTGCGCATCCGAATTCCTGCGCCGTACATTTCGATCGCGTAAAGAAATACCGCTCTGAGCGTCCCCCGGTTGGGTCACGGCTCCGGAGTGTGTTAACCATGTCTCACAGCAATTGCGTGCGGTGCGCCCTTCGGTGCGCCCGGTGCGCACCGCAACATGATCAGGAAGAGGTAATGACGGATATGACATCCGCATCCACATTCGCCCGACGCGCGCTCGTCGTGGCTGCCGGAGGTGCCGCCTTCGCGCTGGTGCTCACCGGCTGCGCCGGCAACTCCGGCAGCACCGCCTCCGCCGGAGACGCCATCATCGTCGGCACGACCGACAAGGTCACCACGCTCGACCCGGCCGGTTCGTACGACAACGGCTCCTTCGCCGTGATGAACCAGGTCTTCCCGTTCCTCATGAACACGCCGTACGGCAGCCCGGACGTCGAGCCCGACATCGCGGAGAGCGCCGAGTTCACGAGCCCCACCGCCTACACCGTGAAGCTGAAGGAGGGTCTGACCTTCGCCAACGGCAACGAGCTGACCTCCTCCGACGTCAAGTTCACCTTCGACCGCGACATCGCGATCGCCGATCCGAACGGCCCCTCGTCGCTGCTCTACAACCTCGACAGCGTCGACACGCCCGATGACCTCACCGTGGTCTTCAACCTGAAGAACCCCGACGACCAGGTCTTCCCGCAGATCTTGTCGAGCCCCGCCGGCCCGATCGTCGACGAAGAGGTCTTCTCCGCCGACTCGGTCACCCCCGACGAAGACATCGTCAAGGGCGAGGCGTTCGCCGGTCAGTACAAGATCACGAGCTACGACTTCAACAACCTGATCTCCTACGAGCCGTTCGACGGCTACAAGGGCGTTCTGCCGGCCGCGGTCTCGCCGATCAACGCGAAGTACTACGCCGACTCGTCGAACCTCAAGCTCGACGTGCAGGAGGGCAACATCGATGTGGCCTTCCGTAGCCTCTCGGCCACTGACGTCGATGACCTCTCGAAGAACGACAAGGTGAAGGTGTGGGACGGCCCGGGTGGCGAGATCCGCTACATCACGTTCAACTTCGACACGCAGCCCTTCGGTGTGACCTCGTCGGAGCCCGACGCAGTCAAGGCCCTGGCCGTGCGCCAGGCCGTCGCCGACCTCATCGACCGTGACGAGATCGCCTCACAGGTCTACAAGGGCACCTACACGCCGCTGTACTCCTTCGTTCCCGCCGGTCTGACCGGTGCCACCGAGGTGCTGAAGGACCTCTACGGCGACGGCCAGGGCGGCCCCTCGGCCGACAAGGCGAAGTCGACGCTTGCGGCCGCAGGCGTGACCACGCCGGTCGAGCTGAACCTGCAGTACAGCCCCGACCACTACGGCCCCTCCTCGGGCGACGAGTACGCGCTCATCAAGGACCAGCTGGAAGCCGATGGACTCTTCACGGTCAACCTGCAGTCCACCGAATGGGTGCAGTACGCGAAAGACCGTACGGCAGACCTCTACCCCGCCTACCAGCTGGGTTGGTTCCCCGACTACTCCGACGCCGACAACTACCTGACGCCGTTCTTCCTCACCGAGAACTTCCTCGGCAACCACTACGACAACCAGGAAGTCAACGACCTCATCCTGCAGCAGTCGTCGACGACCGACCCGGCCGCTCGTCAGGCGATCATCGAGGACATCCAGGCCAAGGTGGGTGCGGATCTGTCGACCGTGCCCTACCTGCAGGGTGCTCAGGTTGCCGTGGCGGGAACGGATGTCGACGGGGTCACCCTCGACGCATCGTTCAAGTTCCGCTACGCTCCGCTGACAAAGGGCTAATACACACATCCGCAATGGGGGGCGGCCGGTTCACACCGGCCGCCCTTCGTTCGGTCCCCGACTGATAGGCAACGATGACGACAAGTCTGCTTCCGACCGACGCCCCGTCGGTGATCGCTCCGAAACCCAAGAGCTCGGGTGGCGGCTTCGGGCGTTACCTGCTGATCAGGTTCCTCCTGATCTTCCCGACCATCTTCATCCTGGTCACTCTCGTCTTCCTTCTGCTGCGCACGGTCGGCGACCCGATCACGGCGGCGCAGGGCGGTCGGCTCACGGCCGAGCAGTTGCAGGAGCGCATCCACGCCGCCGGTTACGACCGCCCGGTGATCGTGCAGTATTTCGAGTACCTCGGGCAGGTGTTCACCGGCAACTTCGGCAACACCATCAGCGACAACCGCCCGATCACCGAGGTGCTGCTCACCTTCGGCGGCGCGACTCTGGAGCTGGCCTTCTACGCCCTCGTCGTGGCGTTCATCGTGGGCATCCCGCTCGGCATGCTCGCCGCCTACTATCGCGACCGGTTCCCCGACGCGGTTCTGCGCATCATCGCCATCCTCTGGTACGCGACCCCCGTGTTCTTCGCGGGCATGCTGCTGAAGCTCGTGTTCTCCGTCTACCTGCAGTGGCTACCGGTGGCCGGGCGAGCGACGACGCGCACCGAGCTCGCGATGCAGACCCTGCCCAACCGCACCGGCATCTACCTCATCGACGCGATCCAACTCGGCAGCCCGGCAGCCGTCGGCGATGTGCTCCTGCACGCCGTGCTGCCCGGCATCACCCTGGGCCTGCTGACAGCCGGGGTGTTCCTACGTCTGGTGCGCACCAACGTCATCGGCACTCTCGGCACCGACTACGTGGATGCGGCGAGGTCGCGCGGTGTCGGAGAGGGGCGGCTCGTGCGCAAGCACGCCTTCAAGCCGGCCCTCATCCCGATCATCACCGTGATCGGACTGCAGATCGCCCTTCTGCTGGGCGGCGCGGTGCTGACCGAGACCACCTTCGAATGGAAGGGTCTCGGGTTCCAGCTCGCCGCCTATCTCGCGGCCCGCGACTTCGTCGCGGTGCAGGGGATCGTGGCACTTCTGGCCGTGATCGTCGCCCTCACCAACTTCGTCGTCGACATCATCGCGGCGCTCATTGATCCGCGAGTGAGGTACTAGTGATGACCACCACCGCCGAACCCGTCACCGCGCTGCCACCGACCGAGCCCGGCTTCTTCAGCCGGCTCCCGGTGCTGAAGCAACTGCGTCAGAGCGTCGGCCTGCAACGCGGGATGCTCATCGCCGGCCTCGTGATGACGGCCATCTTCGTTCTCGTCGCGATCTTCGCACCGCTGATCGCCCCCTACGGCTTCGCCCAGCTGCGCGACGCCGCAGGGCCCTTCGGCGCTCAGCAGCCACCGAGTGCCGCCCACATCATGGGCACGACGGTCGGCGGCTACGACGTCTTCTCCCGCGTGATCTGGGGGGCACAGACCGCCATCCTGGTGATCGTCATCGCGGTGCTCTGCTCGATCTTCCTGGGCATCCTGCTCGGTCTGATTTCCGGCTATCTCGGCGGCTGGCTCGATCGAGTGCTCGTGGTGATCGCCGACGCGATCTACGCGTTCCCGTCGCTGCTGCTCGCGATCGTGCTGTCGATCGCGATCTCGGGAGGCCAGTCCAGTCTTTGGGGCGGCATCCTGGCGGCGGCGTTGTCGATCACGGTCGTGTTCATCCCGCAGTATTTCCGCGTCATCCGGGCCGAGACGATCCGCATCAAGGCGGAGCCCTACGTCGAGTCGGCGAAGATGCTCGGAGCCTCCACACCGCGCATCATGTTCCGGCACATTCTGCGCAACGCCACGCGCACGCTGCCGATCATCTTCACCTTGAACTCCTCTGAGGCCCTGTTGACGCTGGCAGGCTTGGGCTTCCTGGGGTTCGGCATCGAGCCGACCGCTGCCGCCGAGTGGGGCTACGACCTCAACAAGGCGCTCTCGGACGTGACCAGCGGCATCTGGTGGACCGCGCTCTACCCGGGCCTCGCGATCGTTCTCGCCGTGCTCGGCATCACCCTGGTCGGTGAGAGCCTCAACGACCTGGCCGATCCGCGCCTGCGCGGCCGCAAGCGTGTGAAGGCGAAGTCCGGTGCTGTGTCGGCCACCTCGGTCGACCAGACACTGCCCTCCGACGTCGACATCCTCGAGGAGAACGCATCATGAGTCACGTCGTGGACATCAAAGACCTGACCATCTCCTTCGCCACCGATGCCGGCGCGGTCAACGCGGTCGACGGGGTCAGCCTGTCGGTCAACCGCGGCGAAGTGCTGGCCATCGTGGGGGAGTCCGGGAGCGGCAAGACCGTGACCGCGAAGACGATCCTCGGTCTGCTGCCTGAGACGGCGACGACCGGCGGCGCCGTGCTGCTCTCCAATCGGGCGGGCACCTCGGTCTCCGACGTCGTGTCGCTCAACAAGAAGCAGTTGCGCGCGGTGCGTGGGGCGGATGTCTCGATGGTGTTCCAGGAGCCCTCGACGGCGCTGAACCCGGTGTACACGGTGGGCTGGCAGATCGCGGAGGGGCTGCGCGCCCACGGCAAGTTCTCGAAAGCCGAAGCGAAGCGCGAAGCGGTCGAGATCCTCCGCAAGGTCGGCATCCCCGAGCCCGAGCTGCGCGTCAACTACTACCCGCACCAGTTCTCAGGCGGTCAGAAGCAGCGTGTGGTCATCGCATCGGCGTTGGTGCTCAACCCGGGACTGATCGTGGCCGACGAGCCGACGACGGCGCTCGACGTGACGGTGCAGGCCGAGATCCTCGACCTGCTGCGCCGGCTCCGCGACGAGTTCGACACCGCGATCGTGCTCATCACCCACAACATGGGCGTGGTCGCCGATCTCGCCGATCGTGTCGCGGTGATGTACCAGGGCAAGGTCGTGGAGGAGGCGGATGCGAAGACGCTGTTCGCGCATCCGCGGGCCGACTACACCAAACGGCTGCTCGACTCCGTTCCGCGCATCGGTCAGGGCCGCATGCGCACCGAGGAGCGGCAGCAGGTGCGAGCAGAGCGCGCATCCGCTGGCGTCGTCGACGTGCCGGTGGTGGAGGCGACGAATCTCACCATCGAATATCCGGGCCGATTCGGCAGCAAGGGCTTCCGGGCCGTCGACGACGTGTCGTTCCGGATCGGTCCGGGCGAAGTGCTGGGCCTGGTGGGGGAGAGCGGATCGGGCAAGACCACGATCGGTCGTGCCATCGGCGGTCTGACGCGGATCACCGGTGGTTCGCTGAAGGTGCTCGGCTTCGAGATGCTCGATTTCGCCGAGCGCCGCTTCAAGCCCCTGCGGGCCGACATCGGATTCGTGTTCCAAGACCCGGCGGCGAGCTTCAACCCGCTGCTCACGATCGCCGATGCGGTGGCCGAGCCGCTCGTGATCCAGGGGCGGGCGTCCAACCCGCGGCAGGCGCGTGCGCGCGTCGACGAACTGCTCGAGGCGGTGCAGCTACCGAAGAGCTATGGCGACCGCTTCCCGCATGAGCTGAGTGGCGGGCAGCGTCAGCGCGCGAGTCTGGCCCGCGGCCTGGCGCTGCAGCCGAAACTGCTGATCGCCGACGAGCCGACCTCGGCCCTCGACGTCTCGGTGCAGGCGCGTGTGCTCGAGCTCTTCGCCGAGCTGCAACTCGAGTTCGGCTTCGCCGCCCTGTTCATCAGTCACGACCTCGCCGTGGTGGATCTCCTGGCCGACCGGATCGCGGTGCTCTACCACGGCCGACTCGTCGAGGAGGGCACGGGCGCCGAGGTTCTCGGCGACCCGAAAGACCCGTACACGCGTCGACTGCTCGCCTCGCTGCCGGTTCCCGATCCGGTCGAGCAGGCGGCCCGGCGGACCGTTCTGGCCCGTATTCAGGCCGAAGCCGAGGCGAAGAGTGCGCAGATCTAGGGGGCTGGTGCCGCCTTCCCCGAAAAGAGTCACCGACGGAACACAGCCTGATGGGCTAAAATCGGTCGAATCGTGGCCAAGCACTCCCTGATCGAAGCGCGCACGCAGACCTCAACCCAGGTTCGTGGCGTCGGTCGGCGAACCACGAACCTCGGCCGGTTCTCGTTGCAGATGCTCGGACTGGCGGCGGTGACGGCCTGCGCCTTCGTCACCGTGGTGGCTCCGAATGTCGGGGCCACAGCCACCGCGTCATCGTCGTTCGACGGCGACTTCTCGGAGGGCCAAGCCACGGCGCAGACGCTCAGCGTGAACGGCACGGTCTCGGCGAGCGTCTTCCGAGACGCCTACGGCGTGACCGAGGCGCCGAAGCCCGTGCCCGTCGTCATCGAGGCGAAAGCCGACACCGGCACGAGCGCCGACACGGGGTGCCCCGACCCCGATCTGGCGGTCGCCGACCCCGCCGGAGCCCAAGTCGTCGCCGCCGCGCTCGCCGCCGAACGCGGTTGGACCGGCGCACAGTTCGACGCGCTCGTCGCACTGTGGAGCCGCGAATCCGGATGGCGCGTCAATGCGCTGAACAGCTCGAGCTGCGCCTATGGCATTCCGCAGGCCCTTCCCGGCAAGAAGATGGGCGACGTGGCACCGGATTGGCAGACCAATCCCGCCACGCAGATCACCTGGGGCCTCAATTACATCCAAGGCAGGTACGGCGATCCCATCGCAGCACTTGCGCATTCCGACGCAGAGCACTGGTATTGATACCGATGCATTCCACACGCACCTCCACGAACCCCGTCATCCGCACGGGCATTCAGGTGATGGCATTCGGCGTCGCGGCCGCATTCGTGCTGCTCTTCGCGGTCGATCCTCATTCCGTCGGCGCCAACGCGTCGCAGAACTTCGAGCCGACCGTCGTCGCCGCGGCGGGCGGCGAGCAGTCGCTCGATGTGGCGGCCGGATCGGCCCAATCGGTGACGCGCGACGGCTACACGGTGAAAGATCCGCCCGCTCCGGAGCCCGTGGTGGTGCCGGTCGCGGTGAAGGCTGAGCCCTCGACCGACGCTCCCGCTGCCGCAGGAGCCGGCTGCGAGGCGAACGTGGTTCCGACGCCGGGCCCGCCCGCGCCCGGGTCGTTGCAGGACATCGCCTACCAAGCCGTCATGGGCTATGGGTGGGGCGAGCAGAACTACTACTACCTGCTGGCGCTCTGGAACCGGGAGTCGGGCTGGAACCCGACCGCATCGAACCCGTCCGGCGCCTACGGAATCCCCCAAGCCCTTCCCGGCAGCAAGATGGGCCCGGGCTGGGAGTCCGACCCCAATGTGCAGATCAACTGGGGTCTGCAATACATCGCTGGCTCCTACGGCACGCCCTGCGAGGCCTGGGCCACGTCGGAGAACCAAGGCTGGTACTAGGACTCACGCGGTGACCCTTCCAGGCGCATCCGTCATCCGACCGCGGCGTGCCCGGGGCGTTCAGTAGGCTGAGCGCATGAGGCCCGAGATCGTCGCAGTGATCTGCCTGATCATCATCGTCGGTGTCTCCGTCCTCTCCCCGAGGCTGCGGCTGGCGACGCCGATCGTGCTCGTGGTGATCGGCATCCTGATCTCGCTGATTCCCGGCGTACCCCCCGTGCACATTCCCTCGGAGATCATCCTCGCCGGCGTGCTTCCGCCCCTGCTGTACTCGTCGGCGATCAACCTGCCGCTGGTCGACTTCCGCAAGAACTTCGGCGCCATCTCGATGCTGTCGGTGCTGCTCGTGATCGTCAGTGCCCTCATCACCGGCTTCCTGCTGTTCATGATCCTGCCCGACCTGAACCTGGCAGCAGCGATCGCGCTGGGCGCCGTGATCAGCCCCACGGATGCGGTGGCCGCGACGTCCATCGGCAAACGCCTCGGAATGCCGCCGCGACTGATCGCAGTGCTCGAAGGCGAGAGCCTCGTGAACGACGCGTCGGCGCTGGTGCTGCTGCGCACGGCGATCGGCGCGACGTCCGGCACACTGGCGTTCGCCGGCGCCGGCGGGGTGGCGCTCGACTTCGCCTACTCGTCCGTCGTGGCCGTCGCAGTGGGCCTGGCCGTCGGGTTCGTGACCGTGTTCCTGCGATCCAAGTTGAGCGACTCGGTGCTCACGACCGCGGTCTCGTTCGTCATCCCCTTCATCGCCTACATCCCCGCCGAGACGATCGGCGCATCCGGAGTGCTTGCCGTCGTGGTGGCCGGTCTCTACACCGGGCACATGGGGGCGAGGTATTTCTCCGCATCGACCCGCATCAGTGAGCGGCTGAACTGGCGCACGATCCAGTTCCTGCTGGAGAACGGCGTGTTCTTGTTGATGGGCCTCGAGTTGAAGGACATCTTCATCGCCGCCATTCAGGAGAGCGACGAGAACGACAATCTCAATGCCGTCGGAGCGGTGGTGCTCGGCCTCGGCGCGGCGCTGGTGCTGTTGCTCGTCCGCTTCGCCTTCGTGACACCGCTGCTGTCGGTGCAGAGAGCCCGGGCACGGCGACGAGACCCCACGGGCGCCGAAGCCCTCGAGGCGACCGGCTGGAAGGGCGGTGTGGTGCTCTCGTGGGCCGGGATGCGAGGGGTCGTCACCGTTGCGGCCGCCCAGTCGCTGCCGGAGGCGACCCCCTACCGCAACCAGCTCGTGCTCATCGCCTTCACGGTCTCGATCGTCACCCTCGTCTTGCAGGGCGGAACTCTGCCGTGGATCCTCCGGATCACGAAGCTGAAGGGCGTCGACGAGCTCGCCGATCACACCGAGTTCGCCACCCTCGTCGACGAACTGCGGGCCGCGGGGCTGCAGGTGCTCGAGAGTCCGGAGATCAGTCTGCCGAGCGGTGAGCGGGTCGACGAGAGCGTGGTCGACCGGGTGCGGAGCGACGCCGATCTGCGCAGCGAATCGGCGTGGGAACGCGCCCACTCCGAGAACGAGTCGGTGGGTGCGCCGCATCGGCAGTACCGGGTGCTGCGGCTCGAGGTGCTGAAGGCCGAGCGATCGGCGCTGCTCGATGCGCGCCGGCGAGGAGAGTACGCCTCGCGCATCCTGGTGCGGGCGCAGCTCATGCTCGATCAGGAGGAGTCGCGGCTGCAGCAGACCGACGGCTCCGACATGCGCTGACGCTCTCACCATCAGCCGGGGAGGCCTCGGCGGCCTCCCAGCCGTCGGCCGACATGGGAACCACGGGCGCTCCTAGAATGGGTGCATGCCTCGCAACAACCGTCCGCGCCGACGCGCGGGTGACGGCGACGAGGAATCCGATCTGACGCACCTGATGACCGGATGGCGCCGCGTCGAGCATCGTCGCGACGGCGACTGGAACGTACAGCCCGTCTCTGGTGCTTCTGCCGTGAAGGAATACCTCTGCCCGGGCTGCGGCCTGGTGGTGTCACCCGGCGTCGCCCACCTGGTTACCTGGCGTGCCGACGGCGTGCTCGGCGATGCGAGCGACCTGGCCGCCCGACGGCACTGGCACAGCCACTGCTGGAGAATCGGGGCCTGACCGTGACCGACATGAGGAGTCCGACGCCGTGACCGAGATCGAGATCCGCAGCGCCACCGAGCTGCCCGCGCGCCGCGAGGAGATCGAGCTGCACACCGACGACGGGCACATCCTGGTCGGCGAACTCGCCCTGCCGCTCTCGGGCGACCCGGTCGCGACGCTGGTGACGCTGCATCCGCTGCCCACCCACGGCGGATTCATGGACTCGCACATCTTCCGCAAGGCTGCCGCCCGCCTTCCCGCCCTCGCCGACCTCGCGGTGCTGCGGTTCAACCTGCGGGGCGTCAGCTCACCACGGGGCACGAGCGGTGGCGCCTTCGACGGAGGCGACAGCGAACGATTCGACGTGAAGGCCGCGATGGACTTCGTCGCCGATCGCGGCCTGCCGCACCCGTGGCTCGTCGGATGGTCGTTCGGCACCGAACTGGTGCTGCGCTACGGAGCCCAGTACCCGATCGACGGCGCCATCCTGCTCTCCCCGCCGCTGCACCGCGCGAGCGCTGAGGATGTCGCCGCGTGGGAGGGCAACGGCAAACGCCTCGTGGCGGTCATTCCCGAGTTCGACGACTATCTGCGGCCCGCCGAGGCGCGGGAGCGCTTCGCATCCGTGCCGAGCGTCGAGCTCGTGGAGGTCGAGGGCGGCAAGCATCTCTGGGTGGGGGAACTGCAGACCCGGCGGGTGCTCGACGAGATCGTCGCGCGCGTCAACGCCGCCGCCTACCCCTTGCCGACCACGTACGCGTCGTCGTCGACCGACTGAGCGCGGCTCAGCGTTCGTTCTGGATCGGGATGACGACCTGCTTGATGATGAGCAGGAACGACGCCGCGATCGGGATGGCGATGAGCGCCCCGAGCACGCCGAGCAAGGTGCCGCCGGCTAGAGCCGCGATGACGACGATCGATCCCGGCACCGACACGGCGCGGTTCATGATCTTGGGACTCAGCAGGTAGGCCTCCACCTGCATGTACACGATGTAGTAGATGGCGGCCACGAGCGCGGTGAGCGGCGATCCGAGGCCGGGGATGAGGCAGACCAGAACGATGATCACCGAGCCGGAGAGCGTGCCGACCAGCGGGATCAGTGAGAGCATGCCGGCGAGGAAGGCCAGCACGGCCGAGAACGGTGCGTTGATGATGGACAGGAAGATGAAGCTCAGCACGCCGTTGATGAGGCCGAGACTGATCTGACCGACCACGTAACGGCCGACCGCCCCCGTGACCTGCTCGCTGAGGTCGGCGAAGCGCTCGCGCTTCGAGGCCGGCACCAGGCGGTAGACCGCGCGCTTCATGCCGTTCAGCGACGCCGTGAAATAGAGGGTGAGGATCAGCACGATGATGGCGCCGAACACGCCGCTCGCGATACCGATGCCCACTTCGAGCGCGCCACCGGCGAGAGCGGTGACGTTTCCGGCGTCTTTGAAATAGTCGACGACGGCGTTGTAGACCTCGTTGACGTCGATGAAACCGCCGAGCTGCTCTGTGACCGTGTCGCGCCAATTCTGGTCGAGGATCTGGTTGATGAGGTTCGGCACCAGCGTGATCAATTGGGAGGTCTGCTCGACGATGATGGGCACCACGGCGAACACCAGGCCTGTGAAGACGCCCAGAACTGCTACGAGAACGGTGAGGATCGCGAGCCAGCGCGGCCAGTGCTTCCGCTCGAGCCAGGAGACGATCGGATCGAGGCCCAGAGCGATGAAGATCGCCACGCCGATGTAAGTGAGGATGGTGGCCAAACTCGCCACGGCACCAAGGATCAGAAGGCCGACACCCACCCCGAGCGTTGCGACGAGTCCGAGGGTGAACGCGTTCTGGATCTTCACTCAGTTGCTCCCTCGAAGGCGTCGTCCGGGTGGGCGTTGCTCAATACTACGGGGCCGTGGAGGTCACGATCCGGTATCTCCGCGCACCCCGATCGTGTCGTAGTGAACGCCCCCTGAACGTTCGCTGTGGGAGACTGTCGGCGGCATCGGCTATCTTTTAATGTCTTTGTCAGGAGTCTTCGTGCGCTTTATCTTCGCCATCTTCGCCTTCATCATCGCGACCGCGCTGATCGGCGCCGGTGTCGCGCAGCGAACCGTGTTCCTTCCCCCGAGCACGGTCGTCTCGTCGGTGACCCTCGACGGCGACGAGTCCTACGCTCTCATCGACTCGTCGGCTCTCACCGCGCACGCCGGTAAGCAGACGGTCGTGCTGAGCGGGAGCGACACGGTCTTCGCGGCCTACGGGCGCACGGCCGACGTGGAGGCATGGCTCGACGGCTCCGAATACGCGTCGATCGGTTACGACGCCGACAGCGGCGAGCTGACGTCGACGACCGTCGCGGCAAATCCGGATGCGGCCGACAACGTGGCCAGCGGCTCGGCGAACCCGGCCGACAGCGATCTGTGGCTCGAACAGTTCACCTCCGACGACGCGATGTACCGCACTCTCGCCCTGCCCGCCGGGTATTCGATGATCGTCGCCTCCGACGGCACGCAGCCCGCGCCCACGCAGATCCGCCTGTCGTGGCCCATCCCGAACGCAACGCCCTGGGTCGGCCCACTGATCGTGGCGGGCATCGCCTTCCTGCTGGCCGGCCTCGTGCTTCTGGTGCTCGGTCTCCTGCACATGCGGCGCTCGCAGCGTCCGCGCCGGAAGCCCCCGGCACTACCGAAGGGCAAGCGCTTCTCTTCTTCACGTACGAACGCCATCGAATCCGGTGTCAAGCGAAGCCGGCGGTCGATCGCTCCGGCCATCGCCGTGCCGATCGCCCTCGCATCGCTCGTGGCCCTCGGCGGCTGCTCCGCTGACTACTGGCCCCAGGCTGCAGGTCCGGCGACCGGTTCGTCGACTGCTCCGGCCACGCCCGCCGCCTCCGATGCGGCCGCGACACCCGACCCCGACGCGCCGGTTGCGGTCGACGACGCCGACGACACGCCGACGCCCGCCGTCACCGAAGCTCAGCTCGAGGGCATCGTCGCGAACATCTCCTCGGTGACCGCCGCAGCCGACGCGGCCAGCAGCAAAGACGAGTTGGCCGACCGGTTCACCGGGCCCGCCCTCGACCTGCGGTCAGCGACCTACGCGATCCGTGCCGGCTACCCGGAGTACCCGGCCCCCCAGGCCATTCCAGCGGGGCCACTGCAGGTCGTGCTCCCGCAGGCCACCGACTCCTGGCCGAAGACGGTGTTCACCATCGTGCAGGGCACGGACACCACGGTTCCGCCCGTGGCACTGATGCTCGTGCAGGAGACGCCGCGCTCGAACTACAAGGTGTACTACGAGATCACCCTCGAGCCCGACACGAGCCTTCCCCCGGTGGCGGCCGCGAGCGTCGGTACGACCCGCCTCCCGCTCGACACGAAGCTGCTCACGATGACGCCCGACGAGTTGAAGACGGCATACGCCGACATCCTGTCTGTCGGTGACGCGAGCCAGTACATCGACAAGATCGATGCAACCGGCGACACCCTGCGCACCCAGGTGGGCGTCGACTACAAGAACGCCAAGAAGGCCGGCATCGGGTCGTCGGCCACGATCGACTTCGCTCAAGTGCCCGGCACGGGGGAGAGCATCCCCTTGGCCACGAGCGACTCCGGGGCCCTGGTGGCCGTCGACCTCCGCGAGTCGGAGACGGCGAAGCCGATCGAGTCGGGTGCCACCGTGAGCGCGGAGGGCGCCGTGAAGGCGCTGTCGGGCATCACGGAGACGGCGAAGGGCGTCGAGGCGACCTACGGCTATCAGCTGCTGTTCTACATCCCTCCGTTCGGAGACCCAGGTAAGGCAGAGCTCCTCGGCTTCTCGCAGGGGCTCGTGCAAGCGAAGGAGTTGCCGTGAGCATGCCCCCGCCCCCCGCAGGAAATCTGCGCGGAGCCGTCGACCTGTCGTCGCTCGTGAACCGACCTGCACCCGGAGCCCCGGGTGCGCCGGGAGTCGCGGGCGGTCCGAACGGAGCGGGTGCTGCCGGAGCTCCCGGTGCCGTCGCCGGTGTGGTGCCCTCGCTGATTCTCGAGGGCGACGACGCGAACTTCACCCAGTTCATCGAGCTGTCGAACTCGGTTCCCGTCATCGTCGACCTTCGCGCCGAGTGGGCCGAGCAGAGCAAGGAGCTCAGCGCCGTGCTCACGAGCGTGGTCACGAGCTACGCGGGCCGCGTGGTGCTCGTCGGCGTCGATGTCGAAGCGAACCCGCAACTCGCGCAGGCTTTCCAGGCTCAGTCGGTGCCCACGGTCGCCGCCCTCGTCGGCGGTCGGCCGGTGTCGCTGTTCCAAGGCAACTACCCCGAGCAGGAAGTGCGCGCCGTCGTCGAGCAGGTGCTGCAGCTCGCCGCCCAGAACGGTGTCACCGGCACGGTGACGGTGGAGGGCGCCGACCCGGATGCCGAACCGGCCGAGCCCGTCGAAGAGCCTCTGCCCCCGCATCACGCGGAGGCCTACGAGGCAATCTCGCAGGGCGATTACGCGACTGCGATCACCGAGTACCAGACCGCCATCGCCCAGAACCCACGCGACGCCCTCGCGGTCGCAGGCCTGGCGCAGGTGAAGCTGCTCGCACGCCTGCAGGACAAGTCGCTCGACGACATCCGCAACGCGGCAGCCGCGAACCCGGCCGACCTGGATGCCCAACTCCTGGTCGCAGACCTCGACCTCTCCGGCGGTCACGTCGACGATGCGTTCGACCGGTTGCTCACGCTCTTCCCGAAGCAGGACCAGGCGGGCAAGGATGCGATCCGCACGCGTCTCCTGGAACTCTTCGAGGTCGTCGGGGTGGAGGACCCCAGGGTTGCCGCGGCACGCAGGCGACTGGCTGGATTGCTGTACTAGGCGCTTCGTCGCTGGGCTGGGGGCGTAGGTACCGCCCCGCCACTCTTCGGGCTCGCCCGGCCTTCGGCTGGGCGGGCCCTTATTGCTCGCGCCGCCGCTTCTGCGGCGCGAGGCGACATGTTCGCGTGAGGTCGCTTCGCGGCCTCGCGCTCACCCTGGGTCGTTCGGGAGCGGCCTGTTGCCTGCGATGCCGTTCCGTTCCCTCTTCGGACCGAACGCGCAGCGGAGGGCGGCGGGTTTTTGCCTCCCGCCGCCTTTGAGCTCCGCTCAACCCCTAGGCGGGAGGTGAAAACCCGCCGCCCTCCGCGTCACTACCCTTTGTGAGGCTTGAGATACAGGGCCGCAAGAGGTGGCAGCGTCAACTCCACCGACGCCGGACGCCCCGACCACGGCACGTACTCGGCCTCGACGGTGCCGTAGTTGCCGACGCCCGACCCGCCGTACTCCACGGCATCCGTGTTGACCAGCTCGTCCCACCGGCCACCGAACGGCAGGCCGACGCGATACGGCCCCACCGGGTTGCCCGAGAAGTTCATCAGGATGGCGATCGGGTTGCCCTCGGAGTCCCAGCGCAGGAACGACACGAGGTTCTGTGACGACGACCCGCCGTCGATCCACTCGAAACCGGCCGGCTCGTTGTCGAGCGCCCACAGTGCAGGATTCTCGCGGTAGACGGTGTTCAGACGTGACACGAGCCCCAGCAGCTGCTGGTGAACCGGCTGGTCGAGAATCCACCAGTCGAGTCCGCGCTCTTCGCTCCACTCCGACGGCTGCCCGAACTCCTGCCCCATGAACAACAACTGCTTGCCCGGGTGCGCCCACATGAAGCCGAGGTAGGCCCGCAGGTTGGCGAGTTTCTGCCAGTGGTCGCCCGGCATCTTCTGCAGCAGCGAGCCCTTGCCGTGCACGACCTCGTCGTGCGAGATCGGCAGCATGAAGTTCTCGCTGAAGGCGTAGAGGAACGAGAAGGTGATCTCGCCGTGGTGGTAGCTGCGATACATCGGATCCTGCTCGATGTAGCCGAGCGAGTCGTGCATCCAGCCCATGTTCCACTTCATGCCGAAGCCGAGGCCGCCCCGATCGGTGGGGTGGGTGACGCCGGGCCACGAGGTCGACTCCTCGGCGATCATCACGATGCCCGGGTTCGTCTTGTAGGCCGTGGCGGTGACCTCCTGCAGCAGGCTGATCGCTTCGAGGTTCTCGCGCCCGCCGTACTGGTTCGGCAGCCACTCGCCCTCCTTGCGGGAGTAGTCGAGGTAGAGCATGCTCGCCACGGCGTCGACGCGCAGTCCGTCGATGTGGAACTCCTCGAGCCAGTAGAGCGCGTTGGCCACCAGGAAGTTGCGCACCTGGCTGTTGCCGAAGTTGAACACGAGAGTGCCCCAGTCGGGCTGTTCGCCGCGACGCGGGTCCGGATGCTCGTACAGCGCCTCGCCGTCGAACCGGGCGAGCGCCCACTCGTCTTTCGGGAAGTGTCCAGGCACCCAGTCCATGAGCACGCCGAAGCCCGCCTGGTGCAGCCGGTCGATCAGGTAGCGCAGGTCGTCGGGGTGGCCGAATCGCGAGGTGGGCGCGTAGTACGAGGTGACCTGGTAGCCCCACGAGCCGCCGAACGGATGCTCGGCCAGCGGCATGAACTCCACGTGCGTGAACCCGAGATGCTGCAGGTAGGGGATGAGTTCGTCGGCGACCGAGCGGTAGTCGAGCCCCTTCTTCCACGAACCGAGGTGCATCTCGTAGACGCTCATCGGGCTGGTGTGGGGGTTCGTGGCGGCCCGTGTGCGCATCCACTCGCCGTCATCCCACGCGTAGGAGCTGGTGCCGATCACCGATGCGGTGAGCGGCGGCACCTCGGTGTACCGGGCCATCGGGTCGGCCCGGCGCACCCACTGGTCGCCTTGGGTGAGGATCTCGAACTTGTAGTTGCCACCGGTCGTGAGGTCGGGGATGAACAGCTCCCAGACCCCGGTGCCGCCGAGGCTGCGCATGGCGTGGCGCACGCCGTCCCAGCCGTTGAAGTCGCCGATCACGCGCACGGCCTTGGCATGCGGCGCCCAGACCGCGAAGGCGGTTCCGGCCGAAGCCGCATCGACGCCCTGCTTCTCTTCGACGCGCGAGCCGAGCACGTCCCAGAGCTTCTCGTGCCGGCCCTCGCCGATGAGGTGCAGGTCGAGGTCGCCGAGCGTGGGCGAGAAGCGGTAGGGGTCGTCGGCCGTCCAGACGCTGCCGTCGTCGTAGCGCGCCTCGATCACGTAGTCGTTCAGGCCCGTGATGGTGATGCCCTGCCAGATGCCGTCGAAGAGGTGGGTGAGCTGCGTGCGAGCCCCGTTCTCCAGCACCGCCGACACCTCGCTGGCGAGCGGGCGGAGGGTGCGGATGACCGTGACCGGGTCGGAGACGCCCGCCGCGTTCACGAGGTGCTGACCGAGCACCTCGTGCGGGTTGTAATACGACCCGGTGGCGACCCGCTGGAGCACCTCTTCGGGAATGGTGGGGAGGGTCAGGGCGATGGAGCCGTCGGGTGAGGCCATCAGGATGCGCCGCCTTCGTTGTGCCGACCGGAGCCGGGGGTGAGGTGCAGGATGTGCGCGGGCTGCGTGAACGCATCCAGTCGCACGTAATTGTCGGCCGACCATTCCCAGACGTTTCCGGAGAGCAGGTCGGTGACCTCGAAGCTCGCCCCGGCCGGGAGGCCGAGCAGCTCGAGATCGAGCCGCACGGTGGTCTCGCGCACGGAATGCGGGTCGACGTTGACGACCACGATGAGGGTGTCGGAGACCCCGTCGGGGGTGAACTCGCCGTCGAGGTGCTTGGAGTAGACCACGATCGAGTCGTCGTCGCTGCCGTGGAAGCGCAGGTTGCGCAGCTGGCCGAGTGCGGGGTGGGCGCGGCGGATCTCGTTCAGCAGCGTGATGTCGGGCACGATCGAACGCCCGTCTTGCGCGGCTCCGGCGAAGTCGCGCGCCTTGTACTCGTACTTCTCGTTGTCGATGTTCTCCTCGGCGCCCGGCCGAGCGACGTTCTCGATCAGCTCGAACCCCGAGTAGACACCCCAGGTGGGGGCGCCGGTCGCTGCGAGCACCGCACGGATGCGGTAGGCCGGCATCCCGCCGAACTGCAGGAACTCGGTGAGGATGTCGGGCGTGTTCACGAAGAGATTGGGGCGGAAGAAGGCATCCGTCTCCTGGGCGAGCCCGGTGAAGAACTCTTCGATCTCCGTCTTCGTGTTGCGCCAGGTGAAGTACGTGTACGACTGCTGGAAGCCGACCTTCGCGAGCCCTTGCATCGGCGCCGGGCGGGTGAAGGCCTCCGCGAGGAAGACGACCTCCGGATGCGCGGTGTTGACCTCGTGGATGATCCACTCCCAGAAATCGAGCGGCTTCGTGTGCGGGTTGTCGACCCGGAAGATCTTCACGCCGAGCCCGATCCAGTACTCCAGGATGCGCAGCGCTTCGGCGCGGATGCCCGACGAGTCGTTGTCGAAGTTGATCGGGTAGATGTCCTGATACTTCTTCGGCGGGTTCTCGGCGTACGCGATCGTGCCGTCGGGAAGCGTGGTGAACCACTCGGGGTGCGCTTTCACCCAGGGGTGGTCGGGGGAGGCCTGCAGGGCGAAGTCGAGGGCGATCTCGAGCCCCACCTTCTTCGCCGCCTTCACGAAGTACGTGAAGTCGGCGACCGTGCCGAGATCGGGGTGGATGGCGTCGTGGCCGCCGGCGGCACCGCCGATCGCCCAGGGCGAGCCCGGGTCGCCGGGCTGCGGGTCGAGGGTGTTGTTGCGGCCCTTGCGGTAGGCCTCGCCGATCGGGTGGATGGGCGGAAGGTAGAGCACGTCGAAACCCATGGCCGCGACATCCGGAAGCCGCTTGGCCGCACTCCGGAAGGTGCCGCTCTTCCAGCTGCCGTTCGCGGCCTGCTTGGCGCCGACCGAGCGAGGGAAGAACTCGTACCAGGCACCGGAGCCCGCCCGTGTGCGCTCGACGCGCAGGGGCATCCAGTCGGAGTGGGTGACGAGGCTCTGCGCGGGCCGGCGCTGCAGGGCCTCCGCCACCTCGGGGCCGTAAGCCAGGCCCAGACGCTCGGCGGCGGGGCCTGCGGTCTCGGTGAGCTGGGCGGAGACCCGGGCGAACAGCTGGCGGTCGGTGGCCGAGCGCTCGGCCTCGCCCGCCAGCCGCGTGAACAGCTGGGCTCCGATGGCGAACATCAACTCGGTGTCGATGCCGGCCGCGATCTTGATGGTGGCGTTGTGCTCCCAGGTGGCGTAGTCATCCGAATAACCACGGATGCGGAAGCGCCAGTCGCCGACGCTCGTGACCTGCGCGAGACCGCGCCACTCGTCGTCCCAGCTGTGCGTACGGGTGAGGGGACGGTCGGTCAGGGTGCCGTCAGGGGCTTCGAGTTCGAGGTGCGCGCCGACGGCGTCGTGGCCCTCGCGGAACACCAGTGCGCCGAAGGGCATGACCTCCCCGACGTAGCCTTTCGCCGGCCAGCGCCCGCCTTCGACCTGGGGAAAGACCTCCAGGATCGGAATCCGCCCTACCGCGGGCTCGAAGGGTGCCGCTGCCGTGTCGTTTCGAGTTGCTGCCACAGTCCGACCCTACCGACAAAGCACTCTCACGCAACGGTGCGCTGCTCCCGGGCCGGGGCGAGTATCGGAGATGTTCACGCGCTCGTCAGGTGCGTGCCTGCTGCCGGCGAGGGGCAGTTCTCCTGCGCACGCCCTAGGCTAGCGAGGGCCGTCTCCCTGCAACCCGGCGGTGATCGTTCGACCGGCGCTGCTGCGCCGATGAAGGAGATTCTCGCGTGAAGGCGATCCGCAGGTTCACCGTCCGATCCGTGCTGCCGGAGTCGCTCCAGGCGCTGGGGGAGCTCGCCGCGAATCTGCGCTGGGCCTGGCACGAGCAGACCCGGCAGATCTTCGCCCACATCTCGCCCGACGACTGGCGCGCCACCCAGGGGGATCCGGTCGCTCTGCTGGGCGCCGTGGGCCCGGAGCGGCTCGAACAGCTCGCGGCCGACCCGGGGTTCGTCGCCTGGGCGAACAGCCTGCGTGACGACTTGAACGCCTACCTCCGCGAACCGCGGTGGTATCAGGGGCTCGAAGGGCCGCGCCCGGCCTCGATCGGCTACTTCTCGCCGGAGTTCGGCATCGCGGCCGCCCTTCCCCAGTATTCGGGTGGGCTCGGCATCCTGGCCGGCGACCACCTGAAGGCCGCCTCCGACCTCGGAGTGCCGATCATCGGCGTCGGCCTGTTCTACCGCTCGGGCTACTTCACCCAGGCGATCTCGCGCGACGGTTGGCAGGAGGAGAGCTATCCCGTGCTCGACCCCGACGGCCTGCCGCTCTCGGTGCTGCGACTCGCCGACGGCACCCCCGCCCAGATCGTGCTGGCCCTGCCCGGCGATCGCGCGCTGTACGCCCGCATCTGGCAGGCCCAGGTCGGCCGGGTGCGCCTGCTCATGCTGGACACCGACATCCCCGACAACGACGACGACCTGCGCAGCGTCACCGACCGCCTCTACGGCGGCGGGGGAGAGCATCGCCTGCTGCAGGAGCTGCTGCTCGGCATCGGCGGAGTGCGCGCCCTCGAGGTGGTGTCGGAACTCACCGATTCGCCGATGCCGGAGGTCTATCACACCAACGAAGGGCACGCCGGATTCCAGGGTCTCGAGCGCATCTCGAGCCTCATCGGTGGCGGACTGAGCTTCGATGCGGCGCTGCAGGTCGTGCGGGCCGGCACGGTCTTCACCACGCACACGCCGGTTCCGGCCGGCATCGACCGGTTCGAGCGCTCGCTCGTCGAGCGGTACTTCTCGACCGACATGCTGCCGGGCCTCGACGTCGAGTCGGTACTGGCGATCGGCGCGGAGGACTACGACGGTGGTTCGCCCGACGTCTTCAACATGGCCGTGATGGGCCTGCGACTCGGACAGCGGGCCAATGGCGTCTCCCAGCTGCACGGCGCCGTGAGCCGAGGCATGTTCGCCGGCCTCTGGCCGGGATTCGACCGCGCCGATGTGCCGATCACCTCGGTGACGAACGGCGTGCACGCTCCCACCTGGACCGACCCTCTGTTGCAGGAGCTCGCGCGCACGAAGCTCGGCACCGGCGACACGACCGCGGCGGACTGGTCGTCCGACGCGGTGACGGATGCGGAGATCTGGGCCGTGCGCGGAGACATGCGGCGCCAGCTGGTGCAGGACGCCCGCCGCCGGGTCACGGAAGCCTGGCGCGACCAGAACCCCGACTCCATCCCGCCCGCCTGGTTCCAGAGCCTCCTCGACCCCTCGGTTCTGACCATCGGATTCGCCCGCCGCGTGCCCACCTACAAGCGACTCACGCTGATGCTGCACGACCCCGCACGGTTGAAGTCGATTCTGTTGAACCCCGAGCGGCCGATCCAGCTCGTGGTGGCCGGCAAGTCGCATCCGGCCGACGAGGAGGGCAAGCGGCTCATTCAGAAGTTCGTGCAGTTCGCCTCCGACCCCGAGGTGCGGCACCGGATCGTCTTTCTGCCGAACTACGACATCGGCATGGCCCAGGTGCTCTATCCGGGAACCGACGTCTGGCTGAACAACCCGCTGCGGCCGCTCGAGGCCTGTGGAACCTCCGGCATGAAGGCGGCGCTGAACGGAGGCCTCAACCTCTCGATTCTCGACGGCTGGTGGAACGAGTACTACGACGGCGAGAACGGGTGGGCGATCCCCACCGCCGACTCGGCGGGCGATGCCGAGGAACGCGACACCCTCGAGGCCGAGGCGCTCTACGACCTGATGGAGAATCAGGTCGCTCCGCGCTTCTACGATCGGGATTCGGACGGTGTGCCCGGGCACTGGATGCAGTCGATCCGGCACACCCTCTCCACCCTGTCGCCCGAACTCAGCGCCGATCGCATGGTGCGCGAGTACGTGCAGCGGCTCTACATCCCGGCCGCTGCGGCCGAACGCGTGATGTCCGCCGACGACCACGAGGCGGCGCGGGAGCTGTCGGAGTGGAAGGAGCGGGTTCGCGCGGCCTGGCCGGGCATCTCGGTGGTGCACGTGGAGTCGGGTGGACTCGACGACACGCCCCAGGTGGGCGACGTGCTGCACGTGCGGGCGCACATCCAGCTCGGCGGGCTCACGCCGCGCGACGTCGCCGTGGAGGTCGTCTACGGGCACGCGGTGCACGGTGACGACCTGAGCGATGCGGCGACGGTGGAGCTGTCGACGCCGCACCTCGGCGACGCGCACCCCTCCGCGCAGTCCGACGACTCGCCGCTCGTCTACTCGGGAACGGTGGAGCTCGCGCGAGCCGGCTCATTCGGGTACACCGTGCGGGTGGTGCCGAAGCACGCGAATCTGGCGTCAGCGGCCGAGTTGGGGCTCATCGCGGTCGCGCACTGACGAGTTTTTGTGCAAATAGCGATGACCGATGCCCTATATGGGGTCGGTCATCGCTATTTGCACAAAAACTAGTCACCCGGAGCGTGGCGGCATGCTCGTGGGCAGCGGCGGGTGGCCCTTGCGGATGAGATCGAGCTTCTCGGGGAACACCGTGCCCATCAGCTCGCGCACGGCGGGGTCGCCGGCGTAGTCGTCGAACAGCCGCACCGCCAACACGACGTTCGCCATCATGCCGCCCGCCAGGAACTCGGATGCCTCTTCAGCGCTCATTCCCGCCTCCTCGCGCAGCAGACGATAGACGTCCATGAAGCCGCATCGCGCCCGCGGGCCGATCACCGGGTCGGCACCGAGCACGAAGCCGTGCATGAGGTTCAGCAGGATGCTGCGATCGGCGGTGAGGGTGAAGTATGCGTTGCCGAGACGCCGGGCGATGGGCACCTCGGGGTCGCCGGCGATCGCCTCGCGGAAGGCCGCGATGATTCGGTCGAGCGCGCGATGCAGCACCTCGAGGAAGAGCTGCTCCTTGGTGCCGAACATCCGCACGACGTAGGGCTGGCTGACGCCGGCCGCGCGCGCCACCATGTCGGTCGTCGCGCCTGCGTAGCCCGCGTTGCCGAACACCGTCGACGCGGCATCCAGCACGAGCAAGCGGCGCTCGTCGGCCGCCATTCGGGGCTTCTTCTCGGTCACCCTTGACATGGTATCAGTTGATTACTTAGGGTGACACTTGTAATCATCCGATTACCTACTTCTTGAAAGGATTGCTCCTTGGCAATCACACAATCAGCGACCGGCCCGGTCGCTCAGGCATCGTCGGCGGGCGCGGCTCGGCGGCGCCGCATCCCCGTCTGGCTCGCCATCGTGGCGGCGTCGCTGCCCATGTTCATGGCCACCCTCGACAACCTCGTGGTGACGAGCGCGCTGCCGGTTCTCGGCGAGGAGCTCTCGGCCTCGGTCGAACAGCTGCAGTGGTTCGTCAACGCCTACACCCTCAGCTTCGCCAGCCTCATGCTCTTCGCGGTAGCGCTGGGCGACAGGCTCGGCCGCCGCACCGTCTTTCTCTGGGGAATCGGCATCTTCACGGTCGCGTCGGCTCTCTGCGCCGTGAGCACGGAGCCCTGGATGCTCATCGCCGCCCGTGCCGTGCAAGGAGCGGGTGCCGCGGCGCTCATGCCGCTGTCGCTCACGCTGCTCGTCGGCTCGGTCAGCGCCCGGATGCGTCCGCTGGCCATCGGGATCTGGGGTGGCATCTCCGGGCTCGGCGTGGCGCTCGGACCGCTCGTCGGCGGCGCAGTCATCCAAGGGTGGAACTGGGACGCGATCTTCTGGATCAACGTTCCCGTCGGCATCGTCACCTTCCCGCTCGTGCTGCTCGCGCTGCCGAACTCGTTCGGCGCTCGTCTCCGGGCCGACATCGTGGGCGTGGTGCTCGCCGGTGTCGGCGTGCTCGGGGTGGTCTACGGCATCATCCGGGGCAACGATGCGGGGTGGGGGAGCCTCGAGGTGCTGGGCTCGATCGTCGGCGGCGCGGCGCTGATCGCGGCCTTCGTGGTGTGGGAGTCGCGGGTGTCGAATCCACTGCTGCCGCTGCGGCTGTTCCGCGATCGGAGCTTCTCGGTGGCCAACGTCGTGGGGCTCGTGTTCAGTTTCGGCATCTTCGGGTCGATCTTCATCCTGATTCAGTTCTTGCAGATCGTGCAGGGCTCGTCGCCGCTGGAGGCCGGTGTGCAGACCATGCCGTGGACGCTGGCGCCCATGGTCATCGCGCCGCTCGCCGGGTTCATCGCACCGCGGGTCGGCACCCGGTTGCTGATCGTCGTCGGGCTGGCGTTGCAGGCGATCGGTGTGGGCTGGTTCGCTTCTAGGATGGCTGCGGATGTCTCCTACGGCACCCTGCTGCCGGCCTTCATCTTGGCGGGTGTCGGCATGGGCTTGGTGTTCGCCCCTTCGTCGACGGCCGTGCTCGCGAACATGACCCCGCAGGACAACGCGAAGGCCTCGGGCACCAACTCGACCTTGCGGGAGATCGGTGTCGCCCTCGGCATAGCCGCCCTCACGGCTATCTTCACGGGCGCCGGCGGCACGTTCACTCCCACCGGCTACGTGGATGCCGCAACCCCGGCGATCTGGGTGGGAGCCGCAGCCCTGGCGCTGGCTGCCCTCCTGGCCCTCCTCCTCCCAAGGGGCAGGGGAACGGCGCAGCAAGCCGCGGGCCGCGCTTAGCCGGCCTAAGGTGAGGCCGAGGCCGCGTCAGCGACCTCAGCCGAACATGTCGCCTCGCGCCGCAGAAGCGGCGGCGCGAGCACCGAGCGCCGAGCTACCCGGTAGGGCAGCTCAGCGCGGGCAGTGGCGGGGCGGTACCGAGTTCCATCGCCGCGGGCGCGGGGAACCCTCTGAGAACCCCAGTTCCAGCCCCTACACCGCGCGATACAACTGCATCGAGGTGGGTGCGACGTCCACCACCTGCCCGGGCGCGAAGCGGGGAACAGGCGCCTGGTGGGCCGACGGCACGTCCTGTGCCGAATCCCACAGCAGCTCGTAAGCAGACACGTCGTCGTGCAAGGGCAGCGTCACCCGCTCGGGCGCTTCGACGCCGTGGATGACGGTGAGGATGCGGTTGAAGTCCTCGTGCTCGGGCGTCGAGGCCGCGACGTAGATCAGGGTGCGGTTCTCGGGTGAGTTCCAATCGGAGACCGACATCGATTCGCCGGCTGCGTCGTACCAGTCCATCTGGCTGGCGCTCGGTGTGCGCTCGCCGAACACCCCGTACCGCACGGGTCGCAGTGCGGGATTCTCGCGGCGCATCCGGAGCAGGTGCTGGGTGGTGCGCCAGAGATCCTTCTGCCAGGTGCGCCTGTCCCAGCTGAGCCAGGTCAGTTCGGAGTCGTGGCAGTAGGCGTTGTTGTTGCCTTTCTGGCTGCGCCCGAACTCGTCGCCGGCGGTGATCATCGGTACTCCGGCCGAGAGCAGCAGGGTGCCCATCAGGTTGCGCATGGCGCGCCGCCGCGTCGACTCGATGGTGCGCGAAGAGGTGTGGCCCTCGATGCCGTGGTTGTACGACATGTTGTTGTCGCTGCCGTCGCGGTTCGCCTCCCCGTTGCCCACGTTGTGCTTGACGTTGTAGGCGGTGAGGTCGGCGAGGGTGAACCCGTCGTGGGCGGTGACGAAGTTGACCGACGCCAGCGGGCCGCGGGCTTGTGCGAAGGTGCTCGACGACCCGGCGATGCGCGTGGCGAGCATCCCGACCCCGTCTCCCGGCGAACCGTTCTCGCGGATCGACTTGATGTCGCGCAACCAGAATTTGCGCATCCGGTCGCGGAAGCGGTCGTTCCACTCCGACCACCCGCGGGGGAAGTTGCCCGTCTGCCAGCCGCCCATGCCCACGTCCCACGGCTCGGCGATCATCTTCACCCCGGCGAGCTCGGGGTCGTCGACGATGCCCTTGATGAGCGGATGCTCGTGGTCGAAGTAGTTGTCCTCGTTGCGCCCGAGGGTGGCCGCGAGGTCGAATCGGAAGCCGTCGATCTGCACGTCGTTCGCCCAGTACTTCAGCGAGTCGAGGATCATCCGCGAGACGGCCGGGGTCGCGGTGTCGATGGAGTTGCCGCATCCGGTCACGTCGATGTAGTCGCCGCGGCTGGTCTGCCGGTAGTAGCGCGCGTTGTCGATGCCGCGGAAACTCGAGGTGGGTCCGCCCCGACCCTCCTCGGCGGTGTGGTTGTAGACCACGTCGAGGATGACCTCGAGTCCCGCCTCGTGCAGCAGCTTCACCATGCCCTTGAACTCGCGGAGCACGGCTCCCGGCCCCTCGGCCTGCGCGGCGCGGCTCGCGTAGAGGTTGTGCGGGGCGAAGAAGCCGAGGGTGTTGTAGCCCCAGTAATTCGTGAGGCCCTGTTTCTGCAGTCGCTGCTCGGAGACGAAGGCGTGCACGGGCAGCAGTTCGACGGCCGTGACGCCGAGGCCCTTCAGGTAGCCGATGCTGGTCTCGTGGGCCAGGCCCGCGTAGGTTCCGCGCAAGTGCTCGGGGATGCGGGTGTTGAGCTTCGACAGCCCCTTCACGTGCGCCTCGTAGATGACGGTGTGGTCGAGCGGGGTCTGCGGTTTGGTGACGCCGTTCCAGTTGAACTCCTCGTCGATCACGACGCTCCGCCACTGTTCGCGGCCGGAGCGCACCAATCCGCGGGAGTAGGGATCGAGCAGCGCGATCTCCGGGTCGAAGGCGTTCATCGGCGCATCCGGGCCCGTCGGGCCGTCGACGCGCAAGGTGTAGCGGCGGCCGGGCGTCAGGCTGCGGGTGCGGGCCGTCCACACGTTCGAAGCCGCGTCGCGGGTGAGCGGAACGGTCTTCACGATCCAGTTCGGGTCTTTGTCGTCGTAGAGACAGAGGTCGATGGTCGTGGCGTTCTCCGACCACACCCGGATCTCGCCACCGTGAGAAGTCTGTCGAACGCCCATCCGAGCGAACGGATCGGCCGCAGTCATGAGACTTAGAGTAGTTGTCACCGATGATCCGCTGAAATCCGCAGGAATCCATGCCCGTCTACCTCGACCACGCCGCCACCACGCCGATGATCCCGGCCGCTCGCTCGGCCTACGTCGCCGCGCTCGGTCTCGTGGGCAACCCGTCGTCGATCCACAGTCAAGGGCAGCAGGCGAAACGGATGCTCGAGGAATCGCGCGAGGTCATCGCCGCGTCGCTCGGGGCCGAGCCGATCGAGGTGATCATCACCTCGGGGGGAACCGAGTCGATCAACCTGGGTATCAAGGGGCTGTACTGGGCGCGGCAGGGGTCTGAGGCTGGGGGGTCGCGGCCCGTCGTGCTGGTGCCGGGCGGAGAGCACCACGCCACCGTCGACGCCGTCGAGTGGCTCGCGCGGCACGAGGGGGCGCGCGTCGTGCAGCTGCCGGTGGATTCGCTGGGGCGGCTGTCACCTGAGGTCTTGGCGTCGGCGCTCGCCGAGCACGGCGCATCCGTCGCCCTGGTGTCACTGCTCTGGGCCAACAACGAGGTGGGCACGATTCAGGATGTCGCGGCGCTCGCCGCGGTGACGCGCAGTGCCGGGGTGCCGGTGCACGTCGACGCGGTCGCGGCTTACGGGTACCTGCCGATCTCGTTCGCGTCGGTGGGGGCGGATGCGCTGAGTATATCGGCGCACAAGATCGGTGGTCCGGTGGGGGTCGGGGCGCTCGTGGTGGCGCGGCGGAGTGTCGTTGAGCCGCTGATCCACGGCGGCAACCAGCAGCGGGTTCGGTCGGGCACGCAGGATGTGGCGGGCGCGGTGGCGTTTGCGGCCGCGGCCGCCCTGGTTCCGCAGGCTGCCCGGGTGCCGCAGGCAGGCGGTGCTTCGCTCGCTCGCGCGGGCGACGGGTTCGTGGGTGCGGCAGACGCGGGTGCGGGGGACGGGTTCGTGGGGGCGGGCGACGAGTTGGCGGGGGAGGACGGGTTCGCGGGGGCGGGCGACGGGTTCGTGTCGGAGCTCGCGGCGTTGCGTGATCGGCTGATCGCGGGTGTGCGGGCGGCGGTGCCGGATGCGGTGCTGCGCGGCGATCCGTCGCCTGCGGGCCGGCTGCCGGGCAACGCGCACTTCACGTTCCCGGGCTGCGAGGGCGATTCGCTGCTGTTCCTCCTCGACATGCAGGGTTTCTCGGTGTCGACGGGCTCGGCCTGCCAGGCGGGGGTGCCGGAGGTCTCGCACGTGCTGACGGCGATGGGCGTGCCCGACGACGAGGCGCGTGGCGCCCTCCGCTTCACCCTCGGCCACGGAACCACCCCCGCCGAGATCGACGCCCTGGTCGAGGCCCTCCCGGCGGCCTACGCGGCCGCCCGCAAGGCCGGCTTCGCCGACCGCCTCGTGTCGCCCGCCCCGCACCCCTGACGCCGAACAGGCGCCCTTCGCCGCGGCGTCGCTCGTCGTTTCGACGCTCCCGAACCGACGGTCGGCGCCCGCCAGGAGGTCGGGCGCGAACTGACGGTCGGCGCCCGCCACGAGGTTGGGCGCTACAGGTTGAGAGTGGTGAGCACTGCCAGGTGGTCGGAGGCGCCGGCCCGCAGGGTGCTGTTCGACGTGACCTCCATGCCGCGCTGCAGCACGTGATCGGGGCGCGTGATGGGCATGGCTGCCGGCCAGGTGAAGCCGAAGCCGCCGCCGGACTGGTTGGCCTCGCTCAGTTGACCGGTGAGCCCCGCGATGTTGCGGTCGGAGGAGCCGGCGTTGAAGTCGCCCACCATCAGGATGCGGTCGTTCTCGTCACGAGGGATGTAGTCGGCGAGGTTCGCGAGCATCGTGTCGCGATCGGCGTGCTCGCCGGGCCGAGCGGATGCCGCGTGGATGACGTAGATGCTCACCAGCCCCGTGGGCGTCTGCAGATCGGCGGCGATGGCACGCTGCCAGCCGAGGCCGAGATCGAGAGCTTGGGCGTTCAGGATGGGGTAGGTGCTCCATACACCCACCGTGCCGATTCCGTAGGAATAGGGGTACTTGTCGCTCAGCACGGCCTCGACCTGGTCGCGGGCGTCGGAGTCCATCTCCTGCAGAGCGATCACCTGGGCTCCGGATGCCGCGAGTGCGGTGGCCGAATCGGCGGCGGTTCCTGAATCGGCTTCCACGTTCTGGCTGGCGATGGTGAGGGTGTCACCGGATGCCGCGGGCGCACTCCAGGAAAGCGGAACGATCGCGGGCACGAACATGACCGACCACACCAGCGCCGGCACCAGTGCCGCGATGACGGCACCCTTGGCGCGGCTGATGAACGCGAGCACGAACAGCACCGGGATGGCCAGTCCGAACCAGGGGAGCGCCGACTCGACCACGAGACTGAACCCGAACAGCTCGGGGGCGAGCACGTGCAGAGCCGTTCCGGCGGCGAGAGCGAGGGCCAGAACGCAGACGAAGACAGCAAGGCCCGTTCGGATTCTCGGCCTCCGGCGCGGTTGGGGCTCTCGGGTCTCGCGCGGTGCCTCGAGAAGTGCTGACATCGCACTCATTCTGCACCGAGACGCTGTGCATTCACCCCATCCACTGATCGACTCGCGGACAGGCTGCGTGTCAGAGGCCCCCCGTATGCTTGAAGGCATGAAAGTTCTCGCAGCAATGAGCGGTGGTGTCGATTCCGCGGTCGCCGCCGCCCGCGCGGTCGAAGCCGGTCACGAGGTCGTCGGGGTGCACCTGGCGCTGAGCCGCATGCCCGGAACCCTGCGAACGGGCAGTCGCGGCTGCTGCACCATCGAAGACTCGATGGATGCGCAGCGGGCCGCGAACAAGATCGGCATCCCTTATTACGTGTGGGATTTCTCCGAGCGTTTCAAGGCCGACGTGGTCGACGACTTCATCGCCGAATACACCGCCGGCCGCACCCCCAATCCCTGCATGCGTTGCAACGAGCGCATCAAGTTCGCAGCACTGCTCGAAAAGGCGCTCGACCTCGGCTTCGATGCGGTCTGCACGGGCCACTATGCGTCGATCACGACGGACGCCGAGGGCAACCGCGAGCTGCACCGGGCGGCCGCCTGGGCCAAAGACCAGTCCTACGTGCTCGGCGTGCTCACCACCGAGCAACTCGCGCACAGCATGTTCCCGCTCGGAGCCACCCCGTCGAAGGCCGAGGTGCGGGCCGAAGCGGCCGAGCGCGGCTTCTCGGTGGCCTCCAAGCCCGACAGCCACGACATCTGCTTCATCCCCGACGGCAACACCAGCGGCTGGCTGGCCGACAAGGTCGGCACGGCCACCGGTTCGATCGTCGATCGAGAGGGCGCGGTGGTCGGCTCGCACGAGGGCGCCCATGCGTTCACCGTGGGCCAGCGCCGCGGCCTCAAGCTCGGGATGCCTGCGGCCGACGGCAAGCCCCGCTTCGTTCTCGAGGTTCGCCCGAAAGAGAACACGGTGGTCGTGGGCCCGAAGGAGGCACTCGACATCGCGGAGATCGCGGGGTCGCGCTACACCTGGGCCGGGCGGGCGCCCGAGCATCCGGAGATCGATTTCGTCTGCCAGGTGCAGATCCGGGCGCACGCCGATCCGGTCGATGCTGTGGCGCGCGTGCGCGCTGATGCAGATGGGGCACCTGAGCTCGTCATCACGCCTGTCACTCCGCTCAACGGCGTCGCGCCAGGGCAGACGGCGGTGGTCTACGTCGGCACGCGGGTGCTGGGTCAGTGCACGATCGATCGCACGGTTGCAGCAGATCTCGCCCGTGTTCATGCCGTCGGCGGTGCCGTCCCCCTGGGGGCAGGCGCCTGATGGCTGCACGGGGGAGGGGGCGAGCGGCGGACGACGGTGTTGCGGCGGCCGCGGCGACGCTGCCGCAGGAGACCCCGAGCGATGTCGAAGCGGCCAGGGCCGAAGCGCGAGACCTGACCACGCGCATCCTGGAGTTGCGCGACGAGTACTACGAGAAGAACGCCTCGACCGTCACCGACAAGGATTACGACCTCATGGTGCGCCGGCTCGGTGAACTGGAGCGGGCGCATCCGGAGCTCCAGTCTCCCGACAGCCCGACCCAGACGGTGGGCGGTCGTGCGGTCACCACGATGTTCACCCCGGTCACCCATGCCGAGCGGATGCTGAGCCTCGACAACGTGTTCAGCGAAGAAGAGCTCGACGAATGGGCCGCGAAGGTGCAGCGGGACGCGGGTCGCGCAACCGTGCGCTACCTCAGCGAACTGAAGATCGACGGGCTGGCCATCAACCTCCGCTACGAGAACGGCGTGCTGGTCACGGCCGCGACCCGGGGTGACGGGGTGGTGGGCGAAGACGTCACCGAGAACGTGCTGCAGATCAAGACCATCCCGGCCCGGCTGGCCGGAACGGGGCATCCGCCGCTCGTCGAGGTGCGGGGCGAGATCTTCTTTCCGGTCGCCGCGTTCGACGAATTGAACGCGGCCCAGGAGGCTGCCGGCGAGCGGGTGTTCGCGAACCCGCGCAATGCGGCGGCGGGATCGCTGCGACAGAAGTCCGAAGGCAAGAATGAGCGGCAGCTCGCCCTCGTGGCGGCGCGCCTCAGTCGGCTGCAGATGCTGGTGCACGGCATCGGCGCCTGGCCGAATCCGCCGGTCGCTGCGCAGAGCGAGGTCTACGAGCTGCTGAAGGGCTGGGGGCTGCCGACCTCGAGCTACTACCGGGTCTTCGACACCATCGGCGAGGTGGCGGAGTTCATCCGCTACTACGGCATCCACCGGGCCTCCGTGGTGCACCAGATCGACGGCATCGTCGTGAAGGTCGACGACCTGGCTCTGCACGAAGAGCTCGGCGCCACCAGCCGAGCGCCACGATGGGCCACGGCCTACAAATACCCGCCTGAAGAGGTGAACACCAAGCTGCTCGACATCGTGGTGAGCGTGGGTCGCACGGGCCGGGCCACGCCCTTCGCCGTGATGGAGAAGGTGGAGGTCGCCGGCTCCGAGGTGCGCCAGGCGACCCTGCACAACCAAGACGTCGTGAAGGCCAAGGGGGTGCTGATCGGCGACACGGTCGTGCTGCGCAAGGCCGGAGACGTGATTCCCGAGGTGCTCGGCCCGGTGGTCGAACTGCGCGACGGCACCGAACGCGAGTTCGTGATGCCCGAGTTCTGCCCCGAATGCGGCACGAAGCTCGCGCCCGCGAAAGAGGGCGACATCGACCTGCGCTGCCCGAACGCGCGCAGCTGCCCCGCCCAGGTGCGCGGCCGGGTCGAGCACGTGGGGTCGCGCGGCGCTCTCGATATCGAGGGTCTCGGCGAGGTGTCGGCCGCAGCCCTCACGCAGCCGACCGAGCCACCTGAGCCGCCGTTGGTCACCGAGGCCGGTCTGTTCGCGCTGCAGATGGAAGATCTGTTCCCCATCCGCGTGATCGTGCGCGACAACGAGACCGGGCTCGAGAAGCTGAACGATGACGGCTCGCCGAAGCTCGTCACGCCGTTCCGCCGCAAGCGGCGCAAGTCGGGGCGCGACGCCGATCCTGCCTACGACGCCGACGCCGAGGTGTTCTGGGGCGACGACGATTCGGTGCCGTCGAGCAACGCCATCGAGCTGCTGACGAACATCGAGAAGGCGAAGACGAAGCCGCTCTGGCGCATCCTGGTCTCGCTGAGCATCCGCCACGTCGGGCCGGTCGCAGCGCGTGCGCTCGCCGACTACTTCGGGTCGCTGGAGGCGATTCGTGCCGCCACCCGTGAAGAGCTGGCGGCGGTTGACGGTGTGGGCGGCATCATCGCCGATGCGTTGATCGACTGGTTCGCCGTCGACTGGCACGTGGAGATCATCGACCGCTGGGCCGCGGCGGGCGTGCAGTTCGCCACACCGGGGCATCCGGGCCCGGGCGCCGCGGTCGGCAGCGGCGGAGTGCTCGACGGCGTGACCGTGGTGGCCACGGGCTCGCTCGAGGGTTTCTCCCGCGAGGGGGCTCTGGAGGCGATCATCCAGGCCGGTGGCAAGGCCGCATCGAGCGTGAGCAAGAAGACCGACTTCGTGGCCGCCGGTCCCGGTGCGGGTTCGAAACTCGGCAAGGCGGAGGCGCTGGGTCTGCGGATCATCGACGCGGCGGAGTTCGCGATCCTGGTGAGCCAGGGGCCGTCGGCACTTCCGCCGGTGCCAGGCGCGGAGCCGGCCGATGGTGCCACGGGTGACGATGCGGCGGAGGGTGAACCCGACGCGGCGGCGGATGCGAAAGCGGACGCGGCGGCGGATGCGACAGCGGAGGCCGACAAGCCCGCTTCCGGCGACTCCTCGGCATGAGTCGGGCAGTGCGAGGTCGAGCCCACGGCAGTGGGTGGCGGAACGTCGTGGGCGTGGCCGTGGGAGCCGCGGCCGTGCTGGGCGCGATCGTGGCCGTGCTACGGGCGACGCCGTGGCCGGCGGTGCTCGTCATCCGGCGGGTGTTCGAGAAGGGCGCCCGCGTGACGCTCGCCGAAATGGCGCCGTACGTGCCCGACGTCGGGTTCATCGAGCACCGCGACGTCGAATACGGCGACGCGGGCTTCACCACCACTCTCGACGTCTTCGACGTGGGCGGCCGCACGAAGCCGGCGCCCGCAGTGGTCTGGATCCACGGAGGCGCCTGGATCTCGGGCAGCAAGAGCGACGTCGAGCCCTACCTGAAAATCCTGGCAGCCGACGGCCACGTCACCGTGGGCCTGGACTACACGATCGCACCGGAAGCGGTCTACCCCGTCGCCCTCACCCAGCTGAACCGTGCTCTCGGCTATCTGGTCGAGCACGCCGCCGAGCTCGGCATCGATCCGACGCGCATCGTGCTCGCGGGCGACTCGGCCGGCGCCCAACTCGCCAGCCAGCTCGCGGTGCTCATCACGAATCCGCGCTACGCCCGGCTCGTCGGTGTGGTGCCGTCGCTCGAGCCGTCGCAGCTCGCCGGAGTCGTGCTGCACTGTGGGCTCTACGACCTCCCGGCGATGGCGAGCGCCACCGGCATCGTCGGCTGGGGCTTCAAGACCGCCCTGTGGGCTTACACCGGCCACAAGAACTGGTCGGAGACGCCCGCCGGAGCCACGATGTCGACCATCGACTTCGTCACCGGCGACCTCCCGCCGGTCTGGCTCTCCGGTGGCAACGGAGACGGCCTCACCCACATCCAGTCCGTGCCATTGGCCGAACGGATGCGCGCTGCCGGCGTCGACGTCACCGCGCTGTTCTGGGCCGCCGACCACCAGCCGGCACTGCCGCACGAGTACCAGTTCCACCTCGACTTCGAGGAAGCCCAGGAGGCACTCGACCGCACGCGCGAGTTCCTCACCCGCGTCACCGCACCCTCTGCCGCTCCACCCGGCCCGACCCCACCCAGCCCCACCGAATAGAATCAACCCACACCCCTCGCGAATCGAAACACGGAGCACCATGTCCGAAATCACCCAGGAGCAGGTCGCGCATCTCGCGAACCTCGCCCGGATCGCCCTGACACCTCAGGAGATCGAAAGCCTGACGAGCGAGCTCGGTTCGATCGTCGACAACGTCGCGAAGGTCTCCGAGGTCGCCACCCCCGATGTGCCGGCCACGAGCCACCCCATCCCGCTGCAGAACGTCTACCGCGACGACGAGCCCGGCGTGACGCTCACCACCGAGCAGGCGCTCGCCGGCGCACCCGACCACGACGGATCGCGTTTCCGCGTGACCGCGATCCTCGGAGAGGAGCAGTGATGGGCCACCACCACGAACTCATCCGCCTGTCGGCGTCGGCGCTCTCCGAGAAACTCGGTTCCGGCGAGGTCAGCTCCGTCGAGGCCACCCAGGCCCACGTCGACCGCATCGCCGCGGTCGACGGCGAGGTGCACGCCTTCCTTCACACGGCTCCGGATGCGAGTCTCGCCACCGCGGCCGCGATCGACGCACGCCGCGCGGCCGGCGAGGAACTGCATCCGCTCGCGGGCGTGCCGATCGCCATCAAAGACGTCATCGTCACGAACGACATGCCCACCACGAGTGGATCGAAGATCCTCGAGGGGTGGATTCCGCCCTACGACGCCACCGTGATGGTGAAGCTCCGCGCCGCCGGCCTCATCCCCATCGGCAAGACCAACATGGACGAGTTCGCGATGGGCTCCTCCACCGAGCACTCGGCCTACGGCCCCACCCACAACCCTTGGGACCTCGAGCGCATCCCCGGCGGCTCCGGCGGTGGCTCGGCCGCGGCCGTCGCCAGCTTCGAAGCGCCGCTCGCGCTCGGCAGCGACACCGGCGGCTCGATCCGCCAGCCCGCCCACGTCACGGGCACGGTCGGCGTCAAGCCCACCTACGGCGGCGTGAGCCGCTACGGCGCCATCGCCCTCGCGTCGAGCCTCGACCAGATCGGGCCGGTGAGCCGCACGGTGCTCGACTCCGCTCTGCTGCACGACATCATCGCCGGGCACGACCCCTTCGACTCCACCTCGCTCACGGATGCCTGGCCGAGCATGGCCGAGGCCGTTCGTCGCGCCGATGTGAAGGGGCTGAAGATCGGCGTGATCAAGCAGCTCGACGGCGAAGGATTCCAGACCGGCGTGCTCGAGCGCTTCCGCGAGGCCCTCGACGTGCTCGCGGCCGCGGGCGCGGAGATCGTCGACGTGAGCCTGCCGAGCCTCGAGTACGCGATCGCGGCCTACTACCTGATCATGCCGGCCGAGGCTTCCAGCAACCTCGCGAAGTTCGACTCCGTGCGCTTCGGCCTACGAGTGAACCCGCCCGGCGGCGGCACGGTCGAAGACGTGATGTCGGCCACCCGCGAGGCCGGTTTCGGCGCCGAGGCCAAGCGCCGCATCATCCTGGGCACCTACGCTCTCAGCGCCGGCTACTACGACGCCTACTACGGCAGCGCCCAGAAGGTGCGCACCCTGGTGCAGCGAGACTTCGCGGCCGCCTTCGGGCAGGCCGACGTGCTGGTGTCGCCCACCGCGCCCACCACGGCGTTCAAGCTTGGCCAGAACACCGGCGACCCGATGGCGATGTACCTCAACGACATCGCCACCATCCCGGCGAACCTCGCCGGCATCCCCGGCATCTCGCTGCCCGTCGGCCTGGCACGCGAAGACGGCCTGCCGGTCGGCATCCAGTTCCTCGCCCCCGCCCGCGAAGACGCCCGCCTCTACAACGTCGGCGCCGCTCTCGAAGCCCTGCTCGAGCAGAGCTGGGGCCACACACTGATCAGCCTCGCTCCCGATCTCGCCCCCGGCGAGATGGCTGCGGCACAGGAAGGAGCCGTCTGATGGCGAAAGCGAAACTGATGGACTTCGACAAGGCGCTCGAACTCTTCGAGCCCGTGCTCGGCTTCGAGGTGCACGTCGAACTCAACACCCGCACCAAGATGTTTTCGACCGCGCCCAACTTCTTCGGTGGCGAGCCCAACACGAACATCACGCCGGTCGACCTGGGTCTTCCGGGATCGTTGCCCGTGGTGAACGGCCAGGCCGTTCGTTACAGCATCAGTCTCGGGCTCGCTCTCGGCTGCTCCATCGCGCCCTCGAGTCGCTTCGCCCGCAAGAACTACTTCTACCCCGACCTGGCGAAGAACTACCAGATCTCGCAATACGACGAGCCGATCGCCTTCGGAGGGTCGGTCGACGTGGAGCTGCCCGACGGGCGCCTGTTCACGGTGCCGATCGAGCGCGCTCACATGGAAGAGGATGCGGGCAAACTGACGCACGTCGGCGGCTCCACCGGGCGCATCCAGGGCGCCGAGTACTCGCTGGTCGACTACAACCGCGCCGGCGTGCCGTTGGTCGAGATCGTGACCGACATCATCTACGGCGCCGAGAAGGATGCTCCGGAACTGGCGAAGGCCTATGTCTCCACCATCCGAGACATCGTGGTGGCGCTCGGCATCTCCGACGCGAAGATGGAGCGCGGCAACCTCCGCTGCGACGCCAACATCTCGTTGCGCCCGCGCACCGCGCCAGGCGAGCCTCCGGCGCCGCTCGGCACCCGCACCGAGACGAAGAACGTCAACTCGCTGCGCTCCGTGGAGCGGGCGATCCGGTACGAGATCCAGCGTCAGGCGCAGATCCTCGCCGACGGCGGAACGATCACGCAGGAGACCCGGCACTGGCACGAAGACACCGGCGCCACCTCGGCCGGTCGGCCGAAGTCCGACGCGGATGACTACCGCTACTTCCCCGAGCCCGACCTGCTGCCCGTGGTGCCCTCGCTCGAGCTGATCGAGGAACTGCGGGCCGCCTTGCCCGAGCCGCCTGCCGCCCGCCGGCGCCGCCTGAAGCAGGAGTGGGGATTCACCGACCTCGAGTTCCAAGACGTGCAGAACGCCGGACTGCTGGTGGAGGTGACCGAGACGGTCGCCGCCGGGGCGTCGCCGCAGGCCGCACGCAAGTGGTGGTCGGGCGAGATCTCCCGCCTTGCCAACGCGCGCGATGCCGAGGCGTCGTCGCTGGTGTCGCCCTCCGACGTCGCCGCCCTCGTGGCCCTCATCGACAGCGGAGCCCTCAACGACCGCCTGGCCCGCCAGGTGCTCGAGGGCGTCATCGACGGCGAAGGATCACCACAGGAGGTCGTGGATGCGCGCGGACTCGCCGTGGTCTCCGACGACGGTGCTCTGATCGCTGCCATCGACGAGGCCCTCGCTGCCCAGCCCGACGTGCTCGCCAAGATCAGAGACGGCAAGGTGCAGGCCGCCGGAGCCGTCATCGGTGCGGTGATGAAGGCGATGAAGGGCCAGGCCGACGCGGCGCGCGTGCGCGAACTCGTGCTGGAGCGCGCGGCTTCGTAGTACAGAAGACCGCTGCTTCGCGGCGGCTTTCTGCTGCGGGTCGTCGAGCAGGGCCTGTTGCGTTCGATCTCGTGAGCGTCGCTGGGACGCGCCGACGACAGCCGGAGGGGTGTCGGTGGTCGCTCGTAGAGTGGCGCTATGGACGTTCTCGTAGCCCAGATCATCGTGACGACGATCAGTGTCACCGGCGGTGCGCTGCTGGCGCTCCTGATCGACCGCGGCAAGGGGCGACGGGTCGAGCGGATCGCCGAGGTGAACGCTCTGCGTCTGCTGACGATCGAGATCGGTTCCCGGCGTGCGTTGTCGCCCGAGCAGAGCGCGTCGCCGCTGTCGATCGACCGGGCCGATCCCGATTCCGATCTGAACCGGGTGATGCGTTCGGTGGTGCTCCTCCGCAAAGAGGTCCGCACGGCGCGGAGGTCGTTGCGTCCGCAATCCACCGCCTGGAATCCGCTCAACTACATGGTCGCCGCCTGCAACATCTTCATCGAGAACGTCGACGAGCGGCCATCGTCGATCGTCTCCGAACTCGAGATCCTGCGGATCGATCTCGACGCACTGCTGCTCGAACTCTGCGCCACCAACCCGAAAGAGCTGGTCTACCGCCCGGCGGGGTCGACGGCATACCGACGCCCTTCAGAGCTCCAGAGCTGAGCTGAGCAGAGCAGGGCTGGGGCGAAGCGAGCACCTCAGGCGCTGATGCGATCGTCACGCCCGGTGAGCGCGAGCAGACGCGACTGGAGGGGCGCGTCATCCGGAACCGCCACGGGCGAGCTGAACAGTCCGCTCGCCTCGAGCGTGTCGCGCTGGGGTTCGAAGACGGTCCACACGTGCTCGATGAGTTCCTCGTCGATCCGCTCGTCGACGCCCAGCGCGCGGGCCAGGTCCCAGGTGTGGATGGTGACGTCGGAGACCTGCTCCTTGAGGTAGTCGATCACGGTCACGGTGTCGTAGGAGAGGTTCACCTGCGCGCTCGGCGACGCGTCGTGCCAGGCCGTCGTCGCGGCCAGGGAGTAGAGATGCCATTCGTGGGTGAGGTCGTCCTTCAACGGGCTGAGGCGACTCTTGGCCTGCCTCGTGGTGAGCCCCGAGAGCAGCCACGGAACCCACTGCTGCTCCTCGATGACATGACTGACGAGCTGGGCGACGTTCCAGTCGGTGTCGGGGGTGGGCGCCGGTCCAGTCGGTCACGGCGGCGACCCGCCCGGCGAACTCACGGTGGGCGCGCTTCTGGAGGCGCAGCCAGGTCGTCGCTTCGGGGTGCGGGGTTCGTGCGGCAGTCATAGGGGGTCTCCTTCGATCTCTATTGTCAATGACGCAGCCCGGATGCGCATTCCGGCCGGTCACGGGAGGGGCACCGGATACGCGGCCAGCGAACAGCAGGTAATGTCGCCCTGTGCCGACTCACCCCGCCGCCCCGATCATCCGTTCTCTCACCGATGCCGACGTCGACCGGCTCGTTCTGCTCAATCGCCGAGCGGTGCCGGCCGTGAACGACATCGGTGCGGACGAGATGCGCACGCTCCTCGCGCAGGCGCAGCTGGCAGCTGCGGTGCTCGACCCCGGGCACCCGGAGCCGGCGCATCCGGATGCCGTGGTGGGCTTCGTGCTGGCTCTGCCGCCGGGCGTCGACTACGCGAGTGAGAACTACCGCTGGTTCAGCGAGCGCGCGGGTGACGACGGGGGTTTCCTCTACGTCGACCGCATCGTGGTGGCGGAGGGGCACCGCAGCGCGGGGCTCGGCGCCGTGCTCTACGACGCCGTCTTCGCTGCAGCCCGCGAGTCGGGTGCCACCGAGGTGGACTGCGAGGTCAACGTCGAGCCACCGAACCCCGGTTCCCTTGCCTTCCACGCGCGCCTCGGCTTCTGGGAGGTCGGCCGTCAGGCCACCAAGGGCGGCGCTGTCGTGGTCGCTCTCCTGGCCGCCGACGTATCCGACTTTCGCGACCTCCCCTAACCACCGCGACCCGCCAAAATCCGCCCTCCGAAGCAAGAAGGAGGGCGGATATTGGCGAGTCGCGAGGAGGTCGTGCGGGTCGTGTGGGTCGCGCGGCGCTCGGGCGCGCCCGAGCGATCAGACCAGGCGGTGCGCCGGCGACGTCGTCTGCGCCGCGTCGCGCTCGGCCAGGTCGCCGATGATGTCGTCGATCTGCGCCAGCACCTCGGGCGAGAGCGTCACACCCGACGCCTCGACGTTCGAGGAGACCTGCTCGGGCCGTGAGGCTCCGATCAGAGCCGAAGCCACGTTGTCGTTCGAGAGCACCCACGCGATGGCGAGCTGCGCCAGGGTGAGTCCGAGCTCGGAGGCCACCGGCGCGAGCAGCTGCACGCGCTCGAGAACCTCGTCGCGCATCCAGGACTTCACCATGTCGGCGCCGCCCTTCTCGTCGGTGGCGCGGCTGCCCTCGGGTGCCGGCTGACCGGGCAGGTACTTGCCGGTCAGCACGCCCTGCGCCACGGGCGACCAGACGATCTGCGAGATGCCGAGCTCACGGGAGGTGGGCACGACCTCCTCTTCGATGACCCGCCAGAGCATCGAGTACTGCGGCTGGTTCGAGATGAGCTGGAAGCCGAGCTCGCGTGACAGCGCATGCGCCTCGCGCAGCTGCTGGGCGTTCCACTCGCTCACACCGATGTAGAGGGCCTTGCCCTGGCGCACGATGTCGGCGAAGGCCTGCATCGTCTCTTCGAGCGGGGTCTCGTAGTCGTAGCGGTGCGCCTGGTAGAGGTCGACGTAGTCGGTCTTGAGGCGGCGGAGCGAGGCGTTGATCGACTCGCTGATGTGCTTGCGCGAGAGGCCGGTGTCGTTCGGGCCGGCCGGTCCGGTCGGGAAGTAGACCTTGGTGAAGATCTCGAGCGATTCGCGCCGCTGGCCGGCGAGGGCGTCGCCGAGAACCGTCTCGGCGGCCGTGTTGGCGTAGGCGTCTGCCGTGTCGAAGGTGGTGATCCCGGCGTCGAGAGCCGCCTGCACGCACCGCGTGGCGATGTCGTTCTCGACCTGTGACCCGTGGGTCAGCCAGTTTCCGTACGTGATTTCGGAGATCTTGAGTCCGCTGTTACCGAGGTATCGATACTTCATACCTCACAACTTACTCCCGCCCGGACAGGGCGCGAACCGCCTGGCGGGCCGACAGCGTCGGCAGATAGGCCCGACCGAGAGCCAGCCCGATCGCCGGCAACGTGAGCGGATCGCGGAAGCACAGATGAAGCTGCTGCACCGACGGCTGGAACTTCATCTTGAACCGCAGCAGCGACTGGAAGCCGTATACCGGTTCGAGGGTACGGCTGAGGAATTTCAGGATGCCCGTCGACTGCTGATCGCGCCCGTCTCCGGCCACCGCGAGAGGCGCCCCCGACAGGCTCACGAACGGCACGCCGTCGTCGCGGGCACGCAGAATGGTCTGCGCGATCAAGAACTCCATCACCCCGTTCAGGCCGTCGGGTCGCCGCCGCATGAAGTCGAGGGTCCAGCCGACGACGCGCCCCTCGGCGTAGCTCGGCAGCCAGCTGGTGACTCCCTGCACCCGGTCGTCGTCGTCGAGAGCCACCATCAGTCGAACCTCGGGAGCCATCAGCTCGTCGACCCCGCCGAGCGTGAACCCCATCTCCGGCAGGCCCTTCTCCGCCACCCAGAGCTCCGAGATCTCGCGGATCTGCGTGGTCACGAACGGCCCGAGCTCCGCGTAGTTGCGCCATTCGGCCCGCACACCCTCTTTCGCCGCCCGGTTGATCGAGGTGCGGATGTCCTGCATCTTCTTGCCCTCGAGCGACCATTCGGCCGGATGCACGATCGTCTCCTCCGCCACCCGCAACGATGACCAGCCGGCCTCCGTCAGGGCGTCTCGCACGGCATCCGTCACCGAGTAGAACGCCGGCGTCCAGCCGCGGTCGGTGCAGTAGGTCGCGAAGGCGAAGGCGGTCGACGGATGCGTGCCCGCCGGGCCCAGCGGATCCCCGGTCGTGATCGCCACGTTGTTCACCACCCGGTAGGCCACCGCGTTTCCGTCGGGGGCGAACCAATAGTGGTTGCCGGTCCAGGTCGCCATCCACGACAGCGTTCCGCCCGACCCGGTGCGGAGGAGCTCCCGCACTCGCACCTCGTCGGTGACGGCGCCCCGCGGATGCACGTGCCGCATACCGAGGAACGCGGCGACGATCGTGGCCGCCCAGAACACCGGGCCAACCCATTGCGAGGCCACCACGGCGACCGGCCCGACGGGGAAGATGTCTTTCGGCTCGAACGACAAGAAGCCCACCGGCACGAACCGCTCCGGTAGGTCGAGGAGCAGGTCGCCGAACGCGGCCGGTGGGCTGAACTGGTCGTGTGCCGCATGCACGATCACGAGGTAGACCACCGAGACACCGACGAAGAGCGCGCCGACGAGCGCGAAGAACCGCAGTGTCGACCCGGCTCCCACTTCGGGCGGGAACAAACGCAGCGATGCCACCAGCCCGAGGGCGATCACGACGGGCACCAGCGCCGAGACGGTCTCGAACGCCCGGAAGTTCTCGGCTGCCGCCGTCTGGAACGCGGTGTACTCCGAGCTCGAGAGCAGCGGCAGAAATCCGAAGTAGACGGCAGCGAGCAGTGCCAGCGCCAGGTTGATCCACACCGCCAGCCAGAGCGCCACCCGCCGGCCGCGCTGGATGCCCCAGGCCGACACGAGCAGCGCCAAGAGCGGCAGCAGGGTGAGCAGCACCGCTCCCGGCCCGTCGAGTCGGGAGAGGGCCAGGGCGTTCACGCAGTGCCGGGTGTAGTCGCCGGTCTGGCAGTGGGCGGCGATGGCGGCGTAGTCGCGGAGCGGGTCGCGGAACAACAGCCCGAGCGGGTTCAGCGCCCCGCCACCGGTGGGGGCGACGATGGTCACGAGAGGCCCCAGCGCCGTCACGGCGACGAGGGCGGCCAGCAGCGTCCGCGTCTCGCGCCGAGTGGCACGCGGCCGGCGCACCACCAGCGGCTTGCGGGCGAGCGCCATCCCGAGCAGCAGGCCGACGACGGCGGCGAAGAGACGGTAGCCATCGGAAGGCTGACCCGAATAGAGCACGAAGACGAGGATCACGGCGAACCCGACGATGCGCACCCGCCGCTTGAGCAGCGGGCCGGCGAAGGCGCTCGCCGCCATCACCACCCCGACCACCGCGATGATCGGATCGACGGTGCGATGGGTGCGGGTGATCTCAGCCGAGTAGAGGTCGAGGCCCACGCCGAGCGCCTCGGTGACGAGCCCCAGCACGATGCCGAGCACGGTCACCACCACGAAGGCCAGCACGGTGCGCCAGTGCCCCATCCGGCGCTCGGCCCAGCCCAGGCCGACGACGATCGCCACCACCACGAACACCAGCAGCAGCGGGTTCCAGACGAAGAACACCGAGGTGATGGTGGAGACCCAGTCGTGGTCGACGAAGACGGTGTCGAACCCGGTCGACACGAAGGCATCCATGCCGCCTCGCGCCCGGCCGGGGTGCATCGACATGCGCACGAAGCTCGCGGCCAGCACCAGGGCGAGCACCACCCAGGTCACAGGGATGGAGCGGGCGTGCCGCGCGGCTTTCTGCAGCAGCCGGCGGCGGGCATCCGGACCTCTCGTGGTGGTGTCGCCGCGCGTGACCGTGTCGCTCTGCGTCACCTGGTCACCGGTTCAGTCCCCAGTGGTCGGCGATCAGCCCGAGGCCCTGTTTGAAGACGTAGGCCCAGGTCGTGGCGTCATGCGCGCTGCCCGGCGACTCGATGTAGGTCGCCGTCATGCCTGCCGCCTGCGCATCGGCATAGAGCGTCTTGACCCCCGGCAGATAGACGCTGTCGTCGCTGCCGACCCCGAACACCGCGAACATGTCGCTGTAAGGGGTGTGGGCGGCCATGATGGCCGCGGGGTAGGCCGCTGCGTACTTCGCCGCGTCGCCGCCGAAGCCCTTGTCGATGGTGGTCTGCGGGTCGCCGAGCTTCGGGAACTCCTCGCCCGAGGCGTCGAGAATCGCCCCGAAGAGCTCCGGATGCGCGGCACCGAGCTGGATCGAGCAGGTTCCACCCTGCGAGTAGCCGCCGATTCCCCAGTAGCGCGGGCCGGGGAGCACGGGCAGGTTGGCGGTGATCCAAGCCGGCACGTCGACCGTGAGGTAGGTGGCGGAGTTGCCGATGGGCGAGTCGACGCACATCGGGTTGACGTCGGGCGACCCGAGCTGATCGGGCGACACCACGATCGGCGCGAGTCCCTGGTGGGCGGCAGCGTAGGCATCCAGACTCTGGCGGAGTTTCGCGGCGTCGAGCGGCGCATCCGGACTCCCCGGCTGACCCGACATCATGATCAGCACCGGAAGTTTCGGGGGATCGGCCGTGAGTGCGGCGGGCGGCAGGTAGACCACGGCGTCGCGGGCGTGGAAACCGGATGCGGTGGCCGGGATGGTGACCGTTCCGACCGCTCCCTGGGTGGGCAGGTCGGCCGGGGCGGTCCAGGTGGCGATCGTGGGCTGGGTGGCCGGATCGGGTTTCGCGATGGTCGGCAGCACGTCGCCGGCATAAGCACTGAGCCCGAGGGCGCTGCGCACCGTGGGGTACTGCCCGAAGTCGATGTTGATGGTCATGGCGGTCGCACCGGCGAAGAGCACGATGGCGAGGATCGAGGCGATGACCCGCCGCCAGGTCGCCCACCAGAAGGAGGCGATCGCGACGCCGAAGCCGGCGAAGCCGAGGGCGATCCAGAGGCGTACCACCGGCGTGAGCTCGGCGCCGAACAGGTCGAGGGCGTCGTTCAGCAGCCAGGTGAGGCCGATGCCGACCGCGGCGCCGACGACCGCCGCGCCGAGGGCGACGACGAGCCAGTGCGAGCGGCGCCAGCGCGGGCCGGGTCGCACGAACAGCAGCAGGAGCGCGGCGATCGCCGCCGCCGCGTACACCGCGATGACGAGGGGCCCGGAGAGGAGTCCCACGTCGAGGAGTGGTTTCACGGTGGTTCCTGTCGGCTCGGCGCGCGGCCGGCAGTGGCCGGGCGTCGATCAGTATTTTCCCACCGTCTGGACGATCTCTGGGAGAACGCCATGCGAGGGCTGCATCACGGGTTTCGGGTCTCCCTCCGGTGTCGGCGGTTCCGCCCCGGGTGCCCTCCGTTCCGCTTAAGCTCGGGGTATGGATGGCGCGGCAGAACCGATCGGCGAGCCGAGTCCGTCGATCCTGCACGTCGACATGGATGCGTTCTTCGCCTCCGTGGAGTTGCTCTCGCATCCGGAGCTCCGTGGCAAGCCCGTCATCATCGGTGGGCATTCCCCCCGCGCGGTGGTGACCAGCGCCACCTACGAGGCGCGCGCCTTCGGCGTGCACTCCGCGATGCCCGTGGGCGCGGCACTCCGGCTGTGTCCGAAGGCCATCGTGCTCGAACCGCACATGCACCTCTACCGGGAGGCGTCGCAGGCCGTGATGGCGCTGTTCCGTGAGGTGACCCCGCTGGTCGAGCCGCTCAGCATCGACGAAGCGTTCCTCGACGTGGCAGGCGCCCGGCGGCTGCTCGGCGAGTCCGATGTCATCGCCGCGCGGTTGCGTGCCCGGGTGTTCGAGCAGACCGGGCTGCCCTGCTCGGTCGGCGTGGCGCCCACCAAGTTCATGGCCAAACTGGCGTCGGGGCGGGCCAAACCCGACGGCATGCTCGTCATCCGGCCGTCAGAGGTGCTCGCCTACCTGCATCCGCTTCCCGTGCGCGCGCTCTGGGGCGTCGGCGGCAAGACGGCCGAGCAGCTCGAGCGGCTGGGGCTGCGCACGGTCGGCGACATCGCCGACACACCGCTCGATGCGCTCGTGCGCGCGGTGGGCGACGCCACCGGAACGAAACTTCACGAGCTCGCGCTCGGGATCGACCCGCGCGAGGTGGTGCCGGTCGGTCAGGAGAAGAGCGTGGGTCACGAGCGCACCTTCGACATCGACGAACGGTCGCCGGATGTGCTGCGCCGCGAACTCCTGCACCAGTCGACGAGGGTGGCTGTGCGCTTGCGGGCGGCAGGCCTCGTGGGCCGCACGGTGGCGCTGAAGTTGCGCTACGCCGACTTCACCACGATCTCGAGGTCGCGCACGCTGTCCGAACCGACCGACCTCGGCAAGCGCATCTTCGACGAGGTGTCCGCCATCTACGAGGCGGTCGGCTCGCGCGGCGAGGCCATCCGACTCATCGGGGTGCGGGTGGAGCAGCTCTCTGAGGCCGGCGCCGCCGTGCACCAGCCGGCCCTGTGGGCCGACGAGACCGTGCCCTCCGAGGGCTGGCGCGACGCCGAGCGCACAATCGACCGCGTGACGGCCAAGTTCGGCACCGACTCGGTGCGCCCCGCCTCCCTCGTCAACGCCCCGAAGTCGGGCGAGACCGCCGACCGCAACGGCACCCGCCGCTGATCGCCCGCGGGAGCGTGCGCTCACTCGTCCCAAACGGGCCCGAACTGCGAGATCTGCCCCGTTAAGGGACGAGTGAGCGGCGGCTCAGAGGCGGGAGACCGCCACGGAGTGGGGTGCGAGGCTGGCCAGAACGGGCGGGAGGGGCTCGCCACGCAGGTGCTCGTGCGATGAGAACAGAGGAGCGCCGAAGCGGGGGGCGATCGTCGCCAGATCGAGCGGGGCATCCGAGAGGTTCACGGCGAGCACGATCGGAGGGCGCTCGAGCACCAGCCAGCGGGCCTCCTCGCTGAAGTCGACGTGCACATCCGAGAGTCGCAGCTCTTCGCCCGGTGGCAGGGTGGCGCGGATCGCGGCGAGCGCCCGGTACACCGACAACATCGCGCGGTGCTCCGGATGCTCCGGGTCGTCGATCTCGCTCCAGTCGAGTTTCGAGCGTTCGAACGTCTCCGGATCTTGCGGATCGGGCACCACCGACTCGTCCCACCCCATCTTCGCGAACTCCGCGATGCGCCCCTCGGCGGTCGCGCGGCCGAGCTCGGGCTCCGGATGCGAGGTGAAGAACTGCCAGGGCGTCGATGCCGCCCACTCCTCGCCCATGAAGAGCATCGGCGTGAACGGGCCGAGCAGGGTGAGCGCGGCCGCGATCGCGAGGTCGTCGGGCGAGAGGGTGGCCGTGAGGCGGTCGCCGACGGCGCGGTTGCCGATCTGATCGTGGTTCTGCGACGCCACCACCAGCCGCCAGGGTGCCGTCTGGGCGCGATCGAGTTCGATGCCGTGCACCCGGCCGCGGAAGCTCGACCAGGTGCCGTCGTGAAAGAAGCCGCGCGTCAGCACCTTCGCGAGCGCGCCGACCGAGTCGAAGTCGGCGTAGTAGCCGGTGGTCTCACCGGTGAGGTTCACGTGCACCGCGTGGTGGAAGTCGTCGCTCCACTGCCCGTCGAGGCCGTAGCCCTCGTCGCGGTGCTGGAACATCACCGGGTCGTTGAGGTCCGATTCTGCGATCAGGGCGCGACGGATGCCCGTGCTCGCCGACAACTCGTCGACCGCGGCCGCGAGCTCCGCCAGCAGGTGCACCGGGCCGCCATCGACCAGCGCGTGCACGGCATCCAGCCGCAAGCCGTCGACGTGGTAGTCGCCGAGCCACATCAGCGCGTCGTCGATGATGAAGCGCCGCACCTCCGACGAGCCCTCCCCGTCGAGGTTCACCGAGGTGCCCCAGGTGTTACTGCTCGCATCGTTCAGATACGGGCCGAACAGTGGCAGGTAGTTGCCGCTCGGGCCCAGGTGGTTGTAGACGACGTCTTGGATCACGGCCAGACCGGATGCGTGACAGGCGTCGACGAAGCGGCGATAGGCATCCGGCCCGCCGTAGCCCTCGTGCACGGTGAACCAGGCGACCCCGTCGTAGCCCCAGTTGTGCGTGCCGTTGAAGCCGTTCACGGGCAGCAGCTCGACGTGTGTGACACCGATCGAGCGCAGGTGGTCGAGTCGCGAGGCCGCAGCGTCGAGGGTGCCCTCGGGGGTGAAGGTTCCGACGTGCAGCTCGTAGATCTCGGCGTGGTCGATGGGGGAGCCGCGCCACTGGTCGTCGTGCCAGGCGTAGTCAGCCGGATCGTCGGTGCGCGAGAGGCCGTGCACGCCCTCGGGCTGACGGCGGGAGCGCGGATCGGGATAGGGCCCGGCGCCGTCGAGCAGGTAGCCGTAGTCGAGGCCCGGCCGCCAGGCGGGCGCGTCGGGGCCGGCGCGCCACCAGCCGTCGTCGCCGACGACCATCGGATGCGCGGTGTGCGGCCCGCTGCCCGTTCCGTCGATGGCACCCGGGCTCCGGTCGTCGCCGAGGATCAGCTGCACCCGCTCGGCGCGGGGCGCCCAGACGTCGAAATTCCTCTTCGTCATCGCTCGTCGATCCTCTCCAGCAGCGCGACCGGGTAGCGCTCCAGCACGGCGGCGAGCCGCACGTCGCGGTCGCCGAAGATGCGCCCCGTGAACGCGTCGACGTAGCCGTTGCCGGCCTCGGGCAGTTCGAGCGTCGTGTCGTCCCAGCCGCCGTGCCGGGCGAGTCCGAGCGGCAGCCGGGTCGCGATCGTCACGGCCCCGCCCCGGTCGAACGCGAGCACGTGCTGCGCGGCCGAGCCACGGGCCTCGAGTCCGCGGTAGCTCGTGAACAGCTCGGGCCGGTCGCGGCGCACGTGGAGCGCCGTCGACACGACGAGCAGCTTGGCTGCGCCGGTCTCGTCGATCGCGGGCAGTTCGCCGGCCTCCTGGATGCCGAGCAGCTCCGCACGCTCGTCGAAGTCGACGGGCCGGCGGTTGTCGGGGTCGACGAGCGAGAGGTCCCAGAGCTCGCTGCCCTGGTAGACGTCCGGTACGCCGACCGTGGTCAGCTGCACGAGCTTGGCCGAGAGGGAGTTGCTGCGGCCCGCGCTCTGGATCGCGGCGAGCTGGCTCTCCAGCACTCCGCGTGGGATCGGGTCGGTGTAGACGGCATCGATGGCGTGCGACATCCGCTCTTCGAAGGCGGCATCCGGATCGAGCCAGCTCGTCGAGACGCCTGCCTCCCGTGCTGCCTTCAGGGCGTAGGCCTGGGCGCGCTCGCGGGAGATCGGCCACGCGCCGACGAGTGCTTGCCAGAGGAGCGCCTCGAAGGAGGCGTCGCCGAGAGGCAGCAGGTGCTGCAGCTTCGAGAGGGTGCCGCTCCAGCCGTCGGGGATCTCGGCGAGCACCGAGATGCGCGCCCGCACGTCTTCGGAGCGCTTCGTGTCATGGGTCGAGAGCGTCGTCATCGAGTCGGGCATCAGCTCGAGCCGCCGGCGTTGCTGTTCGTGGAACTCTTCTGGCTCGAGGCTCAGCTCGGCCGGATCGGCGCCCACCTCGGTGAGGCTGGTGAGCCCGGTCCAACGATAGAACGCCGTGTCTTCGACGCCCTTGGCCATCACCATGCCGGAGGTCTGCTGGAACCGCACGCTCGGTGCGGCTCCCGTTCGACCGAGCACCTCCGCGGTCGCGGCCAGCACCGCCTCGAGCTCGGGGCGCCGCCGCGTGGCCTCGACGAGGGCGTGTTCGAGCTGCTCGCGGCCCTCGGGCAGGTAGGAGCGGTAGACCGGAAAGCAGGTGAGCAGCTCGGCGACCGCGTCCGCGACATCCGTTGGGCTCGGGATGTTCGCGCCAGCCTGCAGGTCGAGGCCACCGCTCCGCTCGATGTCGCGGGTGAGGCGCAGCACTTCGGCGCGCAGGATGCCGTCGGCGATGCCCCGCTTGGTGCCGTGGATGAGGTCGTTCCAGGCGGAGCGCACGTCGTGGGTGGTCTCGCCTGCAACGAGGGTGGCGGCGCCGGCGGGGTCGATCAAGACGCGGTCGATGCCCGCCAGGGCGTCATAGCCCGTCGTGCCCGCGGTGCTCCAGGCGGGCGGGAGCGGCTCCGCGCCCTCGAGGATCTTCTCCACCAGCACGTACGCCCCGTCGGTCAACGTCGCCAGCCGATCAAGGTAGCCGCCCGGATCGGCGAGCCCGTCAGGATGATCGACCCGCAGCCCGTCGACGAGCCCCTCCCGGAACCAGCGCCCGATCTCGGCGTGCGACTCGTCGAACACCCACGGCTCCTCGACCCGGATGGCCGCGAGCGACGACACCGCGAAGAAGCGCCGGTAGTTCAGCTCCGCACTCTCGCGTCGCCAGTTCATCAGCTCGTAGTTCTGCCGATCGTGCACTGTGCGGGCGTCGGCCCCGTCGTCGGCCGTGCCCGGAGCGATCGGGTAGAGATGGTCGTAGTAGGCGAGAACGGATGCGCCGTGGGGCCCGTCGGCCTCGATCCGCAGGGCGTCGAGCGAGTCGTCGCCGAGCACCGGGATGCGGATGCGCCCGCCGCCCGCGGCCCAGTCCACGTCGAACGCCTCGGCATAGCGCGACCTCTCACCGAAGGTCAGCAGATCCCACCACCACGGGTTCGCCGCGGGCGTCGCGACGCCGACGTGGTTCGGCACGATGTCGACCAGCACTCCCATCCCGGCAGCGTGTGCCGCCTCCGAGAGGGCGTGCAGTCCGTCCGCGCCGCCGCGCGACTCGTCGACGCGCGAGTGGTCGGTCACGTCGTAGCCGTGCTGAGAGCCTGCCTCAGCTTGCAACACAGGGGAGAGGTAGACCCAATCGACGCCGAGGCGCGAGAGGTACGGCACGATGCGCGCCGCATCCCACAGCGTGAATTCGGGAGTGATCTGGAACCGATAGGTGGAGCGGGGCGTGCGCATCCGGAGTCCTTCTTCTGCTTCTGCCGGTTACTGCTCAGGCGACGAACGGGATCGGGGGAGCGATCTGGCCCGAGGAGTCGGCCTGCGCCGTGAGCGAAGCCGCCACCGAGTGGTCGGGCTCGGTCTCCGGTTCCTGATGCACGCGCAGCACTACCATCGAGCGCGCCTCGACGGTCATCGGAGCGGAGGCTGTGAAGACCTGCGAGTCGGCGGCCTCGCCCGCGGTGTCGATCACGACGTCCCAGCAATCCGAATACTCGGCGCTGGGGAGCGTGAACTCCTGCTCCTCGTCGTGGGCGTTGAAGTAGATCAGGAAGTGCACGTCGGAGAGCGGGTTGCCGCGCAGATCGCGCGCGCGGATGCCCTGGCCGTTGAGGAAGACACCGACGGATCGCGAGAGACTCGAGTCCCAGTCCTCGGGCTGCATCTCGCTCGCGTCGGAGTCGAGCCAGACGATGTCGGGCAGCGGTTCGCCCTTTCCGCGCTTGACCGGCCGGCCGTCGAAGAAGCGGCTGCGACGGAAGGTCGGATGCTCCTTCCGCAGCCGGGCGACCGCCGCGGTGAACTCGATCAGCGGCTGGTCCTCGGAGTCCCAGTGGATCCAGGTCAGCTCGGAGTCCTGCGCGTAGGTGTTGTTGTTGCCCTGCTGCGTTCGGCCGAGCTCGTCGCCGTGCAGCAGCATCGGAACGCCCTGACTGAGGAGGAGGGTCGCGATGAAGTTGCGCTGCTGGCGGGCGCGCAGGCCCAGCACCTTCGCGTCGTCGGTCGGCCCTTCGGCTCCACTGTTCCAGGAGCGGTTGTGCGATTCGCCGTCGTTGTTGTCTTCACCGTTGGCGTCGTTGTGCTTCTCGTTGTAGGAGACGAGGTCGCGCAGGGTGAATCCGTCGTGCGCAGTGACGAAGTTGATGCTGGCGACCGGTCGCCGGCCCGAGTGCTCGTAGAGGTCGGCCGAGCCGGTGAAACGGTTCGCGAATTCGCCCAGGGTGCTGGGTTCGCCGCGCCAGAAGTCGCGCACGGTGTCGCGGTACTTGCCGTTCCACTCTGTCCACTGCGGCGGGAAGTTGCCCACCTGGTAGCCGCCGGGCCCGACATCCCACGGCTCGGCGATCAGCTTCACCTGAGACACCACCGGGTCTTGCTGCACGAGCTCGAAGAAGGTCGAGAGCCGGTCGACGTCGTAGAACTCGCGGGCGAGTGCTGACGCGAGGTCGAAGCGGAAGCCGTCGACGTGCATCTCGGTCACCCAGTAACGCAGCGAGTCCATGATGAGCTGCAGCGAATGCGGGTGCCGCACGTTCAGGGTGTTGCCGGTGCCGGTGTAGTCCATGTAGTACCGCAGGTCGTCTTCCACCAGGCGGTAGTAGGCGGCATTGTCGATTCCGCGGAACGACAGGGTCGGCCCTAGGTGATTGCCCTCGGCGGTGTGGTTGTAGACCACGTCGAGGATCACTTCGATCCCGGCCGCGTGCAGGGCCTTCACCATGCCCTTGAACTCCTGCACCTGCTGGCCGCGGTCTCCCGTGGCGGAGTAGGAGTTGTGCGGGGCGAAGAAGCCGATCGTGTTGTAACCCCAGTAGTTGTTCAAGCCCTTGTCGATCAACACGCTGTCGTTCACGAACTGGTGAACGGGCATCAGCTCGATGGCCGTGACGCCGAGCTTGTTCAGGTGGGCGATGACGGCCGGATGCGCGACACCGGCATACGTGCCCCGCTGCTCCTCGGGCACGGCGGGGTGCAGCTCGGTCAGCCCCTTCACGTGGGCCTCGTAGATGACGCTCTCGTTGTAGGGGATGCGCAGCTTGCGGTCACCCGACCAGTCGAAGAACGGGTTGATCACCACGCCGTAGGTCATGTGACCGGCGGAATCCTGGTCGTTCTGGGAATCCGGGTCGCCGAAGGTGTAGGAGAAGAGCGACTGGTCCCAATCGATCTCGCCGCTCGTCGCCTTGGCGTACGGGTCGAGGAGGAGCTTGTTGGGGTTGGCGCGCCACCCCTTCTCCGGGTCGTAGGCGCCGTGCACGCGGTAGCCGTACCGCTGACCCGGCTGCACCTGGGGGAGATAGGCGTGCCAGACGTAGGCATCCACCTCGGCGAGTTCGATGCGGGTCTCGGTGCCGTCTTCGTCGAAGAGGCAGAGCTCCACTTTCTCGGCGGCCTCGCTGAAGAGGGCGAAGTTGGTGCCGCTCCCGTCGTAGGTGGCGCCGAGGGGGTAGGCCGATCCTGGCCACGATTGCATGTGTTCTCCTGTCGGGGTCTGAGCCCACGCTACCCGGAATCGCCATCCGGCCCATGGGGTGCGGACTGGATCTCGGGGCCTATCCCGGCGACGACGATCGCGGTACCGTTGATCCATGGCGAACCTTGTGGAGACTCTCACCGACGCGACCCGCACCATCGGAGTCGGAGCTGCCTACGGCGATCCGGTCACGATCGACGGAGCGACCATCGTGCCCGTGGCCCTCGTCTGGTCGGGTTTCGGTGGCGGCAACGGCACCGCATCCTCCCCGGGAGCCACCGTCGCGTCGTCGGACAAGCTCGGCGCGGGCGATGCCAACGGCGAGGGTTTCGGGGGCGGCGGCGTGTCGATCCCCATCGGTGCCTACGTCACCACGGCGGGCGAGGCCAAGTTCCAGCCCAACCTCATCTCCCTCCTCGCGGTCTCCATCCCCGTCATCGTCACCGCGGGTTGGTCCCTGGCCCGAGTCATCCGGGCCCTCAAGAAGTAACCCACCGCTCGTCCCCTCCCACTCGTCCCTAAGTGGGCAGTTTCACGCGTCTTGGGCCAGTTAGGGACGAGTCACACAGGTGCGCCAGCGGCGCGGAGGGCGTGACGCACGAGGGTGGGCGCGAGGGCAAGGGTGGAGTTGCGGATGCGCACGACACGATTGCCCGCCTCGTGCAGGTCGTCGAGGCGACGGATGTCGCGTTCATACTGACGTGTGCTGGTTCTGTGCTGGTCGCCGTCGTACTCGACGATCACCTTCCACGCGGGGTAGATCATGTCGACGCGGGCGATCCAGGTTCCGGATGCGTCGAACACGTTGATGCCGATCTCGGGTTCGGGTAAGCCCGCGGCGAGCAGGCGCAATCGCACCAGGGTCTCCCGGCGTGATTCGGCACCGTCGCGCACCTGCGCGACAACTCGCCGGGCGCGCACACTGCCGCGCCCCCGGAATGCGGCGACTCGTTCTGCCAGTTCCTGGACCGTGCAGTACGGGCGAGGGTCGCGAGGCACCTGTCGCGCCGGGGTGAGGACGAGATGATCACCGGCCGCTACGAGATCGTCGTCCGACAGGGAACTCGCCAAGTGACACCACGTTGTGGACGGGTCGGAGAGGGGCAGCCCGTACCGCGTCGCAACCACGAGGAGCTCGTCGGAGATCTGATGCCCGATGACGCCGCGAGCCTTAGCCGCACGTCGTTGGCCGACAGTGGAGACGTGGATGTCGGCACCGTCACGCCACTCGGTCGGCAGCGGCACGCCCCACAGCTCCGCAGCGGTGAGGTGCGAGAAGAACTCGATGTCGCGCATCCGCCGTGCGTAAGCATGGCAATGCTGAACGAGGGACAGCGGGCCGCCTCGTGCGACGCGCACTCCGCGGAACGGACGTGCCAGATCGTCGCCGCGTAGCCGGTCGGTTCCCACGCCGAGGTCGAGCGCCTGCGCCAGCGCGAACGGTGACCGCCGAAGAGGCTCGGGAAGCGGATCTTTGCGAGGCACCCACCCATCCTCCTGTGCCCGCCCCCTCCATCCTGAGTTATCCACAGCTCCACTCTCCCGGGGGCGGGCGACTCGTCCCTAACTGGGCACGTTCGGCGAATTCTGCCCCGTTTGGGACGAGTCGCGCGAGGCGGGGCGGGCCTATACTGGGGGCACACGGGAGTCCGGTGAGCCGGGCTGAGAGGAAGGTTCTCAACCTTCGACCGTCGAACCTGATCTGGATCATGCCAGCGCAGGGAGGCATCTCTGGGTTTCGGCGTGGTGGCCGTCCGCGAAAGCGGACAGCACCTACGACGTGCCCGCCCGTGCCCCTTCCACTGAATGAAAGGGCACGAAAAGTGCACACCACCACAGCTCAAGCCGCACGGCGCACCCGCGTCAGCTACCGCTGGCGGGTCGTCGACATCGTCGTCGCCAGCGTCATCGGCGTCGCCTCCGGACTCATCTTCTGGGTCTGGAACCTCACCTACACCCCTGTCAGCGCTCCCCTCGAAGCGCTCCTCCCCGGCGCGCAGTCGCTCGTGTACGGCTTCTGGCTGTTCGCGGGTGTGCTCGGCGGGCTCATCATCCGCAAACCCGGTGCCGCTGTCTTCACCGAACTCGTGGCGGCCGTGGTCTCGGCTCTCGTGGGCACCCAGTGGGGCGTGCTCACCCTCGTGTCGGGCATCGTGCAGGGGCTCGGCGCCGAGATCGTGTTCGCGATCTTCCTCTACGCGAACTACCGCGTCTACGTCGCCATCCTCGCCGGCGCCGGAGCGGGACTCGCCATGGGCATCAACGACTCGATCCTCTGGTATGCCGGAAACGGCATGGACTTCAAGACGATCTACGTCGTCTGCGCGGTCATCGGCGGCGCCGTGATCGCGGGTCTGCTCTCCTGGGTGGTGGTGCGGGCTCTCGCCCGAACCGGCGCGCTCAACCGCTTCGCCTCCGGGCGTGAGGTGACGGCGAGGGCGTAGCGGATGCCGCGGAGCCACGAACCGGCGACACCGGTGCAGCCCCTTCCCGCAGGCTTTCGGGCCGCGGGCTGGGGCTGGCGGCATGCAGGGCGCTCCTCGTGGGCGGTTCGGGGACTCGACCTCGTGATCGAGCCGGGCGAGCGTGTGCTGCTGCTCGGCGCATCCGGGGCCGGTAAGTCGACGCTGATCCAAGCCTTCGCGGGTGTGCTGGGCGGCGCCGACGAAGGCGAAGAAGAGGGCACCCTCGAGGTCGCCGGCCACGACCCGCGCCACACCCGCGGTCGAGTGGGCCTGGTGGCGCAAGACCCCGATTCACAGATCGTGCTCGCCCGCGTGGGCGACGACGTGGCCTTCGGATGCGAGAACCTCGGCGTGCCCCGCCCCGAGATCTGGCAGCGGGTCGACCGAGCGCTCGGCGCGGTCGGACTCGACCTGCCGCTCGACCGCTCGACCTCGGAACTCTCCGGGGGCCAGAAGCAGCGCGTGGCGCTTGCCGGCGTCGTGGCGATGCAGCCGGGGGTGATCCTGCTGGACGAGCCGACGGCGAACCTCGACCCCGACGGCGTGGTGGAGGTGCGGGATGCGGTCGCCGACCTGGTGCGCCGGTCGGCAGCCACCTTCGTGGTGATCGAGCATCGCGTCGACATCTGGCTCGACGTGGTGGACCGGGTGGTGGTGCTGGCGCCCGGCGGGGGAGTGCTCGCCGACGGCGACCCCGCGACCGTGCTGGGACAGCGCGGCGACGAGCTCGCCCGCGATGGCGTCTGGGTGCCGGGTCGCGATCCGCTCGCGGGTCGACCAGCCCGCCCGGCGCGCGTGCGCCGGCCATCCCGATCCGAGCATGCGGCTGAGCACGGTGCGGCATCGGCCGTGCGCCCCACTGCGGTCGGCGGGGGATCGGATGCCCGCAAGCCCGTCCTGCTGACGGCGCGCGGACTCGACGTGGCACGGGTCGCCGGTGTCACGGTGGCTCAGGGGATCGACCTCGAACTCCGCGCCGGGGAAGCCACCGCCATTACCGGCCCGAACGGAGCAGGCAAGACGACTCTCGCACTCACGGTGGCCGGCCTCATCCCGCCCGCCGGAGGTGTGCTCGAAGCATCCGCCGCACTCGCCGACGGAACACATACCCGGCGCGGCATGCATGCGCCGTCCACCTCGCCGATCGCCTGGCGCTCTCGCGACCTGCTCACGCGCATCGGGATGGTTTTCCAAGATCCCGAACACCAATTCGTCACCGGCAGCGTGCGCGCCGAACTGGAGATCTCACTCGCGACGCTGAAGCTCGTGCCCGACGAGATCTCCGCGCGCGTCGCCGAGGTGGCGAGCCGACTGAGGCTCGACCGGCTGCTGAACGCCAATCCCTTCACCCTTTCCGGTGGGGAGAAGCGGCGGCTCTCGGTCGCCTCGGCCCTGGTGGCCCGGCCGCGCGTCCTCGTGCTCGACGAACCGACCTTCGGGCAGGACTCCCGCACCTGGGCCGAACTCGTTCGCCTGCTCGCCGAGCAGCTCGATCGCGGAACCGCCGTCGTGGCGGTGACCCACGACCGCGCCTTCGTCGAAGCCCTGGCCGATCAGGAGATCGTCGTGGGCACGCGGCACCGCGCGACCTCAGCCGAGGCGACCCGCTCATGACCGTTCTCGCCCCGCCCCGAGGTACCCGGCGCATCCATTCGATCAACCCCGTCGCGAAGCTCGCCGCCTCGCTCGTGCTCAGCGCCATCCTGCTGGTCACCATCGACTGGGTCTCGGCGGCTGTGGCGCTCGCGCTGGAGAGCGTGCTCTTCGTGTGGGCGGGTCTCGGCCCGCGCGCCTTCTTCCGTCGCACGTTCGCGATCTGGATCGCAGCGCCGCTCGCCGGCCTCACAACGCTCCTCTACGGCGTCACCTCCGGGCAGGTCTACTGGCAGTTCCTGCTCATGGAGATCAGCGACGGCTCGATCTCGCTGGCCGTGGCGACGGTGCTCCGCATCCTCGCCATCGGGCTCCCCGCCGTCGTTCTCTTCGCCACCATCGACCCCACCGACCTCGCCGACGGCCTGGCTCAGGTCTGGCACCTGCCGAGCCGATTCGTGCTCGGCGCGTTGGCGGGCCTGCGCCTCATCGCACTCTTCTTGCAGGACTGGCGCCAGCTCGAACTCGCCCGGCGGGCCCGTGGTCTCGGCGACTCCGGCCGGCTGCGGCGCTTCGCCAGTCAGGCCTTCGCCCTGCTGGTCATCTCGATCCGTCGGGGCAGTAAACTCGCCACCGCCATGGAGGCGCGCGGGTTCGGCGGAGCGACCGTGCGCACCTGGGCCCGTGAGTCGTCGTTCGGCGGGCGCGAGTGGCTCCTCGTGCTCGTCGGGGCCGCGATCGGCGCGGTGGCCATCGCCGTCGCGGTCGCGACCGGCTCGTTCAACTTCATCATCGGATGAGCGGGGCTGACATGAGCGGGGCGGTCACATGACCGTGATCCTGATCGACGGCCCGAGCGGCTCGGGCAAGACTCTGCTGGCGCTCCGGATGCGCGACCACTGGGTCGGCGCCGACCGTCCGACCCTCGTGCATCTCGATGACGTCTACCCCGGGTGGGACGGCCTGGATGCCGCGGGCGAGCAGGTGAACCGGCACCTCCTCGAGCCGCTGCGCGCAGGCCTGCCCGCGCGCTGGCAGCGATACGACTGGACCGCCGGAGAACCGGCCGAATGGCACGATGTCGACCCGTCGCATCCGCTGATCGTCGAGGGCTGCGGCGCTCTCACGAGATCGAACAGGGCCCTGGCCGACCTCGCCATCTGGGTCGAGACCGATGACGAGACGCGCAAGGCGAGAGCGATCGCGCGCGACGGCGAGAGCTACCTGCGGGAGTGGGACCGCTGGGATGCGCAGTGGCGGGCGTTCGTGCGCCGCGAGAATCCGCGCGAACTCGCCACGATGGTCGTGCCGACCTGACGTCAGCCCTTCGTGCGCGAGTCGATGAACGCCGAGATCACGGGCACCGGATTGGTCAGGCGCCAGAGCGGCCCCGGGTCGCGGAGGCGCTGGTCGAGTTCGAGCAGCACGGTGATGTCGCCGTCGGGGGTCGTGACGGTGACGCTGCCGACCTGCTCGCCCTTCGCTCCCGTGGTGATCGGTTTCGCGTCGACGCGGTACTGCAGCCCCGAGGCGTCCCAGAGCATCCGTGATTCCGTGGCCGTGGCCACGCCTCGCGCCGTCTCGCCCCAGGGGGTGGTGTATGTCACGAAGGCTTGCCCCTCGGTCACCACGTCGGTCTGCGTGATGGTGCCCGCAGCCGAACCGGCGAGGGCTTCGAGGTCGGCGTCGAGCGTGTCCCAATCGGGTTCCCGGATGAACGCCCCGTAGAGCGTGGCTGTGGCGGCATCGGTTCCGGATGCGCCGCTTGACGAACCGGCGACCGGCACCGCCAGCGCGAACAGGTAGCAGATGCCGGCCTGATCGGTGTAGCTGCGCGAGACGCCCGTGTAGCCGAGTTCGGGCTGGTAGGCCGCGAGGTTGTCGACCCGGCGGTTGCCCGGCAGCGTGATGTCGTCGGCGTCGGATGCCATGATCTCCGAGATCGACGCCTCGGAGAACGCGAAGGCGCTCACCCGGGCGAGGTCGGAGGCGGTGCCGATGTCGTTCTCGTCGAGCCCCGTGGCATCGACCACCGTGATGCCCGTGAGGCCTCGGGCGGTGAGCCAGGCCTGGGCGGCCTCGAGATAGGCGTCGATCGATCCGTAGGCCCAACGGGCGAGGGTGTCGGCGTGGTTGTTGCTCGAGCCGAGCAGCATCGCCTCCATCATCTCGCGCTGTGTCCAGTTCTCGCCCTGGGCGACCGCGACGGTGCGGGCGCTCTCGGCGATGTATTTCTGATAGCCGTCGGCGTCGGCCTTCGATACCGCGATCGTCGGCCCTTCGCTGCCGGCGGCCAAAGGCTTCGCGGCCAGCACCACGAGTGCGGTGATGATCTTGGCCGATCCGCCCATCGGCACGGCCTCGGTGAGTCCGGCCGAGGCGATCACGGGTGTCGCCACGTCGGCCACGATCGCACTCGCCCCGGTGGCCGGCATGGTGGGGCTGGCCGTGGTGGCGGCGCCGCCCGTGGTCTCGTCGACCGAGGCGCTCGCCGACGGAAGGGGGCCGACGAGTGTCGCGGGGCCGTACAGTCCGAGCCCGAGGATGACGAAGACGCCGACGAGCACGATGACGGCTCTCACCGCCTTGCGCCCGACCGTCGTTGCCATGACTCCAGGCTACGGGGGCGACCATACCCTCCCGGGTATCGACTCGGTTGCGAGTTGCTGAGCATCTGCCGTCAAGCCGTGGGCGCCGCTCGTCCTAGCCGTCTGCGGCGTGCTGACCCGCGCTACCCCCAGCCGAGCTCGTGCAGCTTCTCGTCGTCGATGCCGTAATAGTGCGCGATCTCGTGCACCAGGGTGACGTGCACCTGGTCGCGGAGTTCGTCGACGTCGGCGCAGATCGCCAGCAGCGGCTCCCGGAAGACGGTGATGCGGTCGGGCATCTCGCCGAAGCCGTATTGCCCCCGTTCGGTGAGGGCGACGCCGTCGTAGAGGCCGAGGAGATCGAGCGAGCCGTCCTCCGGGCGGTCCTCCACCACGAACATCACGTTGTCGAGGCCGTCCATCATGTCGTCGGGCAGACGGTCGAGTTCGTCGCCGACGAGTTGCTCGAAGGCTTCCGCATCCATCTCGACCATGAGCATCCTGTCGTGCGTGATTCGTGCTGTGAGACGACGATGGCCCGGGAGAACCCGGGCCATCACGCTGTGCAACTAGCACATCTGGGGTGAATAACGGGACTCGAACCCGCGACATCCGGCACCACAAGCCAGCGCTCTACCAACTGAGCTATATCCACCATGTTCACCTCGCAATCGCGATTGCGTGGCAACGATAGAAGATTCTATTACATCCGCGAGCCGAATTCGCGCACCACGTCGGCCGAGAGGGTCTTGAGCTCGGTTGAGGTGGGCCCGGGCTCGGCGATGAACACCGCTTTGCGGTAGTACTCGAGCTCGCGGATCGACTCCAGGATGTCGGCGAGGGCTCGGTGGCCGCCGGCCTTCTCCGGGGCGTTGAAGTAGACCCGGGGGAACCAGCGACGGGCGAGCTCCTTGATGGAGGAGACGTCGATGCTGCGGTAGTGCAGGTGGCCGTCGACCCGCGGCATGAACTTCGAGATGAACGAGCGGTCGGTGCCGATCGTGTTGCCCGCGAGCGGGGCCTGCTGGGGAGTGGGCACGAACTTCAGGATGTATTCGAGCACCTGGTATTCAGCATCCGCGAGACTCACCCCATTCGGAATCTCCTCGGAGAGACCACTCGTCTCATGCATCTTCGTGACGAAATCGTTCATGTTCGCCAGTGCGGAGTCGTCGGGTTTGATGACGATGCTGAAGCCCGGGTCGACCAGTGCGAGGTCGAAGTCGGTGATGACCACCGCCACCTCGACCAGCTCGTCGACCTCGAGGTCCAACCCTGTCATCTCGCAGTCGATCCAGACGAGACGGTCTGAGGAAGAGCTCATGAGCCGAGTCTAGCGGCGGCCTCGGACACCGCGGGCGCTCGTAGAATGGCGCCGATGATCACAACACTCGCCATCCTCCTCTTCGTCAACGCCGCCTGGAACGCGATCGTCTGGCCGCAGTTCTTCAAGCGGGTCAACCGCGACGAACGCGCTCGCGACGACGCCGGCAAGCCTACGACCTTCCTCATCGTGCACGCCGTGCTGATCGGCATCTCGCTGCTCATCGCCGCAATCTCGGCGGTCGTCGCAATCGTCGCGCTGGTGAGCCAGTAGGACGTCGCATCCGGCTCTTGCGATATATTTCGATACCAAATACTCTGAACAAAGTATTTGGAGGTGAGTATGTCGCGTCGAGCCATTGCCAATCCGCTCGCACTGGCCGTGCTGTCGTGCCTGTGGGAGCGCCCGATGTACCCGTACGAGATCACCACCACCCTGCGTGAGCGCGGTAAAGAAGACAGCATCCGCCTGAACTTCGGCTCGCTCTACGCGGTCATGAAGTCGCTCGAGAAGCACGGCTTCATCGAGGAGTCCCGCTTCGAACGCGAGGGCAACCGCCCTGAGCGCACCGTCTACGAGATCACGGCGGAGGGTAGGCGGGAGACCACCGAGTGGCTCCGCGACCTCCTCGAGACGCCGGCGAAGGAGTATCCGGCGATCGAGGCGGGGTTGTCGCTCATGGCGATCCTGCCGCCGCGCGAGGTCGCCGGGCTGCTCCGTACGCGCGCCCAACTCCTCACCTCCGAGCTCGAGCGCCGCGAGGCGGTGGCCTCGGGGCCGGAGTTCGCGGGTCTGCCCGAGATCTTCACCGCGGAGTTCGACTACAAGCTCGCGCTGCTGCGCGCCGAACGCGATTACATCGCCGCCTTCGCCGACCGCCTCGACAGGGGCGAAGTCGGCGGTCAAGACGTGTGGGCCCGCATGCACGAGTTGCTCGCGCAGGGCCGGCCGGCCCACGAGGTGCAACAGCTCCTCGCGCCCCATCTTCCGAAGGAGGCGGCCACCGGCACACACGAGTAGGGCTACGCCCACCATGAAACGGCGGTCCGGATGCGCCAACATCCGAACCGCCTGAACCCGAGTCGTCCGTTTCCGGACCTGCGTCAACAGCTGCCTCGAGGCTCTTCGCCATCGTACTCATGTGCACAGGGTCTCCGCCCGACCCGCGATTCCGCGGACCGGGGCCCGACAGACGACTCCTCAACCGAAGGAGAACACCATGGCGAACACCACTGGCGCGCCGGCCCTCGAGGCCTCCGCGCTCACCAAGACATATCCGGGCGGGCGGGGCAGACACACTGTCACGGCTCTCGACGGCCTCAGCTTCGAGGCATCCGAGGGCACCGTCTTCGGCCTGCTCGGCCCCAACGGAGCGGGCAAGTCGACGACCGTCAAGATCTTGTCGACACTGTCCCGGGCCGATTCCGGTCGCGCGTTCGTCGCCGGAATCGACGTCGCCGCCCGACCCGACCGGGTGCGGCACGCGATCGGGTTCGTGGCCCAGAAGCAGGTTTCCGACCCCATGGACACCGGGCGGGAGAACCTCGTGCTGGCCGGGCGGCTCCAGGGCATGACAGGGGGCGACGCGAAGGCCCGCGCCTACGAGCTGCTGCAGCGCTTTTCGCTGGAGGAGGCGGGCGACCGACTCGTCAAAACCTACTCGGGCGGGATGGCGCGCAAGCTCGACGTGGCGATCGGCCTGATGAACCGCCCGGCCGTGCTCTTTCTCGACGAGCCGACCACCGGTCTCGATCCGGAGGCGCGGGCCGAGATGTGGGCCGAGATCGAACGGATGTCGGTGGAGGAACGGATGACCGTGCTGCTCACCACGCACTACCTCGAGGAGGCCGACCGGCTGGCCTCGCGACTGGCGATCGTCGATCACGGCCGGGTCGTCGCATCCGGAACTCCAGAAGAACTGAAGAACGAATTGCGTGGCGACACAGTGGTGATCGAACTCGGGGCCGAATCGGATGCGGGCGTCGCGTTGGCCGCGATCGCTCGCCTCGACCTGCTGCGCGAGGTGGCGGCGGCCGGGCACGTGCTGCGTGCTCGCGCAGACGCGGGGGCGACCGCCTTGCCGCTCGCGCTGGCGCTGCTCGATGACGCGGGCATCCGGGTCGCCTCGGCCACCGTCGCCCGGCCGAGCCTCGACGACGTCTACCTCAACCACACCGGGCGCACCTTCGCCCGCGCGCAGGGAGAGGAGCTGTGATGACCTTCCTCAGCCACACCGCGTTCCTCACCGGTCGCCAGTTGCGCGCCTTCTGGCGCATGCCGGCGTTCCTCGTGATGAACCTCATCCAGCCCGTCATCTGGTTGCTGCTTTTCGGGCAGCTGTTCAAATCGGTCATCGAGATTCCCGGATTCGGCGCCGCCGGCACGTACCTCGAGTTCCTGACGCCGGGCATCGTGATGATGATGGCGCTGTTCGGCAGCGCCTGGGCGGGCACCGTCTACATCCAAGACATGGATCGGGGCGTGATGGACAGGTTCCTTACCTCGCCCACCAGCCGCGGCGCGCTGATCGTGTCGACGATCGTCTACCAGGGCATCCTCGCGGTGGTGCAGTCACTGCTGGTGCTGCTGATCGCATGGTTGGCGGGGGCACGCTTCTCCGGCGGCGTTCTGGGAGTGGTGGTGCTGCTCGTCGCCGTCGTGCTGCTCACGGCGGTTTTCGCCGCTTTCTCGAACGCGATCGCGCTGCTCGCCCGCCAGCAGACGGCGCTGATCGGCATCTCGCAGTTGATCTCGTTTCCGCTGATGTTCCTCAGCTCGGCGATCATGAACACCGCGCTGTCGCCGCAGTGGGTACAGGATGTCGCGCGCTACAACCCGTTCGAGTGGGCTGTGATCGTCGGCCGGTCGGCACTGTCGGAAGCGCCGGACTGGGCCTCCATCTGGCTCCACCTCGGGCTGCTGGCCGCACTGGCCGTGGTGATGGCGTGGCTGGCGACGCGGGCGTTCCGCAGCTATCAGCGGAGCGCATAGTGCTCGGGGCTGGGGAGGCGTGCCCCTGGCTGGATTCGAACCAGCGACAAACGGATTAGAAGGCCGGTGCTCTATCCACTGAGCTACAGGGGCGACCCCGAAAGCGTACTACGACGCGGCGGGCGTCCCTGTAGCTCCCAGTGCCTACTCGGTCGGATTACTCGGTCGCGCTACTCGGATGCGCGCGGCGGGAACGCGTGCACCGGCGGCGGGATCTCGCCCGAGGCGCGTGCATCTGCGGGGTCGACCGTGAACTCCAGGTCGGCCAGCGGCGACGGTGCTCCGGGAGCGACGCCGCGCGTGCCGTTGCCCGAAGCCACCTGCTGCACCGTGGGGCGTGGCTCGTGCGTGGGTGGCAGGGGAGCGGCCGGGGCGATGACCGCGGTTGCGGCGCCCGATGCGTAGCTCGAGGTGCCCGATCCGTAACTCACGGGTTCGGCGATCGGTGTGGCGGGGGCGCTTGAGGCGGCGGGAGTGCTCGATGCCGTCGGAGTGCTGAGTGCTCCGGGGGCACTCAGAGCCTCGGTGCCGGCGTACTGGGAGTGGTGTTGCTGCGCTACCCAAGCATCCTGTTGCGCGAGCAGTTCGCGCTCGGTGGACGCGTCTTCGGTGGCCCAACGCTCAAGGTCGCTCTGGAAGACCCGCTTCGCGCGGCCCGGACGCTGCTGCCACTCGATCAGGCGGTCACGGAACTCGAAGACGGCCGGCTCGACCTGGTAGCCGAAGGTCGCCGACTCGCGCTTCATCTCGGCGAGGGCATGGGCGGCCCAGTTCGCCGCGACATCCGCTCCCTTGATCGGCAGCAGGCGCACCTGGATGTCGGCCTGACCGGTCGCCCGGTCGGAGAGGATCTGCTCCTGCGGCGTGAGCGAATTCCATACCGAGGCCTGTTCGGCGGCGTCGATGAGCGACGCGATGGCCGAGATCTTCAGCTCACGATCGTGCTTGGCGAGGAGGCGCTTGACCGAGCTGTGCGCGATCCACGCGGCGAGCAGACCCGCCACGATGATCGCCACCGCGGGCAAGACGATGTCGGAGACCACGAACTCTCCGGTGGGTGAAGTGAGCCACCGGACGAATGCATTCCACCATTCCATGAGGCGCACACTACCCCGCAGTATTCGGATGGCTGTTGCGACGAGCCGGTGTCGCCGGAACTGGTGTCACGATCGTCATCACGGCTCGTGTCATCGCAACTCCAGTCAACGCAGTTCTTGTCACCGCAGCTCTTGTCAACGCAGGCATTCGGCGGCCTCCTCCCGCTCAGCGAACTCGCCGATGGCCACCAGCCGCAGGGGCGGATGGAGCCGGGTGGCGCGGTAGCGCGGCAGCCCCTCCGACTCGAACTCCTCGACGTAGCCGAGGAGGATGCCCGACGGGGCGGTCACGCGCCAGTACCCGTCGCGGACGCGGCGGAGCTCCGGGCGATGCAAGATCGGGGTCGTGGTGGTCATGATCCGACGGTAGATCCAGCCACCGACATCGCGTTTCCGGGCGGTCGTAGAATCGGGGCATGGAAACCTTCGTTCTCGCAGGAGGCTGCTTCTGGTGCCTCGACGCGGTCTACCGCACCCTCGAGGGTGTCGACGACGTCGTCTCGGGATACACCGGCGGCACCGTCCCGAATCCCAGTTACGAACTGGTGTGCACCGGCAGCACCGGACATGCCGAAGCGGTCGAGGTGCGTTTCGACCCGTCGGTCATCCCGGCCGACATCATCCTCGATGTCTTCTTCACCCTGCACGACCCGCGGCAATTGAACCGTCAAGGCAACGACGTGGGCACGCAGTACCGATCGGCGATGTTCTACCAGGGCGAGGAGCAGAAGGCCCTGTTCGAGGCATCGCTCGTGCGCGCCGGGGAGCTGTGGGACGGCGGTATCGTCACGACGCTCGAGCCGCTCGGGGAGTTCTACCGGGCCGAGGAATACCACCAGGACTTCTTCGCGAAGAACCCGGGTCAGGGCTACTGCATGGCCGTCGCGGTGCCGAAAGTCTCGAAGGTGCGCAAGGCCTACGCGAGCTACATCAAGGCCGCCTGACCTCTCCACCACATTTTCCAACGGCCGAGGCCCCGTGCACAGATACGGGCCTCGGCCGTTCTTCGTCGTCGCTCCCTGCGCAGAATCGGGTGGTCACAACGACCACAGACCACGATCACAAGGAGCACAGGATGCCCGACCACTTGACCCTCACCGGAGTCGTCGCCACGTCGCCTCGGCACATCACCACGAACTCGGGGCTCGACATCACGAGCTTCCGGTTGGCCTCGGGTCAGCGCCGCTTCGACCGCGAGCAGAAACGCTGGGTCGACGCCGAGACGAACTGGTACACCGTGACCACGTTCCGCCAGCTCGCGCTCAACGTCGCCAGTTCGATCGAGCGGGGCCAGCACGTCGTGGTCACCGGGCGGCTGCGTGTCCGCGCCTGGGAGAACGGCGACAAGTCCGGCACCACGATCGAACTGGAGGCCGAGGCAGCGGGGCACGACCTCAGCTGGGGAACCTCGGCGTACACGAAGACGATCTTCTCCGGTTCGCCGGGTGAGCAGACCGAGTCGTCGGGCGGGGGGTTCGTGCCGCCAGAATCGTCGAGCGCGCCCGGGCTCGCTCAAGCGGGCTGGGCGCCTCCGCCTCTGTCTGGAGGGGCACCGGATGCCGGCGACTCCGGTGGGTCGACGGGAGAAGGCGGGCCCACGGCAGACGGCGCCGACGGCGGGTCGGTGGATGATTCGGATGCCCTGTCGTCAGAAGACGGAGAAGGTGCCGCATCCGGGAGCCTGCTCGTGCCATTTTGACCGGGGGAGCCCAGAGGGTGGGGGCTCACAGCCGGATCGCCCGGCGACCGCATAAACTCATGGACGGCCCACGGGCCGTTCCACGGGGCACCGCGATCGAGAGGACACTGCGAGCGATGCACACGAAACGAGGCGCAACCGCACTCGGCAGCCGATCGAATCGACGCGGCCTGCACCGCCGCGGTGCGGTGCTCGCCGTGATCCCGGTGGGGTTGTCGCTGCTGCTCGCCGCGTGCACCGCCGGGCCATCCGCTCCGTCGACCTCAACGGCCCCGACCACGAGTGCCTCGTCGAGCGCGACGGCGACTCCCACCCCGGTGGCCAGCACTCTGAACCCCGGCGGCTCGGCGGCCGACAACCAGGCATTTTTCGACTCGGTCAACCGGGCGCTCATTGCGAGCAACCCGGCCGCCGGTGGTGTCGAATTCACGAGCAACCTGCGCACCAACGGATTCGACATCGCGGCGATGCAGGTCACGGCCGACACGACCACGGTCGGGGTCGCGGCCGACTCGATCCAGTTCTCGGTGCACTGGGGCGACGACTGCCTGATCGGGCAGTACGGCCAGGGCCAGTACGAGAGCATCGTCGCCCCCGCCCTCGGCACCGGGGCGTGCCTAGTGGGTCAGACCCGCGCCATAGACTGGTAAGCATGGCCGAATACATTTACTCGATGGTGCGCGCCCGCAAAGCGGTGGGCGACAAGCTGATCCTCGACGACGTCACGATGGCGTTCCTCCCGGGGGCGAAGATCGGTGTGGTCGGCCCCAACGGCGCGGGAAAGTCCACCATCCTGAAGATCATGGCGGGTCTCGACACCCCGTCGAACGGCGAGGCCAAGCTCACGCCCGGATTCACGGTCGGCATCCTGATGCAGGAGCCCGAGCTCGACGAGTCGAAGACCGTGCTCGAGAACGTGCAGGAGGGCGTCGGCCCCATCAAGGGCAAGATCGACCGCTTCAACGAGATCAGCGCCGAGATGGCCGAGCCCGATGCCGATTTCGACACGCTGCTCGCCGAGATGGGCACGCTGCAGGAAGAGATCGACGCCGCTGACGCGTGGGATCTGGACTCGCAGCTCGAGCAGGCGATGGACGCTCTGCGCACGCCCCCGGGCGACGCGCCGGTCGCGAACCTCTCCGGTGGTGAGAAGCGCCGCGTCGCGCTCTGCAAGCTGCTCCTGCAGAAGCCCGACCTGCTGCTGCTCGACGAGCCCACCAACCACCTCGACGCCGAGAGTGTCGCCTGGCTCGAGCAGCACCTGTCGAAGTACCCCGGCGCCGTGCTCGCCGTGACTCACGACCGGTACTTCCTCGACCACGTGGCCGAATGGATCGCCGAAGTCGACCGCGGACGCCTCTACCCCTACGAGGGCAACTACTCCACCTACCTCGAGAAGAAGCGCGAGCGCCTCGAGGTGCAGGGCAAGAAGGACGCGAAGCTCGCGAAGCGGCTGTCCGAAGAGCTCGACTGGGTGCGCAGCAACGCAAAGGGCCGCCAGGCGAAGTCGAAGGCCCGTCTCGCCCGCTACGAGGAGATGGCCACCGAGGCCGAGCGCACCCGCAAACTCGATTTCGAAGAGATCGTGATCCCGGTGGGGCCGCGTCTCGGCTCCCAGGTCATCGACGCCAAGAAGCTGCACAAGGCCTTCGGCGAGCGCGTGCTGATCGACGACCTGTCGTTCACCCTGCCGCGCAACGGCATCGTCGGCGTCATCGGCCCGAACGGCGTCGGCAAGACCACGCTCTTCAAGACCATCGTGGGCCTCGAGCCGCTCGACGGCGGAGACCTGAAGATCGGCGACACGGTCGACATCTCCTACGTCGACCAGAGCCGTGGGGGAATCGACCCGCAGAAGACCCTGTGGGAGGTCGTGTCCGACGGTCAGGACTACATCCAGGTCGGCAAGACCGAGATCCCGTCGCGCGCCTACGTCTCGACCTTCGGCTTCAAGGGCCCCGACCAGCAGAAGCGGGCGGGTGTGCTCTCCGGTGGTGAGCGCAACCGCTTGAACCTCGCGCTCACGCTGAAGCAGGGCGGCAACCTCTTGCTGCTCGATGAGCCCACGAACGACCTCGACGTCGAGACCCTCGGCAGCCTCGAGAACGCGCTGCTCGAGTTCCCCGGCTGCGCCGTGGTCATCACTCACGACCGGTGGTTCCTCGACCGCATCGCCACGCACATCCTGGCCTATGAGGGCACCGAAGACGACCCGGCGAACTGGTATTGGTTCGAAGGCAACTTCGAGGCCTACGAGGAGAACAAGATCGAGCGCCTCGGCCCCGACGCCGCGAAGCCGCACCGCTCCGCCTACCGGAAGCTCACGCGCGACTAGAAGCGATCAGCGATGCGACTGCATGTTCCGATCCAGCTGCGCTGGAGCGACCTCGACGCCTACGGGCACGTCAACAACGCCTCGATGCTGAAGATCCTCGAAGAAGCGCGTGTCTTCGCCTTCTGGGTCGACGGCGACCTGACCGACCCCACGCAGGCGGCGTGGACGACGGCGGTCATCGACGCCAGCCCCACGACGCGCACGAAGAGCGTCATCTCGCGCCAGGAGATCGAATACGTGCGCTCGATGCCCTACATCCGGCAGCCGATCGACGTCGAACTCTGGATCGGACACCTGGGTGGCGCCAGCCTCGACGTCTACTACGAGATCAAGAGCCCACTCGCGTTGCCGCCTCAGGTCACCTACGTGAAAGCCTCCACCACGCTGGTACTGGTCGACGCCGACACCGAGCGGCCGCGGCGCATCCTGCCGCACGAGCGCGAGGCCTGGGAGCCTTACCTCGACGAGCCGCTCACCTTCCGCCGCCGCACCTGACGCGCATCAGCCCTCCTGCGCGATCCGGAGCATGCCCTCCTGAGCCACGGATGCGATGAGTCGCCCGCCGCGGTCGTAGATGCTGCCGAGCGCGAATCCGCGTCCGCCACCGGCGCTCGGCGAGGTCTGCGTGTAGAGAAGCCACTCGTCGGCTCGGGCGAAGCGGTGCCACCACATCGCATGGTCGAGGCTCGCCATCTTGAGGTCGGGACGACCCCAGGCGATGCCGTGCCGGCGCATCACGGGCTCCAGGATGGCGTAGTCGCTCGCGTAGGCCAGCGCCGCGCGGTGCAGGTTCGGGTCGTCGGGCAGCCGGCCGAGCGCCTTGATCCAGACGGCCTGATGCGCGAGGTGCTCGCCCTCCACCGAGAGGTAGATCGGCGAGGGCACGTGCCGCATGTCGAAGGCGCGCTCGCGAGCCCAGGTGCGGGCGATCGGGTGGTCGATCTTCGAGAGCACCTCGGCGGCACTCGGCAGGTCGTCGGGCCCGGGCAGGTCGGTGGGCATCTCGACCTGGTGCTCGATGCCGGCATCCTCGGTCTGGAACGAGAAGATGGCCGAGAGGATCGGCACACCGTTCTGGTAGGCCTGGGTGCGCCGGGTCGAGAACGACCGGCCGTCGTGGATGCGCTCGACCGCGAAGGTGATCGGCAGGGCGGAATCGCCGGGCCTCAGGAAGTAGCCGTGCAGCGAATGCACGACGCGGCTGGGCTCGACGGTGCGCACCGCGGCGATCACCGACTGGGCGAGCACCTGGCCACCGAAGACACGGCCGTTCGGCATCGACTGCGACGGACCGGTGAAGATGTCTTCTTCGGTTCTCGCGCCGGTGTCGGCGAGATCGAGCGTGGTGAGGAAGCCGGAGAGGGCGTCGGACATGGTTCCTCCGAAGAGTTCAGGACGCGGCGTCGTGACGAAAGTCGTTCTCGTTCACTGTGAAGTAGTTTAGACAGCAGAGATGGTCCAGTTCTTCACGCTCATCGACGCCGCGTCGCTCGGCGACCTCAAGGTCTTCCTCGGCCGCGCCGCGCGCGTCGAGAACGGCTCGGTCCGCCTGATCGGCGGTCTCGGTGTCCTCGCCGCCTACACCGCCGTGCTGACCCCCAAGGGGCTGCTCGATTCGACGCCGACGGTGCTGGGTCTCCGCACCTTCGCTCTGGGGAGCCCGGATGCCTTCGACGTCGTGGTGAGCATCCGTGCGCTCCTCGATCGCCTCGCCCAGCTCTCGCTGGTCAGCAACTCCGAGTCGGGGCCGATCGACGTTCCTCTGCCGCCGCCCGACACCGGAATCGCCTGGGCCGGCATCAGCCCCCCGCGAGGAGGGTGGCAGCCGGCCGGAACCCTGCCCTCGAAGCTGCTCGAGACCGTCGCGCGCACCGGCATCGCCGAAGTCGCGGCCGCCGTGCCGGCCGACACCGGCGAGCAACTCGTGCACCGCGTGCGTTCCGAGGTCTGGGGGCGGGAGCTCGCCGAGAACGAGCTCCCCGACCTGCATCCGCGCATCCCGGCCGGAGCCGCCTTCTGCGCTGTGAGCCTGGGCTTCGTGCGCCGCGACGACGAGGAGGTGCGCGTGTTCCACGTTGGCCCGTGGCTCCGCCTCACCTTGCGCCGCGGACACGTGCTCGTTCTCGTGAGGCGCTAGAGGCCCTCACCCTGGGCCATCGAACGCGGCCCGCGGCCTACGATCGCGCGGGGCGGAGAACTCCAAACGTGGCGCACACCGCATCCCCATACGGGCGCGGTTTCCCCCTCGTTTGGAGTTGTCCGAGCAACACATCCCCGAGAGCGACCGCAACAGGCCCTACTCGATGCCCCAGGGTGAGCGCGCGGCCGCGTCAGCGACCGCACGCGAACATGTCGCGCGGCGCCGGGCAAGGACCGGCGCCGCCCGAGGACGCCGCGCGCAGCACGGCGCCCGAGGCAGCTACCGACTCGCCGCTCTCCCCGCCTGGCGGCCCGAGAACAGGCACCCACCCAAGAAGGTGCCCTCGAGCGCCCGGTAGCCGTGCATCCCGCCTCCACCGAAGCCGCTCACTTCACCGGCGGCATACAGACCGGCGATCGGTGCTCCGGATGCGTCGAGCACGCGTCCGTCGAGATCCGTCGACACCCCACCGAGGCTCTTGCGGGTGAGGATGTGCAGCTTCACGGCGATCAGCGGCCCAGCCTTCGGGTCGAGCAGCCGGTGCGGTTTGGCGGCCCGGATCAGCTTGTCCCCGAGGTAACGCCGGGCGCCGCGCACCGCGGTGATCTGCGCATCCTTCGTGAAGGTGTTGGCGATCTCGCGATCCCGCGCGAAGACTTCGCGGGTCACGCGGGCCGCATCGAGCGCACCGGACGGCTCGAGTCGCGCCATGCCGTGCAGCAACTCCGGCAGTGTGTCGGCCACCACGAAGTCGACGCCCCGCGACTTGAACGCCTCCACTGGACCGGGAGCGCCCGGACGGATGCGCTGCGCCAGCAACCGCAGGTCCTTGCCCGTGAGATCGGGGTTCTGCTCACTGCCCGAGAGGGCGAACTCCTTCTCGATGATCGACTGCGTCAGCACGAACCAGCTGTAGTCGTAGCCCGTGCCCAGGATGTGTTCGAGGGTGCCGAGCGTGTCGAATCCGGGGAACAGTGGCACCGGCAGCCGCGCGCCCGTCGCATCCAGCCACAGCGACGACGGCCCGGGGAGGATGCGGATGCCGTGCAGCGGCCAGACGGGGTCGAAGTTCGTGATGCCTTCCGTGTAGTGCCACATCCGGTCGGTGTTCACGAGACGGGCTCCGGCGCGCTCGCTGATGGCGAGCATCCGGCCGTCGACGTGCTCGGGAACGCCGGACAGCATGGTGGCCGGGGGAGCCCCGAGCCGCGAGGGCCATGAGGCACGAACCAGGTCGTGGTTGCCGCCGATGCCGCCGCTGGTCACGATGACGGCGCCGGCCGACAACTCGAAGTCGCCCACCACGTCCCGTGAGCTCGATTCGCCGCGCGCGGCCGAGCTCGGCGCGAGCACCGCGCCGCGCACACCGGTGACGATGCCGTCCGAGGTCACGATCTCGTCGACGCGGTGACGGTGCAGGATGCTCGCCCGCCCGTCGTCGAGGCCCGCCCGGAACCGCGCGATGAACGGCGCGAGTACCCCGGGGCCCGTGCCCCAGGTGATGTGGAAGCGCGGCACGGAGTTGCCGTGCCCGTTGGCCGTGTAGCCGCCACGCTCGGCCCAGCCCACCACGGGGAAGAACCGTACGCCGCGTTCGTGCAGCCAGGCCCGCTTCTCACCGGCCGCGAACTGCAGGTAGGCCTCGGCCCATTTCTTCGGCCAGTCGTCTTCGGGGCGGTCGAAGCCGGCGCTGCCGATCCAGTCCTGCCGGGCGAGCTCGAGACTGTCGCGCACGCGCATCCGTCGCTGCTCCGGGCTGTCGATGAGGAAGATGCCGCCGAACGACCACCAGGCCTGCCCACCGAGGGATGCCGCGGGCTCCTGCTCCACGATCGTCACCTGCTTGCCGGCATCCAGCAGTTCGCAGGCAGCCACCAAGCCGGCGAGACCGGCCCCCACCACGATCGCGTCTGGCATGCGACTCCTTCGTCGTCGGTTACTCGTGACCGGTATTCGTCACTCGTCGAAAGTATTCACCATCGCATGCGCTGCGCGCTCGAGGTAACCCCAGAGGATTTCTCTGTCGAGCGGCGACAACTCGATCGAGTCCACGGCCACCTGCATGTGTGCGAGCCAACGGTCGCGCGCATCCGGGTTGACCTTGAATGGGTTGTGGCGCATCCGGAGCCGCGGATGCCCGCGCTGCTCGCTGTAGGTGCCCGGCCCGCCCCAGTACTGCTCGAGAAAGAGGGTGAGTCGCTCGACCGCGCCGTCCCAGTCGTCGGCCGGATACATCGGCTTCAGCACGGGATCGGTCGCCACGCCCTCGTAGAACTTCGTCACCAACGCCACGAAGGTCGGGTGCCCGCCGATCTGCTCGTAGAACGGATGCTCGGGCATTTTCGGAGAGATCTCGATCACGATCTAATTGTGTCCCTTCGAGCCCGATTGCGTGGGCTCGCTGGTGGCGACCGACTTGGTGCGCGGCGGCCGTGCACCTTTCACGCTGGTCGCGCCCTCGAAGCCCGAGAGCACGACCGTGTTCAGAGACGGCAAGGTCACGTCGAGCTCGTCGAGCGCCCGCTTCAGGCGGATGCGCAGATCGCGGGCCACGTCGTCCTTCGCCGAGGTGCGCGTCTTCACCACGACACGGATGACGAGTGCTTCGGCCGAGATCGACTCCAGGCCCCAGATCTCGGGCTTCTCGATCACCCGCGAGCGCCACTTGGGCTCGTTCGACATGGTGACGGCGGTTTCGAGGATCTTGTCCTGCACAACGTCGAGATCGGCGTCATAAGGAATGGCGAGGTCGATGATGACGCGGGCCCAGCCCTGCGACATGTTGCCGACCCGCAGGATCTCGCCGTTGCGCACGAACCAGAGGGTTCCGTTCACGTCACGCACCTGGGTGACACGAATGCCGACCCCCTCGACCACGCCGGTGGCCGGGCCGAGGTCGACGACGTCGCCGACGCCGAGCTGATCCTCGAACACCATGAACAGGCCGTTCAGCACGTCTTTCACGATGTTCTGCGCGCCGAAGCCGAGACCGGCGCCGAGAGCTGCGGTGAGCAGCGCGAGCGAGCCGAGCACGGTCGGGTCGATCGTGTTGACGAGCAGGATGACACCGACCACGACGATCGTGACGTTGATGACGTTGGTGAGCACCGTTCCGAGCGTGCGTGTGCGTTGCACGATGCGCACCGCAGCCAGAGGCGAGGCGTTCAGCGCCTGGGTGTCGGTGACGTTCTGCTTCTTCTTGACCCCGTTGACCACCTGATCGACCAGGCGTCGCACGGTGAAGAGCAGAATTCCTCGCAGCACGATCGCGCCGATGATGATGACGAGGATGCTGATGGGCACTCGGTAGTCGTTGAGGAACGAATTGAAGTTCGCCCAGATCGTGTTCCAGTCCATATGGGGAAGATCCTACGGGCCGACTCTTGGCAGAAGCTCAGTGCCGGGTTGCGCGCGCCCGCTCACACCTCGCTACCATGAGGCACCCCTAGCGGAGGAGGACCCCATGGGCAAGGTGGTCATGTACAGCTCGGTGTCGGTGGACGGCTTCATCGCCGACGAGAACGATCAGCCCGGACCGCTGTTCGACTGGTTGACCGGTGGTGACGTCGCGTTGGACGAGAGCGGTGTGCTGAAGGTGTCGCAAGCGTCCTACGACTACATCCGGCCGTACTGGGATCAGATCGGGGTGACGATCGCCGGCCGCCATGTCTTCGACCTGACGGACGGCTGGGACGGCACGCCTCCGAGCGGGATCGACCACGTGGTGGTCGTGACGCACCGGCGTCGACCTTCGGGCTGGGGCCTCGAGGCACCGTTCCATTTTGTCGACGGCGTCGAGGCAGCTGTGGCCAAGGCGCAGGAACTGGCCGGTGACCGCATCGTGGAGGTCGCCGCCGGCGACGTCGGTGGCCAGGTGCTGGCCGCGGGCTTGGTCGACGAGGTGCGGATGGATGTCGTTCCCGTCGTGTTCGGCGCCGGCAAGCGCTACTTCGGACCGATCGACGCCCAGCACCTGTTAGAAGGCCCCGACGACGTCATCCAGGGCGACCGAGTGCTGCACGTGCGCTATCGAGTCCGCCCCTGACCGACTTGGGGCCCGGCCCAGTCCTCATTGCGCAGCTTGTCGCGCGATGGCGCGGCCTGTCGCACTGGCGCAGGCCGCGGGACACGACGCAACAGGCCGCTCCCGAACGCCCCAGGGTGAGCGCGAGGCCGCGCAAGCGACCTCACGCGAACATGTCGCGCGGCGCCGGGCAAGGACCGGCGACGCCCGAGGAGGCCGCGCGAAGCACGGCCCCCGAGGCAACTAAGAAGCGTCCCGCCCCTGCGCCGCCAGCGCCCGATCCACTCCCGCGAGGTTCTCGATCACCAAGCGCCGCAACGCCGGAATGCCCTCGTTCGCCGGGTCGTCGAGCCACGCCTGGGTCGCATCCCGCAGCTCCTGGTTCGCCAGTGCGGCGGGGTACAGCCCGTTGATGACGGAGGCGGCGATCGCGTAGCTGCGGTTCGCCCAGAGCGGCTGCAGCGCCTCGAAGTAGCGCGGAACGAGCGGCGCGAACAGCGCCGGGTCGCTGCCACGCTGGAAGCCGAGGCCGGTGGCTCGCACGATCGCGTTCGGGGCCGTGTCGGTGTCGACCAGTGACGCGAACGCCGCAGCCTTGCCCTCGGGTGTCGGGATGGCCGCGGTGGCGTGCGCCGCCGACTGCTGGCCCGACGCGGTGTTGTCGGCCTCGAGGGTGGCGTCGATCTCGGCCTGACCGGCCCGGCCTCCCGCGACGAGCGCGATGAGCAGCTCCCAGGTGAGGTCGGTGTCGATATCGAGGCCCTCGAGCATCACGGTGCCGTCGTGCAGGTGCGCCACGTTCTCGAGCTGCTCGTCGGTGCTGGCGAGGGCGGCGAAGAACTTCACGAACTGGAACTGCGCATCCGATCCCGGCGCGGCGTCGAGTGCGAGCTTCCACAGCGCGTCGGCGGCGGTGCGGATCGTCTCGGTGCGTGCATCCGGAGCCACGTATTGCGTTGCCGTGAGCACCAACTGGCCCAGCACGGTGCGGATCGTGGTCGACTCCGTCTCAGTGGCGATGTTGCCGAGCACCAGGCGCACGAAGTCGCGGCCGCGGGTCTCGGCGTCACGCGTCGCGTCCCAGGCCGAACCCCACACCAGCGATCGGGCCAGCGGGCTCTCGATCGACGCGAGGTGCTCGATCGCGATGTCGAGCGAGTACGCATCCAGGCGGATCTTCGCGTAGGCGAGGTCGTCGTCGTTCAGCAGCACCAAGTCGGGCCGCTCACGGCCCACGAGCTCCGGCACCTCGGTGCGCGTGCCGTCGACGTCGAGTTCGACCCGGTAGTCACGCACGAGGCGGTCGTTCGCGACGTTGTAGAAGCCGATCGCCAGACGGTGCGGGCGGATGGTGGGATAGTCGAGCGCTGCTTCCTGCAGCACGGCGAACGAGGTGATGATCCCATCCGCGTTCACCTCGATGGCGGGCCGCAACGTGTTCACCCCCGCGGTCTCGAGCCAGAGCTGCGACCATTCGGTGAGGTCGCGGCCGCTCGTGGTCTCGAGCTCGGTGAGCAGGTCGTTCAGCTCGGTGTTGCCGAACTGGTGCTTGTTGACGTAGGCGGCGACGCCGGCCATGAACTCGTCCTGACCGACCCAGGCCACGAGCTGCTTCAGCACCGAGGCGCCCTTGGCGTAGGTGATGCCGTCGAAGTTCACCTGCACGTCTTCGAGGTCGTTGATGGTGGCGACGATCGGATGCGTCGACGGCAGCTGATCCTGCCGGTAGGCCCAGCTCTTCTCCATCGCGGCGAAGGTGGTCCAGGCTTCTTTCCACTCGGTGGCTTCGGCCGTCGCGAGCGTCGACATGTATTCGGCGAACGACTCGTTCAGCCATAGGTCGTTCCACCAGCGCATGGTCACAAGATCGCCGAACCACATGTGGGCGAGCTCGTGCAGGATCGTCACGACCCGGCGCTCGCGCACCGCATCGGTCACCTTCGAGCGGAACACGTAGGTCTCGGTGAAGGTCACCGCGCCCGCGTTCTCCATGGCGCCCGCGTTGAACTCGGGCACGAAGAGCTGGTCGTACTTCGCGAAGGGGTAGGGGAAGTCGTACTTCTCCTCGTAGAACGCGAAGCCCTCGCGGGTCTTCTCGAAGATGTAGTCGGCATCCATGTACTGCGAGAGAGAAGCGCGCGAGAACACGCCGAGCGGGATGACTCGGCCATCGGCGCTGGTGAGTTCGCTTCGCTCCACGATGTACGGACCGGCGACGATGGCCGTGATGTACGAGGAGATGCGCGGGGTGGGCTCGAAGGTCCACGTCGCGGTCTCGCCAGGATTGGCCGTCACGGGCTCGGGCGTGGGGGAGTTCGACACGACCTCCCAGTAGTCGGGGGCGGTGACGGTGAAGGTGAAGGTGGCCTTGAGGTCGGGCTGCTCGAACACCGCGAACATGCGGCGCGAGTCGGGCACCTCGAACTGGCTGTAGAGGTAGACCTCGTCGTCGACCGGATCGACGAAGCGGTGCAGGCCCTCACCCGTGTTGGTGTACTCCATGTCGGCGTCGACCACGAGCGTGTTCTCGGCTTTGAGAGCGGGCAGCTGGATGCGCACGCCGTCGGAGACGGTGGCGGGGTCGAGCGACTCGCCGTTCAGCGTCACGGCGTGCACCGTGCGCGTGATGGCGTCGATGAACGTCGACGCCCCCTCGGTGGCCGTGAAGGTGACGGTGGTGGTGCTGCGGAACGTCTCGGGACCTGTTGTGAGGTCGAGCACGACGTCGTAGCTCTTCGTTGCGAGGAGCGCAGCGCGCTCCTGGGCTTCGGCTCGGGTGAGGTTTTCTCCTGGCACTGGTTGCTCTCCTTTTCGATTGCCCGATCAGCCTAATGGGGGCGCCCGGTCAGGGCATCCGGCATATCCGCAGGGGGCGCGTGGTTCGATGAAACATGACCTCTTCGAAGACAGCTGTTGATTTCTGGTTCGACCCCTCGTGCCCCTGGGCGTGGATGACCTCCCGCTGGGTCGACGAGGTGGCGGAGCACCGTGACCTCGACGTCACCTGGCACATCATGAGCCTCGCGGTGCTGAACGAGAACAACGACGACATCTCCGATTCGTACAAGGCGTTCTTTCCCCGCGCTCTCCGCTACACCCGCCTCGTGGCCGCGGCCGCAGAGCTGCACGGGCAGCAGGTGGTGAAGCCGCTTTACGACGCGCTCGGCACCCGCATCCACCCGGGCGGTTCCGTCGACCCCGACGAAGTGATTCCGGCGGCGCTCGCCGAGGTCGGCCTGCCGGCGTCGCTCGCCGCCTACTCCGAGTCCGACGAGTACGACCCGCAGATGCGTGCCTCCCACTTCGACGGCATCGACCGGGTGGGCCAGGATGTCGGAACCCCCGTGATCGCGGTGAACGGGACCGCCTTCTTCGGACCCGTGATCAGCCCGGTGCCCACCGGCGAGATGGCGCTGACGCTGTGGGACGGGGTGGTGGCCGCGGCGTCGTACGACGGGTTCTTCGAGATCAAGCGGTCGCGGACTAGGGAGCCGCAGTTCTAGGGGGTACCGCTCCGCCGCTCTTCGGGCTCGCCCGGCCTTCGGCTGGGCGGGCCCTTATTGCTCGCGCCGCCGCTGCTGCGGCGCGAGGCGACATGTTCGCGTGAGGTCGCTTCGCGGCCTCGCGCTCACCCTGGGTCGATGAGCGCGGCCTGCGGCCTGCGGTCTCGTTGCCCACGGCGTTTGGGATGAGGCTGCGGCCCGCAAATCCCGGTCTCGCTGCCTCCGTCCTCCCGTACGGGAGGAGGAGACGCACACGACGGCCGTATGCGGGGGTCTTACCGCGCTGCTCCTCCCGAAAAGAGGGTGCGGGTCAGGTGGAGAGTGGCGGCGGCGAGCACCGTGGCTGCGGCCAGCCAGCCGCCGGCCGTCTCCACGACTCCGAGCGCGAGGTCGAAGGCTCCGGACGCGCCGGCGCGGTGCGACGTGGTCGCGAGGGCGACGGCGCCTCCGGCCGCCGTGCCCGCCGCCACCACCGACCAGAAGAAGACCGCCGAGGCCCGGCGGGCGTCGCCCGGCCGGGCGAACGGGCGGCGCCGGATCAGCCACACCGTCAGCCAAGCCGTGACCGCGACGAGCCCCAGCAGCGAGCTCACGTAGTGCAGCCAGACGGCGAGGGGGAGTCCCGCGAGACGCTCGTCGAGCGCGGGGAGGAGCACGCCGCCCCAGCGTCCGGCGTGGGTGAAGCCGTCCCAGACGACGTGGGTCAGCACCCCGATTGCCAACGCGGCGACAAGCAGCGCGATGCCGGCCGCCGTCGTACCGAGCGACCGCCATCCGTCGGCCGCTGTGCCCGACCACTCGCTCGGCAGCCGCTCGGCCAGCGCCCGGGGTAACACCTCCCGAGCCACCGGTCGCACCACGACCCGCCACAGCGCGAACGCCACGAACGCCAGCACCAGCCCGGTCAGCGGAAACCACGGCAGCTCGTGCGTCGACCCGTAGTCGAAACCCACGGGAAGGAACAGCGGTAGATCGGGCGCCATGGCTCCGGCGGCGACGGCCCCGGCCGGCAGCGCCGTGCGCACGAACGGCACCGCGACGATCGCATGGCTCACGGTGAACGGCACCACGGCAGCGTACCCGCCTGTGCTCTCCCAGCAATAAACTCATCCCATGCGAATCCACATCGGCACCGATCACGCCGGGCTCGACTTCAGCAAGCAGATCCAGAAGCACCTCACCGCCGCCGGTCACGAGGTCATCGATCACGGCCCCGAGTCGTACGACCCCATCGACGACTACCCGTCGTTCTGCATCAACGCCGCGCACGGAGTCGTCGAAGACCAGCGTGCCGGGGTCGAGGCACTCGGCGTCGTCTTCGGCGGATCGGGCAACGGCGAGCAGATCGCCGCGAACAAGGTCGACGGGGTGCGCGCCGCCCTCGCCTGGAACGAGGCCACCGCCAAACTCGCCCGCCAGCACAACGACGCGAACGTCGTGGCCATCGGCGCCCGGCAGCACACCGTCGAGGAGGCGCTCGCCCTGATCGACTTCTTCGTCAACGAGCCGTTCTCGCTCGAGGAGCGGCACGCGCGCCGCATCGCTCAGCTCGCCGAGTACGAGACCACCGGCGCGATCGCCGGCCACCACATCGACGCGTAGCGCCCGCGTCGTCACCAGAGGGAGCACCGATGCCCGAGGGTCATTCCGTCCACCGCATCGCGCGGCAGTTCGCGCGCAACTTCGTGGGGAAGCGGGTGGAGGCGAGCTCTCCGCAGGGCCGCTTCGCCGAGGGCGCGTCGTTGCTCGACGGCAAGACGATGACGGCCTCACGCGCCGTGGGCAAGCAGATGTTCCTCGAGTTCGACGGGGTGATCTGGTTGCGCGTGCATCTGGGCATCTACGGCGCCTGGGATTTCGCGGGCGACATCACGACCGACGCCACGATCCGTTCGGCGGGCGGCCGGATGGGGCAGAACAACCAACGCGGCACCGTTCTGGGCGACACCCCCGAAGGCACGATCGACGAGATCGCGATCGGCGAGGCGGCCCAGGCGGATGCCGCCGGCACGGATGCGTTCCGTACCGTGCCCGAAGGCCCCGACGACGCAGACGGTGAAGACTCGATCAGCTCGATCGGCGCCCCTCGGCGTGCCCGACTGCGGATGGCCGAGCAGGAGAAGGCCGGTGAGGAGTACGGCAGCTTCCCGCCCGAACCGGTCGGCGCCGTTCGCGTGCGTCTGCTCACGGAGACGGCCGTCGCCGACCTGCGCGGCCCGACCGCTTGCGAGGTGCTCGACCCGGCGCAGGTGGATGCGGTGATCGCGAAGCTCGGCCCCGATCCGTTGCTCGACGACTCCGCGGCAGCCGAGGAGCGCTTCGTCGCCGCGGTCACGAAGAAGCCGACACCGATCGCCCTGCTGCTCATGGACCAGAGCGTCGTCAGCGGCATCGGCAACGTCTACCGCGCCGAGATGCTGTTCCGCGCCCGGCTCGAACCGCACACTCCTGGCAAGCTCGTGCCCACCGACACCGTGCGCGCTCTCTGGCGAGACTGGGCCTACCTGCTCGACCTCGGCGTGCGCACCGGGCAGATGCTCACGATGGACGACCTCGACGACGAGGCCTATGCCAAAGCGATGGCGAGCCGCGCCGACCGGCACTGGGTCTACAAGCGAGAAGGCCTGCCGTGCCGCATCTGCGGAACCCATATCCTGCTCGAGGAGCTCGGCGGCCGCAAGCTCTACTGGTGCCCGATCGATCAGGTGTGACATGCGCCACAATCCCGTTTTCGACCTCACCGACCCCGACGAGATCCGTCGGCTGATCGGCGAGAACCCGTGGGCCACGATCGTGTCGTCGACCTCGAACGGTCTCGTCGCCTCCCATTACCCCGTGCTGGTCGACGACTCGCGCGAGGAGCTCGCGATCGTGAGCCACGTCGGCCGGCCGGATGAGCGGCTGCACGAGTGGGGAGACCACGAGGTGCTGGTGATCATCCAGGGCCCGCACGGCTACATCTCGCCCGGCTGGTACGATCCGTCGCCCGCGGTGCCCACCTGGAACTTCGTGACGGCGCACCTCTACGGCGTGCCCGAGATCCTCCCCGCCGACGAGAACCTCCGCGTGCTCGAACAGCTCGTCGATCACTTCGAAGACCCGATGCCGAATCCGCGGCGGATGCGCGGCACCCTCGAGAACTCGGCCTACGCCGATCGCATCAGCGCGGGAACGGTGGGGTTCCGGCTGCCGGTGACGCGGTTCACGGCGAAGGTCAAGATGAGCCAGAACCGCGACGAGGAGACGCAGCAGCGCATCGTGGGGGAGCTCGAGGGTTCTGGGCCCTACGCGAGCGCCGAGCTGGCGCGCGAGATGCGGTTGGCCAACCCCGAGGTCTTCGGGGCGTGAGCGCTGCGACTTCGTTGCTCCTGGCGGGGGCGCGGATGCCCGGTGAGACGGAGCCGGTCGACGTCACGATCGCTGACGGCCGGGTCATGGCCGTCGTTCCTGCCGGCCGTGGTGATTTCGGGCGTACGAGCACGGGAGCGAGCCCTGTGGAGGCGTCGCTTAGCTCCACGTTCGCCCGAAACGACAGCGCATCGGCGGAACGGATCGATCTCGAGGGCCGCTGGGTGATCCCGGGCCTTTGGGACAACCACGTGCACTTCAGCGCCTGGGCGGCCGTCTCGCGCCGCCTCGACGTCTCGGCCGCCCGCTCGGCTGCCGAAGTCATCGCCCTGGTGCGCGACGCGATGGACGGTCGGCCGCGAGCGACCGACGGCGTGCCGACGGGCGGAGCCGCAGTCGGGGGCGGGGTGCTCGTGGGGTTCGGGTTCCGTGACGGTCTGTGGGCCGACGAGCCGACCGCCGCGGGCCTCGACGCCGTGTCGGGCGGTCGCCCGGTCGTGCTCGTCTCCGGCGACCTGCACTGCTGCTGGCTGAACTCGGCCGCGCTCACCCGGTTTGGCCGCGCCGGGCATCCCACCGGCGTGCTGCGTGAAGACGACGCGTTCGCGGTGCAGCGCGCACTCGACGACGTGCCCACCGCCACGATCGACGCCTGGGCACTCGATGCTGCGCGGGCAGCTGCGGCTCGCGGCGTGGTGGGTGTCGTCGATCTCGAGATGGCCTGGAACCACGACGTCTGGCGGCGCCGCGCGGCTGCTGGTCACGACCTGTTGCGCGTCGAGTTCGGCATCTACCCGCAGCACCTCGATCGCGCGATCGCGGCGGGCCTGCGCACGGGCGACGTCGTCGACGGCGGCATCGTGCGCGTCGGCCCGTTCAAGGTCATCACCGACGGGTCGCTGAACACCCGCACCGCCTACTGCTTCGACGAATATCCGGGGCTCGAGGGCCGACCCGACTCGCGCGGACTCCTCACCGTGCCGCCCGCGGAACTCGAGGCGCTGCTCGCCCGGGCCACCGCCGCCGGGCTGATGCCGGCCGTTCACGCCATCGGCGACCACGCCAACACCCTCGTGCTCGATGCGTTCGAGCGAATCGGATGCTCGGGCTCGCTCGAGCACGCGCAACTGCTCGCGCTCGCCGACATCCCCCGCTTCGCCGCCCTCGGCGTCGTGGCGAGCGTGCAGCCGGAGCACGCGATGGACGACCGGGATGTCGCCGACCGCTTCTGGGCCGGCCGCACCGGCCGCTCCTTCGCCCTCGCGAGCCTGCTCGAGGCCGGCGCGGCGCTGGCCCTCGGCTCCGACGCCCCCGTCGCGCCTCTCGACCCTTGGGTCACGATGGCGGCCGCGGTGGGGCGCACCCGCGACGGGCGCGAGCCGTGGCATCCGGAGCAGCGCATCTCGGCTGCCGCGGCGCTCGCGGCGTCCACCCGGGCGGGCACGCGCATCCGTGTCGGCGCCCCCGCCGATCTCGCGGTGACCGACCTCGACCCCCTCGTGCCGAGCGACGACCCGACCGCCGCTGCCGACCGCTTGCGCACCATACCCGTCGCGCTGACGCTCCTCGCCGGGCGTGCCACCCACCGCACCCTCTGACCCGCGAATCGCCAAAACACGCCGTGACGTGTCGGGTCGTAGCGACGGATTTTGGCGACTCGACGAGAAACGCCGCCGAGCACGAAAAAGCGGGCGCCACCCCGGAGGGCGCGCCCGCTTTCGCGAAGGGCTCGAGAACTACGCGGCGATGTGCGCGAAGAGGAACCAGCGGTCTTTGTCGAGGCCGCGGGCGATCTCGATCGCCACGTCCTGGCTGGTCTGGTCGATGAGGTCGAGTTCTTTCACGGCCTTGTTGACCACGACGAGCGCCACGTCGATCTGCTCGATGATCGTCGCGATCATCGCATCCGAGGCGAGGAATCCGGCCGGCATCTTGGCGGCGCCGGTCTTTTCGGCGACCGTCTGGATGCGGGCATCGATCGGCAGGCCGAGGGCCACGACACGCTCGGCGGCCGTGTCGGCGTAGTCCTGGGCGTGGTCGACGACCTGGTCGAGCAGCTCGTGCACTCCGATGAAGTTGGCGCCCCGCACGTGCCAGTGCGCCTGCTTGCCGTTCACGGCGAGGGCCTGGAGTTCGATGACCACCGGGCCGAGGAACTGCGCCGCAGCTGCGGCGACATCCGGGCTCGTGGTGCTGGTGGGGGTGGTGATTACCTCAGTCATTGGGTGTCCTTCCGATTCCCTATGCCTCAACGGTACTCAGCCAGAAAAATGCCGCAAGCAAGCTGAGGCTCGGCTAAATGTCTTCAGAAGCCGGGAACGGGCGCCGGAAGTACGCGTTCGAGTTGGGCAGGTACATGGTCACGATCGCCACCACCGCGACGAGCGCATGGGCGATCGCGGTGCCCGGGTTGCTGAGGAACTCGTAATACACCCCGACCAGACCGATGACACCCAACACCGTCAGGGTGTTGCGCGCCCACACCCGCCCCCGCAGCATGAACACCGCACACACGATGCGGAGCACTGCGACGAGCGCGATCAGGACGCCGGCCGTGATGAACAGGCCCACCAGCGCTGCCGCCTCCGAGTTCTCCACCCCGACGACGAGCGGGATGGCGCCCGCGATGAGTGCGAAGCCGAGCCCGCCGATGACCGTGAGGATGCCCTCGGCGATCCAGAGCCAGAACGAGATCTTCACCTCCAGGGGGGAGGCGAGCAGGGCCGGCTCGTCGGTGAATTCCGGACCGGAGAGTTCGTCATCGGACATGTTCTGGCCTTTCGTCGGCGGTGCTGATCGTCGGCTGTGTGCTGACGAGACTATCGCTCCTGACTTCTGCGGCCGGCGAATTCACCCTCGAACACGGGTGCAATCCGTTGGGCCCAGTGCCACACTGGGAAAGGTGACGAATCTTCCGCCCGGAGCTGGGCCCACCGACAATTCCGACGACGAGAACAACGGCGCGGTTCCGCCCGTTCCGCCTGTTCCTCCGCTACCTCCGGTGCCGCCGGTCAGCCCGCCTCCCGCCGGGACCTCGGGCCAGGATGCGCCGCCCCCCTACCAGCCGCCGCCCGCGTATGTTCCGCCGCCGGCGTACGCGGAGGTGCCTCCCGGGCAGGTGCCTCCCGGCCAATACGGCCAGCCACCCCAGTACGGCGGCCCCCCGCCCGCAGCCCCGCCGGGCGGCGTCAACGGTCTGGCGATCGCGTCGATCATCGTGGGCGGTGTCGCCTTCATCGGCGCGTTCATCCCGTTCCTCAACTACGCGGTCTGGTTCGTCGCGCTGGTCGGTCTCGTGCTCGGCATCATCGCACTCGTGCGCAAGGGCAAGAGCAAAGGTCTCGCCATCGGAGGCACGATCCTCTCCGCGGTGGCCTTGATCCTCTCGATCGTGCTCGCGATCGTCTACACCGTCGGCTTCATCGGCGCGGTGAACCAGGCCGTCGACGAGGGCCTGGCCACCATCACGCCGATCCCCGCCGACCCGTTGCCGAGCGACGACCCCTTCGCCACGACCGAGCCCGATGAAGGCACCGACGACGGCACCGACGACGGGGGCCTCGGTGACGTGATCGCGGCCCAGTTCGGCCAGGTCGTCACCTACGACGACGGCATGGAGATCTCGGTTTCGGAGCCGACACCGTTCACACCATCAGGCAATGCGGTCGGCGCCGACCAGGCGACGAACCTCTCGTTCACGGTCACGATCGTCAACGGCACCGCGACCGACTACCAGCCGTTCTCGTTCTCCACCGTCACCTCCGGCGGCGTAGAGGCGAGCCTCATCATCGACCCCGACAACGGGGCCGAAGGGCTGCCGCCGGTCGACACCATCCCTGCCGGGCAGACCGTGACCTACGTCGAGGCCTACTCGGTCGCCGACGCGAACGACGTCGTCTTCGACGTGGCGCCCGGCTTCGAATACACGACCGCCCGCTTCACGAACTGAGCGTCAGCATCCCGATCAGCTCACCGCGCGCATGAACGCGGTGAGCTGATCGGCGATGAGCTGAGGTTCCTCGAGGGCGAGGAAGTGCCCGCCGCGATGGGGCGCCGAATACTGCCGGATGTCGCTGGCCGCGCGTTCGGCGATGGAGCGCGGGAACGCATCCATGTCGATCTCGTGGCTCTGCGTGACGGCGACGGGCACCGTGATCGTCGGCCGCGGCGCGTTCGAGGGATAGTCGAGGTACTGCCGGAACGACGTGCCGATGCTCTCAGTGACCCAGTAGAGCGTGAGCGCGGTGCAGAGGGTGTCGCGGTCCCAGCGCGATTCGAGGTCGCCGTCGCAGTCGCTCCAGGCGCGGTACTTGTCGAGGATCCAGGCGGCCAGCCCGGAGGGGGAGTCGGCGAGGGCGGCCGCGATCGTGTCGGGGCGGGTGCTCATGATGTCGCTGTACCCCGAGTCCCACTCGTCGCGCGCCGCCTCGGCGTCGAAGAAGGCCTGTTCGGCGGGGGTGATCGGATGCGCGTCGAAGTCGGCCGGGAACGGCCCGTGGATGACATGCAGGCCCGCCACCTCGCCCGGATACATCGTGGCGAGCCATCCGGATGCCGCGCCACCGATGTCACCCCCGAAGGCGAAGTACCGCTCGTACCCGAGCGTCTCGGTCATCAGTTGGTGAAACCCCTCGGCGATCGCCGCCCGGGTGAGGGGTCCTTCGGGCAGCGACGACCAGAGGAATCCGGGGAGCGTCGGGATGACGACGTCGACGTCGAGCAGATCGGCGAGCGGCAGCATCTCCACGAAACTGCTCGGCCACCCGTGCGCCAGCAGCACCGGCGGTCGGCTCGAGTCGCGTCGCCGATGCACGAAGTGCTGCCCCCGGTCGATGAACTGCGGATACGCGTTCAGCCGCGTCTCCGCCGCCCGCCAGTCGAACTCCCCGCCCCAATACGCCACGAGTGATCGCAAATACGCGGGATCGACCCCCGCATCCCACCCCGCAGCACTCGGCGAGGTGAACCGAGAGCGAGCCAGTCGAGCCCGAAGGTCGTCGAGAACCTCATCGGAAACGGAGATACGAAAAGCGTCCATCCCCCGAAGCTAGTCGTACGACGAAGCGATGAGGTGAGAAGCGGCCCGGGTGAGGGTGCGCCATGACGGGCCGCGCGACGCCGCAGGAGCGGCGGCGTCGCGAAAAGAGGAGAGGGGATGACGGGAATCGAACCCGCGTGATCAGTTTGGAAGACTGAGGCTCTACCATTGAGCTACATCCCCGTGAGGGGCTTTCACCCCAGGCACCCGAACATCGTAGTACAGCTTCGGGGGTGCTGTGTGTCAGCACCTGGGCGTGCAGTAGACTTGCCGAGGCCATTTCGCCGCCGGGGCGTAGCTCAGCTTGGCTAGAGCGCCCGCTTTGGGAGCGGGAGGTCGCAGGTTCGAATCCTGTCGCCCCGACACGACGCCGAACCTCACAACCATCAGGAGAGACCCCAACGTGAAGACCACGGTCGAAAAGCTCAGCCCCACGCGTGTGAAGATCGCCATCTTCGTCACCCCCGACGAACTGAAGCCCAGCATCGATCACGCTTACGGCCACATCGCCGAGCAGATCAACATCCCCGGCTTCCGCAAGGGCAAGGTGCCGCCGCCCATCATCAATCAGCGCGTCGGCAAAGAAGCCGTGCTCGAGCACGCCGTCAACGACGGTCTCGACGGCTTCTACCGTGCCGCGGTCGACGAGAACGAGCTCCGCCCGCTCGGCCGCCCGCAGGCCGACATCGTCGAGTGGCCGAAGGCCGACGACTTCTCCGGCGACCTCGAGCTCGCCATCGAGGTCGACGTGCGCCCTGAGATCGACCTGCCCGACTATGAGGGCTTCGAGGTGGCTGTCGAGCCCGCCGTCGTCAGCGACGCGGATGTCGACGAGGAGCTCGAGCGCCTGCGCAGCCGCTTCGGCACGCTCGTGACGGTCGACCGCCCGGCCAAGACCGGTGACTTCGCCCAGCTCGACCTCGTCGCCATGGTCGACGACGTCGAGGTCGACACCGCGTCCGGCATCTCCTACGAGATCGGCTCCGGCGAGCTGCTCGAGGGTATCGACGAGGCGCTCGACACGCTCACCGCGGGCGAGACCACCACCTTCGAGGCCCCGCTGCTCGGCGGCGACTACGCCGGCCGCGACGCGCTCGTCACGGTCACGCTGAACGCGGTGAAGGAGCGCGAGCTCCCCGAGGCCGACGACGACTTCGCGCAGATCGCCAGCGAGTTCGACACGCTCGACGAGCTGAAGGCCGACCTCAAGAGCCAGGTCGAGAAGCAGAAGGCGTTCGGCCAGGCCTCAGAGGCCCGCACGAAGATCGTCGAGAGCCTGCTCGAGAAGGTCGACGTGCCGGTTCCCCCGGCTCTCATCGAAGACGAGGTGCAGCGTCACCTCGAGAGCGAGAACCGCCTCGAAGACGACGTGCACCGCGCCGAGGTCACCGAGTCGAGCGAGAACACCTTCCGCACGCAGATCCTGCTCGATGCGGTCGTCGACAAAGAAGAGGTCAAGGTCTCGCAAGACGAGCTCACCCAGTACCTCGTGCAGTCCTCGGCCCAGTACGGCATGGACCCGAACGAGTTCGTGAAGATCCTCTCCGAGTCGAACCAGATCCCGGCCATGGTCGCCGAGGTGGCCCGTAACAAGGCACTCGCGATCATCCTGTCGAAGGCGAAGGTCGTCGACACCGACGGCAAGGCCGTCGACATCTCCGAGTTCACCACCCTCGCGGCCGACGACGAGGGCGAGAACCTGGTCGGGGCCAGCACCCTCGGCGCCGACGACCACGCCGGCCACGACCACGACCACGACCACGCGGGTCACTCGCACTAGTCGCATCGGCGGTCACGCACCGCACTCGGGAAGGGCTCGCATCCAGACGGATGCGGGCCCTTCTTCTGTTTCACGGGTGTCGCCGGCGCCCGACCCAGGGCAGACTGGGGGCATGACCGCGCCGACATCCGACGCGCTCCACCCGCACGCGGGTGTCGCGGGCGATCGACGCGCCGCGAGTTGGGCCCTCCTGCCCGCCGTGCTGGTCTGCGGGGCGGCCATCCTCCTGTTCGGGCTGCGGCTCCCGGTGCCGGGATACCTGATGCTGGTCGGCGGGGTCGTGCTGGCGTTCCTGTTGGAACGGCGGGGCCTCACCACCGCGGGGTTCGGCCGCGATCTCCTGCTGGTGGCTCTCGGCCAAGCCATCGTGAACACCATCTCGGTCGAGGCCGACATCAGCTACGGCAACATGGCGCTGATGGGCACGGTGCTCGCCCTGGCGGTGGCGGTGCCCTACCTGATCTCCCGGTTCCTCTACCGCGACCGGGCCATCCGCTTCCCCTGGCGTGGTGGCGGGCGCTGGGGGCGGTTCCACTGGGGCTACATCGCTCTCGTCATCGGCCTCGGCTGGCTGATCCTGCCGTTCTACTTCATCACCTCGGGGGTCTACCTCAACTGGCCGACGGTCAGTGAGCCCGACGAGGTTATCCGGTTGTTCATCGGCGTCAACGCGGTCGGCACCTGGGACGAGCTGTTCTTCATCTGCACGATCTACGCCCTCCTCCGTCGGCACTTCCCCGACTGGCTGGCGAACCTGCTGCAGGCGACGGTGTTCGTCTCCTTCCTCTGGGAACTGGGCTACCAGGCCTGGGGTCCGCTGCTCACCATCCCGTTCGCGCTGCTGCAGGGCTTCATCTTCAGTCGCACGAAGTCGCTCGGCTACGTCGTGACGGTGCACCTGCTGTTCGACGCGGTGGTGTTCCTCGTCATCGCCCGAGCGCACAATCCGCAATGGCCCCCCATGTTCCTCGTGGGCTGAGCCGGCGCGGGCCCTGGAGCGAACCGAACACTCTGCCGACGGCGAACACGGGCGCCGCGGAACCTCCGCTCCAGTAGATTCAAACCACTGCAAGTGAATTGGAGCGACACACATGGCCGAAACGGCTCTTCCATCCAGCGTCTTCGACCGTCTGTTGAAGGACCGCATCATCTGGCTCGGGTCCGAGGTTCGCGACGACAACGCGAACGAGATCTGCGCCAAGATCCTTCTGCTCGCGGCTGAAGACCCCAAGCGCGACATCTACCTCTACATCAACTCGCCCGGCGGCTCGATCACGGCCGGCATGGCGATCTACGACACGATGAAGTTCGTTCCGAACGACATCGTCACCGTCGGCATCGGAATGGCCGCGTCGATGGGCCAGTTCCTCCTCACGTCGGGCACCAAGGGCAAGCGGTACATCACGCCCAACGCCCGCGTGCTCCTGCACCAGCCGCACGGCGGGTTCGGCGGCACCGCATCCGACATCCAGACCCAGGCCCAGCTCATCCTGAGCATGAAGCAGCGTCTGGCCGAGCTCACCGCCGCCCAGACCGGCAAGACCGTCGAGCAGGTCAACGAAGATGGCGACCGCGACCGCTGGTTCAGCGCGCAGGAAGCGCTGGAGTACGGATTCGTCGACCACGTTCGCGAGTTCGCGAGCGACGTCATCGGCGGCGCCGGCACCGCGGCCGACCAGGTCTGATCAGCACCGGATTTCGAGAGAAACAGGGATACAACTAATGGAGACACCCACGTTCGGTGCGAGTGCATACCGCAACGGCACCATGCCGACGGATCGCTACATCCTGCCGACCTTCGAAGAGCGCACGGCTTATGGCTTCAAGCGCCAAGACCCGTACGCGAAGCTGTTCGAGGATCGCATCATCTTCCTCGGCGTGCAGATCGACGACGCCTCGGCCGATGACATCATGGCCCAGCTGCTCGTGCTCGAGTCGCAGGACCCGGATCGCGACATCGAGATGTACATCAACTCACCCGGTGGCTCGTTCACCGCGATGACGGCGATCTACGACACGATGCAGTACGTGCGTCCGCAGATCCAGACCGTGTGCCTCGGCCAGGCGGCCTCCGCTGCGGCCGTATTGCTCGCGGCCGGAACGCCCGGCAAGCGCCTCGCTCTGCCGAACGCGCGCATCCTCATCCACCAGCCGGCCACCGGCCAGGGCGGCGGACAGGCGTCCGACATCGAGATCCAGGCTCGCGAGATCCTGCGCATGCGCGAGTGGCTCGAGGGCACGCTCTCGCACCACTCGAACCGCACGCTGGAGCAGGTCAACAAGGACATCGACCGCGACAAGATCCTGTCGGCCGACGAGGCGCTGGAGTACGGCCTCATCGACCAGGTTCTGACGTCGCGCAAGAACGTCCCGGCGCTCGTCAGCTAGCTGTGCTGGTCCGGAGGGGCCCGTCGCCTGTGGCGGCGGGCCCCTCCGCTCGCGCCGCCGCTTCTGCGGCGCGAGGCGACATGTGGCGGTCCGGTCGCTTCGCGGCCGGGCCGCCACCCAGGGTCGTCGAGTACGGCCCGCAGCTTTCGATTCGCATCCCGGCGTAGTGGATGCGATTTCACCAGCAGCCAGCGCATCCATTCGGTGATTTTGGAGCTGCAAAGGCGCGGCTCTCGCGTGTTCTCCGCGGGCTTGTGGGACCCAAGTGGGGGTTCTTCCTGCGGGCCGAGACCATGCACGGCTACTACAGCTACCTCGAGGCGCTGCCGGATTCGCCCGATCGCGACTTCCACGAGATGAGCCACGGCGAGTCGTTTCTGGCCCTGCTCGACCGCAAGATCGACTCGCCCGGCTTCTTCTGCCTCGACGAGCCGGAGGCTGCCCTCTCCTTCGGCTCCACGCTGCGGTATCTCGGGCAGCTCGACGCCCTGGCCAAGGCCGGCGCACAGGTCGTGTGCGCCACGCACTCGCCGGTGCTGGCCTCGCTGCCCGGTGCGACCATCCTCGAACTCGGCGAGTGGGGTATCCGCGAGTCGGCCTGGCACGACCTCGAACTCGTGCACCACTGGCGCAGCTTTCTGGATGCGCCGGGCCGTTACCTGCGTCACATCGTCGATTGAGCGACGGATGAGGGGAATGTGGCGTCGTTGGCCGTGCTTGTCCGGGGTTCAGGTTAGGCTCGACAGAACACAGCGTTTAGGAGGCTGGGCATGGCACGCATAGGAGAGAGCGCCGACCTGCTCAAGTGCTCGTTCTGCGGAAAGAGCCAGAAGCAGGTTCAGCAGCTCATCGCCGGTCCCGGTGTCTACATCTGCGACGAATGCGTCGAGTTGTGCAACGAGATCATCGAGGAGCGTCTGTCCGAGGCCAGCGAAGAGGCGGCCAGCGAGTTCGAACTCCCGAAGCCGAAGGAGATCTATTCCTTCCTCGAGGAGTACGTGATCGGGCAAGACGCAGCGAAGCGCGCCCTCAGCGTCGCGGTCTACAACCACTACAAGCGCACCCGCGCCCGCACGGCGATCGTGTCGGCCGAGGCGCAGGCCTCCGAGGTCGAGATCGCGAAGAGCAACATCCTGCTCATCGGTCCCACCGGATGTGGCAAGACCTATCTCGCGCAAACCCTGGCGAAGCGGCTGAACGTGCCGTTCGCCGTGGCGGATGCGACAGCCCTCACCGAGGCGGGCTACGTCGGCGAAGACGTCGAGAACATTCTGCTGAAGCTGATCCAGGCCGCCGACTACGACGTCAAGCGGGCCGAGACCGGCATCATCTACATCGACGAGGTCGACAAGATCGCCCGTAAGGCCGAGAACCCGTCGATCACCCGCGACGTCTCGGGCGAGGGCGTGCAGCAGGCGCTGCTGAAGATCCTCGAAGGCACGGTCGCGAGCGTTCCGCCGCAGGGTGGGCGCAAGCATCCGCATCAGGAGTTCATCCAGATCGACACGACGAACGTGCTGTTCATCGTGGCGGGAGCCTTCGCAGGGCTCGAAGAGATCATCTCCCAGCGCGCCGGCCGCCGCGGCATCGGCTTCAACTCGCCGCTGTACAGCAAGAAGGCCGAAGCGAACCTGTTCGGCGAGGTGCTGCCGGAAGATCTGCACAAGTTCGGGCTCATCCCCGAGTTCATCGGCCGGCTTCCCGTGGTCACCACGGTCACGCCGCTCGATCAGGCCGCGCTCATGCAGATCCTCACGGTTCCGCGCAACGCGCTCGTGCGGCAATACCAGCGGATGTTCGAGCTCGACGGAGTCGAACTCGACTTCGAGCACGACGCCCTCGAGGCCATCGCTGATCTCGCGGTGCTCCGCCAGACCGGCGCCCGTGGCCTCCGCGCCATCATGGAGGAGGTGCTCGGGCCCATCATGTTCGAGGTGCCCTCCACCGACGAGGTGGGCCGCGTCATCGTCACCCGCGAGGCCGTGCTCGAGAACGCAGCGCCCACGATCGTTCCCCGCAAACCGCGGCGCGAGGAGAAGTCGGCCTAAGCGCGCAAGGCACTCTCATCATCCAACCCATCTCGGCGGGGATCGTCTCCGCCATCACGGGGTTCGCCAGTTCGTTCGTGCTCGTGGTCGCCGGCCTCCATGCCGTCGGCGCCACGGATGCACAAGCCTCCAGCGGTCTACTCGCCGTCTGCGTCATCAGCGGGCTCTGCTGCATCCTGCTCGCGTGGTCGTTCCGGATGCCGATCTCGTTCGCGTGGTCGACACCGGGCGCGGCCCTGCTCGTCGCAGCGGCCGCCACCACCGACGACTTCCGGGCTGCTGTCGGCGCCTTCCTCGTCTGCGGCGCTCTGATCGTGCTCTGTGGGCTGTGGCCGGCGCTCGGGCGCGCGATCACGCGCATCCCGAAGCCGCTGGCGAGCGCCATGCTCGCGGGCATCCTGTTCCCGATCTGCCTGGCTCCCATCCAGGCCTCGGTCGAGATCCCGTGGCTCGCGTTGCCCGTGGTGATCACCTGGCTTCTCTTCTTCCGCCTCGCACCGCGCTGGGCAGTGCCCGCCGCCATGGTGGTGGCCGCCATCGGCATCGGCGTGACCGGCGGGTCGGGCTGGCTGACCGAGGCGAGTCTCGCGCCGAGTCTCAGTTTCGTGGTGCCCGAGTTCGATCCACTGGTGATCGTGAGCCTCGGCCTTCCTCTGTTCATCGTGACGATGGCGGGCCAGAACGTGCCCGGGTTCGCCGTGATGTCGACCTTCGGATACGCCGTGCCACCTCGGCCGGCCCTGCTGGCCTCGGGCATCGGCACCATGACAGCCTCGTTCTTCGGTGGTCATGCCGTCAACCTCGCTGCCATCACCGCGGCCATCATGGCGGGGCCCGACTCGCATCCCGATCGCGACAAGCGGTGGGTGGCCTCGGTGACCGCCGGCATCCTCTACGTGGTGTTCGGCCTGGCGGCCGGCGTCGCCACCGCGCTCATCGCGGCGGCGCCCCCGATCCTCATCACCGCCGTGGCGGGGCTGGCGCTCCTCGGCGCCCTGGTGGCGGCAGTGTCGAACGCCATCGAAGACCCGGCGCACCGCATCCCGGCCATCGCCACCTTCTTGGTGACGGCATCCGGAGTCTCCATCGTGAGCATCGGATCGGCCTTCTGGGGCCTGCTCGTCGGGGGCGTGATCATGCTGTGGAGCGCCTTCCCGTGGCGGCGTCGTAAAGTGATCGAGGGGTCCTGAGACCCCGTCACGCGTCGAAGGGAATCGGATGCAGTACACACGCCTCGGTCGGTCAGGGCTCGAGATCTCGGCGATCGTGCTCGGGTGCATGAGCTACGGCGAGCCGGGCCGCGGAACCCACCCGTGGTCGCTGCCCGAGGAGGAGTCGCGGCCGTTCTACCGTCGTGCCCTCGAGGCGGGAATCACCACCTTCGACACCGCTGACAGCTACTCGGCCGGGTCGAGCGAGGAGTTCGCCGGCCGGGCGCTCGGCGAATTCGCGCGGCGTGACGAGATCCAGATCGCGACGAAGGTGTATTTCCCTCTGCAGCACAGTCCGCTGCACGACGGGCCGAACAGCCGCGGGCTCTCGCGGGCGCACATCCTCACCTCCATCGACGAGAGTCTGCGCCGTCTCGGCACCGACTACGTCGACCTCTACCAGATTCATCGGTGGGACGACGAGACGCCCATCGAAGAGACGATGGAGGCCCTGAACGACGTCGTGCGCTCCGGCAAGGCGCGGTACATCGGCGCCTCGTCGATGTGGGCCTGGCAGTTCGCCAAGGCGCAGCACACGGCCGAGCGGAACGGCTGGACGCGCTTTGTATCGATGCAAGATCAGTACAACCTGCTGCAGCGCGAAGAGGAGCGGGAGATGCATCCGCTCGCCCTCGATCAGGGCGTGGGTGTGCTGCCGTGGAGCCCGCTGGCTCGCGGGCGTCTGACGCGGCCGTGGGGTGTGGAGACGGCGCGCACCGAGACCGACGAGGTGACGAAACGGATGTACGGGCAGGCCGAGGAGGCCGACCGCGCGATCGTCGAGGCGGTGGGGCGGATCGCGGATGCCCGCGGTGTGAGTCGCGCGCAGGTCGCGTTGGCGTGGGTGCGTCAGCAGACCGCCGTGTCAGCGCCGATCGTGGGCGCCACGAAGCTGTCGCAGCTCGACGACGCGATCGCGTCGCTCGACGTCACGCTCGACGCCGAGGAGCTCGCCGCGCTCGAGGCGCCCTACACTCCCCGCCTTCCCGAAGGGTTCTGAGAGGCCCGCCGCCGAATCGCCAAAAACTGACGGAATGCGGGGGAGCGTTGCGGCGTGTTGTGGCGACTCGATGGGCGCGCGCTACGCCCCGGGGGTGACGACGGCGGCGTCCGTGTCCGCGTCGTACTCGATCACGGTCTCGTCGTCGAGCTCGACGACGGGTTTGCCCTCGAGCCAGGTCAGCGTCCAGCTCCATTCGGATGCTGCGACTCCCGCCTCGGCCAGCTCGCCCTCGACCTCGTAGATCGCGTCGATCACGGGCTGGGGGAGGCGCGACGGCGGTTCGTCGCCGACGAGCCACCGGGTTCCGAGCTGGATCATCAGAGGGTTCCGCCCTGCATCATCAGAGTTCCTTGTCGTAGGTGACCCACTGGGTCTTCTCGGCCACGTTCTTGTAGAGCGAGCGCGCGGTCTCGTTGTCTTTCGCGGTGATCCAGCGCACGATGCTCGCGCCTCGGGCACGGCCGACATCCGCAACGCCCTCGATCAGCGCGCTGGCGATGCCCTGCTTGCGGTTCTCGGGCAGCACGTAGAGGTCGTCGAGGTAGAGCCCGCGGCTCCCGGCGAGGGGGCGGGCGAACTCGCGGAAGTGGGCGAGACCCACCACCTCGCCGTTCTCGTCGACCGCCACCAGGCACTCGAGCTCGTTCGAGTCGTCGATGATCCAGCTCCACACCAGCACGGCCTTCTCGTCGTGCAGCGGCGTCTCGTAGAACTCTCCGTAGCCGGTGTACACCGCGTGCCACGGAAAGAACTCGCTCGTCTGGACGGGTCTGACCTCGATCGGCATCGTCGCCTCCTGGCTCACTGGTTGCCCTCCGTCGTCTCGTCGGGTGCTAGAACAATATCGCTGACCACCAGTTCCGCCGCGGAGGCGAACCGCAACTCCGCGATGCGGCCGACCGCCTTCAGATCGGCGGCGGCGAGCTGCAACAGGGCGATCTGCTCGTCGGGGCCGGCGATGGTCGCGGAGGCGACCGCGGTCTTCTGCGACGCCTTGGCAGCGGTCTTCGCGCCACGGATGCCCACGAGCGCCTTGCCGGCGAGAGTGAGCAGGGGGGCGTGCGCCGGCAGCTCGGCGCTCACGCCGTCTGGCAGCGATGAGCTGACCGAGGCGGGCCAGGCGGCGTTGTGCACCGACTCCTCGTGCGTCCACGACCACACCTCTTCGGTGGCGAACGGCAGGTAGGGCGCGAACAGACGCAGCAGCACGTCGACTGCGGTCTGCAGAGCCAGCACGGCGGAGGCTTTGCCGGCCGCCTCCGACTCCTCGCGGTAGGCGCGCTCCTTCACGAGTTCGAGGTAGTCGTCGCAGAAGGTCCAGAAGAAGGTCTCGGTGATCTCGAGCGCGCGGGCGTGGTCGTAGTTCTCCAGCGCGGTCGTGGCCTGGCGCACGACCTCGTCGAGGGCAGTGAGCATGCTCTGGTCGACGGGCTCGGTGATCGCAGTATGACCCGACGGCAGCTCGAAACCGTAGACGAACTTCGCCGCGTTCAAGACCTTGATGGCGAGGCGCCGCCCGATCTTGATCTGGGTGGGGTTCTTCTCGTCGAAGGCCGCGTCGGTGCCGAGCCGCGACGACGCGGCCCAGTAGCGCACCGCATCCGAGCCGTGGGTTTTCAGGATGTCGGCGGGCGTCACCACGTTGCCCTTCGACTTCGACATCTTCTTGCGGTCGGGGTCGACGATGAAGCCGGAGAGCGAGGCGTGCGCCCAGGGCTTCTCGTTCGTCTCCAGCGTGGAGCGCAGCATCGTCGAGAAGAGCCAGGTGCGGATGATGTCCTGCCCCTGCGGCCGCAGATCATAGGGGAACACCATTCCCCACAGCTCCTCGTCGCGCATCCAGCCGCCCGCGAGCTGCGGGGTGAGGGAGGAGGTGGCCCAGGTGTCCATCACGTCGACCTCGCCCTGGAAGCCGCCGGGAACACCGCGCTGCGCCTCGGAATACCCGGGCGCCGGGTCGGACGACGGGTCGACCGGCAGGATGTCGCGGGTGGCGAGGATCGGCTCGTCGAACTTCGGGTTGCCGTCGCCGTCGAGCGGGTACCACACCGGCAGTGGCACGCCGAAGAAGCGCTGACGCGAGATGAGCCAGTCACCGGTGAGGCCGCCCACCCAGTTCTCGTAGCGCACGCGCATGAAGTCGGGGTGCCAGTCGAGCTCGGCGCCGAGTTCGAGGAGGCGGGCGCGCAGTTCCTCGTCGCGCGCGCCGTTCTTCACGTACCACTGGCGTGTCGACACGATCTCGAGCGGGCGGTCGCCCTTCTCGAAGAACTTCACGGGGTGCACGATCGGCTTCGGGTCGCCGATCAGCTCGCCCGATTCGCGCAGCAGTTCCACGACGGCCTGCTTCGCCGAGAACACCGTCTTGCCGGCCAGCTGCGCGTAGGCGGCCTTGCCCGCTTCGGTGGTGATCGCATCCGGAGCGTCGCTCACGATGCGCCCGTCGAAGCCGATGATCGCGCGGTTGGGCAGATCGAGGTCGCGCCACCAGATGACGTCGGTGAGGTCGCCGAAGGTGCAGATCATGGCGATGCCCGAGCCCTTATCGGCCTGGGCGAGGTGGTGGGCCACTACGGGCACCTCGACGCCGAACAGCGGGGTGGTGACGGTGGTGCCGAATAGCTCCTGGTAGCGCGGGTCATCCGGATGCGCCACCAGGGCCACGCAGGCGGGCAGCAGCTCGGGGCGGGTCGTCTCGATGAGCACGTCGTCGCCGTTCGGAGCGTGGAAGGCGAGGCGGTGGTAGGCGCCCGGCTGCTCCTTGTCTTCGAGCTCGGCCTGGGCGACCGCGGTGCGGAACGTCACGTCCCACAAGGTGGGGGCCATGGCCTGGTAGGCCTCGCCGCGCTCGATGTTGCGGAGGAACGCCAGCTGCGATGCGGTCTGCGACTCCAGGGAGATGGTGCGGTAGGTCTGAGTCCAGTCGACCGAGAGGCCGAGGTCGCGCCAGAGCGCCTCGAATTGCTTCTCGTCTTCGACAGTGAGGCGGTCGCAGAGCTCGATGAAGTTGCGGCGGGAGATCGGCAGCTGATCGGCCGCCTTGGAGCTCTTGTTGTCGCCGCCCTCGAACGGCGGCTCGAAGCCGGCGTCGTAGGGGAGCGAGGGGTCACAGCGCACGCCGTAGAAGTTCTGCACACGGCGCTCGGTGGGCAGGCCGTTGTCGTCCCAGCCGATGGGATAGAAGACGCGCTGACCCTGCATGCGGTGGTAGCGCGCGATCACGTCGGTGTGGGTGTAGCTGAAGACGTGGCCGATGTGCAGCGAGCCGGAGGCGGTCGGCGGTGGCGTGTCGATCGAGTAGACCGTCTCGCGTGTCGCGCCTTCACGGGGGAAGAGGTAAGTGCCGCGGGTCGACCACTCGGCGTCCCATTTGGCTTCGAGCCCTTCGAGCGCGGGTTTCTCCGGAACATTCGCGGTCATTGTGAGCCTCCAGCCCTATAGACGGCACCGAGTCCAAGGTGCCTGATAGTCGTGACAACGCCATTCTACGGGTGAGCGGCGGCCGCACCTGGTATGGCCGTGACCGATGCGGTACGCGGATCGTTCACGTCGTAGCCGAGCCATCGGTATCCAGCGATCACCTCGTCGATCGACCCCATGTGCAATGCGACTGTCGCCACGAGCCAGGCCGGCACCGGCGTCGACGGATCGAGCCACGGTGCTTGCCCGTCGCCATCCTGGCTGATCATTCTCAGGTGTCGCCACCGCACGAGACGGCGCTTCTCCTTTGGCAGGCCAAGCCTTCGGAGAAGGGTTCTCTTGCTTTCGCCGTGCTCGCTTGGGACGGGGACGTCATCAGAGAAGGTGATTCCGAATCGGCCGAGTCGCCGCCGCAGATCCGATACCGGCTCGCCCAACTCCCGCGACACGTCATGGAGATGTGCCATGGGCGAGACCTGGTCTGCCCGGAGAGTCGGTGCTTCGCCGTCGAGGTCCCGGCTCAGTAAGCGCACGTCGTGGTCGGTCGGCTCGGCACCCGTCAGGTCGAGCACGGGGACATCGACGAACCCCAGCGAGCGGAGAGTTTCGATGATCTCGCTGCAGAGCTTTCCGCTGGCTCGCGCCGCTCGTGATACGTGTCCCATCCCGACCGCGTCGGACGGCCTCAACCATGGTGCGATGCCGGTTGCATCTTCGCTCACTGCGATCAGATCTGCCGTGGGCAGGGGGCGCATGACAAGGGTGCGAGCCAGTTCGTCAAATTCGATGGTTCGCATCTCGAGTTCGCCAATGACGTCTGAAACCGGAATTCCGAGACGCCATGAAGTCTGCTGCAGGTCGAATGCGCTGAGCGGTCGAAATGTGCCGTCGGCGGTCTGTCGTCGGGCGAACGATAGCGCGGTTCGCACCACGGTATTCGTGTCGGGTAGCGCGTCAGCGTTTTCGGCAACCGGCAGACCGAGCTCGCGGGCGCGCGCAATGATCTGACGCAACGGATAGCGAAGGAGCCGTTCTGCGTCATAGATCGAGACGGCGCTCTCGAACCATCGGCTGGGTCGATCGTTTGTGCCGGACCGTTCAATGCGGATCGGCATCCCGAGCATGATCGCATCGGAAGGTCGCCCCGGCGCGACCGATCGATGGGCTGGCGCAGAAACCCCCAGCTCTGTGTACAGACCACCGGCCGCCAGTCGGGACAGTCGCCAGTTCACCACCGGTGTGGTGTTGCTGTTCGTCGAGTGTTCTTCGTCCCCAGGAACGAAGCCGGCCATGGCCACATCGACCTGCCTCTTGTGCATCGTGATGGCGCGGTCATCGCGATCGAAGGCGCGTGCGATGATCGCGTCGGCCAGCCGGGGAAATCGCCCAGTCGCTCCCAACAGCCAATCCGGGTTCCCGACGATGTGCCAAGCGTCAGCGACTGCCGTGCTCGCGGCCGCTTCGCACTGGGACTCGATCGCTTGAAAATCGAGACCGACGATCTTCTGCCGATCTGCCGTCAGAGCGGGTGAGTGAGCCCCGTGCAGGTTCATCACCATTCCCGGCAACCAGGCGCCCGCCCAAAGGCCATCTGCCAGGACTGCGCCGAGACCGTCCGCGTGAACCCACCACAGCGTGCCCGGGATCGCGGGCACGCAGTTGTGCGGCGAGAGCGACAGCTTCGACGTGGCCTGGTTGAGCTCGCCGGGTGACCAGCGGTGCTCAAGTCCGCGCTGGTCGGCGGCGCGGAGGTTCACGGGACAGGTGATCACCAGATCGCGGAGCGTCGCGACGGCGGAGACGGACACGTTCGGCTTCAGCCAGAGTCGCACGCGCGTGCCGTAGTCCGTCGATGCTCCATGGTCGACGACGTCGAAGGCCTCCGCCGGGCCGGGGATGTGCATCGAGAGGAGCGAACCGATCGAGCCGTCGCGCTCGAGTCGCGCAGTTGTGACGCTCACCGCGTCGGCGAGCATGAAGTACGACAGCACGCCGATGCCGAAGCGTGAGTTCTGCCAGAGTTCCACGGGCGGAGACGCCGCAGCGAACGCAGCCGTCTCCGCGGCGCGGTCAGCCAGATCGGATGCACGCACTCCCGCCTGACAGAACGCCTGCGACATTTCCGCGATCCCCATTCCGGCACCATGGTCGAGACAGTCGATGAACGGGCGGCCCGTGTCATCAACTCCCTGGAAGAATTCGATCTCCGGCGCTTCTCGCGACGATGGAGCTCCGGGGAGCCTGAGGAACTCGCGGCGGGCGGTCGCGAGACGGCAAGCGTCAAGCGCGTTCTGGTAGAGCTCGCGCACCGCCAGCTCGGGCTCACCGTAGAGGTTCTCGCCCATCAGGAATGCTCGAATGCGATCCTCCGCCAGATGGAACCGCAAACCACTCGCGACGACGCTCGACGAAAGGGGCTCACCCTCCTCCTGGTCGAAGGTGAGGAATGATCGAGTAGCCATTCTCTGATGTTAGCTCAGCGGCGAACGACTCGCTGTTCCGGGGCGCCAGTACGTGTCCGGGGCCCCGGAACAAAGATCTTCAGCGGATGTTCGCGCGCAGGGTCGCAAGCTCCCGCGTGAGCTGGGTGGGGAGGGTGCCCGCCTCGGCGAGCTCGTCGAAGTAGGCGCCGATCTGGTCGACCTCACGGCTCCAGGCGCTGCGGTCGACCGAGAGGATCGACAGGAGGTCTTCGTATTCCAGATCGAGGCCATCGACGTTGAAGTCGCGCACGCGGGGCAGCTTGCCGACGGGGGAGTCGACCACCTCGACCTCACCCTCGATGCGCCGCACGATCCACTCGAGCACGCGCGAGTTCTCGGAGAAGCCGGGCCAGATGAAGCGGCCGTCGGCGTCTTTACGGAACCAGTTGACCGAGAAAATCGGGGGGGCATCCGCTCCCAGCTGCTCGCCCACCTTCAGCCAGTGACCGAAGTAGTCGTTGATGTTGTAGCCGCAGAACGGCAGCATCGCGAACGGGTCGTGACGCAGGCGCCCGACCGCGCCTTCGGCAGCGGCGGTGGTCTCCGAGGCCATGGTGGCCCCAAGGAACACGCCGTGCGACCAGTCCCGCGCCTGCGAGACCAGCGGAACCGTGGTGGGGCGACGGCCGCCGAACATGATCGCGTCGATCACGACACCCTCGGGGGAGTCCCAGTCGTCGGAGATGGTGGGGCACTGGTCGGCGGTGACGGTGAAGCGGGAGTTCGGATGCGCGGCCGGCGTGGAGGCATCCGGAGTCCAGTCGTTGCCCTCCCAGTCGATGAGGTGTGCCGGCGCCTTGGGGGTGAGGCCCTCCCACCAGACGTCGCCGTCGTCGCGGAGTGCGACGTTGGTGAAGATCGCATTGCCCCAGACGGTGTCGACGGCGGTGGGATTCGTGGTGATGCCGGTTCCCGGCGCCACTCCGAAGAAGCCGCGCTCCGGATTGATGGCGCGGAGCTTGCCGTCGGCGCCTGGGCGCATCCAGGCGATGTCGTCGCCGATGGTCTCGACCCGCCAGCCGGGGATCGACGGGTTCAGCATCGCCAGGTTGGTCTTGCCGCAGGCGGAGGGGAACGCGCCGGCCACGTGGTAGACCTTGCCTTCGGGCGAAGTGATCTTGATGATCAGCATGTGCTCGGCGAGCCAGCCCTCGTCGCGGGCCATCACGCTCGCGATGCGCAGGGCGAAGCATTTCTTGCCGAGCAGCGCGTTTCCGCCGTAGCCCGAGCCGAACGACCAGATCTCGCGGGTCTCGGGGAAGTGGGCGATGTACTTCGTCGAGTTGTGCGGCCAGACCACGTCGTCGTGGCGGGTGCCGTCCTCGTCGATGAGCGGTGCGCCGACCGAGTGCAGAGCCGGAACCCAGGGGGTCTCCTCCTCGATCAGGTCGAGTGCGTCCGCGCCCATCCGAGTCATGAGCTGCATGCTCACGACCACGTAGGGGGAGTCGGTGATCTGCACGCCGAGCTGCGAGATGGGGCCACCCACCGGCCCCATCGAGAACGGCACCACGTACATCGTGCGGCCGCGCATGCTGCCGGCGAAGAGATGCGTGAGTTCTTCGCGCATGGCGAAGGGGTTGCGCCAGTTGTTGGTGGGGCCGGCATCCGCTTCGTTCTCGGAGCAGATGAACGTGCGATCCTCGACGCGCGCCACGTCGGCGGGGTCGCTGCGGGCGAGGAAGCTGTTCGGTCGCCACTCCGGGTTGAGGCGGATGAGGGTGCCCTGACTCACCATCATCTTGGTGAGCTCGTCCCACTCCCGGGTCGAGCCGTCGCACCACACGATGCTGTCGGGCTTCGTGAGTGATGCCACGTCGTGCACCCACTCGTTGACTGCGGAATTCTTGCTCGGGCCGTCTACATCGATCATGTGCCTGGTTTCGAGGATGCTCATCGGAGACCTTTTTCTCGTCAATTCTCTGGCGGTTCTTCCACTATGCGAGCAATCGCGAGTAAATTCGGGTCACCATCGCGAAAAGATCGGCCGATCTTTACAGGAGGAAAATGTGAGCGACAGCAGCGACCTCATCACGCTCGGGCGACGCATCCGTCATCACCGCAAGCAGAACGGGCTGACCCTCGATCAACTCGGCGCGAAGGTAGGGGTGGTGGGCAGCCAGCTCTCGCTGATCGAGAACGGGCGACGGGAGCCGAAGCTGTCGCTGCTCCAGGCCCTTTCGACAGCTCTGCACGTGCCGGTTCCCGATCTGCTGAGCGCCGAAGCTCCGGATGCGCGCACCGCGCTCGAGATCGAACTCGCCAAAGCGCAGCAGGCGCCGCTCTACGCCTCGCTCGGCTTGCCCTCGGTGCCGGCCAGTCGGGCGCTGCCGCTCGAGACCCTCGAATCGCTCGTGGGCCTGCACCGCGAACTGCGACGTCGCGCCATTGAGTCGATCGCGACGCCCGAAGAGGCTCGGCGTGCGAACACGGAGAATCGTCTCGCCATGCGGCAGAAGAACAACCACCTGCCCGAGCTCGAGCGACTGGCCGAGGAGACGCTCGCCACGGTGGGCCACACCTCGGGCGCGCTCACGCACCGCAGCGTCTCCCTGCTGGCCGAGAACCTCGGCTTCACACTGATCTACGTCGACAACCTGCCGCACTCGGCCCGATCGGTGACCGATCTCGAGAACGGGCGCATCTACCTGCCACCGGCGTCGATCCCCGGGGGGCACGGCCTCCGTTCGATGGCGTTGCAGGCGATGGCGCACCGCTTGCTCGGGCACCAGCCCCCGCAGAGCTACGCCGAGTTCCTGCAGCAGCGACTCGAGATCAACTACTTCGCCGCCGCGTGTCTCATGCCGCAGACGGCATCGGTCGCCTTCCTCCGTGCGGCGAAGCAGCGGAAGGACCTCTCGGTCGAAGACTTCCGCGACGCCTTCGGCGTGACCCACGAGGCGGCGGCGTTGCGCATGACGAACCTCGCCACCGCGCACCTCGACATGGAGGTGCACTTCCTGCGCGTGGGGGAGGACGGCGCGATCTACAAGGCCTACGAGAACGACGGACTGCCGCTGCCCGCCGACGTGACGGGTGCGGTGGAGGGCCAGCTGGTGTGCCGCAAGTGGGCCGCCCGCGGGGCGCTCGGGCGCACGAACCGCACCACCGAGTTCTACCAGTACACCGACACACCGGCCGGCACCTTCTGGTGCGCCACCCAGACCGGAAAGACGGATGCCGGTGAGTTCTCGATCTCATTCGGCGTGCCGTTCTCGCAAGCGAAGTGGTTCCGCGGGCGCGACACCCAGGGGCGGGTGCAGTCCACCTGCCCCGACGAGTCCTGCTGCCGCAAGCCCGACTCGGGCCTGGCCGAACGATGGTCGTCGGCCGCCTGGCCGAGTGCGAAGCTGCACGCGCACATCCTGGCGCCCCTGCCGTCGGGCAAGTTCCCGGGAGTGGACGAGAACGAGGTGTACCAGTTCTTGGAGGCGCACTCTGCTAGCTGACCGTGGGGGCCGTGCTTCGCGCGGCCTCCACGGGCGTCGCCGGTCCCTGACCGGCGCCGCGCGACATGTTCGCGTGCGGTCGCTGCCGCGGCCGCGCGCTCACCTTGGGTCGTCGAGTAGGGCCTGTTGCGTGCCGTGCCGCCCCGTCGTGTGCGAAACGACGGAGTTTCGGGCCCCAGAGCGGAAACGACGGAGCCTCAGCCCGCAGTTCCGCGCCCCCTCCGTCGTTTCGTTGAGCGTCCCAAGTGTTTGGGAAACGAGAGCGCAGGCCGCGGGCCGCGCTCGACGACCCAGGGTGAGGCCGAGGCCGCGTCAGCGACCTCAGCCGAACATGACGCCTCGCGCCGGGCAAGGACCGGCGCGAGCAATGAGCGCCGAGCTACCCGGCAGGGCAGCTCAGCGCGGGCAGTGGCGGGTCGGTACCTAGTCCCGCGCCCCAGGCGGCAGAGCGCCTAGCCCCGCGCCCCAGGCGGCAGAGCGCCTAGTCCCGCGCCCCAGGCGGCAGAGCGCCAAGTCCAACGCCCCAGGCGGCGGAGCGCCAAGTCCCGCGCCCCAGGCGGCGGTACCTAACCGAGCTTCGAGAGCTTGTCGCTGAGGCCCGCACCGTCGGGGGCGAAGACCCAGGGGGTGGCGTTCTCGGCGGGCACCTGGTCGAGTTTCGAGCGACCGCCGGCGAGCACCGCCTCGCTCGTGGAGAGCTGACGGATCGCGATCGCCCGCACGTGATCGGGGTGGTCGAGCGCGAACTCGCCGTAGATCTCCTCGTCGTGCTGCCCGTCGTCGCCGATCAGCACCCAGCGGATGTCGGGGAACTCCACGGCCAGACGCCGCAGATTCGTCTCCTTGTGCTCGCGTCCGCTGCGGAAGAAGCGGTCGTGCGTCGGCCCCCAGTCGGTGAGCAGTAGCGGACCCCGGGGGTAGAGGTTGCGGGAGAGGAACCGCGAGAGCGTCGGCGCGACGTTCCAGGCGCCGGTCGAGAGGTAGATGACGGGGGCTCCCGGATGCTCCGCCATCATCCGTTCGAGGAAGACGGCCATGCCGGGCGTGGGGATGCGTGCGTGCTCGTCGAGCACGAAGGTGTTCCAGAACGCCAGAAACGGCCGGGGCAATGCGGTCACCATCACGGTGTCGTCGATGTCGCAGACCACGCCGAAATCACTGTCGGGAGCGACGATGTAGATCGGAGCCTGCACGGCATCCGAGCCCTCCGTCTGCATGGTGATGGTGTGCCAGCCGGGGTCGAGCTCGACGTCGACGGCGGTGTCGACCACTCCTCCTCGGTCGGCCCGCACGGTGCGCACGATGCCTTCGACCTCGATCGTGACATCCACGTCGCCCACCGGAACACTGGTGAAGCTGCGCCAGCCGCGCACCCGTTCTTCGCGGCGGTGCATCTTGCGGGCGGCGCGCGACCCGGGTTTCGGCTGCTTCGTCAGCAGCACTCGGCCGAGCACCCGGATGCGAGTGGTGGAGCCGTAGCCGGTGTACGGAATGACCGTCGGAAGGTGCCCTCGACGCCTGGCCCACTTCATGCGGACGGCGTGGATCGTGTCGTCGATACGGGCGGCTCGATGCAGCCGAGGTGCCGCGACCATCTTTTCTGGCACGCAGTCAGTCTGTCACGTCTTCCCGACCGGCCGTCGTTCGTGTATGCGACTGCCAGCATGTCGGAACTAGACTTGGGTGTCAGGATTCGGGAAGGAACGGGCGGAGTGTCATTCAACGACCTAATCAACGGAGCGCTCACCTCGACCGGACAGGTTCGCAACGAGCCGGTCCAGGCTCGGAGCAGTGAGCGCATCGGTGCGCTCCTCGACGCAGCGTCGGCCGTGGTGGCCGAAGTCGGCATCGAGCGCCTGACCACAGCGATGGTGGCCGAGCGCGCCGGCGCGTCGATCGGCACCGTGTACCGCTACTTCCCCGACCGCATCGCGGTGCTCAGCGCCATGAGCCTGCGCGGCTTCGAGCGTTTCCTGCGACTCGGGGTCGAGAACCTCGATCGCGCGCGACCCACCACCGTCGACGGCGTGTTCGAATGCCTGATCGACGCCTCCGTGCAGCTGCACCGCACCGAGCCGGGTTACACCTCCATGCGACTGAGCGACGAGATCGCCCTGCCCGACGTGCAAGAAGGCACCGCCGCCGCGCGCATCGCCGGGCCGCTGGCCGCCATCCTGGCCGAAGAGTTCGGGATCGACGACGACGGATTGGCCGCTCGCCTCGACATCGCCCTCACCATCGCCGACGCCCTGCTCGTGCGCGCGTTCCTCGGTGCGCCTGAGGGGAACGAGGCCGCAATTGCGGCGGCTCGCGGGGTGGTTGCGTCTTATCTCGCGGGGACTACCGTTTCGGCTTAGCCAGGTACCCACCGGGCGGTCAGGTCGGGGTGTTGTCGAAACTCTCGACCTTCCAACCGGCGTCGACGGGCGTGAGGTCGGCCCAGCTCGCCGTGGGGACTGTTAGGTCGGCGAGGGTGGGGTTGAGCGAGAGCAGGAGGGGGCGGATGACGGCGTCGTGGGTGACCACGACCACGGTCTCGCCGGCGGCGCGGAGGGCGTCGAGTGCGGGGAGGGCCCGGGCGAGGACGGTGCTGGTCGGTTCGACACCGGGGGCGGCGTCGACACTGCCGAACTCGGCGACCACATCGGACTTCAGGTGGCCCGTCCACGGGCCGTAGTCGCGATCGTTGAACCGCTCGTCGGCGCGGTGGGGCGCACCCACCGCGGCTGCGATGGCCGAGGCCGTGCTGACCGCACGCTGCAAGGGGCTCGAGAGCACGAGCACGATGGGCTGACGCCCTGGGCGTGCTGCCTCGCGGGCGAGCGCCTCGCCGAGGCGAGCTGCTTCGGCGAGACCCGTCTCGTCGAGCGGCGGATCGGCGAGCCCACGCAGACGCCCCGCCGCGTTCAGGGCCGTGCGCCCGTGCCGGGCGAGGTACAGGGTCTGGCGGGTGGAGGCATCCGGGGCGCTCTCGGTCATGTGTGAAGGTTAGCGGGTGGCTCTGGCCGGTGTCGGTGGCCCCCGCTACGCTCGACCCATGAGCACGCGCATCTCCCGCGAAGAGGTTCTCGACGTGTGCGCCGGACTGCCCGCGACCGCCGATGTGCGGCCGTTCGGGCCCGAGACGTCGGTGTTCAAAGTGGTGGGCAAGGTCTTCGCGCTGACGAATCTCGACGACGAGCCGTGCACCGTGACGCTCAAGGCAGCACCTCCGCATGCCGAGGCCCTCGTGCGCGACCATGACTGGATCATTCCCGGCTACCACATGAACAAACGGCACTGGATCACCGTCACGCTCGGCCCGCAGACCGATGGCGAGCTCGTGACCGACCTCATCGTGAATTCCTACGACCTGGTGGTGGCGGGGCTGCCGCGAGCGAAGCGTCCCTGACGCCGCACTCGGCCGACTGCGTCGGTGCGGCGGTGGCGAGAGTACGCTGGAAGCGCTTACCGCAGGTGGCGGGGAGGGGGCGCACATGGATGACGTGACACGGGCATCCGTCACCCTCGCCGACGTCGCGGCGCACGCGGGCGTCTCTCTGGCCACGGCGTCGCGCGCCTTGAACGGCAGCGCCCGGACCGTGAAACCCGACCTGCATGCCCGGGTGGCCGCCAGTGCCCAGACGCTCGGGTATGTGGTGAACGCCCAGGCGCAAGCTGTGGCCAAGGGCGCCAGTCAGACCGTGGCACTCGTGCTCGGCGACATCGCCGACCCCTACTTCGCCGGTATCGCGGCGGGTGTGATCGCGGCGGCGCGTCGCCGACATCTGACGGTGACCATGGCGACGACCGGGTCCGACGCCGCCGACGAACGGGCGACGGTCGCGGCCCTCCGCGCCCAGAGGCCCCGCGCGATCGTGCTCGCCGGAAGCCGCCAGATCGACCGCGGCGAGGAGAACCTGCTCGATCGGGAGCTCGCCGACTTCCAGGCTCGGGGTGGCCGCGTCTCGTTCGTGGGGGAGGGTGCGCGCGCGGGCGACCCGGCGGCCCGCGTGGTCGACGTGCGCAACCGGAGAGGCGGCCGCGACGTGGCGGTGGCGCTCGTCGATCTCGGTTACCGCGACTTCGTGGTGCTCGCCGGATCGCCACTCCTCCTGACGCCGAGCGAGCGCACGGCCGGATTCCTCGAAGGAGCTGCGTCGGTGGGGCGGCCGGTCGCGCCGGATGCCGTGCTGACCGGGCCCTTCTCCCGTGACGGCGGCCACACGATGATGGCCGACCTCCTGGCAGGCGGACGCCGTCCCGATTGCGTGTTCGCCGTGACCGACGTCATGGCGGTGGGTGCCATGGCGGCGATCCGGGAGTACGGGCTCCGACCCGGAGCCGACATCGCGGTCGCCGGTTTCGATGACATCCCGATGCTGCAAGACGTGCATCCGGAACTCACGACGGTGCGACTGCCGCTGGCTGCGATCGGGGAGCGGGCGCTGGAGATCGCGCTGGCGGACGACCCGTCAGGCCTCGCGGAGGGCATTGTCGGCGCGGTCGTGCTGCGGGAGAGCACTCCCGGAATCTGATCCGTCCGGCTGGACGACGGCGCTGTTCTGTGCCAGGGTGGAAAGCGCTTTCCCGAATAGTGGACGGCACGACCAGAACGGAGACGATGTGTCGACGACGACCCTGCGCATCATCATGAACGGCGTCACCGGGCGCATGGGCTACCGGCAGCACCTCGTGCGCTCGATCCTTGCGATCCGCGCCGACGGGGGCATCCTGCTTCCGAACGGCGACCGCATCCAGGTGGAGCCGATCCTGGTGGGCCGCAATGAGGAGAAGCTCGCCGAGCTGGCCGCTCTGCACGGTGTGGCGGAATACACCACCGATCTGAGCGAGGCGCTCGCCGACGACACCGCCACCATCTACTTCGACGCGCAGGTGACCAGCGCGCGCAAGGATGCGATCCTCGCAGCGATCGCGGCCGGCAAGCACATCTACACCGAGAAGCCCATCGCCAACACCGTCGCAGACGGTCTCGAACTCGTCGCAGCGGCGAACCAGGCGGGTGTCATCAACGGCGTGGTGCACGACAAGCTCTACCTGCCGGGCCTGCTGAAGCTCAAGCGCCTCATCGACTCGGGCTTCTTCGGCCGCATCCTCAGCGTGCGCGGCGAGTTCGGCTACTGGGTGTTCGAGGGCGACTACCTGCCGGCGCAGCGGCCGTCGTGGAACTATCGCGCCGAAGACGGCGGCGGCATGACCCTCGACATGTACTGCCACTGGAACTACGTGCTCGAGAACCTCTTCGGCCGCGTCGAGGCCGTGTCGAGCAAGGCCGTCACCCACATCCACGAGCGCTGGGACGAGCACGGCAACCGCTACGAAGCCACCGCCGACGACGCCGCCTACGGAATCTTCGAGCTCGAAGGCGACATCATCGCGCAGATCAACTCCAGCTGGGCGGTGCGGGTCGACCGCGGCGAACTGGTGGAGTTCCAGGTCGACGGCACACACGGTTCGGCCGTCGCCGGGCTGTTCGGCTGCAAGGTGCAGCCCCGCGTCAATACCCCCAAGCCGGTGTGGAATCCGGATCTGCCGACGGATCAGGACTTCTCGTCGCAGTGGACCCAGATCCCCGACAACCAGGAGTTCACGAACGGCTTCCGGGCGCAGTGGGAGCAGTTCTTGCAGGATGTCGTGGCCGACCGGCCGCACGCCTACGACCTGGCCGCCGGGGTGCGCGGGCTTCAGCTCGTGGATGCCGGGCTCACCTCCTCGGCGGAGGGCCGCCGGGTCGAGATCGAGCAGGTCGCCCGGTGACCACGGCGACAGGTCGTCGGCTGTCCATCCCGACCACCGAGGGGTGGCGGGAGATCGAGCTGAACGCGCCGCGCGACTGGACCGCGCATCCGGAGCCTTACTCCTCCCGCGTGGCCTTCGCTGCGGCGCACGTCGTGGCCGACCCGCACGGGAACAACGTGCCCGGAGCACCGGCCGCGATCGACTGGGACGCGACCCTCGGCTTCCGGCGCCGACTCTTCGAATACGGTCTCGGTGTCGCCGAGGCGATGGACACCGCGCAGCGCAACATGGGGCTCGACTGGCCCGCCATCCAGCAGCTCGTCTCGCGTAGCGCCGCCCAAGCAGCCGAGTTCGGCGCACGCATCGCCTCGGGCGCCGGCACCGACCACCTGCCCGATGCGGCGACCGCGGCGACGCCCGCCAGCCTGGCCGCGGTCGAGGCCGCCTACCTCGAACAGGTGGCCTTCGTCGAGGGCACGGGTTCGCAGGTCATCGTGATGGCGTCTCGCCACCTCGCGCGAGCCGCGGCGGGGCCCGACGACTACCTCGCCGTCTACGACCGCATCCTGAGCCAGGTGTCGCAGCCGGTCGTGCTGCACTGGCTCGGCGAGGCCTTCGATCCGCAGTTGCGCGGCTACTGGGGGTCGACGGATGTCGGAACCGCGACCGAGACCTTCCTCGGCCTGGTGCGCGCCCACGCCGCGAAGGTCGACGGCGTGAAGGTGTCGCTGCTGGATGCCTCGCACGAGATCAGCTTGCGCCGCGCGCTGCCCAAGGGCGTGCGCCTCTACACCGGCGACGACTTCAACTACCCCGAGCTGATCCGCGGCGACGACGAGGGCCACTCGGATGCGCTGCTCGGCGCGTTCGCGGCCATCGCGCCGGCTGCCTCCGCGGCTCTCGCGGCCCTCGACGACGGCGATCTCGCCCGCTACGACGCCGAGATGGCACCGACGCTCGCGCTGTCGCGGCACATCTTCGAGGCGCCCACCTTCTACTACAAGGTCGGCATCGCGTTCACCGCGTGGCTGACCGGAGCGCAGAGCGGGTTCCAGATGGTGGGTGGACTGCAGTCGGCCCGGAGCCTGCCCCACCTCGCCCGCGTGTTCGAGCTGCTCAACGACGCCCGGTTGCTTCCCGACCCCGAGCTCGCGGTGCACCGCCTCGGGCTCGTGGCCGATTCGCTGGGAGCGCGCCGATGAGCGACGCATCCAGCGACGTGCTGGTCGAGACCGCTGTCGACGTTCCGAGCGGCCTTCCCGCGCGCATCCCGACGCCGCAGCCCGGCGACCCGCGTCTCGCGCGGCTCTCGCTGAACCAGCGCACCACCGCGAACTGGAGCCTGCGCGAGGCGATCGACGGCACGGTCGCTGCCGGTCTCGGCTCGATCGGTCTCTGGCGCGAACCCGTGGCCGAGGTGGGTCTGGCGACCGCGGTGGAGTGGGTGCGGGCATCCGGTGTCCGCGTGTCGTCGTTGTGTCGCGGGGGGTTCTTCACCGCCGCCGACCCGACGGCCCGCCGCGCAGCCCACGACGATAACGTGCGGGCGATCGAGGAAGCGGCGGCGCTCGGCGCCCGTACCCTCGTGCTGGTGCCGGGTGGCCTCCCCGAGGGGTCGAAAGATCTCGCGGGCGCCCGGGCGCGCGCGGCCGAAGCCATCGCCGCGCTCGCGCCCGTGGCGAAGCGGCACGGCGTCGTGCTCGGCATCGAGCCGATGAACCCGATCTTCGCCGCCGATCGCGGAGTGGTCTCGACGCTGGGGCAGGCTCTCGACATCGCCGAGCAGTTCCCGGCCGACGAGGTGGGCGTCGTGGTCGACACCTTCCATCTCTGGTGGGAGCCGGCGGTCGAGGAGCAGATCATGCGGGCATCCGATCGCATCGTGAGCTACCAGGTGTGCGACTGGATCACGCCTCTGCCGGCCGACACGCTGCTCTCGCGCGGGATGATGGGCGACGGTCACATCGACTTCCCCGGCTTCACGTCGGCCGTGACGGCGGCCGGCTACACGGGCGACGTCGAGGTCGAGATCTTCAACGCCGACGTCTGGGCAGCGCCGGGCGCCGCGGTGCTGGCCACCCTGGCGCGACGCTACCTGGAGCTGGTCGAGCCGTGGCTCGGAGCCGCAGGCCTCGACACGGTGCGACCCAGAGCGTAACGTGGGTGCACCGCAGCCTGCGCCCAGACCCCGCCCTGGTGAACCCGCACCGAGCTTGGGACCCACAATGGACAAAGGTTATTGGACCGATGAGGTGGCCGCATTGGCGGTCATGACTCCGGTCGACGAGATCCACATCGACGAGATACCGTCGGAGCAGTTGCGCCGGCTGGCGGTGATCCTCGAAGAGATACGGCACGATCGGCAACCGCCGGGGCCCGCTTTCGAGGTGCGCTACCGGCAGATCCGGCACCTGCTCGAGACCGGCCAGCCCGACTAGCGCTCAGATCGCCTGTCGCTGGGCCGCCAGCGGGCACTCGAAGGGGTCGCGTTCGCCCAGTCCGACGTGGTTGATGTAGCGCAGCACGATGCCATACGACTCGAACAGACCGGTCTCCAGGTAGGGCACGTCGCGGTCGCGGCAGTAGGCGGCGACGATCGGTGCGGCCCGACGCAGGTGCGGCCTCGGCATCGACGGGAAGAGATGATGCTCGATCTGGTAGTTGAGTCCGCCCATCGCCACGTCGATCACGCGGCTGCCCCGGATGTTGCGGCTCATCATCACCTGCCGGCGCAGGAAATCGAGCTTCATCGATTTCGGCACCAGCGGCATTCCCTTGTGGTTCGGGGCGAACGACGACCCCATGTAGAACCCGAACAGGCCGAGCTGAACACCGAGGAAGGCTGCAGCCACGCCGGGGGAGAGCACGAGGAACGTCAGGGTGACGAAGCCGCCGATCCGGATGGCGAGGAACGCGATCTCGACGGCGCGCCGTTTGAGCGGCTCCCCGCTGAACACCCGGCGCACGCCGGAGGCATGAAGGGACAGGCCCTCCAGCAGCAGGATCGGGAAGAAGAACGCTCCCTGGTGCGCCATCAGCCACGACGCGAGTGGGCCGCGCCGCCGGTCGACCTGCTCGGGCGTGAAGGCGATGACGGGCAGCTCGATGTCGGGGTCGGAGCCCTGCTTGTTGGGGTTGGCGTGGTGGCGGGTGTGCTTGTGCTGCCACCATCCGTAGCTCAGGCCCACGAAGAGGTTGCCGAGCACCAGTGTCGTCCAGTCATTCCATCGCCCGGACTGAAAGATCTGCCGATGGGCGGCGTCGTGGCCGAGGAACGCCGTCTGGGTGAACAGTACGGCGAAGACGGCCGCCGTCGCGAGCTGCCACCAGGTGTCGCCGATCTGCACGAACACCCAGATGCACACGGCAAAAGTGACCGGAACCAGCAGCAGCTTGGTCCAGTAGTAGCCGTAGCGGCGGCGGAGCAGTCCGGACTCCTGGATGCGCTGCGCGAGTTCCGTGAACTCGCTGTTCCCGCGACGCGGCGTCGGCGTCTGGGGAAGAGAATCGACTGTGCTCACGAAGGCCCCTGCCATCTGCGGCACTGGCCGGAGCGGCCAGCTGCATCGCAACCGGGTCCGGGGTACGTCTGGTTCTCACGCTACTCCGGAGCACCGATCCGACAAGGGGAGCCGGCTACCGAGTGGCTGGGTATCCGCTGAGGACGACCGGGCAGCCGACCGCCCGGTCAGGACCGTCGTGCCGATTCGACCACGTCGTGCGCGACGATCGACAGCATCTGTCCGCTGTTGCGGGCCCGCGCGCGGAGCAACCGGAAGGCCTCTTCCATGTCGACCCCGTCGGTGTGGGCGATCACGCCCTTCGCCTGCTCGATGATCACCCGGCTGTTCAGCGCGTGTTGCAGCTGGTCGCGGGCGACGTCGGCTTCGCGGAGCGCACGCTCCTGGAGGATTCCGATCGTGGCGACGTCAGCCAGTGCCTGGGCTGCGGCCATGTCTCGGGGGTCGGCAGGCCCGAGTTCGTCGCTGAACAGGTTCAGCGACCCGATGGTGCGGTCGCGGAGGCGCATCGGAAGGGCGTACATCGATCGGTAGCCGAGGCTTCCTGCCCGGGCCGCGAACCTCGGCCACCGGAGCGAGGTGGCGGCGATGTCGTCGACCGACACCTGGTGCCCGGTGGCATAGGCGTCGACGCAGGGCCCCTCGCCCGAGGAGAGTTGCAGCAGGCCGATCAGGTGGCTCCGCTCACTCGTCGACGCGATGACTTCGAGATTGCCGTCGTCGGCGGGCAGAAGGATGCCGGCATCCGCGACACCGAGGATTTCTGCGCTCCGCACCACCAGGGTGTGCAGCAGCTCGACGACGTCGTAATCGGCGACGAGCGTGTCAGCGAGACTCACGAAGGCCTCCGCGAGTTGCTCTTCTCGAGTCCGACGCGTCATCCCTTCAATTTACCGTCGGTCGTCGATCACGTCACGGGTCGAATCGGCGCCGACGTCGCAGGAATCGACGGTTGCACGCTGGCGAACGCGCAGTGTCGGGAGCAGGCTGGAAGATGACCCTCTCAGGGTCGTTTTCGAGAGAGGTTCCATCGTGGCCCGCAACGACATGGACGACGCCCAGAAGCGCCGCGACCAGCTGACGACAGCTCCGAAGTCGGGAAAAGCCGACGCCGACCCGCGCATCGAGGTGGTGGAGGAGGGCGACGGATCGCCCCGCCGCATCGAGATCCGCGATGACGCGGCCGTACGCCCCGGTGGCGAACCTCCGCTCACCCGGTAGCGACGATCGACTTCGAGAACCAGTGCTCCGCGTAGGGGTCGTCGTTGAAAGCCGGGACCTCCTGATAGCCGAGCCGGGCATAGAGTCGCCGAGCCTCCACCAGGTCGCGCCGGGTGTCGAGTCGTATCGTCTGGCGGCCTGAAAGGCGCGCCAGGTGCTCCAGTTCGCTCACGACGAGCGAGCCGGTGCCCGAGCCCCGGCCCGCGGGCGCGACGAAGACGCGGGTGAGCTCGGCCACGCGGGCGTCGACGAAGCGAAGCCCGCCGCATCCCATCGCGACTCCGTGCGCGTCGCGCGCGATCACGAACAAGCCGGTCTCGCCCACCAGGTCATCGCTCGGCTCATCGGCCATCGCCTGTTCGACCTCGACCGGCTCGGCGTCACGCCCGTGATAGCGCCCCACCAATTCGCCGTAGTAAAGGCGCAGAATGTCGCGGGCGTCGTCGGAGGAGGGATCGACGCGCTCGATGCGATCGGCAGTCATGGATCGAGTATGCCGACTTCGCGCGAACGCCGTGGCCGACCTCGCTGCAGGCCCTCGTCGGGTGCAAGGTGGTGAGATGAGCACCGATGATTCCTCGCCCGCCTCCGTCCCGTCGGCGCCGCAGCCCGACTCCGCGCCGCTGACCGAGCAGCCGGCGGCACCCGAACCGCCCGAGCCGCGGCCGACCCTCCGTGCGCTCCTCACCGACCGGTTGGGGGAGGTCGGCATCCGGAGCGCGCAGATCCTGCTCGGGCTCACGCTCGCCGCCGTGATCGTGTTCGGGCTGGTGCAGTTGAAGCTCGTCGTGATTCCGGTGCTGATCGCTCTGATCCTCGCGGCCGCTCTCTCGCCGGTGATCAGATGGATGCGCCGACGGGGTCTCTCGGCGATCCTGGCCACCTGGATCACCCTGATCGGCGGCATCGTGGTGTTCGGCGGCATCGTGACCCTGATCGTGATGGCCGTGCGTGGGCAGTGGGAGGAGTTGTCGAAGTCGGCGGTCGACGGCATCGACCGCATCGGCGACTTCCTGCAATCGGGCGCCCTGCCCATCGACTCGGCGCAGCTCGACGATGCGCGCGAGGCGATCAGCGGCTTCCTCACCAGCAGCCAGTTCGGCACCGGCGCACTCGCGGGCGTCTCAGCCGCCGCCGAGGTCATCACCGGTGCGTTGCTCGCCGTGGTCGTGCTGTTCTTCTTCTTGAAAGACGGCGACCGCATCTGGGCGTTCTTCCTCCGCCCCTTCACCGGCCGTCGACTCGAACGAGGTCACCGGATCGGCGCCACCGCGGTGCGCACGCTCGGGGGCTACGTGCGGGGCACGGCCATCATCGCGTTCGTCGACGCGGCCGGCATCGGCATCGGCCTGGCCATCCTGCAGGTGCCGCTCGCGCTGCCGCTGGCGGTCATCGTGTTCATCGGGGCGTTCATCCCGATCGTCGGTGCGACCGTCGCCGGCATCCTGGCCGCGCTCGTCGCGCTGGTGGCCAACGGGCCGGTCGTCGCTCTCATCGTGGTGGCGATCGTCGTGGCCGTGAATCAGCTCGAGGGCAATTTCCTGCAGCCTGTGGTGCAAGCGCGATCGCTGAAGCTGCATCCGCTCGTCATCCTGGTCGCCCTGACCGCGGGCACCATTCTCGGCGGGATCGTCGGCGCCGTGCTGTCGGTGCCCATCGCCGCCGTGGCCTGGGCCATCGTGAAGGCGTGGAATCCGCCGGCGCAACCCGCGCCTCCGTTCGCGGAGCCGTCGCAAGCAGAACGCGTCTAAGCGAGAACCAAGATCACATTCTCTGGGTGACACTGCCGAGGGGAGCGGCAGGTACCGTCGTGGCACCGAACGAGAGAAGAGTGCCATGACAGATGCAGCGTTGGATGAACTGGGCCCCGTCGACTTCATCGTCGTCGAATTCCCCGCGGGCCAGTCAAACTTCACCGGCGAGATGGCCGACGAGCTGGTGCGACTGGTCGATGCCGGTCTGATCAGGGTCGTCGACATCCTGATTCTCGCGAAGGACGACGACGGAGCCGTCGAAGCCCTCGAACTGTCCGAGGCCGGGGATCTCGGGGGTCTCGTCTCGATCGAGGCCGAACTCGCCGAACTCCTAGCCGCCGACGACGTCGCCCACCTCGCGGCCGCGATGGAACCGGGCAGTGTCGCCGGCGTGCTCGTCTACGAGAATCTCTGGAGCGCCGGATTCGCGGCCGCGGCTCGCCGGGCCGGCGGTCAGCTCATCGCGAACGGGCGCATCCCGATCCAAGCCATCATCGCGTCGATCGAAGCCGACGCCGAACTCGAAACGGCAGGTCAGTGACATGTTGGGACGACGAGCAGGACGAGTCGGAGTCATCGGGGCCCCGGTGGCCCGTGTCGCGGTCGCCGGAGCTGCGGTGGCGAGCCCCGGTCGCGCGCCGGTCGCGAAGGCGGCGGTCGTGGGCGCCGCCGTCACGCCAGGACGCTCCCCGGTGGCCAAAGCCGCCGTCGTGGGCGCTGCCGTGACCCCGGGTCGCCGCCGCCGGATCTGAGTGCGTCGGGCAGCTCAGCCGGCGGCGGCGCGGGTCACAGCGCCCTGCGTCACACCGCCGCGGGCGTCGCCGGAACCGGGGGCACCGACGAGGCAGCGGTCGTGCCGAGGGCCTTGGCCTTCAACACCTCGAACTCGGCCTGCGTGATCGCGCCCGAGTCGAGAAGGCTCTTGGCCTGCGCGACATCGTTCGCGGGGCTCGATCCAGAAACCGAGCGGATGTAGGCATCCGTGTCCGCCCGCGCTGCGCGCGCGCTCGCGGCAGAACGCTCGTTCATCCCGCGACCGCGGGCGATCAGGTAGACCAGCGCGGTCAAAAACGGCACGAAGACGAGGAACACGATCCAGACCGCTTTGGCGAAGCCGCCGAGCTTCTGATCCCGGAAGATGTCTCCGATGATGCTGAACAGCACCATGAGGTAGGCGATGAAGGCGAACGTCCAGAAGAACGTGACCATGAGGTCCCAGAAATTCATGTCGGGTAGTCCTTTCATCCGCGGCGAACCGGTGCGTCGCCTTGAAGGGAATCCTGGGGGAGCGGCGCACGGATGTCGTCATCCCAACCGGATGACCTGAAGGTGACACGGCTGGGGCAGGACGTGCGGATCAGCCGACGTCGCGGGCGCCCGTGGCTGCACGCACGATGCGCGCCAGGGCGAGGCCGGCGGCTGCCACCAGCGGAACCGCCACCACCATCAGAGCGATCGGGTTCGGCCGGAACGTCAGCCCGTCCGGTCCTCCGACGTAGGCGCCGACCGGCAGCGCGTAGCCGCCCCCGCCGCCGCCCCGGCCTTCGCCGGTGCCCGCCGGGGTCGGCCCGCCCTCGGGCGACTCGCCGGAGCCCTCGCCCGCTCCGAAGCCGAAGATGACGAGGGCGGCGGGAACGAGTTCCTGCCCACCCACCGTCGTCTTCTCGCCATAGGCCATCGTGGCACCCCAGGAGGGCACGGATTCCGCCAATTTCTCGATGAGATTCGTCATGCGTCGACGCTACGCGGATTCAGCGCTGCCCTCCAGTGAGAGCGAGCAGCCGGGCTCGGTCGGCGCCCTCGACCGGTTCGTGCACCTCGACGTATTCGCCGCCGGGCAATCGCACGATCCGCCCGGTCTCGAAGCCGTGCTCCAGGATGTCCTGATCACGCCGCTGCAATCCGATGCAGGCGCGTCGGGTGATCCAGAAGGCGACCAGAGGGCCCACCAGCAGGGTGATCTGGAAGAAGAGGATGACGCCCTCGAACGTGACCTGGAACTGCGTGGCGATGACATCGGCGCTGCCCGCGGCCCAGAGCGTGCCGTAGAACACGATTCCGGCGACTCCCACGCCGGTGCGGGTGGGCCGGCTGCGTGGCCGGTCGAGCAGGTGATGGTCGCGGTGGTCTCGGGTGATCCATTCCTCGAAGAACGGGTAGAGCACCACGGCGACGAGGAAGACCGAGACCACGGCGAGCGGGATGAGCACGGCGAGCGTCCAGGTGCGCCCCAGCCACTCGAACTCCCACCCCGGAGGTACGAGTCGCAGCGCTCCGTCGAGGAACCCGGTGTACCAGTCGGGCTGGCTGCCGGCCGAGGCGTCGCCGGGCGACGAAGGGCCGTAGGCCCAGATCGGGTTGATGGTGACCGTGGCGGAGATGAGCAGGATGACCCCGCTCACCAACGCCCCCAGGCCCACCGCGCGCACGCCGGCGTTCGGCAGGGGCACGCCCACCACGTTCTGCTCGGTGCGCCCTTGCCCGGGGAACTGCGCCGGCTTCTGCACCCACGCCGCGAACGCGCGCAGTCCGATCAGCAGGATCAGCAGCACCGGCACCACGGCGACATGAACGGGGTAGAGGTGCTCGATGATCTCGCCCGGGAACTCGCCGCCGAAGAGCAGCCCGGATGCCCAGGTGCCGATCACCGGGATGCCGAGCACGATGCCCTCGACGATGCGGAGCCCGGTGCCCGAGAGCATGTCGTCGGGCAGCGCGTAGCCGCTCCACCCACCGACGAGGCTGACGATGAGGATGAGGAAGAGAAGCACCCATTGGCCGCGACGGGGCCGTCGGAACCCGCCCGTGAAGAATGTTGCCAGAAGCTGCAGGATCAGCGCCGCCGGCAGGATCAGGGCCGCCCAGTGATGGGCCTGCCGCAGCAGCAGCCCGCCCTGCACCTCGAGCGAGAGCTCGAGCGTCGAGGCGAAGGCCTTCGACGTCTCGGCACCGGCGAGCGGCGGGTAGAGAGTCGTGCTGGAGACGGGCTCGCTCGAGGGTACGTAGAAGAACATGAGGATGAGGCCGGTCACCATGATCACCACGAGGCTGGCGACGGCGACCACGCCGAACAGGCTCGACCAGTGGTTCGGAACCATCCGGTGTCGGAGCGACGCTCGCAGGTCGCCGATGCGGTGGCCGAACACGGTGCTGTCGGTCAGGTGGACGGCGAATCGGTCGCTGAGCGATCGGCCGCCTCTCGCGTTCCTCGCTCTGCTCATCTCTCTGCCTTCCGTCACCCCTTAAGACAGAACGGAGCAGAGTTTTGTGACGCGCGCGACCGGAAGTCGCGCCGTGGGTCAGAGGTCGAGCTTCTCGTTCGTGGCGTCGAAGCTCTCGCCCGTGAGCTTGGCCTTCACGAAACTCACGACGGATGCGAGTCGCCCGCCGGGGCTGTCCCAGTACTCCGCGGAGTCGGCCGAGAACTTCAGCAGACCGACATCCGGGTCGTCGGGCCCGTTCGTGAACCAGGCTTCGACCACCGGGTTCCACAGCTCGCGCACCTTCGAGCGGTCGTCGACCAGTGCCGCCGAGCCGGAGAGCGACACCCAGTGGTCGTTGGAGCTGAGCGACACGCCCGCGTGGTCGTTCGCGTAGAGGTTCGTGGCCGGGGAGGAGGTCTTCGACACCAGGAACCACAGATCGCCGTCGAACTCCGCCTCCTGGATCGTGAGGGGATGGGCGACGAGCTTGCCCTGCGCATCCAGCGTGGTGATCATGGCGAAGCGGAAGTCTTTGATGAGGTCTGCGAGTTCGGCGCGCGCGTGGTCGGTGTCGGCGGTGGTGGTCGTGTCGTCAGTCATGCGACCGACCGTACTGCGATGGGGCCGATTCGGGGCGGCGTGCAGTGGATGCTCAGGCTGTCGACCTGCGACGTGCAGCAGCTCAGTGGCGCTTGTGCTTACGGGCCGTGATCTCCGACTTCGCGCCGTGCTCGACCAGCACCGCGATGTAGTCGCGGAGCTTCGCGTTCTGGAACGCGGCGTAGTTGGTCTCGACGATCTTTTCGAGATCCTTGCCGGGCACGTCGGGGTACTTCTTCTTCAACCGCCGGATCACGTCGTCGATGGCTTCGCGTTCGCTCTTCTTCTGGGGCATGTCGCCAGAGTTCCCGCCCGAGGTTACGAGTGCCTGTGAACCCGGCGGCCGGGGCGCTCGGTCAGACGGCGGGCGGCGAGACGGCCTCGTCGTCGCCCTCGGCATCCGGGTCGTCGATGCCCACGAGCGCGATGTCGACACCCGGGGTGATGAGCAGCTTCGTCTGCTGCGCGAGGCCCTCGCCGTAGTTCACCGTCAGCCAGGTGCGGCCGCCGGCGTCGAGTCCGGTTTCGATCTCGGCCTGCACGTCTTCGACCGATCGATGTCCGATCGAGTACGGCAGGCCGCCGTAGAACACGTTGACGCGCTTCATTCCGACACCGCCGCCACGTGATCGGCCGGTTCGTCGGGCTCCGGAACCATCTGGAGTCCCTGAGGAGAGTTCGCGGTGAGCATCAGCTGATCGACCCAGGCACGGTTGATGGTGGGCTGGCGGCCCCCGTAGAACTTGAAGGCGATCGGGATCTCGGGGTGGATCCAGATGGTCGTTCGCCCGTCGCCGCTGGCCGGGTCGTCTTTCCAGCCGAAGAAGAACGCCTCGCTGCGGCGGAGTTTTGCTCCGATCACGAGCTGGAGGTGGGCCAGCGTGCGATCGTCGAAATCGACCGTGAGGGTCGAGTCGTATGTCAGTTTTCCCATGGTCGTCCTACTGCCTCCGTTCCCTGCCACCATCCGCCTGTTGGGCGACATTGGCAAGGCCACATCAGAGATCGTCCATCCGATTCAGCTCGGCATCCGGTGCACCGTCCGACGACATCGGATGCGCCGGCTTCAGCTTCAGGGTCTCCTTGGTCAGCACGTCGACCAGCGCCGGGTCGTCGAGTTCACCGAAAGGGCTGGCCTCCGACTCGGAGACGAGTTGGCTGGCCGGCCCCACCAGGAAGTTCGCCCGCCCGACCGTGCCGTCGTCGTGCCGCACCGGGATGTCGACGGTGGCCGACTGTTCCGTCTTGGCCAGCGCTTTCGCGTACTCGAGAAGGGCCCGGGCGATCTCCGTGCCCGTGAGCAAGGAGTCACCCGCGTAGTGGATTCTGTCCATGAGTCAATTCACCCGCGATCATCGTTGTTCGGCAACTCCCGGATGCGGGCCGGGGCGTCTTTCGACACCCCGGCCCGCGTGCGATCGGCCGTGCTCATCGCGGGGTCAGGAACCGCTCACGGCGTCGCGGGCGTCCTGCGCCCCGGACTTGACCTCATCGGCTGAGGAGGTCGCCTGCTCCTTCACCGCTGCCGCGGCGTCAGTCGCGGTCTCCTTCACTGCCGCCGCGGCATCCATGGCCGGCTCGCGAAGGTTGCCCGCGACGTCGTTCGCCGCACTCCGAACCTCGTCGACGAGGGGCTGCGCCGAGTCCTTGATCGATGAGGCGAGGTCTTTCTCCTTCGAGCTGGCCGGAATGAGGGATGCGGCGAGAAGGCCGACCCCGAACGCGATCAGCCCCACAGCCAGCGGGTTGCCCTCGGCCTTCGCGACCACCTTGTGCGGAAGTTCCCCGGCCGAGCCGGCAGCCGAGCTCGCCGAATCGCGGGCGTCGTCGGCCGCACCCATGATGCGCTCTTTCACGCCGCCGACGGCTTCTTTCACCTTGTCGGTCTGGCGGTGCACGATCTTCGACGGAGTGACCTTGTCGGCCAAAGCGTCGACGTCGCTGCCGAGCTCGCGGCGGGTGTTCTCGATGTCGGCACGGATGGCATCCGGTGAGTCAGTCATCGGTTCTCCTCATTCCTTTTCAGCGTTGCGGGGATGTTCTTCAAGGTCTCGACGGTCTGGGGGGCTCCCTTGACCGTCTTCATCTGGTTGCGGCCGACGAGGAACAGGATCAGCGCGATGACGGCCCAGATCACGGCGACGATCACGCCCGACCAACCGCCGCCGATCAGGGTGCCGAGGGCCCACCAGAGGGCGATCGAGAGGAACAGGATCGCCATCATGGCGCCGTAGCCCGCTCCGCCGTAGAGACCGGCGCCCTTTCCGGCCCGGCTCGCCGACTGCTTGAGTTCGGCCTTGGCGAGTTCGACCTCCTGACGCATCAGCGTCGAGATGTCCTTCGTCACCTCGCCGAGCAGGTCTCCGAGGGAGGTGGAGGCTGCCTTCTGTTCGGAGGGTGTGGCGGAGTCGGTCACAGCCCCTGCCCTCCTCGCGATCCGCCGAGCCCGATGCCGAGGTCGTCGACGTCGTGCTCGTCGGCGACCGGGTCGGTGCCGTAGCTCGTGACCCGCTCCGCGTAGAGCGGGGTCTCGGAGCTGGTGGGCGTCGGCGAGCCGGTGGGCGTCGGCGCAGAGGCGACGGATGCGGGAACCGGTGCGGGTGCGGCAGCGGGCGCCGAGCTGGTCGCCGAGGGCGCCGCAGCGACATCCGGAGAACCGGCAGCGGCGGCGGTGGAGTCGTCCTTCGCCTCGCTGGCAAGGGCTCGGGTGAGTCGGCCGGCGAGAACGCCCGCCACAGCAGCTCCGGCGATGAAGACTCCGGGTCGGCGGCGCGCGAACGATTTCAGTTCGGTCAGGAGCGAACCGGGGTCGCGGCCCTCGAGCCAGGCGGCTGCGCCGTCGGCGCGCTGGGCGACCTGACGCACGACGTCGGATGCGACGCCGGGGTTCTCAGAAGTCGACGCCATGTCGTTGAGTTCGGCGCTGACCGAGTGGAGGCCGGATGCGACGCGTTCCTGCTGCGTGGCGGCCTGCTCTTTGAGCTCCTGCTGGGTCTGGCGCAGCAGATCTTTCGCCTGTGTCTTGGCCTCGCTCGCCACGTTCGCGGCTTCATCCTTCGCGGTGCCTGCGACGTTGCCCGCTTCGGTCTTCACGGTGTCTTTCACGTCGGCTGCCTGCTCCTTGGCGGTGTCCATCTTCTCGTGCGCGCCGCCGGTGCTGCCGCCGGTGCTTCCAGCGGAGGTGCCACCGGAGGTGCCGCCGGCAAGGTCGTCGCGGGAGGATGCGCCGAATCCGGAGGGAGGTTCGGTGGGGTAGTTGTCCGTCATGGTCATCCCTTTCGTTGAGCGGATGGCCCCACCGTGCGTCCGGTAGACGAATCGCGTTAGGGGGTAGATTCTCGGGCTGTCGTATGCAACACGGAGCGCAGGCCGGTTCCCGCGGGATGCAGGCCGGATTCGGAGGTGGCACGACGGAATGACCGGCATACGGTGGGCGTATGGGAGCCACGGAGATCTGGTTGGTGCGGCACGGCGAGAGCGTCGCGAACGTCATCGCGTCGGCGGCGCAGGAAGCGGGCGAGGAGACGATCGACGTGGGGTGGCGCGACGCCGATGTGCCGCTCTCGCCCACCGGCGAGAAGCAGGCGGTGGCGCTCGGCCGCTGGATCGCCGATCACTCCCACTACGGAGTCCCCTCGGCGGTCTGGAGCTCGTCGTATCTGCGAGCGCGCCAGACGATCGAGCTGGCCCTGGCCGAGGCGGGGCTCTCGATGCGTGCGCAAGTCGACGAGCGATTGCGCGACCGGGAGCTCGGGGTTCTCGATCTGCTCACGGCGGCGGGAGTCGAGGCCCGATTCCCGGCTGAGGCGGCGCGGCGGCGCTGGCTCGGCAAGCTCTACTATCGACCGCCCGGCGGCGAGTCGTGGGCCGACGTGGCGCTGCGGGTGAGGTCGTTCCTGCAGGACATCGACGCGGATGACGACTCCCGCACCGTTCTGGTGGTCGCCCACGACGCCGTGGTCATGCTCTTCCTCTACGTCTGTGACGAACTGAGCGAGGAGGAGCTGATCGACTTCACCCTCACCCACGTCGTGACCAATGCGTCAGTGACCCGCCTCGTGCGCCCGACGGGCAAGGGTCGCTGGCAGAGCGTGGCTTTCGCCGAGCACGGTCACCTCGATCGACTCGGAGTGGAGACCACCGAGCACCCCGGAGACACCGAGCCAGGAGACATCGAGCTTGGAGATATCGAGAAGACAGGAGGCAACGATGCCAGCGTCCACTGATCGCGCGACCGCTGAACGCGGGGACGCGGTGGTGATCACTCCCGCCCTGCTGCGTGGCTGGGGGCTGCCCGGCCCCGGCGAGTCCAAATACGACCGGGGGCAGGTCGTGGTGGTGGGCGGCGACCGTCGATCACCGGGCGCCGCACTGTTGGCCGCCGAGGCGTCTCTGCGGGTAGGTGCGGGGCGCCTGACCATCGCGCTCGCCGAGGGCGTCGCCGTCGCGGCGAGCGTCGCGTTGCCCGAGAGCGGGGTCATCGCCCTGCGTGAGACGCCCGACGGTCACATCGACGGCACGGCGATCGCCGATGCCGCCGACGATCTGACCGATGCCGATGCGGTGCTCGTCGGGCCGGGCCTCGACGACGCCGACCAGGCGCGGCTGCTGATCGATCGGCTGCCCGAGCTCGTCGACGACCGCACCGTCGTGGTGCTCGACGCCTACGCGCTCGGCGTTCTGCCCGACTCCCACGCCCGGGGTGCTTTCGCCGGGCGTCTCGTGCTCACCCCGAACCTCGGCGAGGCCTCCCGGCTGCTCGACGCCCTCGACGGTGGTGGCGACGGGAACTCCGGGAATTACGGGCACGGTGACGGCCGCCGAGACGATCCGGATGCCGACGACATCGCGCAGACCCTCGCCGAGGCCTACCGCGCCGTGGTGTCGTGTCAGGGCCGCGTCGCGCATCCGGACGGCCGCCTGTGGCGGATCGGCACAGGCCACGGCGGACTCGGTACCTCGGGCAGCGGCGACGTTCTCGCGGGCGCGATCGCCGGGCTCTGCGCCCGCGGTGCCGCGCCCGAGCAGGCGGCGGTCTGGGCAACGCACGCCCACGCGGCCGCGGGCGACCGGCTCGCCGTGTCGGTGGGCCCCCTCGGCTTCCTGGCGAGCGAACTGCTCGCCGAGTTGCCCCGCGTTCTCGTGGAGGTGGGCTGAAGCGAGTCTCGTTCGCGGAACGCGGTGCCAGTCCGGAAGGCTGGTCGACCCGAAGACGAAAGCGAGCGGATGCTGCCGATCCGGCGTAACTTGACGACGACCGGGCGTGGGTGCGGAGCAGGGAGGCAGAAGCTGTGGATGTCGCGGTCGTCGGAGCAGGCCCGAACGGTCTCGCGGCCGCCGTCACGATGGCCCGCGCCGGCCTCTCGGTGCGGGTGTACGAACGCAATTCCACGATCGGCGGCGGATCACGCACCGAAGAGCTGACCCTGCCGGGCTTCCGACATGACGTGTGCTCGGCCGTTCATCCGATGGCCCTCGCCTCCGGGTTCTTCCGGCAATTCGGGCTCGACCAGCGGATCGGCTTCGTGGTGCCGGAGATCTCCTACGGACATCCGCTCGACGACGGGCGCGCGGGAATCGCGTTCCGCGACCTCGATCGCACCGCGAGCGCCCTCGGCGCCGACGGCGCGGCCTGGCGGAGCCTCATGGAGCCGCTCGTGCGCGACGTCGACCAGGTCGCGCAGTTCGCGGGGTCGCCGCTCGTGCGCCTCCCCGCGCATCCGATCACCGCCGCCCGGTTCGGGCTCCGCTCGCTGGAGCAGGGTTCGCCGTTCTGGAACGTGCGCTTCCGGGGCGACGAGGCGCCGGCCATGCTCACCGGGGTCGCCGCCCACAGCATCCGACCGCTGCCGAGCCTGTCGACCGCGGGCGCAGGGCTGTCCTTGGGTGCGTACGCGCACGGCCGCGGCTGGCCCGTGCCGATCGGCGGCAGCCAATCCATCATCGACGCACTGGTCGCCGACCTCCTGGCCCACGATGGTGCGATCGAGACGGATGCGCCGATCACCGATCTCGACCAGGTGCGTCCCGCCCGGGCGGTGCTCCTCGACGTCTCGCCGAAGGCCCTGAGCTCGCTCGCCGGAGATCGCCTTCCCGCTCGATATCGTGCGGCGCTGGCACGGTTCCGCTACGGCAACGCGGCTGCGAAGGTCGACTTCGCCCTGAGCGGCCCAGTGCCGTGGACCAACGAACTGCTGCGCCAGGCCGGCACCGTGCACGTCGGGGGAACGCGCGCGGCGATCGCTGCCTCCGAAGCAGCGGTGGCGGCGGGCCGGCACGCCCCCGATCCGTACGTGCTGGTGGCGCAGCCGTCGCTTTTCGACGCGACCCGTGCTCCAGAAGGTTCGCACGTGCTCTGGGCCTACACGCACGTGCCGCGGTACTCCGATGTCGATCAGACCGAGGCGATCACGCGCCAGATCGAGCGCTTCGCACCGGGGTTCCGCGATCGCGTGCTCGCGTCGAGTTCACGCACCGCCGTCGACCTCGAGAACGACGACCCGAATTACATCGGCGGCGACATCGCTGCCGGCAGCGCGAGCCTGTGGCAGCTGGCGGCTCGGCCTGTGCTCTCGCTGAACCCCTGGGCCACTCCCGCCCGCGGGGTCTACCTCTGCTCGTCGTCCACTCCGCCCGGGCCGGGCGTGCACGGATTGGGTGGCTGGTACGCCGCCCGGCGAGCTCTGGCGGCGGAGTTCGGCATCACCACCCCTCCCTCTCTTTCTCCCACTCCCACCTAGATCGGACCAGCCATGTCGACCAACCACCGCCTCTTCCGCTGTTCTCCCGAGCAGGTCTTCGAGGTTCTCGCCGACGGCTGGCTGTTCCCCGTGTGGGTCGTCGGAGCCTCCCGCATGCGCGCCGTCGATGAGGCCTGGCCGGCCGAGGGGAGCGAGCTGCACCATTCCTTCGGGGTCTGGCCCGCGCTCATCGACGACTCCACTACCGTGCTCGAATGGGATCCGCCCCGCCGCATGGTGATCAAACCGGCCGGCTGGCCGATCGGTGAGGCGAAGGTCACCCTCCAGGTGAAGCCGCGCGGCGACGGCTGCGTCGTGCGCATCGACGAGCGCGCCGTGGCCGGGCCGGGGGCACTCGTGCCCGGCCCGCTCCTCGACGTGCCACTGCACTTGCGGAACATCGAAACGCTGCGGCGCCTCGCCTACATCGCGGAGGGGCGCGTCGACCGTAACGACGGATAGCCACGGCCCCGGCGCCCGGAGTAGTCTCTCAGCCAAAACCCACCCCCGATGCGCTCCAGGAGAGGTAACAATGTCCAAACCCACGATCGTCTTGGTGCACGGAGCCTGGGCCGACGGGTCCAGTTGGAACGCCGTCACGACCGAACTGCAGAGCCAGGGGTTCACCGTTCTCGTTCCACCGAACCTCTTGCACGGAGTCGTCAACGATGCCGCAACGGTGGCCTCGTTCGTGGCGCAGCACACCACCGGCCCCGTCATCGTCGGCGGCCACTCCTACGGTGGATTCGTGATCACCAACGCCCAGTTCGGTGAGAACGTCAAGGCCCTCGTCTACGTCGACGCGTTCATCCCCGACGAAGGCGAGTTCGTGTTCCAGATCCTCGGTGGTTCGGGTTCGGCCCTCGCGGTGCCCGACCCGACGACGGTGCTCGATCTGGGCACCTACCCCGGGGCACCGGAGGGAGATCTCGAGGCGTTCCTGAAGCCCGAGACCGTTCACACGGCGTTCGCCCAAGACCTTCCCGAAGCCGATCGCTGGCTGATCGCCGCCACCCAGCGGCCCATCTCGTTGAGTGCCAACACGACGCCGTCGGGGCCGCCGTCGTGGAAGGGCCGCCCGGTGTGGGCCGTCGTCGGCACCGAAGACCTCGTCATCCCGCCGGCCGTCCAGCGGTCGATGGCCGAGAGGGCCGGCGCGACCATCTCCGAGGTCTCTGCGTCGCACGTGTCGATGGTGTCGCATCCGGATGCCGCTGTCGCCGCCATCCTCGCAGCCGCCGAGAGCATCGGCGAGTAGTCACCGAGAGGCGCCGACTCCAGCCGTCATATCCCGGCTGGAGTCGGCGCGCTCGCGCTCAGCCGAACGTGAAGCAGTACCCTTCGGCGCCGCGCTCGAGGAACTCGATCTCGAACACCCGATCGGCGATCGCGCCGTGCTGGCGCACGAGCTGGTAGGTGTTCGGACTGTCGAGCACCCCGCGGCCCGCGCCGTCGACGTCGCTGCCCTGAGCGGTATCGACCGGCTGGCCGTCGAGATACACCCGGAACGGTATGGCCGGCCTCGCCGCGCTCGGAGCCATAACCAGGTTCACGTCGCGGGCGTGGAAGGCGAACGCGATCCGGCCGCCGGCCTCGTTGAGCACCGACGCGTGCCGGGTGAGGGTCCAATCGCCGGTCAGGTCCCAGGAGTTCTGCGGCAGCCGGTCGCTGCCGGTGTAGACGTGGGCCCGGTCGTAGAGCGAGGAGTTCTCCGACACGAAACCGCTGCTCTGCCCGTAGCCGAGATAGGTTTCGGGGGAGCGGAGTGTTGCCCAGTCGGCTGCCACCTCGAGCCCCGTCGTTTCGGGCGCGACGAGGCCAAGGTCGACCTCCGTGGCCCCGGCATCGACGAGCAGCTGCTGGATGGCCATCTCGGTCATGGCGTATTCGCCTTCGCCGAAATGGTGGAACCGGATGCGCCCTTCCGCATCGGCGAGGTAGACCGCCGGCCAGTAGTGGTTCGCGAAGTCCCCCCAGACGCCGTACCCGGTGTCGACCACGATCGGGAACTCCACGCCGAGCCGCCGGGCATGTTCGGTGACGTTGCCGAGATCGCCCTCGAACCCGAACTCCGGAGTGTGCACGCCCACGACGGTGAGCCCGGCGGCGGCGTACTTGGCGTGCCACGCCCTCAGGTAAGGGAGCGTGCGCAGCCAGTTGACGCAGGTGTAGGTCCAGAAGTCGACGAGAACGACGCGGCCACGGAGATCGGCCGGTGCCAGCGGCTCCGAGTTGATCCACGCTGTGGCCCGGTCGAACCCCGGGAGGCGCCCCTCGTCGGGGAGTGCACGTTCGTCGCCCGAGAGGCGGTGGGCGATCGAGCGGAAGACCCCGCTCATCGCAGCGACCGGAAGGCGAGGCGGATGGCGGTGCGTTCTTCAGTGACGGTCATGGTGCTCTCCTCGTTCGTCGGCGGGATTCGTCGGGGCAGCGGGGGCACGTCGCGGGAGAACCCGGCGCGCGCTGTGGACAAGTGAACTGGCAACATGTTGCGCCGCGTGACGCGGGCGTCGAACCCCTCCCGCGCGTGCGCCCAGACTGGAAGCACCTCGAAGCGAAGGGCCAGGATGGCAGACCAGACAGCGACCGATCGGCCGAAGCCGCTCATCGTGAACGTGTTCGAGATGAACACGCCCGGGCACATCACCCACGGCCTGTGGCGCCTCGAAGGCAACAACCGCGAGCGCTACACCGACCTGGCCTATTGGCAGGAACTCGCGACGATCGCCGAAGCCGGCGGGTTCGACGCGATCTTCCTGGCCGACGTCGTCGGCGCCTACGACGTTTATCGCGACAGTCTTGAACCGGCCGTGCGCGAGGGGCTGCAGATTCCGAACAACGACCCGCTGCTCGTCATCCCGGTGATGGCAGCGGTCACCACGCGGCTCGGCTTCGGCGTGACGTTCTCGACCAGCTACGAGCCACCGTTCGCCTTCGCCCGCCGGATGAGCACCCTCGACCACCTCACCAAGGGGCGGGTCGGCTGGAACATCGTCACCTCTTACCTGCCGAACGCGGCGCGCAACTTCGGCCTCGACGAGCAGATTCCGCACGACACCCGCTACGAGATCGCCGACGAGTTCATGGACGTCGTCTACAAGCTCTGGGAGGGCTCCTGGGACGACGACGCCGTGCTCGTCGACCGAGAAGGCGGGGTCTACACCGACCCGGCGAAGGTGCGCCCGATCGATCACGTGGGCCAACACTTCAAGGTGGCCGGGCCGCATCTGTCGGAGCCGTCGCCGCAACGGGTGCCGTTGTTGTTCCAGGCCAGTGCCTCTGCAGCGGGCATCGCATTCGCGGCAAAGCATGCGGAGGTGCTGTTCACCGCCGATCGGCCGCCCGGTTCGCTGCAACGCAACATCCAGACGATCCGGGATGCCGCGGTCGAACGAGGTCGGACCGCCGACGATCTGCGGTTCCTGGTGATGGCCACCGTCATCACGGGTCGCACCGAGGAGGAGGTCGCCGAGAAGCTCGCCCGCTACCGTGCGTTCGAGAGCCCCGAGGGCAAGTTCGTGCACCAGAGTGTTCCGTTCCGTCCGCTCGATCACCCCGCCGACATCACGGTGCGCGAGGCTCTCGAGCGAGAAGGCCGGCACGACCTGATCGAAGCCGGCGGGCTCCCGCTGAACATCACCGTCGGCCGCTACGTCGCCGCGGTCGATGAGGCGTGGGACAAGAACCAGTTCTTCGTGGCGGGAACACCCGAGGTCGTGGCCGACGAGATCGAGCGCTGGCTCGACGAGGTGGGCGTCGACGGCATCAATCTGCGCCAGTACCACTCGTTCGAGACCGTGCGCGATTTTGCGGAGCTGGTGACTCCGGTGCTCCGCCGTCGTGGGCGTCTGCGTCCGGCCGACGAACCGGGCGTCCAGAGCGCCGGTGGCGGCACCCTCCGTGAGCACCTCTACGGCACGGGTGCGCGTCTTCCCGATACCCACCCCGCGGCCCGCTACCGCGGAGGTCAGAACCTCTGACACACCGATCGATGGCGTCAGTCGGTGACGTCGATGACGACTTGGCGCCAATCGGAGTCCGACGCCACTTGCCGTGACGGCTCGACGGTGTCACCCACCCATTTGCCTTCCCGGCGACTGATGTGGGCGATCAAGGCTTCCTCTGCGTGCAGGCTGTAGCTCGGCTCGCTGTCTTCCGTGCCATCGGCTCGGATGGTGTGCTGCACTCCTTCGCGCCAGAACGTCGCTTCGCCTGACTTGGGAAGCTCGACATCATTGATCGTCGGCTGATCATCCTGATTCGTCATGCCACGCACACTATGCCTCCGGAGCCGTGGAGGCTAGACCTTCGTGGGTTGCACGCGCGGGGTGGCCGCATTCACGACTGCTCCTCGGCGTTCCACGAACCAGCGGCAGCGCTTCGGCGCGCGAACGCGTCGAACGATCCGGGTTCGCGACCCAGCGCGCGCTGCACCCCGTCGGCGAGGCTCGCGTTGCGACCGTCGAGCACGACCCGGAACAGGTAGTCGAGCAGGGTCACCACGTCGGCGGGCACGCCGTCGGCCAGTGCGGCCTGCGAATAGTCCTCGGCCGGGATCGGCACATACTCGATCGACCTGCCCGTGTGAGTCCCGACCGTCTCCACGATCTGCTGGAAGGTGAGCAGCTCGGGTCCGGTGAGCTCGTACAGTTCGCCGGAATGACGTGAGTCGACCAAGGCTGCAGCCGCGACATCCGCTATGTCCTCGGCGTCGACGAAGGGCTCGGACACGGAGCCGGCGGGAAGGAAGAGGGAGCCCTCGACGAGAGGGTCGCGCAAATAGCCTTCGGTGAAGTTCTGGAAGAACCAGGAGCACCGCACGACGCTCCATTCGACGCCCGAACAGATGACGACGTCTTCCGCATCGGCGGCCTCGGGCTCACCGCGGCCGGACAGCAGCACGATCCTCTCGACACCCGTGGCAACGAGACGGTCGGTGATCTCCTTCACCGCTTCGACGGCACCCGGCACCGCGAGGTCGGGGGAGTACGCGAGGTAGACGCGTTTCGCGCCGGAGATCGCGGCATCCCAGGTTCCGCGATCGGCCCAGTCGAACGGGATGGGGGTGGTGCGGCCGAGCGCACGCACCGGAACGCCCGTGCGACGCAAGCGCTCGGCGACGCGGCGACCGGTCTTTCCGGTGCCGCCGAGCACGAGGGTGGGGGTGGTGGTCGACGTGGGCGGATGGAGGGGGATCGACTCGATGTTTGTCATAGACCCAGTGAACCCGTACGTTGCGAGACGCAGAATGGCCGAACCTCGCAATAACATACGCAAGCGTCTAGTGTCGGCACCATGGACAGCATGAGTGCCCTCCTCGACCGGTCCCGAGCAGCCGGTGCGTTCATCCTGCGCTCGGTGCTCTCGGCCCCCTGGGCGATGCGAATCGAAGACGACGCGCCGCTCACTGTGCTCGTCCTCACCCAGGGACGAGCATGGATCGTTCCGGATGACGGTGACCCGGTGCTCGTCGAACCCGGCGACGTCGTGCTCCTCCGCGGGCCGGGCCACCGCTACACCGTCGCCGACGACCCCCTCAGTGAGATCGACGTGGTGATCGACCGACAGCAGAATCCGAGCTACCGACCTGGAGTTCAGTGGAAGTTCCTCACGGAGCTCGGCGTGCGCACCTGGGGCAACGAACCAGAGGGCTCCACGCTCATGCTCACCGGCACCTATCAGGTGCAGGGCGAGGTGAGCGAGACCCTGTTGTGTCTGCTTCCCAGCATCGTGGTGGTGCCCCTCGACGAGAGCAGCGAACCGCTGGTGCGGCTGCTCGCCGACGAGATCGCCCGCGATCGCGCCGGCCAGGAGACGGTGCTCGACCGTCTGCTCGACCTGCTGCTCATCGGGGCGGTGCGCACCTGGTTCTCCGATCCGGCCCACGACTCTGGGTGGTTCCGCGCCCAGGACGACCCCGTCGTCGGACCCGCGCTCCGCCTCCTGCACGACGACCCCGCTCACCCGTGGACCATCAGCGCACTCGCCTCCCGCGTCGGCGTCTCGCGGGCGACGTTCGCTCGCCGGTTCACCGACCTCGTCGGCCGACCGCCCATGGCCTACCTCGTCGAGTGGCGCCTCAAACTCGCCGCCGACCTGCTGCGTGAGACACGGCAGACCCTTGGCGCGGTCGCGAGTGCCGCCGGCTACGGCACGCCTTTCGCGCTCAGCGCCGCGTTTCGCCGGGAACGGGGCGAGAGCCCCCGCGACTACCGCTCACGAATGGCGCGCCACGAGGACGGGGGAGTGCCTAGTACCAGACCTTGAGCTTGCCGGCCGCCGTGTAGACCGAGGTGAGCAGTGCCGCGAAGGGCACCGCCATACGCAGGAAGTAGACCACTACGGTGACCTCGTTGAGGTCGGCCCAGAGGAACAGGAGGATGGCGATGGCGCCGGCGATCAGCGTGTTGCGGAACGGCTTGGTCCAGGTGATGCCGGGGGCCGCGAAGCCGACCGAGGCGAAGACGAGCCCGGTGTCGACGATGAACGCCCCCCAGCGGGGGTCGGTGATGTTGGGCGCGATGATCCAGAGCACGATCGCGATGATCCAGAAGAGCACGAACACGCCGCCCTTGGCCGCTCGCGGCAGCTCCTTGCGCGGGGCTTCGTACACAACAACACTCGTCACGTCGAATGCTCCTTCTTCGAGAGGTCTACTCCCAGAACTCTAGCGGTTCGGCGCTGCGGTCGCCGATTTGGCTAGGGTGTTGAAAAGACCACTTTCAGGAAGGCTCTCACCATGGCCGCACCCCAGAACCTGACACCCGACTCGCGTCAGATCCTCGATCAGATCGAGTATCACGCCACCACGCACAAGATCGGCTGGAACGATCTCGTGACCATGCTGAAGGAGGTGGCAGAGGTGGAGGAGAGCCACGGCGGCGGCAAGATCGTGGTGCGGCTCGACAACGAGCGCCTCGAGATCAGGCGCCCCGACGGCGTGCCGGTCTCCGAGGCCACGGTGCTCGAGCTCCGCCGCATGTTCAAGCACGCGGGCTGGATGGGCTGACCCGACATCTCATCATCGTGGCGGGCGTCAGGATGTTGTAACGTCGAGGCATGAGCGCCGACGACAACACCAGGGCCTTCGACGAAGGAATCGTCACCGACTTCTCGAGCCGGATGAGCTACGGCTCCTACCTGGCGCTCGACGAGCTGCTCGCCCTCCAGCGCCCGGTCAGCGAGCCGGAGCATCACGACGAGCTGCTGTTCATCATCCAGCACCAGACGAGCGAACTCTGGCTGAAACTGCTGCTGCACGAACTGCGTTCGGCGCGGGCGAGCCTGCAGGCCGACGACATCGGCACCGCGCTGAAGCGCATCGCACGGGTGAAGCACATCCAGGAGACGCTCACGCAGCAGTGGTCGGTGCTGGCGACGCTCACGCCCACCGAGTACTCCGAGTTCCGCGGCTTCCTCGCGAACTCGTCGGGTTTCCAGTCGCACCAGTACCGCGCGGTCGAGTTCATCCTCGGCAACAAGAACGAGCGGATGCTGTCGGTCTTCGACTCCGATCCGGCGGCCCGCGCCGTGCTGGCGTCGCTGCTGGCCGAGCCGAGTCTCTACGACGAGTTCCTCCGCTACCTCGCCCGCCTGGGATTCGGGGTGCCGGACAGCGTGCTGTCGCGCGACGTCACGAAGGCGTACGTCATGCATCCGGAGCTCGTGCCGGTATTCCGCGAGATCTACGAATCGGCCACTGAGAACTGGCGGGTCTACGAGGCGTGCGAAGAGCTGGTCGACCTCGAAGACAACTTCCAGTTCTGGCGCTTCCGGCACCTGCGCACGGTGCAGCGCACCATCGGCATGAAGTCGGGCACCGGCGGGTCGTCGGGGGCCGGATTCCTGGAGCGCGCGCTGTCGCTGACGTTCTTTCCGGAGCTGTTCGCGGTGCGCACGGAGATCGGCACGTGAGAGCGGAGGCCGGCGCCGCCCCGGATGCCGCGCTCGATCGTTTCGTGGTGGTCGACGACGTGTGGGTGGGGGAGTGGACCGGGCCGGCTGTGTTGCGCATCCGGGGCGGGCGCGTCGAGCTCGTGCGGCGGGCGGCGGTCGCGTCGGCGGGGGGCCAGGAGGCTGCGGGCGCGGGTGGGCTGGATGGTTGGGGTGCGGGCGGGCTGGATGCTGCGGCTGCGGGCGGGCGGGACACCGCGGGTGCGGGTGCGGGTGGCTCGGGGCCGCACGACGGCGCGGGTCGAGTCGTGACGAACGTGGGCGGCGTCGTGCTGCCGGGATTCTGCGATTCGCACGTGCATCTGGGTCTGGTCGATCCCGGAGCGCTCCTCGGCGGCGGGATCGCACGCGTGGTCGATCTCGGCTGGAACCCGACGGTCATCGCGAGCTGGGCGCACGGTGCGGCCGGAACGTCGATGCCCGAGGTGGAATTCGCGGGGGCGTTCCTGACCGGTGTGGGTGGGTATCCGTCGGGCCGGTCGTGGGCTCCGGATGCGGCGGTACGGCAACTCCGCGACGTCGCCGGCGCGCTCGCCGCGGTCGCCGAGATGCACCGCTCCGGCGCGCGCTTCGTGAAGCTCGTGCTGCACACCGGTGACACGGAGCCGCCCGGCGCCGCCGACGCGCGTGGCGACGGCGGGGTGGGCCGCGGTGGCGTGGACGCGCGTGGCGACGCTGCGGTGAGCCGCGGAGGGTTGACCGACACCGTCGCACGCGCCGTTGTCGACGAGGCGCATCGGCGGGCACTCGTGGTCGTGGCGCACACCGAGGGGGCGGGCCAGGCCGAGCGAGCCCAGCAGCTCGGGGTCGACCGGCTGGCGCACACGCCGTTCAGCGAGCGGCTCAGCGACGAGCTGATCGCCGCCATGGCCGACCGGATGACCTGGGTCAGCACCCTCGACATCCACGGTTGGGGAGATCCCACGCCTGAGTTCGCCGTGGCCCTCGACAACCTCGCCCGATTCGCCGCCGCGGGCGGGCGCGTGCTCTACGGCACCGACCTCGGCAACGGCCCGCTGCCCGTCGCCCTCAACCCGCGCGAGCTCGACGCCCTCACCTCCGCCGGCCTCACTGCTCCCCAACTCCTCGACGCCCTCGCCCCCCTGCCCCCTCGCGAAGTCGCGCTAAGTCGCCTCTCCCGCGCCCCAGAGCCGACTTCGAGCGACTTCGCGGAGCATGACGACCTGATCGACTTGGGTTCGCGGGTGTCGTGGGTGCCGACACGCGCACCGGCCGACGCGGCCGAGCTTCCCACCTGGCTGCCGACCGCCCGTGTCGTGGCCGCCGACGACCTCGAGGAGATCCGAGCATGACCCACCCCACCACCCCCGCCGCGGCATCCTCTGCCGAGCGCGCCGCCGAACCCGGCACCGCCGCCGCCCCTACCACCGCCGAGCTCGACCGGCTCGACCCGCTGGCGGGCTACCGCGAGCGGTTCCTCCCGAGCGACGGGCTCGTCGCCTACCTCGACGGCAACTCCCTCGGCCGCCCGCTGCGCGTCACCGCCGACCACCTCGGCGCCTTCGTCGCTCGCGACTGGGGCGGCCGCCTCATCCGTGCCTGGGACGAGCAGTGGATGGAGCTGCCCTTCTCGCTGGGCGACCGCATCGCCGCCGCCACCCTCGGAGCCGCGCCCGGCCAGACCGTCGTCGCCGACTCCACCACGGTGCTGCTCTACAAGCTCATGCGCGCCGCCGTCGACGCCCGCCCCGGCCGCCACGAGCTCGTGCTCGACGACGACAACTTCCCCACCGACCGCTTCGTGGCCGAGGGCATCGCGCGCGAACGGGGCCTGCGCATCCGCTGGATCTCCGTCGACCCCGCTCGCGGCGTCGAACTCGACCAGGTGCGCGCTGCCGTCGGCCCCGATACGGCCCTCGTGGTGCTGAGTCACGTGTCTTACCGCTCGGGCTTCCTCGCCGACATGGAGGGCATCACCCGGGTCGCCCACGACGCCGGCGCGCTGGTGCTCTGGGACCTCTGCCACTCCGTCGGCTCCGTGCCCACGCGACTCGACGAGTGGAACGTGGATCTCGCCGTCGGCTGCACCTACAAGTACCTCAACGGGGGTCCGGGCTCGCCCGCCTTCGGCTACGTCGCGCGCAGGCTGCAGGCCGACCTCGAACAGCCCGTGCAGGGCTGGATGGGCGCCGCCGATGTCTTCGCCATGGGTGACGGTTTCGTGCCGGGCGAGGGGATGCGCCGCTTCCTCAGCGGAACCCCTCCGGTGATCGGGATGCTCGCCATGCAGGACATGCTCGACCTCATCGAGGAGGCGGGCATCGACGCCATCCGCGCGAAGTCGATCGCGCTCACCGAACACGCGCTGCGGCTCGTCGAGAAACAGCTCGTGCCGCTCGGCGTCACGATCGCGACCCCCAAGGCCGCCGAGGAGCGGGGGAGTCACGTCACCATCCGGCATCCGGAGTTCCGCGAGGTGACGGCGCGATTGTGGGAGCAGGGGGTGATTCCCGACTTCCGGGCGCCGGACGGACTCCGCATCGGTCTCTCGCCGCTCAGCACGAGTTTCGCCGAGCTGCAGCGTGGAATCGACGCGATCGAGACGGCCCTCACGGGCGGCGCGACGGCCGCCGGGTCCTCATGACGGTCGCCGTACTCGACGACCTCGAGTCGCGCCCGGGAAGCACGGCGTCATTGCTCCGCACCGTCATCGGCCTCTACCTGCGTCGGCTCGGCGGCTGGCTTTCGAGCGCCGACCTCGTGGCGTTGCTGGAGCACCTCGACGTGCCGGCCGGCCGCACCCGCACCACGGTGGCCCGCCTCAAGCAGAAGGGCCTGCTGCTCACGGAGGCGCGCGACGGGCGCAGCGGCTACGCGGTGAATCCCGAGGCGGTCGGGATGCTCGCGAAAGGCGACCGCCGCATCTTCGCCGCCCGCAGCATGCAGCCGGGCGATCCCTGGTGCCTCATCTCCTTCTCGCTGCCCGAGGAGCAGCGGCAGCTCCGCCATCAGCTCCGGAAGAGACTGCAGGGGATCGGCTGCGGCACGGTTTCGGCGGCGCTATGGATCTGCCCCGACTTCCTCGCCGACGAGGTGGAGGACATCTTCGGAGAGCTGGGCATCCGGGCATCCGCGACCCTGTTCCGCACCGACCGGCCCCGAGTGGCGGGGGAGCTGCGCGACGCCGTCGCGGAGTGGTGGGATCTCGGCGCGATCGAACGACTGCACCTCGAAGCGATCGCCGGCCTGAGCGCCCTGCTCGAGCCGACGGACGAGACCGTCGACTCGAGCGGGAGCACCGAGGCGAGCGGCGCCGAGGCATTCGCCCGCTACATCCGCGGCGTCGACGTGTGGCGTCCGCTGCCCTATCTCGACCCCGGTCTGCCCGCAGATCTGCTACCCGCGGACTGGCCCGGCGCCCGCAGCACGGCGCTCTTCGCCGAACTCACGGCCCGCTATGCCGAGGCCAGCGCCGTCTTCGTCGCCGAGTCGGCCCGTGCCGACACGACTCAGCCGTCGAAACGCGCCCGGCTCGCCTCGATCTCGGCCTGATGCGCGTGGGTCCACCGGATGAAGGCCATCACCGGTTCGATCACCGTCTCGCCGAGCGGGGTGAGGGAGTACTCGACGCGCGGAGGTGATTCCGCGTAGCTCTGCCGGTTCACCAGACCGTCGCGTTCGAGCGATCGGAGCGTGCGGGTGAGCATCCGGTGCGAGATGCCGTCGACCGCCGCCATCAGGTGCGTGAACCGCCGCGCACCATCTCCCAGCTCACTGATGACCCGCATCGACCACTTGTCGCCGGTCATCGTGAAGATATCGCGCACGAGCTCTCGGCTCTCCGGCTCTTCACAGACTCGACTCATGTCAGAAAAGTCGCTCACGGGCTCCGCCGTCATGCCGGATTACGTCCTCTCGTGTTCCTGACGCATTCCAAAGTGCGTGGCCGGATGCGGGACTAAATCCGCGGCCGCACGGTTGCGCATTACTGACAACGCGTATGACGCACGAATCGTTCCTGAAGGAGACAGACCATATGACCAAGATCGGGATCATCCTCGGCAGCACCCGTCCGGGCCGCAACGGCGAAGCCGTCGCGAAATGGGTGACGGAGATCGCCTCCCGCCGTGACGACGCCGAGTTCGAGCTCGTCGACCTGGCCGACTACCCGCTGCCCCACCTCGACGAGCCGGTGTCGGCGGCGTACGGCGCCTACCAGAACGAGCACACCAAGGACTGGTCGGCCAAGATCGCCGAGTTCGACGGCTTCGTGTTCGTCACCCCGGAGTACAACCACTCCACCTCGGGTGTGCTGAAGAACGCGCTCGACTACCTCTACAGCGAGTGGAACAACAAGGCGGCGGCGTTCGTCAGCTACGGCGGCGTCGGCGGGGCCCGCGCCGTCGAGCACCTGCGTCTCGTGGCCTCGGAGCTGCAGCTCGCCACGGTGCGCGCGCAGGTCGCCATCTCACTGATCACGGAGTTCGAGAACTTCTCCGTCTTCACCCCCGGCGACTACCTCGAGCCGCAGGTCGGGGTCATGCTCGACCAGCTGGTGGCGTGGTCGAAGGCTCTGGCGCCGTTGCGCGAACGAGCGGTCGGCACCGACGAGCTCGACGAGCCCGTCGCGGCCTGATCGAGCGTCACCCGGAGGCCGGGCCGGTGGGTCGAGATCGGCTCGCTGGTCCGGCCTCCTAGGCCGGGTCGGGAGGTTCTGGAATCACGCGGAGTCCGGCGGGGGAGTTCGACAGGCGAACGAGTTCTTCGATCCACGCCCGGTTGAGCCGGGGTTCCCGGCCCCCGACGAAGTCGAACTGGAGCGGGATGGCGGGGTGGATCCAGATCGAACTGTGCCCGCTGCCCGTCGCGACGGTGTACTCCCACGAGAACGAGAAGCTCTCCCCGCGGCGCACCTTCGACAGGATCACCGCTTTGAGGTGCGCGAGCACCCGATCGTCGAAGTCGACGGAGATCGACGGTGTTCCGTAGATGAATTTGCCCATGAGCTACTGCCCCAACCCCTCGTCGATCTCGTCCATCAGGCGATTGAAGTCCTCTGCCTCCCGCGAGGCGTCCCCATTCTGCTCGACCGTGCCGCTGATGCCGATCTGGGGCATCTCGGGAACCGGAAAGCGTCTCGCCTCTTCCTCCTCGGTGATGCCACCCACGTCGGCCACGTCGAACTGGCTTGCCTGGCTGAGCAGGAGGGTGTGCACCGACGTCTCGCCGTTCTCCTCGAGCACCGTGATGTCGACCGTGACGCTGTTCTCCGCGTCGGCCACCGTCGTGGTGTAGTCGAGCAGAGCGGCCGTGATGGCGTTGCCCGTCACGATCGAACCGCCGCTGTACGTTATCCGTTTCATAGTCCGACCCTAGCCCCGCAGGTCGACGCCGACATCGTTCGCGGCGACGGGTGGCGGGCGCGGTGCCCTTCTCGCGCACCGGCAACCGTGGTTATCTGGAGAGGCGGAGGAGAGCCCATGCAGCGCATAACGATCACCGTGAGTGACACGCCCCATCCGCTCGCCCAGGATCAGAACATCGATCGCATCGAGGCTGCGGCCCTCGAGGCCGTCCGCGGAGGCGGAGACATCGTGAAGGTCACGCTCTACGGCAATCGCGAACTGGCGATCCTCGTGTCGCCCGGCGTTCCCATCACCTTCGAGGTGGCGGAGGTGCCCGAGGAATCCCGAGACGACGGCGATCTGGACAACCCTTTCGAGCCCGACTCCGCCTTCCTCAACGATTACTTGAGTTAGTGGCCCGGCCTTCGGTTTCGAGTCGGCGCACCCGCACCATCGCCGCGTCTTCGGACGACGAAGAACTACCCATGAACCAGCGCACGATGGCGAGCACCCGGCCCGTGGCCCAGATCACCGGCAGGGGAGAGCGGCGGAGGCCGAGCATCCGCCGGTAGCGAGGTGGCAGCGAGGCGACCGCTCCGGCGAACATCACCCGGTAGGCGGGCATCATGCCCTTCGCGAGCGGCGGGTGCCGGATGAAGCGCACCGCCTCGGCAACGCGTTCGTCGCTCTTCAGCACGCCCGCGTCGGCAAAGGCGTCGAGTTGGTGACGCAGCTCCGCGGCGCTGTGCGGCGCATCCGGAACCCCGATCAGCTCCGCGGCCACCGCCCACTCGTCGACGTAGCGGTCGGGCCCGCCGGGGATGGGGCTGTCCCAGAGCGTGTGGCTCGCGAGGAACGCATCGGTGAAGACGAGGTGCACCCAGGAGAGCAGTTCGGGGTCGCCGGCCGAATAGGGGCGAGGATCTCCGGATGCGTCGAGGTACTCCCCGCGCACCCGGTCGTGGAACCGCGCGACCCGGGCCGATTCGCGGCGCGCGAGTTCGGAGTCGCCGAAGGTGACGGTGACGAGCCAGCGGATGGTGCCGGTCAGGCGGCCGAGCGGGTCTTCCCGGTAGCGCGACCAGTCGTGCACCCCCGCCATCGCGCCCGGGTGCAGGGTCTGCATGAGGAGGGCGCGGATGCCCGCCACCATCGTGGCCATGCCGCCGTGCACCGCCCAGGAGGCCGACCCTGGTCCGAAGAAGCCCACGTCGTCGCCCTCAGCCATCTCGCCCACCCACTCGGGGCGGCCGTCGTCGCGGCCGGAGAGCGTGGAGAGCAGGTGGGAGCGCCAGCGCGCGGCGACTGTGCCGCTCTGCGCGGTGCGGGTGTGCATGGCGCGGGTGTGCGCCTTCCGGGTCTGCGCGGGGCGGGGCTGCGCGGTGCGGGTGTGCGCGGTGCGGGGCATGCGGGTGACCCTACCTCCGACGCCTGGATGCGCACCCTCCGCGGCGTCGATTCGTCCCGGTCGCCTCGTTCGGGAGTGGCGGACCCTCCTTTCGGGAGTGCCGGACCCTCCCTTCGGGAGTGCCGGACCCTCGTTTCGGGAGTGCCGCACCCTCGATTCGGGAGGAGAAGCGACGAACGAACGCTCCCACAAGCCGTCGTGTGCGTCAGCTCCTCCCGAATCGGAGGATGCGCTCACCGCCCGATGAGACGACACGATTCGCGGGTGCTCGGCGAGGGCGGTTGTCGGGTGCGCTGGTTCAGACCAGAGTGGAAGGGCCTTGACCGTGAGGGGAAACACGCATGTCAGACCATTCCGCGCCGGCACCTGCCGCCGGCCCGCCCGCTGTGCCCGCGTCGGCCGCCGCTGTGCCCGCCCCGGCCGCCGTGCCCGCCCCGGCCGCCGCCGGG